>CACYXE010000005.1 GCA_902778275.1 Oscillospiraceae bacterium
CATGCTCTTCTGGGCGGAGAGCAGCACACGCAGCCCGGCGGAGGAGATATACTCCAGCCCGGTCATGTCGATGACCAGCGTGGTGATGCCGTCCAGAGAAGCCTTCAGTTCCTTCTCCAGCTCCGGCGAGGTGGTCGTGTCCAGCCGCCCAGTCAATTTGATGTTCAGTTCCGTTGCGTTTGCGCTTTTTTCAATGCTCAGCATAGTATGCTCCCTTCTGCGTCTTTTCCGCTTTTCTCTTCTTTTGTGATCCAACAGGAATGGGGCCTGTCTTTTGCAATCCTTCGATCGTCCGCCGTAGAGGAAATTTGCTGCAAAGGACAGCATCCTCTGTCCGACAAATGTCCGGAAAGGCCTCTCGTGTTTTCCCTCCTGCTTAAGACTGTATCTGCTTATCCCGAGTCCTCCGGCTGTCCGGGCAAATCCACGGAAAGCGGCGCTGCGGAATACGCTATTGTCCGCGGCGGCAGGCCGCCCCTGTACAGCAGTATCGAAAGCCGGGAAAACCCAGTTTATTTTATTATAGCATCTGCATGAGCAAAGTCAACCAAACCTTGCCGATTGCCCGCCCGGCAGAGCCTCCGTTTGGATCAGATGCGCCGGCGGCCATGGATGGGATTGCAAGAGGCCGCTCGCGGCGGACTTCCCTCCCGCATGGGGTGGGCTTGGGAGGGGATGGGATTCCCCTCCCATGAATTTGAGCGAAGCGGATCTTCGCGCCGCTAAGCGGCGCGGAACGAGGATTGAAACCCTTGCCCCACAAATGTGGGGGCTGTTTTGCGTAATTCCCGTTTCATACTATCTCTTGATGATTCTGCTCTACGGGTTTTTCTTTTTTTCACCTTTCTGCCATGCGTACCAACAGTACCGCCGATGGAAAATCCATCGGCGGTACCTTGGAGGTATTTAAAAGGGAAAAGTATGGACTCTACTTAAAGGAAAAGTAAAACGATAGAACAACTGCAAACAGGATGATGCTCAACTTACTTGATCACGCCCATTCCAGACTGGCTCTCACACAGCTCAGCCGTCCGAAATCCTTCTTTCCGATACCGTAACCAATGGCGGAGACTGTCATCAGGGGCTGCTGACCGAAGGTATCTGCAAAGTGTTTGACCAGCGCTGTACCTGTGGGGGTGCAGCGCTCTCCCTCTAGATCGCCCACATAGCTGGGAATCCCCTCCAGCAGCAGTGCCGTGGCCGGTGCGGGGACTGGCAAAACCCCATGGGCACACTGGATAGAGCCGAAGCCTGTGCAAATCGGTGTGGCCGTGATGTGCTTCACGCCCAGCTGTTCGATCATCCTGCAGACAGCGGAGATATCAGCCACCGCGTCCATGCTGCAAGCTCATGGAAATGGATATGTTCCATGGGTTCCCCGTGCACCGTGGACTCTGCCTGCGCAATCAGCTCATAAACCGCCAGCACGTGGGCTTTGACGCTTTCGCTCAAATTGAGCTTTTCCACGATTTGCCGGATATCAAACAGGTGCCGGTGATGGTGCTCGTGATGCGCGCCCTGGCAGCCGGGTTCTTCCTCCTCCCCCTTATAGGTAACGGACATGTGCGTGCCGGAGACGGAATAGCTCCTGACCGTGGATGCCTCATAACAGACTTCCGGGATCCCGATGGCATTGAGCTTGCACAACATTTCTTCCCAGTCTGGGCAAAGCTCCAACAGGGCAGCGGAGAGCATGTCCCCCGCAAGTCCCCGGGAGCAGTCGATAAACATTTCTCTCATACAATCATCCAAATTCAAGGGGATCAGCCGTTTTCTCCTGGCAGAATTTACTAATGGAGTGTTTCACTCTTTAGGGATTGACTTTTAATAGTTAGTCTTTCTGGCTATAGTATATACAAGTTCTAAGAGGAAATTAACGATTTTTTTAAGAAGCGCAGCGCGGAGCTTGCGCGAATGACGGCAGAGTGGAAACGGCAGCAAGCCGAGGCCAAGACGGAAACCGCCCGCTTGATTGCTCTGGAACGGGAACAGATGCGAATTGCCCGCGAACAGGAGCGGCAAGCCAAGGAAGCCATCCAGGTATTTGGCCCGGCCTTTTGTGTCGCATAAGCGCAGAAAAGGAGGCCAAAGAACTCCAGTCAAAGAATTTTTCGTTGTTTTCCTGCTTATCGGATGCCGTCACAGGTGAAGCTCTCTGCGCTCCGGCTGCCTTGGCTAAAGCCCCGCAGTTCCGGGGCCGTTTTGATCACATTGATCTTCTTCTGCCTGTTCTCCGCCGCCATCTGTCCGCGGCGGTTCAGCAAAGTACTTCCTGCATAAACGAAGCCCGCAGGTTTCTTTTGCTGGCAGAGCAGCTCTGGAAACCTGCGGGTATTCCGGTATCGGGACCTTTCCCAAAATGCTTTCCCTGTCCATTTGGGAGAGAGCAGACGCTTCCGCTATTCCTGAGACAGGTAATAGCTCATGGCAAGGAGGCTGTCGGAAAAGTGCACGTTCTCCACGATTGCGTTTCCCGCTACCATCTGCACATCCACATTGGTGAAGTTCCATATCCCCTTGACGCCATATCTGCCCAGTTCTTCCGCCACTTTTAAAGCCTCCGTAGATGGGACCGCAAGCACCGCGACATCGATTTGATTGCTGCGCAGATAATCAGGCAAAGCCGCCGCCGCGCATACGGGGATCCCTTTTTGAACGGTGCCGACCAGTTCCGGCTCAACGTCAAATGCACATTCAAGAACAAAGCCCCAGTCATTGAACTGAAAGCGCTCGATCAAGGCATGTCCGATGTTTCCAACGCCGATCAGGATCGCACGGTATCCCCGCTTCATTCCAAGGATCCTTTCGATTTCGTCCCGCAAAGCGTCCACGTTATAACCGTAACCTTGAAGCCCAAAGCCGCCGAAGTAATTGAGATCTTGCCGGATTTGGGAGGCTGTCAGCCCCAGCTGTTCCGCCAGGGTAAAGGAAGATACTCTTTTTACGCCGTTAGCCTGCAACTCGTTCAGCTTGCGCAGATAGCGCGGCAGCCGCCGGATCACATTATCCGATATTTTTCTTTCCTGCATCAGTTTCGCTCCCATCCCGCAAGTTTGTCCCTCACAGCCGGACATACTATTCTTTACTGATATTCTCAACTCAAGACCGCCGATTTCTTTTTCCGGTCGCATTCTTTTTCTTTTTTTGCTGTTCGTGCACCTTATATCGTGCAACGCCGCGCCGCATGATGCGTACCGTCACCGTTGCGGAAGTAAAGCCGATGAGCAGCAACAGCACCCACACGACCGGATGCGCCGCGCGGAAAATCGCGCACAACAAACCGCCGGTAAAGGCGATAACGCTCACGTAGCGCAGGATATTCAGCCAGGTTCGCTCACTGTCTGTGTACTCCCCCGCACCCGCGCGGTTGCGATATACATAATTTGCCATCCGTCCATTCTCCTTTCCCGGCTCTTATCAATTTGAGCCCTGTGCTCTCGGCCCAAGGCCGATTTTCTCTGCACTTTTCAGAACCATAAAGAACAGGATCGCCATGGCAGTCGCCTCCAACATGACCAGAATCCATCCCAGCTGATAAGAGCCCGTTGCGTCATAGATATATCCGTTCAGCGTTGTACCAATGGCATTTCCCAGAAAAACGAGGCTGAGCATAATGCCGCACAGGCCACTGTAATCCCGATTCCCGAACACGCTGCGGGCAACGTAAGCCATACTCATGGCCGGAAGCGCACTGCCCACGCCGGAGCAGATCAGAGCCGGATACGCAAGGGGGATACAGTGCGGGGCCAGAAGCAGCAGCAGGCCAGCCAGTCCATAGCCTGCTACCGACAGCAGGAAGCCGCATTTCAGCCCGATCTTGTCAAACACGATCCCAAGAGCAAATTTGCTGACCATCAAAAACAGCATCTGCAGCGAGATCATCGCCGAGGCACGCGCGGCCGCAATACCGATATCCGTCAGACATGCGTAGGTATGGTTGACAATGGAAGTGTTGACCGTACCGGACAGGATCGCAAGCAGCAGGAAAAGACGAAAGCTGGCGGTATTCAGCGTGTCTTTTTTACTCAAGCCCCAGATTGGGATCGCACCCGTGTTTTCTTTATTTCCCTTCCGGTAGGGCGACAGCCCCAGATCCGCAGGCTTGTCACGGAGCACAAACAGGGCCATGAGCTCTATCACCAGGAAAAACACAAGTCCGAGAGCCCGATACGCCATGCGCCAGCCCCGGGCCAGAATGATGGCCGAAACCATAGGGACGATGACCATGGCCAGTCCGCTCCCGCAGGAGCCGATGCCTGTGGCGGTACCGCGGGAATCTTCAAACCAGTTGTTGATCAGCGCCGTAACGGGGAGTGTGGAAACGCTTCCTGTCATCAACCCGACCAAAATGGCGCAGAGATAAAACTGCCACAGCTTCGTACAGACGGAATACCCAAAAAGCACAATCGGGATCAGAATCCCGGTGACCAGCATGGCTCTGCGAATGGAGTGGTTCTTCATATACGCACCCCACACGGGGTAGGCGAACATACCGGCAAAGCTGGACAGGGATGTGCAGAGAGAAAACTGTGCCCGGCTGAAGCCCATGGCTTCGCTGACAGGCTTGATGAAAGTCCCCATCGAGTTGATCAGGATCCCGACGCCGCCTCCCGACAGGAAGAAGCAGGCGATGACGACCCACCAACCATAGAAGAGCTTTCCTTGTTTATCGCCAAGGCGCATAAATACCCACCCTCCAGGATAGAACAATCGGAGCGGAGATCGTCCCCGCTCCGATCATTTCCGATTCACTTAGCTTTGCGGGAGATCAGCTGACGATCTCATAAACCACGGGGCAGACCGCGCTGTACAGCGGATATGCCACAAACATGCAGACGATAATGCAAATCACAGCCGCAAGAATGCCAAAACGCATCTGGTAGCTCAGACGGACGCGAGGCAGGGAGGCGCAGAGACCGGCAATGGGGCAGGCGGAGGGCAGCATGTTGCCCATGTTGCAGATCATGCCGGCGCACATGGCAGCCGCAATGGGGTTGCCGCCGCCCAGAGCCACAATGATGGGAGCATAGGCGTTGAACATGGTACCGGAAGCCGTGTTGGACATAAAGTTGGTCTGGATGCCGATCAGCGCGATGGCGATCAGCGCCATGACCCTGCCGGAGATACCCATGTTGCCGACAAAGCCGCCCAGGACCTCCGTCAGCCACGGCATCACGCCGTAGTCGGACTTGCCAAGGAAGGTGGCCATGCCCATCAGGGCGGCCATCATGGCCCAGGCGCCCCAGTTGATCTTCTTGCACACTTCGGGCAGGCTCATAACGGGCTTGCCGTCAATAGGAATGACACAGAGCGCTGCGACCAGCAGCAGAGGAGGCGCGTAGGTGCCCAGGTTCTTCAGCATGCTGCCGAAGTTGTACAGGCCGGGGATCTTCATAATAGTCTCGTCAGGACGATGAAGGCGATGGCAACAGCCCGCTCCTTATTGTCAGCAGGAGGAATGGTGGCACGCAGCGCATCGATATCCAGATCCTTCATCTTCTGCACGTTGGGACGCTGCAGGAAGCGGAACTCCAGGAAGACGATGAGGAACATCACGAAGCAGGAAACCAGGCCGACCCAGCAGACGGTCATGAAGGGAACTTCATATCCAAAGAGGGTGAGAGCCATGCTCATGCCCAGCAGCACGTTGGTGTGGGACATGGGCGTGGAACCCTGGTTGATGTTGTCAATGTACATCATCGCGCAGTATACAGCTTCTGGCAGATCGTCGTCCTCCTTGTCGCAACCGGTCATTTCCAGCATCTCATCCGCGATGGACAGGAACATGGCGTATACGGCGGAAGAGGTCACGAATGCAGAGACAACCCACACGGAGAACATCAGCATAAACATAATGAGCCAGGGCTTGCCCTTAACGAATTTCCGTGTTACGAAGAACAGCGCGATACGGCGGCTGAAGCCGCTTTCATTCATCGCTACATTGAACATCAGCATGAACGCGACGAACACGGTCATGCCATGGCCAAAGCATTCCTTTAGGGCTGTAGTACCGGAGCAGTAGCCTGTGGTACCGAGCATGAATACGGCCAGAACACTGGGCCAGAAAGTGCTGACAGTGGTCCAGAGGTATATGGTCATAACAAAGATGCCCAGAAGCTGGATGCCCTGCTTCGTCAGCGGCTCATGGAAAGGGAGAAGATGGCCGATGATGATGTAAAGAATAACGCCAATAATGGTATGGATGACGTTTTTCTTCACCTTCGGCGACATTTTTATTGTTTCAGCCATAATTTTACTCCTATCTTTTAGAATATCAGGGTCACATTTGCCCGGCGTGCTCTATCGCTTCGCTCAGCTGACCATCTGGGTGACGACTGGGCAAACCGAGCTGTAAAGCGGATACGCAATGAACACGCCAACCAGGACGCAGAGGATGGTGGCAATGGCACCGTAACGAATGTTATAGCTCATGCGCACCTGCGGGAGGGAGTTGCACAGGCCGGCAATGGGGCAGGCAGAGGGAAGAATGTTGCCAGCGTTGCAGATCATGCCGGCGCACATGGCAGCCGCGACCGGGTTGCCGCCGCCCAGAGCCACAATGATGGGAGCATAGGCGTTGAACATGGTAGCGGAAGCAGTATTGGACATGAAGTTGGTCTGAATGCCGATCAGCGCGATAGCGATCATGGCCATGGCGTTGCCGGAAATACCAAGATTGCCCACAAAACCGCCAAAGACTTCGGTCAGCCAGGGCATCACGCCGTAGTCGGACTTGCCTAGGAAGGTGGCCATGCCCATCAAGGCGGCCATCATACCCCAGGCGCCCCAGTTGATCTTCTTGCAGGCATCAGGCAGATTCAATACGGGCTTGCCTTCCACGGGGATGATGCAGAGCGCTGCGACCAGCAGCAGAGGAGGCGCGTAGGTGCCCAGGTTCTTCAGCATGCTGCCGAAGTTGTACAGGCCGGGGATCTTCATAATAGTCTCGGCAACAGCCTTCTCCCGCTTGGAGGCAGGAGGTACGGTGGCACGGAGTGCGTCGATATCCAGGTTACGCATCTTCTCCACGTTGGGCCGCTGCAGAAAGCGGAACTCCAGGAAGACCAGGATGAACATGACGAAGCAGGAGATGATTCCGACCCAGCAGACCGTCATGAAGGGGATCTCATAACCAAACAGCGTCAGGGCCATGCTCATGCCCAGCAGTACGTTGGTGTGAGACATAGGCGTGGAGCCCTGTCCGACATTGTCGATCCACATCATGCAGCAGTAAACGGCTTCCGGAAGATCATCCTCATCCTTATAGCCGGTCATCTCCAGCATCTCATCCGCAATGGACAGGAACATGGCGTAGACCGCGGAGGACGTGACAAACAAGGACACGAACCATACTGAGAACATCAGCATGAACATGATAAGCCACGGTTTGCCTTTGACAAATTTTCGCGTAACAAAGAACAACGCGATCCGGCGGCTGAAGCCGCTCTCATTCATGGCCACGTTGAAAATCAGCATGAATGCAACGAACACGGTCATACCGTGGCCAAAGCATTCCTTCAGAGCTGCAGTACCGGAACAGTAGCCTGTGGTACCGAGCATGAACACTGCTAAAACGCTGGGCCAGAAAGTGCTGACGGTAGTCCAGAGATAAATAGTCATGACGAAGACGCCCAGAAGCTGGATGCCTTCCTTCGTCAACGGCTCTTTATACGGAAGAATATGTCCGATGATGATATACAGGCAAACACCGATTATGGTGTGAATAACGTCTTTTTTCACCTTCGGCGATAATTTTACTGTCTCAGCCATTTCTTACTCCTAAACCTTTCTTTTTCTTTTGTGCTTCCCCGCCCCGGAACTGCCGGGGCGGGAAAGATGCCTGCTTACTCCTGAGGTTTCCGCTTGAGCATAACGGTCAGCTCCTGATGGACGACAGTCACGCCTTTCTGGTTGATGGTGTCGCAGGTGTACACCAGCAGACCACGGTCATTTTTGGATTTGGAGGGCTTCATCTCGGTGATCTCAATGCGGCAATGGATCGTGTCACCGGCGCGAGTGGGCGCCAGGAACTTCTCGGTAATGCCAGCCAGAGCGATGGTGGTGCCTTCCATGAAGCGGGTCTGCTGCCGCAGGCCGGAGGCGATGGCGATTACCAAAGCGCCGTGGGCGATGCAGCCGCCGTGGGGAGAATTGCTCTTGGCCCACTCCTCATCGGTGTGCAGGGGGTTGTAGTCGCCGGACAGGCCGGCAAAGGTGGCGATGTCGCACTCTCTTACGGTGCGGGAGGCAGTGATGAGGACTTCGCCGACTTGGAACTCGTCGAAGTATCTGCCGGCAGGTTTGTACTCTTCCATGTTGGATCTCCTTTACTGTTTTATTTTTTTAGTATCCGATCTGTGATCAGATATCCAATGCGTCGAGAAGGCCCATCTTCTCCGGTTTGAAGATCCGGGCGTCCATCTCTTTCAGGTTCTCGGAAATCAGCGGCTTGAATTCCATCTGATCCAGAATATCCTTCTGAACATCTACGCCGGGGGCGTACTCGGTGAGCATGATGCCCTTTTCGGTCAGTTCAAATACCGCGCGTTCGGTAACGTACAAGACCTTGCAGCCGTTCTTGAGGGCATAGGGGGCGCTGAACGTCGTCTGCGGCAGAGCGGGAACGAATTTCTTCACCGCGCCCTCCGTGTCGATCACCAGCTTGCCGTCCTCCACATGCTCCTTCAGCCCCTTGGTGGTGAAGGTGCCACAGAAAACGATCTTCTTGGTGGCGGTGACGATATCGATAAATCCGCCCACACCGGTGGGAAGCTTTCCGAACTTATGGACGTTGACATTGCCTGCGGGGTCCGTCTGGGCGTTGCCGAGCAAGGTGATGTCCAGGCCGCCCGCGTGATAGAAGTCGAACTGACGGGGCGCGTCCACAAGCGCGTCGTAGTTGACGTGTACGGCGAAGCGCTCGCCGGGCGCGGCGACGCCGCCTACCAGGCCGTGCTCCACGGACAGGGAGATATGCTCAGCCACACCTTCTTCCGTCATTACGGCGGAAGCGACCTCGGGCATACCGAAGCCGATGTTGACGTTCATGTCCGCGCCGACTTCCATGGCCGCGCGGCGGCCGATGATCTTGCGCTCGTCAAGAGGCTTGGGCATGGACTGGATCATCGATTCAGGCATTTTGGCCTCACCCAGCAGGTACTTGCTGAAAGCGGTACCGGGAGTCATGCGGTGGAACTTCTCCACATCCTTCGTGGTAACGATAGCATCGACCATGATACCGGGGATCTGAACATCATGGGCGGCCAGGCTACCTGCCTTGACGTAGTCACGGACCTGGACGATAACTTTGCCGCCATTGGCCTTCGCCGCCTGAGCAACGTACTGCGCATCAGCCCAGTACATCTCGTCATGCAGGGAGACGTTACCTTTTTCATCGGCGGCGGTACCGCGAATGAACGCGACATTAGGCGCGATCACCTTATACCAAAGGTACTCCTCCCCCTTGACTTCCACCAATTCCACCAGGTCTTCCGTAGTCACATCGTTGTTTTTGCCGCCCTGGTTTCTGGGATCGACGAAAGTACCAAGGCCGACTTTGGTCAGCAGGCCGGTCTCGCCGGCGCTGGCACTGCGGAAGAGGATACTCATAATGCCCTGCGGCAGGTTCCATGCCTGGCATTTATTGCCGGCCACGAATTCTTTCAGAGCGGTGTTGTTATTATAATGGCCGAGGATCACACGGGAGGTCATGCCCTCGTGTGCGTACATATCCATGCCGTCCAGCGGTGCGGACATGGAAAGCACCGTCAGATTTTTGGGAGAACCGGTCTCCAGGAATCTTGCTTCAAGTGCGAAGGACAGCTCCTTCGCCACGCAGGAATTGGAGACGCCTGCAAGCGCAACCACGTCGCCGTCTTTTACCAGAGCGTCGACTGCTTCCCGGGCTGAAGCATAGAGTTTGTTTTTCAACGTACAGTCTCCTTTCTGTTTTTTCTTAGGCAGCGAGTGCGCCGGACCTGTTCCGGCAGGCCCAGGCCCGGCGCGGATTTAGGAGTAAAAAAGTATTATTTCTTCTTTTTGGCCTTTGCCGCATCCACAAAGCTCTGCTCGAGATCCAGGACCTCCTGCTCGCTCAGGCCATACTGGGTGAGATAGAACACGCTGTCCTCTCCAAGGTCGGGCGCACGCTTGACCAGCGCGGGCGTCTTGGACATCTTGATCCAGGGGCCGCGGCGCTTGACGGTCTTGTTCTCCTTGAAGGAAGGCGGTGTCTCCACTTCCACGAGGGTGCCGCGCTCCCAGAGGACGTCGTCCTTGCTGACTTCCGAGGTGCTCTTGATCTTGCAGCAGGCGATGCCGGCCGCTTCCATCATGGCGATAGGCTCGTTGATATCGTCATACTGCTTCAGCCAGGCTTCCACATTCTCCACCAGATACTTGATGTTCTTGGTTCTGGCGGTGTTGTCGGCCACAAGGGGATCGTTGGCAAAGTCCGGACGGCCCATGACAGCGCACAGACTGTTCCAGCCCTTGGGGCTGTATGCGGAGATCACGCAGCTCTGGCCGTTGTTGCCGTTGTAGACGCCGTAGGGCGCCATGTTGGCATAGTGGTTGCCTGTACGAGAGGGCTTGGTGCCCAGATTCAGGGCGCCTTCCATCATGGAGTTGATGCCTACCATGCCGTCCAGCAGGGAGATGTCCAGATGCTGGCCCTCGCCGGTACGCATCTTGTGGTACAGAGCAGCTGCCATAGCGAAGGCGGCGTTGAGCGCGCCCACATAGTCGCCCACGGGAACGCCCATGCGGGCCGGAGGGCCGGAGGGATCGCCGTTGAGGTCCATGATACCACTCATGCCCTGGGCGATGACGTCATAGCCGGGCTTTTTGCTGTAGCCGCCGGTCTGGCCGCAGGCGGAAACGGACATGTAGATAATGTCGGGCTTGATCTGAACGACGCTCTCGTAGTCCAGGCCGAACTTCTTCATCTGGCCGGGCTTATAGCTCTCGGCGATGATGTCGGTATCCTGAATCATCTTGTAGAGCAGTTCCTTGGATCTGGGATCATCCAGTGCCAGAACGATGGACTTTTTGCCCCGGTTGGAGAAGTGATGGAACAGAGCCTGTCCCTCCATACGGGGAGAAACCCCCCGGATATCGTCCCCCGCAATGGGCCGCTCAACCTTGATGACCTCAGCGCCGAAATCCGCCAGAAGTGCGGTGGAGCCGGGGCCGGCCAGGTTGCTGGTGAAGTCAAGCACACGAACGCCTTCGAAAATGTTAGCCATAGCCGTCTCCTCCCTTATTTACCGGTGAACTGCGGCTTCCGCTTGGACAGGAAAGCATTGACTGCTTCGGGGTAGTCAGAAGTCAGCTCGCACTCGCCCTGCAGCTCGATCTCGCTCTGGTTGATGAGGGCCCATTCGTTGTAATTGACTCTGTTGATGAGGCTCTTGATGTTTGCATAGGAAACGGTGGGGCCGTGGGAGTACTTCTTGATGTACTTCTGCACGGTCTCCTCCAGCTTCTCAGCGGGAACGGCCTCGGTGAACATGCCCCACTCGGCGCCCTGCTTGCCGCTGAACAGCTTGCCGGACATCATGAGCTCTGTGGCCCGGGTGGTGCCGACCGCTCTGGACAGGAACAGAGAGCAGCCGCAGTCGGGAATGAAGCCCACGTTTACGAAAGCGAAGGTGGCCTTGGAGGCCTCATCGATGATGCTGAAGTCGCAGGCCAGGGCCAGGGCGATGCCGGCACCGGCGATGGCGCCCTCGATCCAGGCGATCACAGGCTTCTTCACATTGCGGATGCGCCACAGGGCGGCGCCCAGGGCACGGCAAGCCTGGCGGGTGCCGCGGATGCCGTTGTCGATGCGGTACTTCATGGTGTTGATGTCGCCGCCGCCGGAGAAATTGCCGCCGGCGCCGCGGATCACCACCGCACGCACTTCGTCGTCATAGTCGCAGGCGTCCAGGCAGTGCATCAGCTCGGGAGCCACGTCCACGTTCAGGGGGTTTCTCTTCTCGGGACGGTTGAGCGTAATGTAACCGACATTGTCTTTTACTTCAAACAGCACATACTGAAGTTCCATTTCTCTTGCCTTTCTCCTTATTACTTGTCCTCAGCGCACAGGTCGTTGCCGACGATCATACGCTGGATCTGGTTGGCGCCCTCGAAGATCTGGTACAGCTTCGCGTCGCGGAAGCGCTTCTCAACGGGGTAGTCGCGGCTGTAGCCGTTGCCGCCCATGATCTGAACAGCGTCCTCGCAGACCTTCATGCCGGCGTCGGAGGCGAAGTACTTGGCAGCGGAGGCCAGGCGGCCGTCGCGGATGCCTTCGTCGGCGCACTTGCAGACGTACCAGGTGAACTGACGTGCGGCATTCAGACGGGTGAACATGTCGGCCAGCATGAAGCTGACGCCCTGATTCTTGCAGATGGGCTTGCCGAAGGTCTTTCTGACCTTGGCGTACTCAACAGCGCATTCCAGAGCATACTGGGCGTTGCCGATGGCGCCGGCTCCGGAGGACGGACGGGTGTAGCCCAGAGAGGTCATGGCAATGCCGAAGCCTTTGCCCTCGGCACCGATCAGGTTGGCAACGGGAACCTTGACGTCTTCCAGGACCACGTCGTTGGTGGAGGAGGTGCGGAAGCCCATCTTGTCCTCGTGTTTTCCGATGGAGATGCCGGGCGTCTTCATGTCTACCAGAAAGGCGGAGATACCCTTGGCACGCAGGCTCAGGTCATGGGAGGCGAAGAAGATACCGAAATCGGCGTCCTCAGCGGCGGTGATGAAGCTCTTGCGGCCGTTGAGCACGAAGTACTCGCCCTCACGGGTGTAGCGGGTGGTCAGGGAGCTGGCGTCGGAGCCCGCGTCAGCCTCGGTCAGTGCAAAGCAGCCGCGGCCGCCGGAAGTCAGGCGATCGGCGATCCACTTCATCTGCTCGGGCGTGCCGGCGACCTTCACGGGGACGGAAGCCATGTAGCAGACTGCCACGTTGCCGGAGAAGCCGGCGTCACCGCGGGCCAGTTCTTCCTTGACCAGGGTGTTCTGGAAGATGGTGCCGCCCAGTCCGCCGTATTTCTCAGGGAGCGTGAGGTAGGTCAGTCCCATCTCATATGCCTGACGGAACAGGTCGTTCATGACCTCCTTTTCCACGTCGAGAGCGGCGGTCTTGGGAATGATCTCCTTATCCGCGAAATCGCGAACCATCAATCTAAGATCCTGCTCAGCCGTGGTAAGCAAATAACGGTTGTCTCTCATAGTGTTTTCCTCCAAACATTATAATTTTTTTCCTGTGTGCGGGTGCACACATGGCTTACAAAATGGATTCGCGGGGCTTGGGCTCAAACCTGGAAACTCCGAATGGTCTCCACGCATTCGCGCATGGTGTCCTCGATGATCTGCCGGACCGGCAGGACATCGTGGATCACACCGGTGACCTGGCCCAGGCAGATGGTGCCGCAGTGATCGTAATCGCCGTTTTCAAAGAAGAGCTCCTGCGCCTTGATGCCGGACATGTCCTCCGCCACCGCGTCAAAGGGCAGCCCCTGCTTCTCACGGGCAAGCACGCTCTTGGCCATTTCGCTCTTGTAAGCGCGGGTAGTGTTGACATAGGAACGCAGCAGAAGGATCGTATCCAGCTCGTTGGTATTCTCCGCCAGGTGCCGCTTGAGTGAATCCAGCACCGGACACTCTTCCGAGAGCAGGAAGCGGGTCCCCATGTATACGCCCTGCGCCCCCAGCATCAGAGCCGCCGCCATCTGCCGGCCGGTGCCGACACCGCCGGCGGTAATGACCGGGACGTGCAGCTGCTCCACACAGCGGGTGGTCAGCACCATGGTGCCGATGTCATTTTCACCGGGATGCCCCGCGCACTCGAAGCCGTCGGCAACGATCAGGTCGCAGCCGGCCTTCTCCGCTTTCTGGGCATGCTTGGTAATGGTGCACTTGTGGCTCCAGATCATGCCGTATTCCTTGAATTTGGCGATCATAGCGTCGCTGGGAATGCGGCCGGCGGTCTCGATGATCTTGACCCCTTCCTCGCCGCACACCCGGATAAAGCCGTCATAGTCCGGAACGTAAAGAGACGGCAGCAGCGTAATGTTTACGGCAAAAGGCTTGGACGTGATCTTCTTGACCTTGCGGATCTCCGCACGCAGATCTTCCGCTGTGCGATGGGTAGAAGAGGACAGCACCCCGAGGCCGCCCGCCTCGGATACGGCGCCCACCAGGCAGGCCCTGGCGATCCACTGCATGCAGCCCTGTATGATGGGATACTCGATCCCCAGCATTTCCGTTACTTTCGTCTGAATGGCATAGCTCATGTCTGTTTCTCCTTTCAGACTTTTATCTGCCCTTGAAATTGGGTTTGCGCTTTTCCTTGAAGGCCGTAACGCCCTCCTGTCTGTCCTCGGTGCCCATCAGCACCATCAGGGCCAGCGCCTCGGCCCGGAGCCCGGTCTCGATATCTGTAGTGGCAGAGGAAAGGATCAGTCTCTTGACCACTGCCATGGCCAGCGGCGCCCGCTGGATCATGACGTTTGCCAGCGCCTTGGCCTCATTCAGCAGCTGTTCCTGGGGAACGCACTTCATGGCCAGGCCCGCGTCCACCGCCTCCTGTCCTTTCAGGATGCGCCCGCCGAGGATGATCTCCTTGGCGCGGCCGACCCCCACGATGCGGCTGAGCCGCTGGGTGCCGCCTGCCCCGGGGATGATCCCGAGCTTGGTCTCGGGCAGGCCAAACTGGGCGTTCTCGCTGCACAGCCGGATATCACAGGCCAGCGCGATCTCGCAGCCGCCGCCGAAGGCGTAGCCGTTGACCGCGGCAATGACCGGCTTGGAGCCTGTCTCGATCATGCGCAGCGCGTAGTCCAGATCCCGCAGCTTGATGCCGTACTCCGCAGTTCTGGGTTTGGCAAACTTTCTGACGTCCGCGCCGGATACGAAAGCCTTCTGACCGGCGCCGGTGAGGATGACCGCTTTGATCTCATCGTTTTCCTCGACCCACTCCATAAACTCCCGCAGCTCGCGCCAGCAGTCATCGCTGAACGCGTTGTGGACCTCGGGCTTGTTGACCGTGAAAACTGCGATTCCGTCTTCGATGTCCAACAGGAAATTTTCAAACTCTTTTTCTGCCATTTTCTAACCCCCTTTTCTCTTGTCCGTTTCTGCTTCCGATGCTTCGTCCGTTCTTCTTCCCGGCGATTTTCCGGTTCTAATTTGCAGCTTTTTTGTCAAACCCGAGGCCAAGAAGATGCCGTCATCTGATTTGACCGACGAAAAAGTCGGTTTCCTGAACGGCAAAAATCATTCATACATTCTTGGATTTATTGTATAATTTTTGTTAAACAAACACAATAAACACATATTTTCGGCCCCCTACAATTGTATGTTTCTTACAACATTTTCTTTTGTCACTGTCACAACTATCCGTCGTAGAATACAAGTTTTTCTTGTGTCAAATATTTCGCAAGATTTGTAGCGAAATTAACAATTCTGTGATATCGTTACTTTAGTATTCATTAATACAAAGGAGTTCATAATAACAAATACATATGCGGTTGGAGGCTGGAATTTAGCAGGGCCTGGTTCTGGAGGGGAACACCATGGATATCAATCAGCTTCGTTATTATTTGGAAGTATGCAATTGCAGCAGCATCTCCAAGGCTGCCGAACGGATACAGATGTCCCAGCAGGGCTTGAGTCTTTCCATTCGGCGCTTGGAGGATGAACTCGGATGTGATCTGTTTTATCGAAAATCCAACGGGATCGTGCTGACGGAGGTCGGGAAAAAGGTACGGATAGAAGCTGCCCGCATCGTCGGCATCGTTGACAACATCAACCGGATCTGCCGCAGCGGCGGGGCCGGGTCGGGCCGTCTTTCGGTGGCGATTTCCACAAGCATGATCTCCCGGATTCCCGTGGAGTTTCAGCGTTTTCTGATCTCCGGCAACAGTGATCTGGACGTGCGCCTTGTGGAGATGTATTCCCCCGAATGCTCCAAGGCCGTGGCTAAGGGAGAGGTCGACTATGCCGTCATCTATGGGGAAGAAGACGTGAACGGTTTGCAGGCGATCCGGCTGGATACGCTGCAGCAGGTCATTCTCGTCAACAAGCAGCACTCGCTGGCAGCGAAAGACGAACTGGAGATGCGGGACCTCAACGGCCTTCCCTTCGTCCTGCCCAACACCGTCACTTACCCCACACGACTGTTCAGGCAATGCTGCCGGGAGGCGAACATTGAGGTCTTCAAAGCCTACGAAAGCGACATTCCGGCCCAGACGGTGGAAATCATTTCCAACAATCCTTTGTTGGTCACGCGGCTTTGTACGATTGATCTTAGAGACAACGATATGTTGAAGGTAAAAGCCATCCCGGTGAAGGACGTGGACTTTTCCATGCCGGTCTATCTTGTGTACAAAAAGGATCGCCAGCTGAACGTCTACGACAATATGTTCCTGATGATGGTCAAGAGCTTTTACCATCTTTGACCCGGCGCCGCAGGAAGCGGCTTCCCTATGAAAACCGCACGCGGATCGCGGTTGATTAATAGAAAGAAGGAGTGCTAATGTCTATGAAAATCCTTGTATTTGTCAAACAGGTCCCGGATACCGTGGACGTGAAAATTGACCCCAAGACCGGCAACATCTGCCGCGATGGAGTTCAAAGCACCGTAAACCCCTACGATATGAACGCCATCGAAGCTGCTCTGCAGATCAAAGAGGCTGTGGGCGGCACCATCTGCGCGGTCAGCATGGGTCCCCCCCAGGCGATGGCTGTACTCGATCACGCCCTGGCCATGGGATGCGACGAGTGCTACCTGCTCAGCGACCGCGCTTTCGGCGGTGCGGACACCCTTGCCACCGGTTATACGCTGGCCAAGGCCGCGGAGAAGATCGGCGACTACGATCTGCTGCTCTTCGGCAAATGCGCCACCGACGCCGAGACCGCGCAGACCGCACCTATCGTGGCGGAGTTCCTAGGTCTGCCCCAGGTCACTCTGGCCGACAGCCTTGAGATCAAGGACGGCTGGGCCTACTGCCGCCGTGACCTGGGTTCCTCTTTCCAGGATGTAAAGGTCAAGCTGCCGGCCATGGTCTCCGTGACCGAGAACATCAACAATCCCCGCTTCCCCACCGCCAAAGGCATCTTTACCCGCGGCCGCAAACCGCACTACACCTGGGACGCAGCCGCTGCCGAGTGCGATACCGCCAGGACCGGCGCTGCGGGCTCTCCCTCTGTCAACAAAAAAATCTTCGAGCCGCCCAAGCACAACACCGATACGAGCTACTTCACCGGCGAGATCGAAGAGATGGCCAAGGCCTTCGTCGACGCCCTCGAGGCCGAGCACAAGATCTGATTGGAAAGGAGTAAGAAGAACATGAATAAAGCTGATTACAAGGGAATTTGGGTATTTGCCGAGCAGGAAAACGGCGTTCTCTCCTCCACTCCGTTGGAACTGCTGGCCAAAGCCATTGATCTGAAAGCCAAGCTCGGTGGAACCGACACCATCACGGCAGTCCTCCTGGGCAAGGATGTCGCTCCCATCTGTGACACGCTTTTCGCCCATGGCGCCGAGCAGGTGATCGTACTGGAAAACGACGCGCTGGCTGTTTACAAACACCGCGTCTATGCCAAAGCCCTGGTCGAACTCGTTGAGAAACACAAGCCCTCCATCTTCCTTTTTGCCGCCTCTCCCATCGGCCGCGAGTTGGCTCCTCGGGTCATGGCCCGCCTCGGCACCGGCCTGACTGCTGACGCCATTGACCTGGACGTGGATGAAGAAGGCACCTTTGTACAGACCACCCCCAACTTCGGCGGCAACATCCTCTCCCATATCGCCATCCCAGAGAAGCGTCCCCAGATGTGCACCGTGCACCCCAAAGTGTTTGAGCCCATCGCCCCCATTGCCGGCGCCTCCGGCCCCGTGATCACCGAGGATATCGCTGTCAGTGATGACGAGGACTTTGTCATTCTCAACACGGAGGAGAAGGTCTTCGCCAGCCAGCCCATCGACAAGGCTTCCATCGTGGTGGCAGGCGGCTTCGGCGTTAAGAACGAGGAGGACCTGGCCATGCTCAGCACCCTAGCCGAGCTTATCAACGGGCAGGTCGGCTGCTCCCGTCCTCTGCGCGAAACCGGCATGCTGGGTCATGAACTGCAGATCGGCCAGAGCGGTGCCACCATCACCCCCGATCTCATCATTAACGTGGCCATTTCCGGCTCCGTTCAGTACATGGCCGGTATGGACAAGTCCAAGTGCATCATGAGCATCAACAAAGACGCCAACGCTACGATCTTCAGCGCCAGCCATTACGGTGCGGTCGCAGACTTCCGGAAGCTCGTTCCCGCTATCATCGAGGAGATCCAGAACCGCAAGGCCTGATCGCTGCGCATAATTAAGCTCCTCACCGAGATCTCTCCGGTGAGGAGCTAATCAAACCTTTCAGCAGGAAACTATTTTATTACAGCAAAACAGCACGCTTGAATTTTTCTTTTTTTCATAAAAAATCAAGCGTGCTGAAAATCGAAACAGAACAAAAGAAAAACGCTGAAATCACTAATGATTTCAGCGTTTTTGGTCCGAGTGACTGGATTTGAATACCCTGAAGGGCACTAGGTCGCTTCGCTCCCGTCGCCAGCGGCCTGCGCGGCGATGGACGCCGCTTGGCCGCTTTGCGGCCATTGATTGAAATGCAAGAGGCCGCTGGTGTACCAAACGCCCAAGCCAAAAGAACAGGGGTACCTTTTGGTACCCCTGTTCTTTTGGTCCGAGTGTTCATAACGGACTTGATAAAACACCAATAATTCCGGCGGTCGACACACATATTCCCGACTTTTTCAACGGCACATTCGATTTCTCCAAAGCCTTGTTCTTCAATGGATTCAAAGGAGGACGAATGGCACGAGAACAAAGAAAAGATATGCCTATAGAAGCTTCCAACGAGACTTTGTTGCCGGCCGGACACCTGTGATCGCCTACCCCAAACAGCGGGAGCACGATCAAGCATAAATACTAACTGCTATTTCCCGCGAAAATGACATTCGGTCCATCACGCTCGTCCGCATATTTGCTCCCTGCTGCAGCGGACTAGAGTATGCAGTCTATCAGGAACTGGCGAAGTGCGGGAAAAGATTTCCTCTACAGATCATCATTGGCGCAGACAGCAAGGTTCCGAACGTGGAAGAATAAACTGCTTCCAATATTCTACGTTTGATGATTTGGTATTATTTACGCAGAAAGTTGAAAAAGCAACAGCACACAATAATTCGTTTCACGAGTTACGGTGTGCTATTGCTTTTATCTGGAATTATTATCATCTGCGTAAAAATGAAAAAATGCACCTTGGCAAATCTCGCCTTGTCTTCCATTATACATCTACTGTACACAAAATTACCCCCTCCGTGTCCCAAAAAAACTTACCACTACACATGTAACACGTGGAGCGCATTTAGGCAAGCAGGAATTATGGGTGATGATTCTTAATGAGAATACTTGTTCCTTCTAAACAAAAAACTCTATGATAGAACGTTCTTCAAAGCACTTCTTTTCCTCCTGTACAACTTCCTTTGTAGGAATGCCGAAAAGAATAATGCTTCCACCCATTTTCCCGCAGTGGCAGAGAGAAGCATTGCAATCTCGGAATCCACATCATTTATATAGGACATACCATCCATCCAGACTCTGGCATAACCCATGGCAACGATTGCGAGCTTGATCTTCTCCACCGCTACTGTGTAATTCTGTGTGTCGAATGCAAAACTGGCCGCGCCTCTGGCCTTTACAGGGATTCTCGCAACACCAGATTGGTCAGCAATTCGATCTTGATGGGAGGCTCTTCGTTGTCGATGATGGTGACCAGCCGCTCAACAGCCAACTTCCCCATGGACTGCTTAGGCACATTGATGGTGGTCAACGGAGGCTCGACCAGTTCGGAAACAGAGGTATTGTCAAAGCCGATGATCGCCACGTCTTCCGGAACCTTGTACCCAAAGTCCCGAAAAGCGTGAAGGGCGCCCATGGCAATAATGTCGTTATCGGCAAAATAGCAGGCGGCCAGCGGCGCGCCGGACTCCAAGATCTTTTTCATGTCCGAGTAGGCGCCGTCGATGGTCGGCATCAGAAGATGGACGATACATCCGGAGGAGGAAAAATCGTTGTTGCGTACAGCTTTGTAAAACCCGTCTGCCCGTTCGTCAAAGTTGGTAATGGAGTAGGAGGATTTCAGGTATCCGGGCTGCAGATGATATTTTTGAATCATATAATTGGTGGCCAGAAAGGCGCCCTGCACATTGTTGATGACCACATAATCCTTGGCAATGTTCTCAAAATACGTATCGAGGATCACCATGGGGATCTCCACATCCCGGAAGCACTCGAAGTCCCGCGGCTGCATTTCTGTTGCCAGAAGAATAATGCCATCCGGTCGCGTGGAGACGATCTCGCTTACGTCCACTTCAAGCCCGGATTTTTCGTAGAGGTAGCGGATATCCAGCGAAAAGCCATTCTTCTGGCAGGCGGTGGCAATGCCCTCTGTCAGGCTGGAGAAAAACGGCGTGTCCTCGACGATTTTACCGCCCAGCTTTTTGAAAATGACCAGAGAAAAGCGGCGCTGGCGCTTTGCACTGCCCGGCTTGAAGCTTCGGCCTGTGTATCCGTAATGCCAGGCGGCATTCAGAATCCTCTCGCGGGTTTCTGGACTGACGCCGGGTTTATTATTCAAAGCAATGGACACGGCGGAAGGTGAGACATTCAACATCTTTGCCAGTTCTTTTGCTGTAATAGCCATAGCATACCTCATGTTTCGTAATTCTTTATCGCTTTTGCAGCGCAAGCCTTGCCCGCTGTCGGAGGAAACGGTAAAACTGGTTTTGCACGAGCAAATTACTTATTAGAAAATAATATCAAATTTACAGGAATTATGCAATGTTGTTTTCCAAAAACGACGTGGTTTTTCCCTCCATTTTTTCTTAAAAAGCAGGAACGCAGAGGAGCAAACAAGGAGAGAAGGCAACCGCGAATGCGGGAGCAAGCCCGTATTCGCGGTTTATACCATCGCTGCTGCGAAGGTACCGATCATTTCTTCTTGTTGGGCATGTGGATCGCTCGGTTTACAGAGGCCATAACGCCTTCCCGCAAGGCCTCGGCCACGGTTGGATGGCAATGGATTGTACTGATCAGTTCATCCGCAGTACACTCCATACGAATGGCCAGGGCCGCCTCTTCAATCAGGTCGGTAGCCCGGGGCGCCAGAATGTGTACACCCAGGATCTCACCGTAGGGCTTTCCCGTGAGAACTTTGATCATGCCGTCCGTAAAACCAGTCACTAAGCTCTTGCCGTTGGCAGATATGGGGAAACGCCCCACATCGTACGCAAGCCCCCGCTGGGCAGCCTGCTCTTCCGTCAGGCCCACGCCGGCAAATTCCGGCCCTACATAGGCGCAGGAAGGGCTGTATTCCGGAAGGAACTCGCTGCTGCCGCCCAGTGCGTTTTCTGCCGCGACTTCGCCCATGGCCATAGCCGCGTGAGCCAGCATCAGTTTGCCGTTGCAGTCGCCTGCGGCGTAAATGCCGGCAACGGGGGTTTCCATCTTGCTGTTGACGGGAAGGAAGCCCCGCTCCAACACGATCCCCGCGTTTTCCAACTGCAATCCTGCGGTGTTGGGAGCCCTGCCCACGCAGATCAGGACCTTTTCCGCTTGAAACACCTGTTCGCCGGCGGGTGTGCGGCCGTGACGAGGGCGCCCCCTTCCGTATCCTGAATCCGGAGCACGCTGCTGTCGGTATGAATATCCAGCCCTGAGCGGGCCAGCTTCTCCCGCAGGATGGCGGTCAACTCCCGATCCATCAGCGGCAGCAGTTCACTTGTCTGTTCGATCACGGTGATCCGGCTGCCGAAGCTGGCATAGATACTGCCAAGCTCCAACCCGATCACACCGCCGCCGATGATGAGCATGCTCTCGGGCACGGCATCCAGCTGCAGGCACGCGGTGGAATCGATACAAGCGCCGGAGCCCTGCACACCGGGGATATCGGGTATGATGGGGTGAGAGCCGGAGGCGATGATAATACGGTCCGCTGTGATCTCCTGCCCGCCTGCGGTTACGGTCCTGGCGTTGACGAAGGCGGCTTCGCCCTCAATGAACTTGATCTTGTTGGCGCGGAGCAACGCTCGGACCCCGCTCACCAGCTTTTCAGAATTGGAGACTCTGGTGGCCTGGACTTGCGTCCAGTCCACACGCAGGCCGTCCGCGTAGATCCCGATGCCGCCGGCATTCTTAAAGCTGTTATAAATCTCTGCGGCGTGCATCAGCGACTTTGTGGGCATGCAGCCGCAGTTCAGACAGGTGCCGCCGACATGCGTCTTTTCGATCAGGGTAACGCTGGCCCCCAGCTGTGCGGCGCGGATGGCGGCCACATAGCCGCCGGGACCGCCGCCGATCACGACCACGGACAGGCCCGCGCCGCCGTTGGGGGAGGCAGCCGTCTTTTCCGGCGAGGACGAAACAGCGGCAGGCGCCTCGCCTTCCTCGATCTCTGCCACTGCCGTTCCCACCGGGATCGGCTTTCCGGCTTCGGCCAGAATGCTGTGAAGCACCCCGCTGCAATTGGCTTCGATCTCCAGTTCTGCCTTTCCGGTGTTGACAATGAACAGCACGTCACCATCCCGGACGGGGTCTCCGGCCTTCTTTTCCCAGGCGGTGATCACACCTTCGGTCATGGTTTTTCCGATTTTCGGCATATTGACTTGCACAGGCATTGGATGACACCTCCGATCAGGCCAGCATCAGCGCCGGGTTTTCCATCAGCGTTTTGACCCGCTGCAGAAATTCAGCGGCCACGGAGCCGTCCACGACCCGGTGGTCAGCGGTCAGGGACAGATTCATGATCGGGCGTATGGCGATCTCGCCGTTGCGGACGACGACCTTGTCTTCCATCGTGTTCACGCCCAGGATAGCTACCTCGGGCTGGTTGATAATGGGAGAGAAGCTTTCGATGCCGTACATGCCCAGATTCGTAATGGTGAAGGTGCCGCCCCGGAGCTTTTCCATGGGCAGCTGTCCGCTGCGGGCCTTCTCCGCCAGGTCTTTGACCTCTGCAGAAATCTCCTGCAGGCTTTTCTTGTCAGCATCGGTCACGTTGGGGACCACCAGCCCGTTGGGAAGGGCCACAGCCACACCCATATTCACGTAATGCTTGTAGACGATCTTGTTGTCCACAACAGAGCAGTTCAGAGCAGGATACTCGGTGAGGGCCTTGGCCACAAATTTGACCAGCAGATCCGTATAGGATACTTTCAGTCCTCCGGCTTTCAACTGCTCCCGGTATTGCTTCATAGCCCCCATATCGATCTCCAGATTGAAGGTCACAGTGGGGCTCGTCATATGGGAATCCTGCATGTTGCGAGCGATAGCCTTGCGCATGCCGTTCATGGCGACGACCTGTTCCCGGCCATCATCCTCCGGCTGCGGGGCCTGCGCCTGGGCATTCCGTGCCTTCAAATAATCCAGAATGTCCTTGGCAAATATCCGTCCTTGCGCGGGGATCTGAGTGAGATCAATATTCTGATCGGCGGCAAGCTTCCGGGCCAGGGGCGAGGCTTTGCCCGCTTTCGGCGCCGCTTCCTGTGAGGCCGGAGCTGCAGCGGGGGCGGCATCCGCCGCTTTGGGCGCCTCCCCCTCCGCGATCACGGCGATGCGCGCCTTGACCGGAATGCTCTCCCCCTCGGCGGCCAGAAGCTCACTGACGATACCGGCCTCTGGAGCCTCCACATCGAAGCTGCCCTTCTCCGTCTGCAGGGTGAACAACAGATCGCCTTCGTTTACATAGTCGCCTGGTTTTACCAGCCACTTCGCGATGATACCGCTCTCCATGGTTTTGCCGATTCTAGGCATGGTAATATCCATTCTCTGCCTCCTGTGTTACCGTGCAAAATAGGGGCGCATATCGGCGTCCTCAAAATAATACCAATGCTTGCCTTTGATGGCGTCCGGGTGGTTGGTGTCATCCGCGGGAATGAACACTTCATCGGTGCATTCCGGCCATTTGTCCCGGCAGAGGATGTGATGCACCAGCTTGCCGCCGCTTGCATACCACTCCTCCCAGGCCAGACGGTCCCAGTCGTCGGGAATCGCGTTGATAACATATTCCCGATCGATCCCCTCTACATGGCAGTCAGACTTGACCCAATGGTAGCGCCCGGCATAAAGCGCGTCACCGGATGCAGTCAGATCGGCAAACATCTTGGCCGGGGAAAAGCCCAGCGCTTCCAGGGCGGAGAGAATCTCCTCCCGTTCCAGTATTTCAGTCAGCATAGTTTCCCGCCTCAGCCTTCATGGAAGTAGGTATCCCAGCCCAAATAATTGACAAAGGCTTCTTCCAGAATGTCGGCGCAATTGCCGCGCACAGTGGCCACATGGTGTTCAAAGCCGTTGCGGCAGATGAATTTCAGCAGCTTCTGCAGGCCGGGGATCTTCCACAGAGACAGGGCACCAAAAGAGGGGATCTTATCGGCCAGAAGCTCGCCCTCGCCCAGGTAGGTCTTCATGATGCCCTGATTGTCGTCGGTGGCGATTTTGGCATAGGTCATGGGGCCGGCCACAGCCTGACCTTTACAGGCCCCGAAGCAGGTCTCCTTGGCCAGCCCGCCCTTGGACAGGATATCCAGATGAGAGATCTCAATATCGGTGCCGAAAAAGCTTTTGGGGAAGTTGCCGCAATGCTGGTTGATGCAGACGTTGCGGTCCTTGCTGAAGTTGTTGTTCCAATCCATGTAGGCGGCTTTGTTGCCGGAGGCTTTGTTCAGCGCCAGCATGGTGACAGCACCCATGACATCTGATTCGCAGGCACCGGGGATGCCTTCTTCACCCAGCATGCTCATGGCCAGGCAGGCGGCGCAGCCATAGTTGTTCTCAATGGAGTTCCAGCACTGCATGGCAAAAGCGTCACACTTGTTTTCGGTGAGCCAGTCCTTGACGGCAAGGATCAGTTTGGCCTGGCGGGTGATCAGTTCGCTGGCCACGGACGCGGGGATACTGCCGTAGGCGCGGATCTTGGCCTCACAGTCGGCAATGCGCTCCGGATCCTGAATGGCATTGGCAGCGGCGATGATCTCGGAAAGGTCAACGCAGCGGGTGGTGATACCGCTCTTCTGCATGATCTTTTCGGAAAAACGAACGGTTCTGAAGTTGTCGGGACGCATACCGATCAGCCCGATGCGGGCATGGCGCATAGCGTAGACCACAGAGCAGATCTTGTCAAAGCGGTCCAGGTCTTGACCGAACTCTTCGGATTTGATGGCGCAGGTATGCAGTTGCGTCAAAGTATACTTGATGCCGCCGTAATACAGGTTGTTGCAGACGGAAATCTTGCCGCAGAAACTGTCGGCGCGTTCGGCCAGGGAGAGCTTGTCATCTTCATCATCGCTTGCCTGCACCAAAACGGGAACATCCACGCCGCTGTCTTTGATGGCGTGGTAGATGGGCGCTTCCTCCCCAAAGTTGGGCATGCAGACAATAATGCCGGTTAGTACATCGGAGTACTTGCGGAACAGGGCCGCGCATTTTTCCGCATCGTCCAGGGTCATAACGCCGCCGGATGCGGTGGCGTCATCCGGGAGGATGATGTATTTCATCTTGTGCGCATCCAGAACGCTGAACAGTTCCTTCTTCGCCGCCTTTACCAGCTCTGCAGGAAATACCCCACGGGCAGCTACGATAACGCCAAAAGTGTTTTCCATGTTGAGACTCCTTCCAAATATAAAGTTAAGAATCAATTAAGCCATCTTGGCTAGTGCGATTGCTTTGCACCAGCCGTCATACAGCGCGTCCACCTGTTTCCGGGACAGACAGGGAGAAAAGATCGCACCATGGCGGATCAAACGGTCAAGATCGGCTGCCTGCCAGAAGCCTGTTCCCAGCCCGGCCAGCAGAGCCGAACCATAAGCAGACGCCTCTTCCACCCGGTTTCGAACGATCGCTTTGCCGCAGAGGGACGCTTGAAACTCCATCAGGAAGCGGTTTTCAGTTGGCTTTCCGTCTACCATCAAGCTGTCAAATGCAAGACCCGTATCCGCTTCAATGGCTTTGACTACGTCCGTGATCTGATATGCGATGGATTCCAGTGCTGCCCGCACGATATGGCGTTTATCTGTGTCAAAGGTCATCCCGGTGAGAAGAGCCTTTGCATCAGGCGCCCAATGGGGTGCTCCCAGGCCGCTGAACGCGGGGACAAAGTATACTCCGCCGTTTCCGTCAAGCTCAGTGGCCATGGCCTCCGCATCTCCTGCGGAAGGCAAAAGCTGCAGCTGGTCTGTCAGCCACTTGACAGTGGCGCCGGTGCTGTTGATATTGCCTTCGATGGCGAAGTTTACCTTCCCGCCGCAGGCATAGGACACCGTTGTGGCAAGGCCTGTGCTGCTCAGCTTGTCCGGACCCGTGCCGGCCATGACAGAAGAGCCGGTACCGTAAGTCACTTTGATGCCGGTCCCCAGGCCGCACTGGGCAAACAGCGCGCCATGGGAGTCTCCGATCACTCCGGCAATAGGGATCTGGCAGCCGTCTAGGCACATGTGTCCGACCACCTGGTCGGAAAACAGGATCCGCGGCATCATGGCAGCGGACAGGCCGAAGGCCTCCAGTAGCATATCGTCCCAGCGGAGGGTCTGAAGATCCATCAACTGCGTCCGGCTGGCGTTGGAATAGTCGGTGATGTGGTTTTTCTCCCGGCTCAGGTTCCAGACCAGCCAGGAATCCACGGTCCCGCAAAGAAGGCGGCCTTCTGCTTTCAAGGCTCGGGCATGTTCCACGTTATCCATGATCCAGGCCAGCTTTGCCGCGGAGAAGAACTCAGAGAGCGGAAGACCGGTTTTGGCCTTGACCTGTTCTTCCATACCCAGGTCGCGGATGCGCTGGCACTGATCCCCCGCCCGGCTGCACTGCCAGACAATAGCGTTATAGACCGGCTTACCTGTTTCCCGATCCCATGCGAGCACCGTTTCCCGCTGGTTGGTGATGGCAAGGCATTGGATCTCGGCAGCGGAAACGGCTGCCTGGGCAAGCAGCTGCTCGATGAGCATGCGCACATTGGCCAGGATTTCCATCGGGTCGTGTTCAACCCATCCCAGTTGGGGATGGATCTGACTGTGGGATGCGTAACTTTTGCTTTGAATATTTCCGTCATGATCAATCAGCAGGGCCTTGGTGCCGGCCGTGCTCTGATCGATAGCAAGAATGAATCGTTTTTCCATATTACTTCACAACCTCACGCACTGCCTGGGCGATGCCGGCCGCGTCCAGGCCGTAATGGGCCTTCATCTCCGCAGAGCTTCCGCAGAGTAGGACTTCGTTGGGCAGGGCCACACATTTGACACGGACGGGGCATGATTCGGCGGTCACCTGTGCCACCGCGGAGCCCAGGCCCCCGTTGATGCTGTGTTCCTCCGTGCATACGATGGCGCCGGTTTCCCGGGCTGCCCTCAGCACAGCCTCCACGTCCAGGGGTTTGATGGTAAACATGTCCAGCACACGGGCTTCGATGCCCTCCTTGCTCAGGGTCTCCGCCGCCACAAGGGCGGGAAACAGCTGTTCGCCGACGGCGATGATGGTCACATCCGAACCCTCCCGGCACAGATGCGCTTTGCCAAACTGAAAAACGTCGGTCTCCTCATAGAACGCGGGGACTGCGCCCCGGCCCATCCGCAGGTAAACGGGGCCGTCAAAGTCCGCCAGCATGTGGGCAAGCTTTTTCGCCTGCATCGCGTCGGCTGGGCAGAGCACACTGATATTGGCGATTGCGCGCATCACGGCGAAATCCTGTACGGAGTAATGGCTTTCACCCAGAGCGCCGTAGCTGATGCCGCCGCTGACGCCGATCAGTTTGACGTTTTTGTTGGAGTAGGCCACATCCACTTTGACTTGCTCCAGGCTTCTGGCCGCCAGAAAAGCCGCCGGCCCGCAGACGAAGGGACGCTTGCTGAACGAGGCAAGACCTGCGGCGATACCGACCATATCCTGCTCCGCAATGCCGCACTCTACAAATTGGTCCGGCAGTGCAGCAACATAGTTGGTAAGCGCAGCGGAGCCGGTAGCGTCACTGGTCAGGGCGATGATATCCGGATCCTGTCTGGCAGCCTCCAGCAGAGCATCCATAAAAGACTGCCGGACGTTTTCCGAGGGGATTCCAGCATCTGTTACATTACGCATGGCTCAACATCTCCTGTTTCTTGTTTTCCAAAAAGGCCACTGCCGCTTCATACTGATCCTTATTGGGAATGCCATGGTGCCACTTGGCCAGATTTTCGGCAAAGCAGATGTCTTTGCCCTTGATCGTATGTGCCAGGATCAGGCTGGGCTTCCCCACTTCAAAGGGAGCGGCGTCCAGCGCATCGACGATCTGCTGCATATTGTTCCCGTCGATCTCCTTGACGCTCCAACCGAAGGCGCGGTATTTTTCCGCCACATCGCCCAGAGCTATCACATCCTCCGTGCAGCCGGTAATCTGAAGCATATTTCGGTCCAGAATGGCGATCAGGTTGTCCGTGCCGTAGTTTGCGGCGGCCATGGCCGCCTCCCAATTGGAGCCCTCCGCCTGCTCTCCGTCTCCCATGACCACATAGACCTTGCTGGACAGGCCGGACTTCCTGGCCCCCAGGGCCATGCCCACTGCCGCGGGAAGCCCGTGTCCCAGGGCGCCAGAGCAGATCTCAATACCGGGAACCTTAACCGTGGGATGCCCGAACAAGCGGGAGCCAAACTGTGAATAGCTATCCAGCTCTTCCAGCGGGAAGAAGCCCCTATCCGCCAAAATGCAGTACAGGCTCTCCACGGAGTGACCTTTGCTCAAAATAAAGCGATCCCGGTCAGGCAAAAGTGGATTCTGTGGATCCACACGCATTTTATAATAGTACAGGGCAACCAGGATATCCGCAGCGGACATGGTGCCGCCCAGGTGGCCGGTCCCGGCCTCATAGATCAGGCGCAGAGCCCGCAGGCGAATATCAACGGCCTTCAATTCCAATTCTTTTATCTGCATATCCGTTCCTCCCAATAGACCGCGCTTCGGCAGCATGCCGATGCGCAAATCATGTCCGCTTCTTGTTCTTTTCGATCAGAACGGCGATCACGACCAGAGCGCCGGTGGCAATGTCCATAATGAAGGAGTTGATGCCCAGCAGGTTGCCGCCGTTCTGGATCACGGCCATGATGCAGGCGCCGATCACGGTACCGATAGCGGAACCTTCCGCGCCGGCAAGGCTGGCGCCGCCGATGACGGACGCGGCGATGGCGGTCATCTCATAGCCTTCGCCTGCGGAGGGCTGACCACTGGTAATGCGGGCCGTCAGCAGGATGCCGGCAATGGCGGCACAGAAGGCGTTGAACATATAGCAGAAGCAGATGGTGGGGGCCAGCTTGATGCCGCTGAGGCGCGCTGCCTCCATGTTGCTGCCGACGGCATAGATGTTGCGGCCCATGCGGGTGAAGCGCAGAATATAGAATCCCAGCAGAATAACCACGACCCAGACGATAAACAGAGACGGCAGGCCCAGGATCTTAAGTTGGGCAAAGCCGGTAAAAGACTGGGGCAAGCTGGGA
Source organism: Oscillospiraceae bacterium (assembly GCA_902778275.1). Lineage (GTDB taxonomy): Bacteria > Bacillota > Clostridia > Oscillospirales > Oscillospiraceae > Limivicinus. The sequence continues at coordinate 29,555 of CACYXE010000005.1, forward strand.
ATGGTACGACCCTTGGTGATGTACATGGCAAGACCGCGGCCCATCTCCATGGTGCCCAGGGTCGCGATGAAAGGGGGCAGCTTGCCGTAGTGGATCAACAGGCCGTTGACCAGGCCGATCAGCAGGCAGATCACGATGGTGACGATCAAAGAGATCCCCACGGGCCAACCGTTCTGCTTCATCAAAATACCGCAGAGAACGGAACTGATGCCCACCACGGAACCGACAGACAGATCGATGCCGCCGGTGATGATGACCACGGTCATGCCGATGGCGATCAGGCCGGTGATAGATGTGGTCCTGAGCAGATTGAAAATGTTGGTGGTTTTCAAAAACGACGGCTGGAAAATGGCCAGAGCCACACAGATGACCACCAGAATCAGAACCAGGGAAATCTTTGAGAGCGTATTTCTATCAAACCTCTTCATGGGAGAACCTCCATTGTGTTATTCAGATTTAAATCCGGATGCCATCATGAGAGCTTTTTTCTCCAGCTCGTCAGACGGTTTGTTTTTCAATTCATCTTCGCTGATTTCACCCATCAGCTTGCCCTCGCTGAAAACGACGACACGGTTTGCCAGGCCCAGGACCTCCGGCAAATAGGAGGAGATGATGATGACCGCATCACCCTGGGCGATCAGCTGCTCGATCAGCTTGTAGATTTCCTTCTTGGCATTCACATCAACGCCGACAGTAGGTTCATCGAAAATCAAAATGTGGCTCTGTTTGCACAGCCATTTGGCGATAACCACCTTTTGCTGGTTGCCGCCGCTCAGGTTGCGGACAAGCTGTTCCAGAGAAGGCGTCTTGATCGCAATGGACTCCTTGAATCTCTCCGCGTTCTGCTTTTCAATCGCTGCGTTCACCTTGCCGGCCTTGGAGATATCCCGATAAGAGGCAAGGTTAATATTATTCTTTACAGACATATGCAGACAAAGCCCCTGCGCGCGGCGATCCTCCGGCAACAGGCCGATGCCGCATGCGATGGCGTCGCTGGGGTCTTTTATGGTGACTTCTTTGCCGTCCACGAGGACGGAGCCCGAGTCGAAAGGCTCTGCGCCAAAGATGGTACGTACCGTCTCCGTTCGTCCGGAGCCTACCAGGCCGAAGATGCCCAGGATCTCACCGGTGCGCACGGAAAACGAGATATCCTCAAATTGTCCCTGCTTGGTCAGGTTCCTGACTTCCAGCGCCACATCCCCTGTTTTGCCATGCTGGATGTCATACATGTCAGTCATTTCGCGGCCTACCATCATGGCGACCAGCTCGTCCACTGTGGTGTCCGCGATCATTTTATGGCCTGCGTACTGGCCGTCCTTCAGAACGGTCACTTCATCGCAGACTTCAAACAGTTCCTCAAGACGGTGAGAGATATAGATAATGGCCAGACCTCTCGCCTTTAATTGCCGGATCATATCAAACAGCATGGCCGTGTCTTTCTCGGTCAGCTGTGCGGTCGGTTCGTCAAAAATGATGAGCTTGGCGTCTTCACTGATCGCTTTGGCGATCGACACCATCTCCTGCTGCGCCACGGTCAGATCCTTCAGCCGCTTGCGCACATCTACTTCAATGCCCAGATCTCCCAAGGTCTTGGCCGCGTCCTCATAGACTTTCTTCCAGTTCACAGCCAGGCCGCTGCCCGGCAGACGGCCAAGGAAAAAGTTTTCTCCCACGGTCAGGTGCGGCGCCATCTGCACATCCTGATAAATGGCCAGCAGCCCCAATTCCTTGGCCATGATCGGGTTCTGCATTTTTACTTCCTGCCCCTCGACGAAGATCCTGCCCTCGTACTTGTTGCCGTAAGTGCCCATCAGGGTCTTGATCAAGGTCGACTTGCCTGCGCCGTTTTCGCCGATCAGTGCATGAACGGAGCCGGCATTCACGCTGAAATCCACATCCGTAAGGGCCTTCACGCCGGGAAAACTCTTGCTGATTTTTTCCAGTCTGACGACTTCCCTGCTTTCGCTCATAAAAAAGCCTCCCTAAAATCTGGCCCCGGTTACGGCATCCGCAACCGAGGCCAAAACAATCTATCCTAACTTAAGCGCGCCGAATAACAGATTGCTGTTATGCTTAACCGATAACGGCCTGGACCTCTTCGCTGTCGATATTGTCGAGGGTAACGAGGGTGACCCAGGTGTTGTAGAACTTGTTGGCAGCGTCGGCACCATCGATGTCGGCCAGAGTGCCGCCGCGGGCCAGAGTAGCCGCAAAGTTGACGCCCTTATAGCCCCACTGATACAGGTCCTGAACCAGGATCGCGGACAGGGAGCCGTCGCGGATGCCGGCGATCTCTTCGTCATTGCCGTCATAGGCAACGCCGATGATCTTGCCCTGCATCTCATTCTCGGCCAGAGCCAGCGCCACGCCGGAGCCGGTGGTGTTGTTGTCGCCGTAGACACCGATCAGGTCGGGATTGGCGTTGATGTAGTCATTGACCAGGTCCATGGACTTCTGCATGTCGTTGTCCACATACTGACCGGAGATGACCTTGATGTTGGGAGCAAGCTCAGCCAGCTTGTCGATGAAGCCGTCATCGCGGTTGTAAACGGTCTCGACAGGAACAGCGGAGACGACGCCAACTGTGCCCTTGGGCTCGATGCCGGCCTCGCCCAGATACTTCATGAACTGCTCGGCCATCAGCTCGCCACCGGCGTAGTTGTCGTTGGCCATGAACAGATCATAGGAATCGGTGTTGACAGAGACGTCAACGGCGATGATCTTGATGCCCTTGGCAGCGGCTTCGTCCAGAGCGGCAACAACAGCGTCGCTGTCATTGGGGGTGATGACGATAGCATCGGGCTCGGAAGTAATGATGTTCTCCAGGATAGCGACCTGACCTTCAATGTCGGACTCAGTGGCAGCACCATAGCAGGTGACCTTGATGGCGCCATTGCTGTCAGCGCCAGCCTGTTCGGCGCCGCTGACCATCGTCTGCCAGGACTGAGAGTCGAAGGACTTGACCAGGACGGCCACATCGACCACGTCGTCGGCAGCGGGCTCGGCAGCGGGCTCAGCAGCGGGCTCGGCGGCGGGGGCTTCGGTAGCAGCGGGGGCGGCAGGTGCGCTGGAGCCGCAGGCGGCCAGAGCGAATACCATACACAGTGCAAGAATCAGTGCCAGAAACTTTTTCACTTCATGTTACCTCCATTAAATTTATTTTGTGTCTTGCGACACATGAAGCTTTTGTCCGCTTCTCCGGGAATCGCGGCGGGCGTTTAACAATTTAGTAATAATTTAGTAGCTTGGCTCCCGCAAACTCGATTTCGGCGAAGCTTCTGCTTGTGAGTATAAATACTTTTCGCAATTCCGTCAAGTCGGCAAAGGCTTTAATAGCGAAAAAAAATGCTTTTTTGGCGTGTTGAACAAAAACGAAACTGAATTTCGTTATATTTGCCGATTATATTTAGTTTGAATTTAGTCGCACTTAGTAATTTAATTGTTGATTTATTCAAGGCTCAGGTGTATGATAATAACAAATAAAGTGTCGTATGGCGCTCATGCAGCCATGGGATGCCCCGCTCGGGCAGCAGCAGGTGAAAACGCAGCCGCCGGAAGGCGGATCTCCTGTGCCTGCCGAGGCCGGCAGTGCATCGTGTTTGCAAACGCCGGGACGAAAACAGAGAGGGTGAGCGACCAAAGCCCGCCAAGGCCAGGATAGTTGCCGGCGGCATCAGCAGCAATTCCAATTTTATAATTTTTATATAAGGAGAAATGCGATATGGAAAATGTGCAGCTTTTAGAGGCGTACAAAAGAATGGTCCTGATCAGAAAGTTTGAGCTGAAAGCCAAAAAGCTGTTCGAGGCCAACAAGCTGCCCGGCTTTCTGCACCTGTATGTGGGGGAAGAAGCCGTTGCCGTCGGCGTCTGCTCGGCGCTGAGGGTCACGGACCAGATCACCAGTACCCACCGGGGGCATGGACATCTGATTGCCAAGGGCGGTGATGTGAAGAAAATGATGGCGGAACTGTTCGGAAAGGCCACCGGCTACTGCAAAGGTCAAGGCGGCTCCATACATATTTCCGACTATAACACCGGCATTCTGGGCGCAAACGGCATTGTAGGCGCCGGACTGCCCATCGCTACAGGCGCGGCCTTTGCCTTCAAATACAAAAACGAAGACAAGGTGGCGGTCTGTTTCTTTGGTGACGGGGCGTCCAACCGGGGCACCTTCCATGAATCCCTGAACATGGCCGCGGCCTTCAAGCTCCCTGTGGTGTTTGTCTGTGAAAACAACCTGTATGGCATTTCTGTGGACGCCCGTTATGTGGCTGCCGGCGTTGTCAACGGCAAGAACATCGCGGACCGTGCAGTGGGTTACGATATTCCCGGCGTAGTGGTAGACGGCAACGATGTGAACGCGGTCTATGAAGCCGCCTGCGTCGCGGTGGCGCGCGCCCGTGCCGGCGAGGGGCCGACCCTGATCGAGTGCAAAACCTGGAGGCAGCTGGGTCATTATGTGGGCGATCCGGATAACTACCGGACCGACGAGGAAAAGGCCGCCTGGCTCCAGCGCGACCCCATCAAAGCTGTGGGCACGCAGCTGCTGGAGAAGGGTGTATGCAGCCAGGAAGATCTGGACAAGATCGCCGCGGATACCGATGCGCTGATTGAAGACGCTGTTGCAGAAGCCGAAGCCGCTCCCTACCCCGATGCTTCCGCGCTCCTGACGGACATTTACGCAGAATAAGGAGGTTGCTTGCAATGAGTAAAATCACATTTGGCAGGGCGATACACGATGCGCTCCAGTTTGAAATGAATCGCTGCCCCGAGGTATATCTGGCCGGTGAAGATGTGGGGTTCCGCGGAGGCGACTTCGGCGAGGATATGGGCCTGTGGGCCGAGTTTGACGGCAAGCACGGTGCGGAAAGCAGACGCGTTGTCGATACGGCTATCAGTGAGACTGCCATCATCGGCCATGCGGTAGGCGCCGCAGCCTGCGGTCTGCGTCCGGTGGTTGAGATCATGCACATGGACTTTATGGGCGTAGCGATGGATGAGATCCTCAACCAGGCTGGTAAAATGCGCTACATGAACGGCGGTAAGCTGCAGGTCCCCATGGTGATCAAGACCACTGCCGGCGGCGGCGTAGGCGCCGCAGCACAGCATTCCCAGACCCTGGAAGCCTTCGTGGCTCATACGCCGGGCGTCAAGGTGGTCATGCCCTCCAATCCGGCGGATGCCAAGGGCTTGTTGATCTCTGCCATTCGGGATAACAACCCGGTGGTATTCATCTCGCATAAGCTGCTCATGGCCGGAAAGGGTGAAGTGCCTGACGGTGAATATGTAGTACCCATCGGCAAAGCCAATGTGTGCCGCGAGGGCAAGGATGTGACCATCATCTCTTGGTCCAAGATGGTTAAGGATGCCATGCAGGCCGCCGAGGAATTGGAGGACGAGGGAATCGATGCCGAAGTCATTGACCTGAGGACCATTAAGCCCCTGGACGAAATGACCGTGCTCGATTCTGTTCGGAAGACCGGGCGGCTGGTCATCGTACACGAGGCGACCCGCGTCTGCGGCTTCGGCGCGGAAGTGGCGGCGGTCGTGGCAGAGAAGGCTTTTGATGCCCTGAAGGCGCCCATCCAGCGGGTGACCGCGCCGGATTGCCCCTCCCCCTTTACCCCGGCACTGGAAGTCGAGTATCTGCCCAACGCGGCGAAGGTCGTGGCGGCGGTCAAAAAAATCATGAAATGATTCGATAGGAAGGAGAATAGCAGCGTGTTTAGAGTTCGCGTTCAGATGCCCAAGATGGGCATGACCATGACGGAGGGTACGCTCGCCGCCTGGACAAAGAAGGACGGAGATTTGGTCAATGAGGGCGACGTGATTGCCAGTATCGAAACCGATAAGATCACCAACAACCTGGAAGCACCCGCCACAGGCATTCTCCGCATTTCCGTGGAAGAGGGCACGGAAGTTCCCGTAGCCGGCAAGCTGGGCTATATTGAAGTTGAGGATGAATGAGCATTTCACCCTGCATCGGCTGATATGCCCTGTCAATGCGAGGCAACAACGGGGCAATTTGCAATAATAATAAGAGTAACGGAGGCACCATTCATGGAACAAAGCAGAGTCAAAGAATTGGAAACGATAGCGTATAAGGCCCGTGTTCTGGGTCTGGACGCTATCAACAAGGCAGCATCCGGCCACGTAGGCGGCGCTTTCTCCGTAGTGGATATTCTGACCGTGCTGTATTTCAACACGCTTCGGAATATTGATGTGAATAATCCCAAGAACCCCGCGAGAGACCGATTTGTACTCTCTAAGGGCCACTGCACGGCAGCGCTTTACCCCATCCTTGCACTGCGCGGCTTTTTCCCTGTGGAAGATCTGGCCACCTTCCGTCAGATCGACAGTTACCTGTCCGGCCATGCGGAAATGAATCATGTCCCAGGCGTGGATATGTCCGCCGGGTCTTTAGGACAGGGCCTGTCCAACGCGGTCGGTATGGCGCTGGCTGGTAAGATTGATCGGGCCAAATATCGTGTCTACGCAATCATGGGCGACGGCGAGATCCAAGAGGGCCAGATTTGGGAGGCCGCCATGTGCGCCGGCAAGTATAAGCTGGATAACCTGGTCGGCATCGTGGACTACAATCGTCTGCAGATCGACGGCACCACCGCCGAAGTCATGCCGCTGGAGCCGTTGGCCGACAGATGGGAGTCCTTTGGCTGGCATGTGATCGAGATCGACGGCCATAATTATGAGCGCATCGCCGAAGCCTTCCAGGCTGCGGAAAACTACAAAGGCAAACCTACCATGATCATCGCCAACACCGTGAAGGGCAAAGGCGTTTCCTTCATGGAGAACAACGTGGAATGGCACGGTCACCCGCCCATGGGCGATGATTACGTCAATGCTCGCGCTGAGCTTGTGGCACATCTGAATGAACTGGAGGGAAAGTAATAATGGCTAATTTCGCTGATGCAAACAGAGCTTACGGCAAAGCTCTCGCCGAAATGGGCGAGGTCTATGAGAATATCGTGGTGATCGACGCAGACCTGCAGGCCTGCAGCAAGACCCAGCCATTTTCCGACAAGTTCCCCGAGAGACACATCAATGTGGGAATTCAGGAGTGCAATATGGTGGGCGTCGCCGCCGGTATGGCTGCCGCTGGCAAGATCCCTTTTGTCAATTCCTTTGGAATGTTTACCGCCGGCCGTGCCTATGATCAGATCCGCAACGCCTGTGCCTACCCCAATCTGAATGTGAAGATCGCCGGTATCTATTCCGGCTTCTCCAACGGCGAAGACGGCCCCACACACCAGTGCATCGAAGAGTTGAGCGTCATGCGCGCAGTGCCCAACATGGTGGTAATGTGCCCCTGTGACGCCAACGAGGCCGCCGCCATGACGAAAGCCATGGTGGAGCACAACGGGCCCTGCTTCATGCGTATGGGTCGCGGCGAGGTGGAAACGGTCACCGATTTTGATGGATACAAATTTGAGATCGGCAAAGGTGTTATGATGAAAGATGGCAAGGACGTCACCATCATCGCCATTGGCAATATGGTTGCCGTAGCACTCAAGGCCGCAGAGCTTGTGAAGGCCAAGGGCATCGACGCCCGTGTCATCGACATGCACACGGTCAAGCCCATCGACAGAGAGCTGATCCTCAAATGTGCTAGAGAGACCGGAGTGCTCGTTACCAGTGAAGAGCACAATGTGCTCGGCGGTCTGGGCGGCGCGGTCAGTGAAGTGATCTGCTCTGAGTACCCGATCCCAGTGCTTCGCCACGGCGTGAACGATTGCTTCGGTCATTCCGGCAAGCATCAGGACGTTCTGGATCACTACGGCCTGAACGAGACTACTTTGGCGGATGTGGTCCTCAAGGCGGTTGCCCTGAAGAAGTGATTTGCAGAGTTCCTGCAGACGGCAAGTGCAGCCCATGAAGGATTTGGATCAGCATTTGATGGGACAACTCCGGGAGATCTATTCCGACTTTCTTGCTGACGCAGAGAAGCTGAACAGGGATCGCCGCTCCCTGTCCGGTTTCTTTAAATTGCTGTTTCCGGGCAAAACCCAATTGAGTAATCGCTCCGGAACATTTGCAGAGGAAATTGCCTCCTATGCCGCCGCGCTGACGGAGGAGGATGATGTGGACAGCATCCTTTGCTATGTGATCGGCACCGGCTTGGAAGCAAAGGGAGAACTGGCGCTGTCACTAATCCTTACAGCGGTGTGGCAGTATTTTGTACCGTTCATTCCCTGCCTGGAGCCGGAGTGCGCCCAGGCTTTTGCCAGGCAAATTGAGGAGGGCTATCCGCTCCGGGCGCGCACACCAGTCATGGAGGTCTTTCTCAGGTCTTTGCACGAGCGTGGAGCGCAGTGAGTTCCCCAAATAGAACAAAAAGCCGACATTGTCTCAAACTGCATTTATTTCTGCAGGGTGACAGCACCGCCACTTTCCTTTTGTGGAGTGGTTGGAGATTGCTCCGGAAAAGGGCCCCGATACAGCGAAAAGAAAACCTGCCATGCTGCTTGCACTTGGCAGGGAAAACGCACTTTTTATTCTGTGGTATATCTGCCGCATGCAAACAGCAAATTTTGCTAGTTACCGAGTGGAAAATACAGTACAACGTGCGGGCCGTCATTCAGATGGTCCGCACGTTGTGTCGCGGGGGTAGGCGGGGAAGCTTTATGCTATTATATACTAGAGGCGCAGTGCAGGCACGGTATAAAAAGACTGGTGCCATCCCGACGATTGCCATGGTTTGGTTGTCTCCAAAACTTCCGTAGTGACAATCTGGATTAAAGGTGATTGCATCCAGAACGCCCATCCACTGGAAATCGTTGTCACTGCCGGATGTCTAGCAACAGCTCAACAAACGTAGGATCGTCTGTTCTCCATGGAATACAGCACTGTCCTTGGTCAAGCCTGTCATTTTTGTCGTGAACGGCGCGCATTTGCTCACCAGCTTATCGTGATATAGTTCCAGATCACAATGAATTAAGGTTGGTTCCGCTATTTCTTCGGCGGAATACTTTTCAACATACTACACCCATACAGGGCCAAACTTGACAAGTTCAACCGCCTCTTCATCTGCATAGGCAGACACCGTCATGGCCGGCAGCATTGCGATCAGCTTGATCGCACAAAGCGCGAGACAAAGAATCTTCTTTGCTGGATTCGTTTCTGTTTTATTTTTCATTGAGAAATCCTCCTAGATAAACGTAATATGGCAAAAAGAAACCCAACTCAGAATCAAACTGAGTGCGGGATTCTGGCCTGCCTGTAACAAAAAGGCAATTGCTGAGGAACTCGGTTGTCATGTAAACACGCTTCAACAGCCTTATATGAGGGATATTTTACTCTGGTACGAGGAATTTCAACAGTCAACAAAGACTGAAAAAGATATATCAATGTTGGAGCAACGGATTGAAAAGCTTGAGAAGATGCTAAGCCACTCCAGAAATTACAATGCAAGGTTGGCAAGCGACAATGAACGGCTTAGACGAGAAAGGGACGAATATGAAGATAAGTATCGTCATCTCCTTGGCCGATATCAAATCGACGTAGGAAAAACGAAAATTGGCTTTTAATGGAGAAAAGGCAGTCACCAAAGCAAAAAACTGGTGACTGCCTTTTCTATTTCTCATGACCTTTTGATGGTCAAATTCTGAGATGTAGGCGAAAAATACAAGAAGAAAATCACAGTTTTATAAGTTCTGTTCCCACACGTTAAAAACTCGTTTTGGGCGATCACGCTGTCCAGGGTGCGGTCACCGTTCTCGTCCGTCTCCTTGTAGGAAATGAAGACGTCGTAGGGCTCCTCCTTGCCGGAGACCTGCAGGATCGCCTGCCGCAGCTCCTCGATCTGGCGTGCCTCGTCCCGGTACACCCTGCGGGCCACGGCGTCCGTGTTCTCACATGCCTGCTCGAAGTTGGCATCGTCCAGCACGCTGTCAAAGCTGGAACGGTGGCAGGTGGGGATCTTCTTCCCGGTGGCCGGATCGTCCACGTACTCGATGCCGTATTTGCACAGCACCAGGCCCCAGTAGGCCTCAGCCTCCTGGGGGAAGTCCGCCACGATCGTCTCGAACACGCCCGCGGCCTTGTCGAATTCGCAGGCGCGCAGCAGCCGGCCGGCCCTGCTAAACAGAGTCGGCTTTTTCTCGTTATCCGCGCTGGGCACGGTCTGCTTCGTACCGCAATATTCACATTCGCAGACGGTGGAACCTTCAACCAGGTTAAGGTCCCCGCCGCACATCTTACATTTGATGATCGCCATATTCATGTTCTCCTATTTATCTCTCTTCGATCTCCAGATGATCCATTGCAAATTCAAGGCTCATCAGCATAAATTCGTTCCGTGTCCGCCCGATCTTCGTGGCAATCTCATCAATATCCCGCAGCATATCTTTCGGCATGCGCATGGATACGACAGACGATTCTCCGGTGTATTTTTTGGGGGTGATTTGGAATTTCGGGTCAGTCATGAAGTACTCCTTTGTTGTTTACTATTGTAATACGTTTGTAGGCGACTGGTCAAGGTATAAAATCCCATAAATAATTGTACTACAAACGTAATCATCATGCAATATAAACTACCTTTTTCATACCGCAGTAAATTCACCAATCAGCATAACCACATACAAAAATGTGAATTCAAAAAAAGTTCACAGAGCAGGTGTATCAAAATCAGAAAAAAGTGTGCAATAGGGTAGTGAAGGGATAATTCCGGAATTCTGCTTCTTTGAGCAGGAAGATGTATTACCTCACAAAACGATAATTTCATATCGCGTTCTCCCGACTTGCTGCTCAGCAGAGCATAGCCGGGCAGATCATTCCAAAGCGAAACCGTTACATAGGAATACGGGACAGTGAGAGGGCTAAGACTCTCTCGCCGGTCCTGCGTTCCTGTGCAGCGGTTCTTTTTATGCAAAACTGAATGATCGTCCGGATGGGATATGCTCTTCTCGGGAGTGTGCCGGGACCTGCCGAATAGCAGTGAGCGTGCCAAAAGAGCAATACGCCGCGGTGAGATCCCGGGGCAGGAACAGCGTCCGGGTAGAGCGGCGAACGCATCCCCCTATGAGAGAAAGATCCGAGTCTGCAATATACTGGCAAGCATCGCGTTTGTGATACCACAAACACAAAACAGGGGTGAGCCCCTGTGACCCCTCGGAAAGGAGAGCTTGTATTTGAGAAAGAGAAACGTACACATCCAGCTTTGGCTGAGTAAAAAGGAAGCGGCCGCGCTGGAGCGCCACGCCCGAGCGGCAGGCATCACACAGTCGGCCTATTTGCGCCATCTGATCACGGGCTTTGAGCCAAGACCGGCTCCGACACCGGATTATTACGCCTTCATGCGCAACCTGTACAGCCTGGGAAACAATCTGAATCAAATCGCGCAGAAGGCCCATATGCTGGGCGCGATCGACGCCCAGCGCTATGACAAATACGCGCGCCTGGCGGAAGAAGCGATTGTGAAGATTACGAAAGAAATCGTCGAACCGAGAAAGATAGAGAAAGGGGAACTGTATGAACAGAGCGATAGTCGAGTTATGTAAACTTCACCCGTTTGATGGACACCCCTACAAGGTCCAGGATGACGAGGAGATGGAGGCGCTGACGGAGAGCGTCAAGGCGTATGGCGTCATGTCTCCGTTGATCGTCAGACCCTTGGAGAAGAACAGAAGTGAATATGAGGTGGTCTCCGGGCATCGTCGGATGCGGGCGGCAGAGAAGGCAGGGATGAAAACAGTACCTGCTTTTATTTTGCCCATGGATCGGGCGGCTGCTGCGATCGTCCTGGTGGACAGCAATCTGCATCGGGAGCATCTGCTGCCCAGCGAGAAAGCGTTCGCCTATAAACTGAAGCTGGACGCTTTGAAGCAGCAGGGAAAGAGAAACGACTTCACTTCGCGACAAGATGTCGGGAAGTCCGAAAGCGCCGACCAGGTCAGCGAGACAGAAAGTGGACGCCAAGTGCAGCGGTATGTGCGGCTGACCTATCTGCTGCCGGAGCTGTTGAAGCTGGCGGACGAGGGAAAAATCTCTCTCACGCCCGCGGTATATCTGTCTTATCTGTCAAAAGAGGAACAGCGACTGGTGTTGGAAGAAATGGAGCGGAGCGACTGTACGCCCTCCGTGGGACAGGCTTACCAGCTGAAAGAGCAGAGTGTCAAGGGCGGGCTGGCAAGAGATTTTGTGACCGCACTGCTGTGCCAGGAAAAAGCCAATCAGAAGGAGCGGCTGAAGATCCCGATGGAGCGCATCCGCAAGTTCTTCCCCGCCAGCTATACCAGCGCCCAGATGGAAGAAGAGATCGTGAAGATGTGCGAAGCACGCTACCGCAAGCGCGCAGCGATGGAGAGGTGATGTAGATGCGCTGGATCGTTGGATTGTTCCAGAGGGAACGGAGTTACTGTATCAACGGTGTGACCTATACGGTTGGAGCAAGGTTTGAGCCGCCCCATGAAGGACGGCCCGTACAGCGTGCGATCGAGCACGTGCTTTTCGCGAACATGGTAGATTTGCAGAAATGTTTTTCCTCTGCTACCATGGAGACGGAATATGTGTGTTCGGCTGCCGTAAAGGAGGATTAAACATGCAGCCGAAAAAGAAAACTGAACCTGTGGGCATTACCGCTCTGTATTGCCGCCTCTCCCGTGACGATGGTGTAGACGGCGACAGCAACTCCGTCGCAAATCAGAAAAGGCTCCTGACCCAGAAGGTCAGAGAGCTGGGGCTGGGCAACACGAAGTTCTATGTAGACGACGGATATACCGGCACAAACTTCAACCGCCCCGGCTTCCAGGCCATGCTGGACGATATCGACACGGGCTATGTGACCACCGTCATGGTCAAGGATCTTTCCCGCCTGGGCAGAGACTATGTTTCGGTCGGAAACTACACCGACAGCTATTTCCCGGAGCGGAACGTGCGCTTCATTGCCGTCAACGACATGGTGGACAGTGACGAGGGCGAGAACGAACTGGCTCCTTTTCGTAACGTGATGAACGAGATGTATGCGCGGGACATCAGCCGCAAGGTGCGCTCCGCCCACCGCATCCGGGGCAACCTGGGCGAGCCGCTTTCCCAGCCGCCATACGGTTACCGCAAAGCGCCGGACAACAAGAAGAAGTGGATCGTCGATCCGGAACCCGCGGCCGTCGTACAGCAGATCTTCCGCATGGCTATGGAGGGCAAGGGCAACGAGACGATTGCACGGGCCTTGCAGGAAGATAAGGTCATGACGCCTATGGCCTACTGGCAGAGCCAGGGGCTGAATCGCGGCGGAAAGAAGACGCAGACGAATCCGTACAAGTGGGTCAATTCCATGATCGGAAAGATCCTGGCGCAACAGGAATACTGCGGGGACGTGATCAATTTCAAGACCTACTCCAAGTCTTTCAAAAACAAGACCCGGCTGGACAATCCGGTGGAAAACTGGGTGATCTTCAAGGATGTGCATGAGCCGATCATCGACCGGGACACCTTTGAGCGCGTGCAGAAGCTTGTCGCGAATACCAAGCGTCGGGCGCCAAAGCCGGAGAATGCGGAAAAGAGTATCTTCTCCGATCTGCTGTACTGCGCCGATTGCGGGCGAAAGCTCTGGTATCATAGCAATACCATCAATAAGGACATTCACTTCTTTGTTTGCTCCAACTACGAGAAGGACTACCGCGGCAGCTGCAAGACGCGTCATTATATTCGAGAGGATTCTCTGGAACAGATCGTTATGTTGGAGCTGCGGGCCATCGGTGAGTGCTTGCGGGCAGATGAAGATGCCTTTGCTGAGCTGCTGGCGCAGAAGACGAACAAGGACATGCTGGTAGAGAAGAAGCAGATCGAGGCGGAACTGCAAAAGGCGATCGCAAGGAGCGATATGGTCTTGAAGCTGTACGAGAAGGTCTATGAGGACAATGCTGCCGGCAAGGTGACGGATGAATTCTTCATGCAGCTGAGCCACAAGTATGAAGTGGAGCGTATGGAGCTGAAAAACAGGATCGGTGAGCTGCGCAAGCGTCTGAACGACTTGGGCACACAGGAGTTGGGGCGAGAAGCATTCCTCACAGCGATCCGCAAGTTCATGCAGATGGAAACGCTGACGGCTCCGCTGCTGCGGGAGCTGATCGATAGGATCGAAGTGTATGAGACCGAGGGCACAGGCAAGAACCGCACCCAGCGGGTCGTGATCCACTACCGCTTTGTCGGCTATATTGAGCTGCCGGAGAACGTATTCCGGCAGAGCTACAAGGCCGATACCCGGCAGGGCGTACGGATAGAATATCTCCGCAGCCCCGCGACCGCCTAAACAAAAAGGGAGCAGGCTTCACGCCCGCTCCGCACATAACATGAGAATCGAATTTGCCGATGAGTATAAAATTCGAGTGTCCATAACTGAAATCCGTTATGAACACTCGAAATGGTCCGAGTGACTGGATTTGAACCAGCGGCCTCTTGAACCCCATTCAAGCGCGCTACCATCTGCGCTACACCCGGTCGTAGTCAGAAGAAGCTCGCTGCGTGACCTTTCCGCCTGGCGGCGAAAACTGCACTCCGCTCCCTCCTTCTTCCTTTCCAAATCAAACCCGCTTCGCTGGGCTTTGATTTGGTTTTTTGAGGGATCAGCGGCGTCTTCTGTATATAAACGCAAAGCCCTTGGCCTTGCCGCCCGATTATATTAGCACAATCGGGCGGCAAGGTCAAGCTTTATTTTTCGTTTTCCCGCCTTTTTTACTCGGTGAAGTGGATGTGGCTGTTGATGTGGTCCTGGCAGAAGCAGTGGTAGCCGGCGCAGCGGGAGCAGTAGCGGAATTCCAGCTCCGGGTTTGTCTTGTCCGTGCGGCCGCAGACGGCGCATTTGTGGGTGTACAGCTGCTGGCCCTGCTCCCGGCGGATCCGCTGGGACTCCCTGCGGAAGTTCACCGTGTTGGCGCTGGGGCGGCGGGGCAGGCTCCGCAGCAGGTCGCCCCCGCAGAAGAGGAAGAAGTTCAGCACCGCCACGACGGGCAGGAGCTTGGCCGGGAAGGGCAGGCGGAACACCTCCAGCAGGAAGTAGGCCGCGTCCACCAGCGCCAGCCACTTGATCTTGATGGGCAGGATGAAGAACAGCAGCACCTCCATGTTGGGAAAGAGCACCGCGAAGGAGAAGAACATGGACAGGTACACGTACTGGGCGTCCAGCACCAGGCGGGTGCCGGTGATGAAGTATACCAGAAAGCCGTAAACGAGCGTCAGGATCAGGCCCGCGAAGAAGTAGATGTTGAACTGGGGCGTGCCCCACTGCCGCTCCAGGATGCTGCCGATCCAGTAGTAGAAGTAGATGGCCACGAAGGCCAGCACTCCCATGCTGGGCGGGCAGAGGGCGAAAGTGATGACGCGCCAGATCTGGCCCCGGAGCACCAGAGCCGGGTCGAAGGTCAGGTAGCCGGCCAGCACCGGGTTCACCGCCCCCAGGATCCAGAAGGCCACGTTGGCGATGGCCACGTATTTCATCAGGTCGCGCACGCCGAAGTCCGGATGCCTGCGGCAGAAGCGCTCGATATAGTTCATGGGATCTCTCATGGGAATCTCTCCATACGCGTTAAGTTCTTGATCACGCTTTCCATCATACCCTTTTCCCGCCGCAAAGTCTATAAGATTTTGTAAACTCGCAGAGAGAACGGATTGCCGCGTCGCTGCGCTCCTCGCAATGACAGGGGGACGAAAAATGCGGATTGCCGCGGGCCGCAGAGCGGCCCTCGCAATGACAGGCCTGCTCAGTTTAAGGCCAGGATCGCCTCGCGGATGCGGCGGGCCGCCTCGGCCATGTCTTCGGCGGCGTTAGCGAAGGAGAAGCGCAGGGCGCAGCCCTCCTCCCCGTAGGCGCTGCCGGGCATGCCCACCACCCGGGCCCGCTCCATCAGGTACCTGCTCACCGCCTGGGAGTCCATGCCGGGCAGGTCGAAGAAGACCCAGGCGTAGAAGGCCCCCTCGGGGTACTCCGCCCGGACGCCGGGGATGGCGTTCATGGCGACGATGAACAGGTCCCGCCGCCGGGCGTAGACCCGGCGCATCCGCTCCATCTCCTCCCGGCAGGAAAAGGCCTCCGCCGCCCCCGCCTGCAGAAAGCCGCTGGCGCAGGACATGCTGTGGGAGTAGAGCCTGGCGATGAGCCGGAAGGCCGGCTCCGGGGCGTGGAGATAGCCCAGGCGCCAGCCGGTCATGGCGGCGCACTTGGAAAAGCCGTTGACGGTGACGACCCGGTCCGCCACAGCGGGGCGGGCGCCCATGCTCAGGCTCTTTTCCCCGTAGACGATGGTCTCATACACCTCGTCGGACAGGAGCCAAACCTGCGGGTGGGCCAGGAGAAAGGCCTCCACCGCCTCCGCCTCGTCGGTGTGGAGGATGCGGCCGGTGGGGTTGTTGGGATAGTTCAGGATCAGCAGCCTTGTCCTGTCGGTGACGGCGGCCTCCAGGGCCTCCCTTGTGATGCGGTACGCTTCGGCGGCCTGCAGCTTCACGTGTACGTCCACCCCGTGGGCGGCCCGGACGATGGGGCCGTAGGACACCCAGGAGGGGTCCAGGATCAGGGCCTCCTCCCCCGGGTTCAAGAGGGCGTTCACCGTGAGATAGATGGCGTACTTGCCGCCGGGGGTCACCAGGACCCGGGAGGCGTCGGCGTCGATGCCGTTGTCGGCGCGCAGCTTTTCGGCAATG
The DNA here is from genome assembly GCA_902778275.1 of Oscillospiraceae bacterium. GTDB lineage: Bacteria > Bacillota > Clostridia > Oscillospirales > Oscillospiraceae > Limivicinus. Next base: position 46,208 of record CACYXE010000005.1, read on the forward strand.
GCGGCGCGCAGCTCCGGGATGCCGGCGCTGTCGGTATAGTGGGTGTTGCCCGCCAGCAGGCTGTCGATGGCGGCGCGGGTGATGCGCTCCGGGGTGTCGAAGTCCGGCTCGCCCCCGGCAAGGCCGATGACCGTGGGGTCGGCCTTCTGCATCTCTTTGGCCCGGGCCATCAGCGCCACGGAGGCGCTGGGCTGCAGGTTTTCCAGAATGTGGTTCATAGGATCCCCTCCCGTATTTTTCATGCCTCTATTAAAAAGGATAGCCGCGCCCGGCGCAAGAAAAATTTTCATTTTCCGGAAAAACTTTTCCCCTGTCGGCGCCAAAAAAACCGCATATTTTGGGAATAGCCCCTTTCCTTTTACGATATCTTGTGTTATTATAAATTAATCTTTTTATTTTGGAGCAGTATGACTTTGGAAAACGAAAGAGGCATCCAAAACGAGATCATCGAGGGGCGCAACGCCGTGATCGAGGCCCTGCGGGCCGGGCGCGCCATCGACAAGCTGTATATCAACAAGGGCGAGGTGGACAAGACCCTGGGCCACATTGCCTCCAAGGCCCGGGATCAGGGCGTTGTGGTGGTGGAGTGCGACCGGCGCAAGCTGGACTTCATGAGCCAGACCCACGCCCACCAGGGCGTCATCGCCGTGTGCGCCGTGCGGGAGTACTGCTCCGTGGAGGATATCCTGGCCATCGCCAGGGAGCGGGGCGAGGCCCCCTTCGTCATCGTCTGCGACGAGATCAGCGACGGGCACAACCTGGGCGCCATCATCCGCTCGGCGGAGTGCGCCGGGGCCCACGGGGTCATCATCCCCAAGCGCCGCAGCGCGGGGCTGACCGCCGTCGTGGACAAGGCCAGCGCGGGCGCGGCGGAGCATATGGCCATCGCCCGGGTGCCCAACATCCCCGCGGCCCTGCGGGAGCTGAAGGAGCGGGGGCTCTGGGTCTATGGCACCGCCGCCGACGGGCAGAGCGACCTGTGGCACACGGATTTCTCCGGCCCCCTGGCCCTGGTGATCGGCTCCGAGGGCGACGGGATGGGGCGGCTGGTGGCCGAGAGCTGCGACTTTATCGTGAGCCTGCCCATGAAGGGGCGGGTCAGCTCCCTGAACGCCTCCGCCGCTGCGGCCATCACCATGTACGAGATCCTGAGGCAAAGAAGTATATAACGGCGCCCCGGCGCTGAAAACAGAAAGAGTGCCGTCCCCGAAAGGACAGAGGTATTTTTGGTATGGGTCATTACGAGCCTGAAACCGAAAAGAAAATAGAGCGCAGCGACATGTCCGTGGACCAGATCCTGGACGAATACTGGGCGCGGGTGGCCGAGGAGGCCCGCCGGGCCCAGGAGCAGCGGGAGTATGAGGCTCTGGCCGCCAGGCAGAGCGAGGCCCCGGTGCGTATCCTGGACGAGGACGACACGGACGAGGACGGCGTGCGCATTTACCGGCCCGGCGTCCAGGCCTCCGCCCCCCGCAGCTGGCGGGGCGAGGGGGACTTCGACCTGGTCTACGAAAGCGGCGAGGCAGCCGACGGGGACTACGACGACGAGGACGACTGGTACGAGGAGGACGAAGAGGAGTTCCGCCCCATGTCCGCCCGGGACATCCTGCGGGAGTACTGGACCGCCAACGCCCCCAGCTACAAGGTGGAGCTGCCGGAGGAGCAGCCCGCTCCCCCGCCCGCCCCGGAGCCGGAGGAGGAAGAATACGACGAGGACGAGGACGTGGCCATCTACACGCCCATGTCCGTGCGGGATATTTTGAAGGAATACTGGGAGGACAACGCCCCCAGCTACATAGACGTGCCCGAGCCGGAGCCGGAGCGCAAAGCGGAGCCGGAGGGCCAGTCCCTGGAGGAGGCGGTCAGCGGCGCGGCGGGCGAGAGCCTGCGCCCGGTGGCGGCCATCTTCGGCCTGCGGGAGGATGAACAGTCCGCGGCGGCGGAAGCGGCGGCGGAGCCGGAGGCCCCGCAGGCCGAAGCGGAGGAAGAACTGCCCCCGCCCGCGCTGAAGGACATCCTGGCCGAGTACTGGGCCATGGCTTCGGAGCTGCCCCCGGTGGAAGCCGAGGCGGAAACCGAGGCGGCGGCCGAGGCCGTCGAGACCGCGGAAGCTGCCGGGGAGGCGGAGGAAGCGGAAGCTGTCGCGGCTGAACCCGAGGCGTTCGAGACTGAAGCCGAAGGCCCGGAGGCCGAAGCCGACGGGGCGGAGGAAGCGCCCGCCGAAGAAGCGGAGAGCGCCGAAGCGGTCCAGAGTCTCAGCGAGATCCTGGCCGAGGCCAGCCTGTGGGAGAAGCTCCCCGAGGACGAGGAACCCGGGGCCGCCGCGGAAGGGGAAGCCGCCGACGAGGCGGAGGAGCCGGACGCGGAGCCCGAAGCCGTTCCGGAGGAGCTGCAGCTCCCCGGAGACATGAGCGAGGGCGAGCCCGTGGATATGGCGGTCCTGGCCGGTCTGTTCGCGGGGCTGGGCAAGCGCCGGGCGCCGGAGACGGCCCCGGAGCCTGAGGCTGAAGCAGCAGAAGAAGCGGAACCGGAGGAAGAGCTCCCCGACCGGGTCACAGAGGATGAGATCCCCGACGGGGAAGCGCCGGAAGCGGCGCTCGAGGACGAGGTCCTTCCCGAAGAGGAACCGGCGGCGGAAGAAGAGCCGCTTGATGAGATCGACGAGATCACAGACGAAGCGCGCGCCGAAGAGGCGGAACCGGAGGCGCCCGAGGCGGAGCTGCCGGAAGAAGAGCCGGAGGAAGCCGGGGATTTCCTTGACGCGGAGATCCCGGACCCGGCGCGGAGCTACGAGGACCTGCGGGAGCTGCTGAACGAGGCGCCGGAGCGCCCGGCCCCCACCGCGGAGCCGGAGGCCCGGAGCGCCGAGAACGCCGGGGGCTACGTCTACGGCGAAAAGCCGGAGCCCACCGTGCGGGAGATCCTGACCGAGTACTGGACCAGCGGCGAGAGCGAGCCCATTCAGGACGCGCAGATGCGCGCCGAGGCGGACGCGGCCCAGGCGGAGCGGGAGCAGGCTGCCCAGCAGCGGCCCCTGGAGCAGGCCGAGGTCACCGTGTACCAGCCCGTCCCCGAGGAGCAGGCGCCCTACGCCGCCCCCAGTGTGGAGGATTATCAGCACACCGCCGAGGACCTGGGTCTGACGGTGGACAGCATCCTGGCCGATTACTGGGCCAACATCGCCCCGCGGCCGGCGGCCTATGCCGCCCCGGCGGAGCCGGAGACGGCGGAGCCGGAAGTCGCCGCGGAAGAAGAAGCTTACGAGCCCGAGCCGGAGCGGCCGGCCCCGGCGGAACGGCGCAAGGTCAAGGTCCGGCCCGCGGCGGCCGGCCCGGACGGCCTCGCGGAGCTGTCCGCCCACCTGGGCACGGCGGCCGTAGGTACGGGCGCCGCAGCGGGCGCAGCGGCGGCGGGCGCTGCGGCGGCCAAGGGCAGTCTCTCCGCCATGGCGGACGAGGCCCGGCGCTTCATCGCCCAGATGGAGGACAGCGGCTACGCGGGGCTCAAGGAGGAGGCGGACTACGCCGCCGGGGCAAAGGGCCCCTATGAGCGCCGCTTCGATCCCCGCTTCGATATCGGCGGGGCCCGGCGCACCCAGCAGGCCATGACCTTCGACGGCAAGGAAGTGGATCTGAGCGCCGACGAGAACTACGTGCCGCCCAGCGCGGAGAGCGTGGACCTGCCCACCCAGTGGCGGGGCGAGGACGAGGAAGAAGAAGCCCCCGTCCGGCCCGAGCCCAAGTGGCTGGGCGCCCTGCGCAACTGGGGCGTGCAGAAAAAGCCCAAAAAGCGGGCGCTGAACGCGCCCCGCACAGACTACGATCCCTACGGTCTCGACGCTCTGGCCGCCGCGGCGGCCCGGGGCGAGGAGGCCCCGGAGGACGGGGACGCCGCGGGCCCGGCTGCGGAGCCGGATCTCAGCGGCGCGGACGCGGCGGAGATCTTCGCCCGCACGGAGCTGGAAAAGCCCAGGAGCGGCACCACCGTCACCGCCGAGGAGCTGGAGGCTGCCGCCGACTTCTTCCGCCCGGCCGGGCGCCGCGGGGACGAGAGCGGCGCGGGCGATACGCCCGGGTCCTCCGGCTACGCCCAGGCGGTCCGCATCGAGGACGAGGAGGCCGCCCCCGCCGACTACGCCCCCTACCGGGACTACGACGAGGCGGAGCTGGACGAGGTGGAGCTGGAGGATTTCGATCCGGACGACGACAGCTTCCCCAGCTTCGGCCAGTGGCTGCTGAGCCTGCTGACCGGCTCGCTGATCCGCATCCGGGGCGTGGGCGATCCCAACAGCGCCGAGACCATGGAGGACGACGACGAGGAGCTGGGGCCCGAAGTCCCGGCGGCCGCCGCCTCCAAGTACTACGGCTCCCACGTGCGCACCCTGCGCCTGCGTTTCCGTATCGGCCTGGTGCTGCTGGCCATCCTGGCCTGGATCACCCTGGGCCTGCCGGTCACCGGCATGCTCAAGACCGCCCGGGTGGCGGCGGGCATGTGCCTGGTCCTGCAGCTGACCATCATGCTGCTGTGCCTGGACGTGGTCACCAACGCGGCCATCAACCTGGCCCGGGCCCGCTTCGGGGCCGACTGCCTGAGCGTGCTGGCCTGCGTGCTCACCAGCATCGACGCCCTGGCTGTGGCCATCGGCGGCTTCGGCCACAGCCACACCCCCCTGTGCCTGCTGTCGAGCCTGTCCCTGCTGGGCGTGCTGTACTCGGCGCTCCTCAGCGCCCGGGGACTGCGCAAGGCCCTGCGGGTGCCCGCCATCGGCAAGCGCTGCTACGCGGTCACCGGCGAGCGCGCCGTCAAGGGCAAGGACGTGACCCTGCTCAAATCCGTGCGTCCCTCCGCCGGCTTCGTCCGCCGCTGCGAGGAGGCGCCCCCCGACGAGTCCCTGTTCGTCAAGCTCTCTCCCTTCCTGCTGCTGGCCGCGCTGCTGCTGACCGCGGCGACGGTGCTGGTGAAGAAGAGCGCTTCGGACTTCCTGTACGTGCTCACGGCCATCCTCTGCCCGGCGGTGCCGGTGACGGCGCTGCTGAGCTTCGCCCTGCCCTACTGCCTGGGCGCCATGCGGATCTTCTCCAGCGGCGCGGCCATCGCCGGCTGGTCCGGCGTCAGCGACGTGGGCCGCAGCGAGAACCTGATCGTCACCGACCGGGACCTGTTCCCCGAGGGCAGCGTGGACCTGGAGAGCGTGCGCATCTTCGCCGACGCCCCGGCGGAGAAGATCATCTCCTACGCGGGCAGCATGATCACCGCCTCCGGCTCGGGCATCGCCAACTGCTTCGGCGACCTGATGCGGCGCAACGGCGGCGTCATGCGCCGGGTGGAGAACTTCGAGTATCTCCCCGGCGGCGGCATGAAGGGCATCATCCACGGCGAGACGGTGCTGTGCGGCAGCACGGACCTGATGCGCCTGATGAACGTGCGCATCCCCTACAGGCTTGTGAGCCGCACCTCGGTGCTGCTGGCCATCGACGGGGTGCTCTACGGCATCTTCAACATGAGCTACACCCCCCTGCCCCAGGTGCGGGCGGCCCTGGTGGGGCTGATCCGCTCCAGCCGGCACCCGATCTTCGCCATCCGGGACTTCAACATCAGCCCCGAGACCCTGCACAGCATCTTCGATGTGGCCACCGACGGCTACGACTTCCCGCCCTACATGGAGCGCTTCGCTATCTCCGAGGCCAAGCCCGCCAAGGAGAGCCGGATCGCCGCGGTGGTCTGCCGGGAGGGCCTGGGGCCCCTGGTCCACATGGCCGACACCGGACGCAGCCTCTTTACGGCCACCCGGATCAATCTGCTGGTGGCGGTGCTGGCCGCGGCGGTGAACCTGCTGGCCGTGTTCGTGACCCTGCTGTCCAGCGGCTACGTCAGCGCCCTGTTCCTGCTGGCGCTGATGCTGGTGTGGATCCTGCCCGTGGCGGTGGTCAGCTTGTTTTTAAGGTTTTAAACTACAGTCCGGCACGCTCCCTCGCAAGCTGTGCCGGACTGCGCGCTTTTTCATTCTGCCTGCGGCTGTCATGCCGGAAAGAGAGATCCCGCTTATGGACCTGATGTCTGTTGTTATCACCGCCTATAATCTCAGCGGCTGGATCGGTGATTCCGTGCGCTCCGTGCTGGAGCAGAGCTATCCCCATCTGGAGTGCCTCGTGGTGGACGACGGCTCCGAGGACGAGACCCTGCAGATTCTGGAGAGCCTCGCCGCGCGGGATCCCCGGGTCAAGGTGATCGCCGCCCCCCATCGGGGCGTCTCTCATGCGCGGAATCTGGGGCTCGAGGCCGCCAAAGGCGCCTATATCGTCTTTCTGGACGGCGACGACACCCTGGACGCGGACTGCCTGCTCCGCTGCACGCAGCTGCTCCGGGCGGAGCCGGACACGGATCTGCTGATCTTCGGCATCCGCTATCTGGCGGAGGACGGCGCGCCCGTCAGGGAGGCCGCGCCCCCGCCGCTGCGCTTTGAGGACGGGCGCGCCCTGGCGGACTGGTATATCGTCCATCAGGCCCTCCCGCTGTACTCCGCCGGCAACAAGCTCTATCGCACGGACGCCCTGCGGGAAAACGCCATCGCCTTCCGGGAGGGCTGCGATTTCGGGGAAGACCGTCTGTTCAACTACGAATTCCTGCGTTTTTGCGGCCCGATCCGGGCCGCGGACGCCTGCTTTTACAATTACCGCCACATCAATGCCGGCTCTCTGTCCACCCGCTTCCGGCCCTGTCACATACGGGAGCTGCTGGCCCTCCACCGGGCAAAGACAGACTGCATGCTGAGCCTGTCCGTCAACACGACCGAGGAGGAGCGGACCGCCTTCATCCGGGCGGACGCCGAGAAGGAGGCCCGGCGGGCCTTCGATCACATCGGCGCCCACGCGGGGGAACTGGACGGGGCGCGGCTGATGGAGGAATACCGGACGCTGCTGACTCTGGTCTGGCCGCTGCTGGGGAAGCAGCGCGGCGCCATGGACGGCGGGGACTGCGCGGCGATCATCGGGCAGATCAACGGCCATCTGTTCCCCTGCCGGACGCCGCCGGAGCTGTCCGGCTTCGATACGGTCCTGATCCTGGGCAGCGCTGCCTGCGATTACCGGGTCCGGGAGGCGCTGCGGCTCTTTTCCGGGCTCAGCCCCGACTACGTCTGCAGCGGGGGCAACGTAAGCGTCTATACCGACGCGGAGGGCAGGCCCCTGACGGAGGCCGCTTATATGCGGCAGATCCTCCTGGAAAACGGGATCGGCGCAGCGAAGATCCGCCTGGACGAGCAGGCGCGGTACACCTGGGAAAACATCTTCAACCTCCGGGACGTGATCGCGGAGAAACGGGTCTGCGTGGTCACCGCCGGCTTCCACGTGAAGCGGGTGGAGCAGATCCTTGCCAAGCTGGGCCTGAAGGCCGCGGTGCTGCCCGCCTACGGCCCCCACACCCGGGAGGACAACTGGTATAAGAGCAGCGCCGGCATCTCGGTCATCCTGACGGAGCTGGAGAAGCTGGATCCGGATTACGCCTGCGAGGCCGCCCGCGAGCTGTTGGGACAGCTCTGCCGCATCGGGAGGGAGACGCCATGAAAAACAGATTGAAAAAGCTGATGGCCATCCTGCGGATCATCCGGGAAAACAGGCTGCCCTTCTTCCCCACCCTGGCTCTTGTGGTCCGGAATCTGCGGGAGAAAAAGGTCTCCCTGTCCATCATGGCCTACACCCCCTACCTGCTCCATCCGGAGCGGCCCATCGCCCTGGAAGACACGTTCATGTCCCTGCAGGAGAACATCCGCCGCGCCGTGGACGTGAACGACCTGAGCCTGCGCGCGGTGGTCCGGGAAAAGATCCATCTGTTCACCCGCCTGGGCGCTTATATGGGGCGGGCGGCGCTGGATATGTCCACGGCCTCCGACGGGGAGATCGAGGACTTTCTGCGCCGCTGGGGCACCGTGGTCGGCAAGAAGAACCTGGCCGCGGGCTCCGGCTTCAAGATCTATTCCGCGGAAAAGGGGGACACGGCGGCGGGCATCCGCGCCGGCGAGCCCGCCCTGCTGGAGGTTTATATCCGCCAGCACCCGGCCTACCGGGCGATCTACCCGGACAGCGTCAACACCATCCGCATCCAGACCGTGCGCAACAGCCGGGGCGTCTACTCCACCCTGCTGCCCAAGTTCCGGGTGGGCGCGGACGGCTCGGTGATCGATATCCCGAGCAAGGTCCAGGCCTACCGGCTCATCCTCTCGGAGAAGGGGCGGATCCTGGGCGCTTTCCTCTACGACTGGAAAAAGGGCGCCGCCAGGCCGGTCAGCGAGCACCGCAATACCCACTACCGCTTTCGGCATGGGAAAAAGCTGCCCTGCGTGGAGGAGTCGATCCGGCTGTGCGAGGAAGCGGCGCTGCTGCTGCCGGAGTACCGCTACCTGGGCTGGGACGTGGCCGTCACCGGGGAGGGGCCCGTCGTCGTGGAGACCAATGACATCCCCGGCAGCTGGAACGGGTATCAGAGCTGCCGGCAGCAGATGACCTGGATCGGCGCCCGCTTCGAGGCGGAAAGACAGTTCTCCCTGGCCGACGAAGGCGTCCGCTATGATTGGGAGGACGTGTTCTGCAGCGAGCCCTTCGTGCAGAGCCGTCCGGAGTTCCCGTCCATCCGGGAGCTGTATCTGATCTATCTGCAGACCGCCCTGCACCGGCACGGGGTGGAATTCGCCGCGTGGGAGGAGGAGCTCTATCCCGCCCCGCCCCGCAGGCATGACTGCGCCATCCGCTGTGACCGGGAAAACGACCGGATCCGCATCGAAATGAACGGAGCCTGCGCCGAGCATCCCCTGTCCTGGCGGGAGGCCCTGCCGGAGGGAGACCGGGACCCGGACGCCTCCGGCCTCAGCCTGCCCCGGGAGCTGTTCTATGCCCTGGACCGGAGCGCCATGGCTCAGGCCGCGCTGATCTACCAGGACCTGGTATTGGGCTGTGACAAGTTCTGTTCCCGGGAGGGTCTGGCGGCCTACGCGCGCTTCTGCAGCCGGCTCAACACCGTGTACCTTTGGAGCGGTCTGGGCCAGCTGATGTCTCAGGCGGTCCTGGACCAGGTCAACGGGCGCTACCCCGACCACTGCGATCGCGCCCAAAGGAAGCGCTACGCCGAGCTCACCGGCGGCAACGCCTACGCGTTCGACTGCAGCGGGCTCATCAAGTCCTACTACTTCGGCGGGCTGGGTTCCCCCCTCTACGACGAGAGCCGGGACTGGAACAGCAACACGCTTTATGCGCGCGCCGCCCGCAAAGGACCGCTGTCCACGCTGCCCGAGGAGCCGGGTCTCTGCGTGTATCGGGAAAACCACGTGGGCGTCTACGTGGGAGACGGCCGGGTCGTGGACGCCTCGCCCTCACACGGCAAAATGGGCGGCGTTCAGGCGGCCGGTCTGGACGCCGGGGGCTGGACGGACTGGTTCGAATGCCCTCTGTGAGGCGCGGCGGCGTTTTGCGTGTTTTTGAGGTTTTAGAAGCGGACACATATGGAAACGGCGCCGCCGGGAGAACCCGGCGGCGCTTTGCGTTTCAGATTTTAGAATTGCGGCTTTCCAGCGCAAAGACGCAATTCTAAAATCTAAAAACTAAAAACTGAATAAATGGTTGCCAAAGGGCGGAGGGATAGTGTATAATGGTTCGGACATGCTGTAAGCAGTAACCTTACGTTCATATACTGACAGAGAGGAAGCAACCAAATGGAAACCAAAAACATTCGCAACATCTGCCTTCTGGGCCACGGCAACTCCGGCAAGACCAGTCTGGCCGAGAGCATGCTCTTCGTCACCGGCGGCACCGACCGCCAGGGCAAGGTCAGCGACGGCAACACCGTCTGCGACTACGACGCCGAAGAGATCAAGCGCCAGATCACCATCTCCACCGGCCTTGCTCCCGTGAGCTTCGCCGGCAAGAAGATCAACGTCCTGGACTGCCCGGGCTACTTTGACTTCGTGGGCGAGGTGCTGTGCGCCCTGCGCGCCGTGGAAGCCGGCGCCATCCTGGTCACCGCCAAGGACGGCCTGTCCGTGGGCGCCGAGCGCTCCTGGAAATATCTGAAGGCCGCCAACCTCCCCACCCTCTTCGTGGTCTCCAAGGCCGATGAGGAGCACGGCGACTACTTCGCCGTGGTGGACGCCCTGCGCGCCAAGTACGGCAGCATCGTGGCTCCCGTCACCATCCCCACCTCCGACGGCACCGGCGTCATCGACCTGGTGCACAACGTGGCCTACATCACCAAGGGCGGCAAGACCACCAAGGGCGCCGTCCCCGCCGCCGATGCCGGCCACGCGGAGGATCTGCGCATGGAGCTGATGGAGACCGCCGCCGGTGCCACCGAGGAGCTGATGGAGAAGTTCTTCGACACCATGGAGCTGGATGAGGCCGATATGGTCGCGGGCATCAAGGCCGGTCTGAAGGACCGCAGCGTCGTTCCCGTCTTCGCCAGCGCCGCCATGCAGAACATCGGCACCGACGCCCTGCTGCAGGGCATCGTGGACTACGTGCCCGATCCCTCCGAGACCGAGGGCGTGGACCCCGCCGGGCCCACCCAGGCCTTCGTGTTCAAGACCATCTCCGACCAGTTCGGCAAGTACAGCGTCATCAAGGTCCTCAAGGGCAATGTCACCTCCGACATGTCCCTGCGCGACCTGCGCGCTTCCAGCACCGATAAGCTGGGCCGCCTGTACACCATCTGCGGCAAGAAGACCACCGAGGTCAAGGACTGCTGCTGCGGCGACATCGTGGCCGTGGGCAAGATGGACTGGAAGACCGGCGACACCGTCTGCGATCCCAAGCTGGACGAGGAGCTGCCCGCCGTCGAGATGCCCGAGCCCTGCTACTCCATGGCCATCTCCCCCAAGACCAAGGGCCAGGACGACAAGGTGGCCGGCGGTCTCGCCCGCCTCAACGAGGAGGATATCTCCTTCAATCTGGTCAACAACGCCGAGACCCATCAGATGGTCATCTCCGGCGCGGGCGACATCCAGGTGGACGTGCTGTGCGCCAAGCTCAAGAGCCGCTTCGGCGTGGAGACCGAGCTCAAGCCCGCCAGGGTTGCTTACCGTGAAAAGATCAAGGGCAAGGTGGAGGCCCACGGCCGCCACAAGAAGCAGTCCGGCGGTTCCGGCCAGTTCGGCGACGTGTGGGTCCGCTTCGAGCCCCAGGAGGAGTCCGACGACATGATCTTCGCCGAGGAGGTCTTCGGCGGCTCCGTTCCCAAGAACTTCTTCCCCTCTGTGGAAAAGGGCCTGCGCAACGCGGTGCAGAAGGGCGTGCTGGCGGGCTACCCGCTGGTGGGCCTGAAGGCCACCCTGTACGACGGCTCCTACCACCCGGTCGACTCCAACGATATGGCCTTCCAGACCGCCGCGCGCCTGGCCTACCAGGACGGCATCCCCAAGGCCAAGCCCACCATCCTGGAGCCCATCGGCCTGCTGCAGGTCACCATCCCCGACGCGAACCTGGGCGATATCATGAGCGATATCTCCTCCAAGCGCCGCGGCACCGTGCTGGGCATGAACGCCGAGGACGGCATGCAGATCGTGGAGGCCGAGGTGCCCATGGCCGAGATGAGCTCCTACACCATCGACCTGCGCTCCATGACCCAGGGCCGCGGCTCCTTCTCCCTGAAGTTCATCCGCTACGAGGAGGCCCCCGGCAACGTGCAGCAGAAGGTCATCGAGGAAGCCAAGGCTCTGGCCGAGGCCGAGTGAGATTCGAGTTTTGAGATTCGAGTTTTGAGAGAAGCTATACAGCGCCTCGCAAGAGGCGCTGTATTCACAAGCGCCGCCGTCTCACGGCGGCGGGCATGCAAGGAAGTGTGCTATGCGCAAACTGAACGCTTTGAAGAACATCGCCTGGGCCATCGGCATCGTCGTGTGCCTGGGGGCGGTGCTGGTGAGTCTGGCGCTGGCCGCCTTCACCCGCTACAGCGGGCCCAAGGAACGGGGCGGCGTCCACCTGGGCCAGGATGTGTCCGGGCAAACGGCGCAGGCCTCCCCCGCCGGCGTCGACGCCGGCGCGCCGGCGGCCGCGGCCGAGGGCGACGGCTCCCTGCACCGGCTGGAAGAGACCGCCGACGCGGGCCAGGCCTATATCGACTCGCTGACCTTCCTGCTGGACAGCACCATGATCGGGCTGCGGGACTACGGGATGCTCTCGGACGGCATCGAGACCGTGCAGGTCTGGGGCAGCGCCGCGGGCAACATCCCCGCGGGCAGCATTGCCGAGTGCACCATACGCTACCCCAACGACGGCTCCGAGATCGGCGCCGCCACGGCCGCCATGGTGGCGCGTCCCGCCAAGCTGGTGATCTGCCTGGGCAGCGACAGTCTGGCCCAGACGGACAAGGACAGCTTCATTCAGAACTACACCATCCTGCTGCAGGATATCAAACGCAACAGCCCGGACACGGTGCTGATCGTCTGCTCCCTGCCCTCGGTGACGCCCTCCTACAACGGGGCCGACAATCTCAGCAGCTATCTGGTGGGCGAGGCCAACGACTGGATCCGGGACGTGTGCGCGGCTACCGGCGCCTGGTACTGCGACTGCGGCAGCGTGCTGCGGGACAGCACCGGCAACCTGATGAGCGAATACGCCGCCGCCAACGGCAAGACCCTCAACTCCGCGGGCCTGGATCTGATTCTCAGCTATCTGCGCGGACACGCGGCGTGAGTTGTGAGATTCGAGTTTTGAGATTCGAGATTCGAGACAAAAAAAGGAAGATGCAAACTGCATCTTCCTTTTTTGTTGTTATGGGGGGATCAATACCGCCGGCGGTCCAGGGTCAGGGCAAACAGCGCCAGGCTGCTGCAGGCGGCGGAAACCATCATCATCCCCAGCCAGAAGGCCGGTTCCCGCTCGTCCCCGGTGGGCACGCCCTTGTGGACGGTGAAGTTGGTCTCCACATAGCCGTCCTGGAAGTAGATGGTCACCTTGTGCTTGCCCGGGCTCAGGGTCTTCAGATAGGCGTTCTTCAGACGCAGCACCGTGCTGCCGGAGGAGACGGTGTAGTGCTTCGTCTCCAGCAGATCCTCGCTGCCGTCGATGCTCACGCCGGTGAAATACAAAATGCAGTGCTCATCGTCCGCGCTGCGCTTGACGGTGATGTAGATATCCTTGTCGCCGCGCAGATACCATTTCACGTCCTTCCCGGCGGTGATGGTATACAGGGGCTTCCACTTGGCGTAGAGGGTCATATCGGCGGTGACGGGGCTGCTGAAGTTCCAGGCCTTGGTCAGCTTCTTGTCGGTGCACCAGCTCTCCAGCAGGTAGTTGTAGCGGCTGCGCTCCAGCCTGCCCACGGTGTCGCCCTTGTCTATGGTCTGCTGCCCGATATCGCCGGTGCCGTCGTTGTAATCGAAGCGCACGGTGACGGTCGGCTGCCACTTGGCGTAGAGGGTCAGGTTGGCGTTGACGGTGCTGTTGAAGTTGTAAGCCTTGGTCAGCGCCTTGTCGCTGCACCAGCGGATGAAGCGGTAGCCCGTCCTGCTGGGATTCTTGGGCTTGACGGCCTTCTGCCCGGCCGTCACCGTCTGGTCGGCGGGCTTCGGGCTGCCGCCGTTGACCACAAAGCTGACCTTGTATTCGGCGGCGGCGCTGAGGGTCGCCCCGCTCATCTCCAGCTTCACCGCCGTGGCCGTATCGCCGTCGCCGTCCAGGACCGTGCTGTCCCCCAGCTCGCCGCCGGCGGGCTGCTTGAGCTCGACGCCGTCCAGCTGGATGCCACCGCCGGCCTGGATCGCCGCGGTGGCCCCGGCGGCCGTCAGGGCGCTGTCCGCCACCTGGCAGAAGCCGCCGCTGTACACGCCGTAGCTGCCGCCCTGGACCGTGAGCGCGGCGCCGCTGATGACCAGCGCGCCCTGGGTATAGATCCCGGCGGTGCCTGCCGCCGTGGCGCTGACGGCGCCGCTGCCGGTGACGGTCAGGCGGGCCACCGCCTCCCAGTAGATGGGCGCGGGGATCGTCCCCTCATCGCAGGGCGTGGTCAGGAAGGCGCCGTTCAGGCTCAGCGTATAGCTGTCCGCGTCGAAGCTGGCGCTGCCGTCGCCCAGGATGTCGTCCTTGTTCTCATCGGTCACCGGCACGTTGTTCAGGATCAGGGGGTACCGCGTCCCCTCGCCCGTGGCCGGGCCGCCCAGGAGCGGCGCCCCCTTGCCGAGGGCGGCCGGGGCGAGAAGCGCTTCGCCGTCGTCATTGTCCTCGCCGTCATTGTCGCCGCCGCCGTCGTTGTCGCCGCCGCCGTCGTCGTTATCGTCCCCGCCGTCCGCCTGCAGGAGCCAGCCGGCGTAGAGGGTCCGGTCGGCGGTGACGGGCGTATCGAAATCGTAGAGCTCCGTCAGGGCCGCGTCGGCGTACCAGGCGTCAAAGCTCTGGCCCTCCGCCGTGGGGTCCGCGGGCCGTGGGACCGGGTCCCCGGCGGCCACGGTCCGGGCCGGGATCTCGCCGCCGCCCTCGCCGCAGGCGAAGGACACGGTGAAGCTCAGCCGCGTCCAGGCGGCGTAGAGGCTCAGATCCCCCGTCACGGGGGCGTCGAAGCTGTAGGGCTGGGTCAGTTCCGCATCGGAATACCAGCCGGCGAAAACGTAGTTTTCCCGCTCCGGCTGCGCCGGCTCCCGCAGGGCTTCCCCGTCGGGCACGGTCAGCTGCTCGGGGTCGCTGCCGTCGTTTCGCCGGAGGCTCACGCTGTGGGTCACGGTCTCCGTGCCCCCGTCGCCCTCCTCGGCGGCATAGGCCACCGCGCCGGCGGGCAACAGCGTCAGCAGCAGAAGCAGGATCATAAACACGCTCAGCAGGCGTTTGCTGCGCATAGAAGGACCTCCCTTGAACTCGGCTGGCCGGCGCCTCCGGGGCGCACTGCAGCCGAAGATATCTTCCAAAACAGGATCACGTTCTATTATATACCCGCAACCCGGCGTCCTGTCAAGGGAAGTTGTCATTCTTTCGTAATGCTCACGGGACGAAAGCCGGAATTGGCTCTTTCTTTTTCCTTTGTTTTCCTGTACAATACAAGAAAGCAAACGGATTGCCACAGCCAGTGTGCGCACTGGCTTCGCAATAATGACTATATGATGGCGAAAAGCCAAAAAGCTTTTCGCCGCGCCGCTTTGCGGCGCAGCAAAACAGCCCTGCTGTTTTGCCATATATTCATTGCAATGAGCATCGGGCGAATGATCCCTTGAATCATTCGCTGCCAAACTAGTCGTTTGGCAGCGAAATCAATCGAACTTTCGATTGATTTCGCCATCCGATAATCATTATGACAGACACGGGACAGGGAGGACGACTATGAGACAGAGACATCTGCGCATCGCCCGGATGGGCTGGGCGGTATTGCTGATGCTGGCGCTGCTGCTGTGCGCCGCGCCGGCGGGGGCCCTGGCCGCCCAGGACCCGGAGGAGGCGCCGAAGCCCATCGACCGGACCTGGAAGAACATCGTGGACGTGGTGGCCGGGGAGGGCTACACCGCCGCCCTTCGCCACGACGGACAGGTGCTCTACGCCGGGCGGCGGGACGGCGACAGCCTCTGCGCTGCGGAGGACTGGTCCAACGTGGAAAAGCTTTACCGCAGCGGTGACAGGGGCGAATACCTGGTGGCCCTGTTCCGGGACGGCACGGCCCAGGCCCTGGGCCCGGCCTCCTCGGTGTCCTTCGACCTGAGCGCCTATACCAACGTGCGGCAGGTGCTCATCGGCCAGAACGTGGCGGCGGTGCTGGGGGGCGACGGCAAGGTGCGCATCGCCCAGGCCCAGGGTCCCAATGCCTCGAACGACGACGGGGTCCGCGCCCGCTACTATCAGCAGCGGGTGTCCTCGTCCGCCTGGGATCAGATCCGGGCGATCTGCTTCTCCCGCACGGCGGAGGGCACGGACATCCTGGCGGGCCTGCGCTCTGACGGGACGGTGGCCGCCACCGACCTGCAGTGGGCGGACGAGCTGCGCAAGCAGACGGATATCAAGGCGCTGATCGCCGGGCCGAAGGGCATCCTGCTGCTGCTCCACAACGGGACGCTTTTGAATTCCGGGGCTCTGCGGCAGGCGGAGACCGTCGGCATCCAGAACTTCCAGCGGGAGGACTGGGCCAATGTGGCCGCCTTTTACCCCGGGGCGGACGCCAGCTACGCCCTGACCCGGGACGGCCGGGTGCTGGCGGGCAGCGCCCGCCACGAGAACGACAGCCGCATCCAGGAGGTGCTGGGCTGGACGGAGATCGTGCAGCTGGGCTTTGACGACGGCGGCGGGGAGCGCTTCGTGCCCGCGGGGCTGCGCGCCGACGGCACGGTGCTGACCGTCACCCAGAAGAACCGCAACGCCAAGAGCGCCTGGGACACCTCCGGCTGGACCGGAGTGGTGAAGCTCTGCAGCGGCGCCACCTACACTCTGGGCCTGCGCGCCGACGGCACGGTGCTCAGTACCGGCGGGGAGTTCGGCACGGAGGACTTTCTCGAGGAGGTCTCCGGCTGGACGGAGATCGCGGAGCTGTACGTGTCCGACGGGGCCTACCCGGGCCGGGTCCACGTGGTGGGCCTGCGCTATGACGGCAAGGTGGTGGCCGCCGGCTGCAACGACTACGGGGAGTGCAGTTTCGAGGTTTGAGTTTTGAGATTCGAGATTCGAGAAAAGCAAGGGGTAAGCGGATCGTCTTGCCCTTGACAGTGCGAAAGGAAGCCGTTATAATAAACACAGAAAAAGGCGTTGCCGAAAAGCGGCTCCGCCCTAATGAGGTTCTATTTTATGGAATAGAGACCGTCACTTGGCAGAGTGGCGGTCTCTGCTTTTTACGGTGATGGTTACCGTATATCCGAAGATATGGAACGTCAACGTAAGTGGCATAGCAACACCTCCTTTCGGAGATGTGGCGGAACCGCCTTTTTTCGCTTGGCAACGCCTGCCCTTGCGGGCAGCTTCATTCTACAAATACAGCCGGTATTTGTCAATATGTGCCGGACGGCTCGGAAGACGAAGGAGGATGGATTGCCACGTCGCTTCGCCCCTCGCAATGACAGGGGGAGCGGTTTTTCCAATATAAAACCGGAAAAAGCTGCCCGGGCGCTTGACACTTTGTGTGCGTATGTATATACTGATGATGTATTTATGAACAATTGCAAGGCTTGAAGGCTGCAAAGGAGGAGGCCCTATGAAGAAACTGTATGAAGAACTGGAGCTGGAGATCATCCGCTTCGGCGCGGCGGATATCATCACCGCCTCCGACGCCGCGGAGGATACCACGACCACGGACGATACCGCCGGCGACACCGGCGACGACGATGGCGGCGACACTCCCACTACCGCCGACGGCGACGGCGGCGGCTTGACCGCGAACCCCGACGGCAGTTACACGGACGGCGCGCATACCTATACGCCGACAGGGGATAACGTGATTTATTCGGACGGCAATTCGTATCCCGAATATAACGATGAAGGCCACAACGCCTACTTGCTTATAAATGGAGAAATGGTCGGTCCTCTTGTATAATATGGCTTATCTGCCGGTCAGAAGACCCGGCGTACCCTATCGGTACGCCGGGTCTTTGCTTCGCGGCGGGAAGCACGGCTCACCGCAGGCCGCAGGCAGCCTTCGCAATGACAGGTACGGAGTAACGCAAACAGTCCGCACGCCTTGCCGCATACCGATTCCCGGGCCGGGCTTGGTCGCCTCGGCCCGCCAATCGGGCGGCTGCGGAAATTGCGGCTTTGCTTTTTCCGCCCCCGGCGGCGCAAAGCCGCAATTCTCAAAACTGAAAACAGCCTGCGGGGCAAATCGCCCCGCAGGCTGTTTTCTTACCGTATGATATCCTTGATGAAGGGCAGGCGGGTCACCGGCTCGGGCCGCAGCTCGTAGCAGTCCAGCAGCAGCGCCGCCGCCTGCGCCGCCTTCTCGGCGCTTGCGGCGTGGATGGCGCCCAGGCTCTCCCCCGGCTCCACCTTATCGCCCAGCTTCTTACGGAGCACCACGCCCACGGACAGGTCGATGGCGTCTTCCTTGGTGGCCCGGCCGCCGCCCAGGTGCATGCTCACCAGGCCCACCTGCTCGGCGTGGATGCGGCTCACATAGCCTCCCGCCGCCGCCGGGACCTCAAGGACCACCGGCGCCGCGGGCAGCAGGGACGGATCGTAGACCGCCGCCGGATTGCCCCCCTGGGCCTGCACCATGGAGGCCAGCTTCCACAGGGCGCTGCCGTCCTCGATGGTTTTCAGCAGCTCCAGCTTGGCCTCCTGCATGCTCCAGGAGAGGCCCGCCTCCGTCAGCATGCAGCCGCCCAGCTCCAGGCACAGCTGCAGCAGGTCGCCCTGCTGCTCCCCTTTCAGGACGGCGATGGCCTCCTTCACCTCCAGGGCGTTGCCCACGGCGTAGCCCAGGGGCTGGTCCATGTCGGTGATGACGGCGGCGCACTTGCGCCCCGCCAGGCGGCCGATGCGGGTCAGGCCCCGGGCAAGCTGGCGGGCCTGCTCCTCGGTCTTCATGAAGGCCCCGTCGCCGCACTTCACGTCCAGGACGATCACGTCCGCCCCGCTGGCCAGCTTCTTGGACATGATGGAGGACACGATCAGCGGGATGGAGGGCACGGTGGCCGTCACGTCCCGCAGGGCGTAGAGCAGCTTGTCCGCCGGGACCAGATCCGCCGTCTGGCCCATGATGGCGATGCCGATGTCGTTGACGTTGCGGAAAAAGCTCTCCTCGCTGATGGCGGTGGAGAAGCCGGGAAAGCTCTCCAGCTTGTCGATGGTGCCGCCGGTGTGGCCCAGGCCCCGGCCGGACATCTTGGCGATCTTCAATCCCGCCGCCGCCACCATGGGGCAGAGCACCAGGCTGGTCTTGTCCCCCACGCCGCCGGTGGAGTGCTTGTCCGCCTTGACCCCCTTGATGGGGCTCAGGTCCAGCACCTCGCCGGAGCGCATCATGGACATGGTCAGGTCCAGGGTCTCCCGGTCGTCCATGCCCCGCAGCAGGATGGCCATGCACATGGCGGACATCTGGTAGTCCGGGATCTCGCCCCGGGTGTAGCCCCGGATCATGAAGTCGATCTCCTCCGTGGACAGGGCGCCCCCGTCCCGCTTTTTGGCGATCAGATCGGTCATCTGCATAGGCTCGGCCTCCTTTGCGCGCTTCGGCGTGCGGAGAACGCCCCGCGTCCCCGCGTCCCCCGTCTCCTAAAAACTAAAAACTGAAAACTAAAAACTATTATACATGGTTTTTTTCGTTTTCACAAGGGCGCTACAGGCGAAACAGCAGATAGCTTTGGCCGTCGATCTCCGCCAGGCGCAGGCCGGGGCGGGGATGGCGGAGCTCGCAGGGCAGGGCGAGGTAGTTTTCAGTTTTTAGTTTTAAGATTTGAGGAAAGCGGGCCGCCGCTGCCTGCGGCAGATAAAGGCGGCCCGGTTTCTCCGCAGCCGCGCCAATGGCGGGCTGGGCGTTCAAGCCCGGCCCGGGATTGGCATCTGCGGCAAGGCGTGCGGGGGAACGGATTGTACCCTGAAGGGCAGGCCCCGCGTCGGGCTTCGCCCTCCTCGCAATGACCGGGGAGGGCGGCTCCTGCGAAGTGGGGACAGCCACAGCGCAGTCCATGGGCGCGGGGAGGCGGGAAAAGGCCGCGCGGGAATAGCGGCGGCAAAAAACGCGCCCCGACCGCCGGGGCTCCAGCACGCCCAGGTCCGCCCGCTCCCCGCCGCCCAAAAGCCACAGCCGGGTCAGCTCCCCCGACGGGGGCAGGCTCGCCTCCAGCAGCGTATACAGGCCCTCCCGCCGGAGCGTCAGCGCCCCGGCCGGGCGGCCGTTTTCATAGATGATGATTTCGTCCATACAAAGATCCCCCGTTCAAGCTATGAACGGGGGATCGGGATTTATGCGCAGGCTCGAATCTCGATTCTCAAAACTCAAATCTCATCGAAGGCCGAAGGACACCGCCAGGGCGCTGTCCACAGCGCTCATGGTGCTCTCGTCCAGGCGGCCCATCCGCTCCCGCAGGCGGGATTTGTCCAGGGTGCGGATCTGCTCCAGCAGGATCACGCTGTCCCGGTTGAGCCCCACGCTCTGGCCGGACAGGCTGATGTGGGTGGGCAGGCGGGCCTTGCCCGTCTGGCTGGTGATGGCCGCCGCGATCACCGTGGGGCTGTGCCGGTTGCCGGTGTCGTTCTGCACGATCAGCACCGGGCGCATGCCCCCCTGCTCGCTGCCCACCACCGGGCTCAGATCCGCGTAATAGATATCTCCTCGTTTGACCATGTGTGTTCACGCTCCGGGTTTTGTCGCCCAAACCATTGTATGTATGGGTGTATTGCTATTGTGCCTGAAAACGGGAGCTTTTATACAGGGCCGACGCAATTGTGAAGATTCCTTAAGGGCGCTTGAAGCGGGCGGGCTCCTGTGGTACAATGCCACCGGAATGAGAAGGGCCGCCCGGCGGACGGGCGGCGGAAGGAGAGACAGGATGAAGCGTATTTTTGCCATGTTTCTGTCGGCGCTGCTTGCGGCGTCGCTTTTGAGCGGCTGCGGGGAAAAGCCCCTCTTCGGCGTCAGCACCGAGGATGACAACAGCATTTCCATCACGGCGGTCAAGGCCCCGGACGGCAGCGTCGGCCTGGGCTATCTGACCGTGGGCGAGCGGGATGAAGTGGTGGTGGAGTCGACCATCCAGGGCGGCCAGATCCGCCTGCGCTATATGCGGGGCGTGCTGGGCAGCGAGGATTTCCCCGATGAGCCCACGGCCGAGAGCACCATCACGGAGGGCGTCATGCGCATCACCATCGAGCCGGGCGAGTATACCGTGGGCGTGATCGCCGAGGGCAAGCTGGACGGCGAGGCGAGGATCTACACGGAGGCCATCGTCCAAAGTTTGGAGGACGACCTGGGCTACAGCCCCGACGACATGGCGGGCGTCTGGGCCGAGAAGATCGCCGGCCGGGGCAACATCGAGATCCGCAAGGGCGAAGCCGGGGACGGCTATGAGGTGCTGATCACCTGGGGCGCCAGCGCCGAGGAGACCTACGTCTGGACCATGACGGCCCGGGCCGAGGGCAGCAATCTGCTGCGCTACGAGGATGCCCGGCACAGCATCCTGCATTTCCACGAGGACGGCACCGACTCCGAGGAGCTGGTGTACGAAAACGGGACCGGCAGCTTTTCCCTCAACAGCGCCTATGAGCTGATGTGGCAGGACGACGTGGAGGACGCCGGGCTGGACACGGTGTTCGTCCGCGCGGACTGAGGACAAACCACATACGTGCCGGGAAGCGGCGGAGACACAGGGTCTCCGCCGCCTCTTCGTTTTTGTCATCCCGATCGGGCCGGGCGGCGCGGGGCTTTTCGCCGTTCTTTTGGCGCAGGGCGCCGGAAAGGGCAGGATTCTTACCCAATCCCCGCAAAACCGCCGCATTATCCCGGAAAAACTCTTGCGCTTTCCGGCGGCGGCATATATAATACAATTGATTTGTTATAATTTGTTTCCAATTTGACTTTTTGCGATTTAAGGAAGAGGCTTATGGAGAAGGCGACGCGAAAAAAGAATATCTCTCCCTGGATCAGGGCCCTCGTGTTCCTGCTCCTGCTGCTGAGCCTCGTACTGAGCCTGCAGGGGATCTTTAACATCGGCAACGTCACCAACAACTACCTGTCTGTCGCGGGATTCCATGACGAGCCGAGGAATACGCTGGACGCGGTCTACATCGGAGGCAGCAACGTGTATTACTTCTGGCAGCCGTCCCTGGCCTGGCAGGAATACGGGATGGCGGTCTACTCCCTTTCCACCGCCAGTATGCCCGTTCGTGCGTTCAGGTACGAGATCGAGGAAGCCCGGAAGACCCAGCCCGACGCTCTGTTCATTGTGTCGTTGAATTCTCTCAAAACGGATACGGTCAACCTGATCGGTCTGCACTCCACGGCCGATTGCATGCCCCTGTCCGGGACCAAGATCCGGATGGTGCGGGAGCTGGCCCCGGAAGCCGGCCTGACGGGCCTGGAGCAGCTGGAGTGCTACTTCCCCGGCCTTCGTTTTCACGCCTCCTGGCCGGAACTGGACTCCTCGCAATTCACGCACAGAACGTATCACATGAAGGGCACGGCGACCCATTTGGGTTACCTGAGCCGGAGTGGGATCAACGAATCGCGTTTTTACGCCACGGAGGCCCGGCTCCCCCTGGACGAAACCCAGAGCGCCGTACTGGCAGAGCTGCTGGATTACTGCGCCTCGGAACAGCTCCGGGTGCTGTTCACGCTGTGTCCCCAGGCTTTTGAGAACGAGAGCGACTACGCGGAGCTCAATACCGCGGTCGACACGGTGCGGGAGCGGGGCTTCGAGGTCCTGGACCTGCGCGGCGCCATGGAGGAGATGGATCTGGATCTCCACAGGGATTTCCTGGATCTGCGGCACACCAACGTCCACGGCGCGCTGAAGTATACCCACTATCTGGGCGCCTGGCTGCGGGAGCGTTACGGCTTCACCGACAAGCGGGGCGACCCGGCCTATGCCTCCTGGGACGCGGCCGCGGCGGAATACGAGCAGATCATCGCGCCCTATGCGCTGGACTTTGAGCGGGAGCACGCGCCGAGGGCCTATGAACTGGAAGCGCCGGAGCTGACGGAGGCCAGGGCCACCGGCTGCAGCTTCCGGCTGACCTGGACGCCCAGCGAGGGGGCCGACGGCTATCGGCTCTACCGCAAGCACCTCCTGCCCGCAGAGGATCCGGTAACTCCGGCGGAAGCGGCTTGGGTCTGCGTCGCGGACCTGGACGCGGACACGCTGACCTGTATGGACAGAGACCTGGCGCTGAACGCCACCTATGCCTACACCGTCGCCCCCTATCTGCTCCGGGACGGGGAAAAGCGCTTCGGTCCGTTCGATTACGCCGGAAAGGGCGGGACCACGGTCCTGAGCGCGCCCAAGCTGCTGTCCCTGGAGGAGGGCCCGGAGGGCATGACGCTCAGCTGGGCGGAGATGAACGGGACGGACGGCTACGCCGTTTACCGGAAGATCCCGGGGCGCGCCTGGGTCCGCATCGCGGTCCTGGAGGGCCCGGCGAACACGTATACGGACCGCAGCGCCCTGCCGGGCGTCCCCTACCAGTACTCGGCGGGCGGATATCAGGCACTGGCGGATGAGACCGTCTACGGCTATTACCACCACGGGGGACTGCTGCGCCCGGCGGCGCTGGAGACGCCGGAGCCGTGCGCGGAGCGGGCCGGGGACGGCTCGGTGCTGCTGCGATGGAACGCCGTGGAGGGCGCCTCCCACTACGCCGTGTACCGGCAGACGCCCGGCGGCGATTGGGAGCAGCTGGGCGAGGACCTGCCGGCGGGGACGCTGGACTATACGGTCGACGCCGGGGACGGGGACGCCGTCTTCCGGGTGTCCGCGCTGATCCGGTATGAATCGGAACGCTATGAATATCCCTCCGACGGCGTGATCGTAAAGGCAGGTGAAGCGGCTCCATGACCTTTACTTCCTTCCCCTTTCTCTTGTTTGTCGCCGCGGTGGTCCTGGTCTACTATCTGGTTCCCGGGCGCTTCCAGTGGTGTGTCCTTCTGCTGGCCAGCCTGGTCTTCTACTGGGTGAACAGCCACTGGCTGCTGCTGGTGCTGCTGGCCGCCGCCGCCCTGACCTACGGCGCGGGGCGGGCGATCTATACGGTCAACGACGCGGGCAGGCGCTGTCTGAAGGAGCAGGGCGCCGCCCTCTCCAGAGAGGAAAAGAAGCTCTGCAAGGAGCGGACGAAGAAAAAGGCAAAGCGGATCCTGCTGCTGGGCGTCCTGCTGGACCTGGGCATGCTGCTGTTCCTGAAATACCACAATTTCTTCGCGGAGACCTCCAATTCCCTGCTGGGCCGCTTCGGGCTGACCATCCCCCTGCACCACCTGCTGCTGCCCCTGGGCATCTCCTATTACACCCTGCAGGCCATCGCCTACATGGTGGATATCTATCGGGGCAAGTACGAGCCGGACCGGAATTTCGGCAAGTTCCTGCTGTTCATGTCCTTCTTCCCCCAACTGATCCAGGGCCCCATCGCCCGGCACGACCAGCTGGCCCGGCAGCTGTACGCGGAGCACCGCTTCGACTATCAGCGCCTGTGCTACGGCGTCCAGCTGATGCTCTGGGGCTGGATGAAGAAGCTCATCATCGCGGACCGGCTGGCCATGCCGGTGGATCAGATCTTCAACAACAGCGCCCAGTACTCGGGCCTGCTGGTGTTCTTCGGCGCCGTGTGCTACGGCCTGCAGGTCTATACGGACTTCTCCGGCGGCATCGACGTGGCCCGGGGCTTTTCCCAGATCCTGGGCGTGGAGCTGGCCGAAAACTTCCGTCAGCCCTACTTCTCCCGCTCCATCGAGGAGTTCTGGAGGCGCTGGCACATCACCCTGGGCGCCTGGCTGCGGGACTACGTGTTCTATCCCCTGTCCCTGTCCAAGACCTTCGGGAACCTGGGCAAGAAGGCCCGGAAGACCTTCGGGACCAGCTTCGGCAAAAAGCTGCCCGCCTTCCTGGCCATGTTCATCGTGTACTTCCTGGTGGGCTTCTGGCACGGCCCCAGCTGGAAATATATCGCCTTCGGCGTCTGGAACGCCGTGTTCATCATGTCCGGCATCCTGCTCAAGGAGTTTTACGAGGCCGCCAGGCAGAAATGCGGCATCCGGGAGGATGCTGTCACCTGGCGGGTCTTCCAGATGTTCCGCACCTTCCTGATCTGTTCCATGGGCCGCTTCTTCTCCCGGGCGGGCCGTCTGACCACGGCGGTCTCCATGTTCGCCTCCGTGTTCCGGAACACCCGGGACCTGTCCTTCCTGCTGGACGGGACCCTGCTCACCCTGGGGCTGGACACGGCCAACTGGTTTTTGCTGTTCATCGCCGTCCTGGTCCTCTTCGCGGTGGGCCTTCTCCATGAGCGGGGCGTCAGGCTCCGGGACGCCATCGCGGCGCAGCCCCTGATCTTCCGCTGGGGCATCTACTGCGCGGCGGTGCTGGCACTGCTGGTCTTCGGCATGTACGGCCCGGCCTACAGCAAAACAGCCTTTATCTACGAACAGTTTTAGCGGAGGGAACCATGACAGTCATCGATTATCTGGAGAGCGCCGAAGCCCGCTTTCCGGAAAAAACCGCTTTTTCCGACGTGGAAAAAGCCATAAGCTACCGGGAGCTGCTGGACCGCTCCCGCAGGATCGCCACCGCCCTGATCCGCAGGCTTTCCTGTGTGAACCAGCCGGTCATGGTGCTGGCGGACCGGAACGTTGAGAGCGTCGTCTCTTTCCTGGGCGTCGCCATGAGCCGGAACTTCTACGTGCCGGTGGACGTCTCGCAGCCCCCGCAGCGCATCCGGGCGATCCTGGAGCAGATGCGGCCGGTTGCGGTCGTCACCACCGGCCAGGTGGAAGCGGCTTTCTGCGCGCCGGCAGAGCTTCCGGTATACGCGTACGCGGACCTGGCGGAGGAGGCGGAGGATGCGCCGCTGCTGTCCCGTCTGCGCAGAACCTGTCTGGATTCGGACCCGCTCTACGCCATCTGTACCTCCGGCTCCACCGGGATCCCCAAGGGCGTGATCAAATCTCACCGCTCGATCACCAGCTTTATCCCCGTCTTCGCCGAGATCTTTCATTTCGGCGAGGAGGACGTGTTCGGCAACCAGGCGCCCTTTGATTTCGACGTGTCGGCAAAGGATATCTATTCCACGCTTTACTGCGGCGCCAGCGCGTATATCATCCCGCGGGTCTGTTTCTCCATGCCCAAAAAGCTGGTGGAGGAGCTGGATGAAAAGCGTGTGAGCACCCTGATCTGGTCGGTCTCCGCGCTGTGTGTCGCCGCCGGGCTCAACGCCTTCCGGCACCGGGTCCCGGGCTCCGTCAAGCGGGTCCTGTTTTCCGGCGAGGTGATGCCGGTGAAGATGCTGAACGTCTGGATGCGCTACTATCCGGACGCCACCTTTGCCAATCTCTTCGGGCCCACGGAGGTGACCGGAAACAGCCTGTACTATATCGTGGACCGGAAATTCCAGGACACGGAGAAGCTCCCCCTCGGACAGGCCTTCCCCAACGGGGAGGTGCTTTTCCTCAATGAGAAGAACGAACCCATCCGCCCGGGAGAGACGGGAGAGATCTGCATCGTGAGCACCAGTCTCGCCCTGGGCTATTACCGGGATCACGAACGGACCGCGGCGGCCTTCGTGCAGAATCCCCTGAACGACCGTTACCCCGAGCGCATGTACCGCACCGGGGACCTGGCCGAGCTGCGGGAAGACGGGCAGTATTATTTCGTCGCCCGGAAGGATTTCCAGATCAAGCACATGGGCCACCGCATCGAGCTGGAGGAGATCGAGATCCACCTTAACGCCGTGGAGGGCGTCACCCGGGCCAGCTGCCTGTTCGACGAGAACCGGAACAAGATCGTCGCCTGCTACGCGGGCGCGCCCGACAGGGCGGAGATCGTCGAGGAACTGAAAAAGAGCCTGCCCAAGTACATGATCCCCAACGTCTTCCTGCGGATGGAGGCGCTGCCGCTGAACAAAAACGGGAAGATCGACCGGCAGGAGCTGCGGCGGATGTACGCGGAGGGGGCGTCCGGGTCATGAGAAAAATCTTTCTGCTGGGCACCGCCCGGCTGCTGTACCGCTGCGCGGAGCTGCTCGCGGGGCACTACGGCACGGAAGCCGTCCGCATCCTGGATATCGCCCCGACCATGGCGAACAAAAAATACGCGGAGCTCTATTCCGTGCGCTCCGGCGGCAAACAGGAGCTGTTCGATCTCCTGCGGGGCGTCTCGGAGCCGGCCTTCCTCCTGACCGTCAACTGCCCTTACATCATTCCGGCGGATATCATCGGCAAGCCGGAATTGACCTTGCTCAATCTCCACCACGCGCTGCTTCCGGCCCACCCCGGCCGCAACGCGGAGGCCTGGACGATCTTCAGCGGGGATCCCCGGGGCGGCGTCACCTGGCATTATCTGACCGCAGACGTGGACGCGGGGAACGTCCTGTATCAGGGCTCGGTCCCCATCGGCGAAAACACTACCTCCCTCTCCCTTCTCAAGGCCTGCGAGGAGCTGGCCCTGGACGGGCTGCGGCGGCTGATCCCCCTGGAACAGCTGGGCGCGGGCGTCCCGCAGCCTGTGACCGGGGAAACGCGGCAGCTGCATCGGCTGCGGGAGGTCCCGGGAGACGGCGTCCTCGATCTGGACTGGACAGCGGAGGAGATGAGCCGTTTTCTGCGGGCGATGGATTACGGCGTCCTCCGGGTCCTGGGCACGCCGAAGCTGCGGATCGACGGCGCGGAATATCAGATCAAACGGTATACCATCCAAAAGGCAGCCGCCGGCGGGGACACCCGATCCCTTTCCTTTGATCAACTGCCGGACGCCCTTACGATCCGGGACTCCGGCATGGTGATCCGGCTGAAAACCAAAAAATGCATAGAGGAGGCTTATCATGGATAAAGTCTTGCAGATCCTGCAGGAGATCCGCCCGGACGTGGATTTCCTCAACGAGAAAAAGCTCATCGACGGCGGAGTCCTGGATTCCTTCGATATCATCTCCATCGTCGGCGAATTCAACGACGTCTTCGACATCGACATCGACGTGGAGGATCTGGAGCCTTACAACTTCAACTCCGTGGAAGCGATGCGGGAGCTGATCACAAAGCTGCAGAACGAGGATTGAAGCCGCGGGGCGAAAGCCGCATATCCGCGCAAAAAAAGCTGTGGGAAATCCCACAGCTTTTTGCTTTGCCTGTTCGGTTTTATCAGATCACAAAGCCCCCGTCGACGGTAATCACCTGGCCGGTGACGTAGGGGTTTTCCACCAGGGCGAGGACCATGCGGGCGACCTCCTCCGGTCTTCCCAGGCGGCCCAGGGGGATCTCCCCGGCCAGGCCCTCCAGGGTCTCCCGCCCCAGGACCTGGACCATGTCCGTGTCGATGACCCCGGGGGCCACGCAGTTGACCCGGATGCCGCTGGGCGCAAGCTCCGCGGACAGGCTGCGGGTCAGGCCGATGATGGCGTGCTTGGTGGCGGAATAGGCCGCCTCGCAGGAGGCGCCGTGGCTGCCCCAGATGGAGCTGACGTTCACGATCTGCCCCGCATGCTCGTGGAGCATGTGCGGCAGCACCGCCTGGCTGCAGTGGAAGCAGCCGTTCACGTTCACGGCGAAAAGCCGCTGCCAGGTGGCGGGGTCGATGTCCTGGAACTGCTGCTGTTTGGCGACGCCGGCGTTGTTCACCAGCAGGCTCACCGGGCCCAGCTCCGCCTCAACGCGCGCCACCATGGCGTCCACCGCGGCCCGGTCGGCCACGTCCGCCTGACAGGTGATCACTTCCCCGCCCCGCTCACGCAGCCGGGCGGCCAGCTCCTCCGCCTTGTCGGCGCGCTCGATGTAGTTGACGCAGACCGCCCAGCCCGCTTCGCTCAGCGCCGCGGCGATGGCCGCGCCGATGCCCCGGCTGGAGCCGGTGACCAGGGCCGCCCGCCTCATGCCTTGTCCTCCGCCCCGTCGGCGGCTTCGGCCTCGTCGTAAGCGTCCTCGTAGTCCTCGTCGTCGTCCACGGACTGGACCTCCACGGTGGGGTCCTCATCCTCGGGGGTGTAGAGGGCCAGCTGGATGCGCAGGCGGCAATACTCGCTCAGCTGCTGGGTGCTCATCTTCTTCACCTGCTCCGCCGGCAGCACCTCCAGAAAGTCCAGATAGGCGGTCTTGCGCCGGTCGGTGATGAACTTCTTGGCGTTCTCGGTGCCCCGGATGCAGGCGATCACCAGGGGGGCGTTGGAGCGCTGGGCCAGCTTGAAGGAGCCCGGGTGGAAGGGCAGCAGCTCGTCGCCGGTGTTGCGGTGCCCCTCGGGGAAGATGCCCATGGAGCAGATGCCCTTTTTCACATAGCCCGCCGCGGTCTGGATGGTCTTCAGGGCCTCCCGGTCATTCTCCCGGTCGATGGGCAGGCAGCCGATCCGGTAGAGGATGGTGCCCACCATGGGCAGCGCCATAACGGAGGGCTTGGCGATAAAGGAGAGGTTCAGCGTATGCATCTTGTCCAGCATGATGATCGGGTCGATGGCGGAGCGGTGGTTGGACACCAGCACAAAGCGCTCCCCCACCGGGACCTTTCTGACCCCGCGCATGACCACCCTGGTGCCGAAGTAGGCGCAGAGAACGCTGCACATGCTGGACACGCCGATGCGGGACAGCTGGCGCTGCTTCTCGATGGGCTTGGTCTTGTCGCAGGGCAGGCTCAGCAGCCAGAAGACCACCAGGTACACCAGGTGCATCAGCGCGTAGACCAGGATGAACACCAGAAACTCCAGGATGGAGTTGGTGGTCACCAGCTTGCCGAACTGCAGGGTCGCCCACACGGCGACCATCAAAAATACAGCGAGGAAAATCATAGTCGGTTCCGTCCTTAATCCATACCGGTGCCGGCGTCAGAGGAAACTCGCTCCGCTCCGCTCGGAGAAGAGGGCGCGCGCCGGACCGGTGTTTTGCTATCCCCTATTGTACCATCTTTTGCGGTTTTTCCAAGAGGGTTTTTGAAAGATTTGAGAAAAGCGGGCCGCCGCTGCCGGAGGCAGAGGAAGGCGGGCCGGTTTTTCCGCAGCCGCGCCATTGGCGGGCAGAGGCGTTTAAGCCCTGCCCGGGAATGGCAAATGCGGCAAGGCGTGCATGGGAGGACGGATTGTACCCTCGCTTTCGAGAATCGAGTTTTGAGATTCGAGATTCGAGAATTGCGGCTTTGCGCTGCCGGAGGCAGAGGAAGGCGGCCCGCTTTTTCCGCAGCCGCGCCATTGGCGGGCCGGTTTTCTTTCGCAACAAAAGCAAAGCGCGTGCTTTGCTTTTGAGAGGAGGCACAGCGGAGGGAGCGGGCTTTCCCGTATACGGGGAAGCGAGACGATCCGGAGCTTGTGCCGACGAAAGCCCGGCCCGGGAATCGGCATGCGGCAAGGCGTGCCAGAGAGATACGGATTGTACCCTAAAGGGCAGGCCCCACGTCGCTTCGCTCCTCGCAATGACAGATGGACGGATGCAGGTGGCCCTCGCAATGACGGGGGCGGATGCAGGCATCCCTTCTTCCCGAATCTCGAATCTCGAATCTCGAATCTCAATCCTCAGGAAGCAGCTGTCTCAGCAGCTGGTCGGCGCCGGTGGCGGCCAGGCCCGAGGCGATGCCCACGGCCACCGCGTCGATGACGTTCCCCGCCGGGAAGGCGGCCATGAGCCGCAGGCCCAGGGCCCCCAGCGCCCCGCCGCACAGGCCGCAGAGCAGGGGGATGTACTTGTTGTCCCAGGGGGAAAGCTTCACGGCCAGGCCGCAGAGATAACAGATGACGGTGATGCCGGTCACGCCGGCGATGCCGGAAAAGTCCATAGTGCTCCTTTCACTGGTGGGCGGCGTCGTTGAGATGCCGCTCGATTTTTTGGATGGCCTCGGTGACGGGGCCGTTGCAGCCCTGCTCCTTCAGGCCCTTGAGACAGGCCAGCACGCCGTAGGTCAGCAGGCCCTGCTCGGCCTTGATGGCGCGGATGTCCTCGTCCTGGCTCTGCTGGCGGTGAAACCAGACAAAGCCCCGGTTGTAGTAGCCCAGCAGCGCGGCCACGGCCGCGGCCAGGGCCGCCGCGGTGACCAGGCTCTGGATGGTGATGGTCATGGTTGCGTACCTCCTGTAGTGGATAGCCCCAGCAAAGCGGACCAGGTGGCGGGGCCGACGATCCCGTCCACGCTGAGCCTGTGGCCCCGCTGGAAGCCCTCCGCCGCGCCCTGGGTGGCGGGGCCGAAGTCCCCGTCCGCGCCCCGGGGGCCGCAGCGATAGCCCCGGCCGATCAGCAGCAGCTGCAGGGCCCGGACCGTCTCGCCGCTGTCGCCCCGGCGGAGCGTGGGAATGGCGAGAGAGTTTTGCGTTTTGAGATTCGAGATTCGTGAGGACGGGGGGTGCGGAGAGGACGAGGGGGCGGGGTCTTCCGTGGCCAGGGAGGCGTAGTCCGGCTGGCCGTAGCCCCGGATGAAGCGGGCCCCGGCGCAGAGCTTCCGCTCCGAAACCGCGTCGGAGCGGTTCCCCTCCACCACGGTGAGCAGGTCGCCGTCCACGGCGGTGACGATCCCCACGTGGTCCGCCGTGCCGGTGCAGTCGCCTACGCCGTCGTCGTCCCAGTCGTAGAAGATGATATCCCCGATCCTGGGCACGGCGAAGTCCTGCTCCTCCCAGCGGCCCGCCGCCTTGTACAGGGCAATCATGGCCTGGCAGCTGCAATGGGGAAAGACGATCCGCCCCAGAGAGCACTGCTCGGCCACCGTCGACACGAAGGCCGCGCACCAGGGATCGTCGTAGCCCAGCCTCAGCCCGCCGGGCAGGGGGCGGATGGCGTTGTAGCGGTCGATGATGGGCCGGTGGCTGCCGTCCGCCTCCTTCGCCCCCAGCCAGGACCGGGCGGTATCGCAGAGCTGCCGCCGCAGCTGCAGCTCGGTCATACCAGCAGCCCCTTGTAGGAGCTGCCCCGGCTGTTGGTGACGATGCCGGAGGAGCCGGACTTGCCGCTCCCGGCGGCGGCCACCGCCTGCCTGGCGGTGGCGCCGGTGACCCCGTCGGCGGTGGCCTTGCCGGTGCGGGCGGCGCTGGCGGTCGTGGTGGTCTTGGCTCTGCTGCCGCCGCCCCCGCCGCCTCCGCCGCCGCCGGAGGCGGGCAGCAGCTTGTTGGCGCGCAGGTACTCCCGGCGCAGGGCGTTGGCCTGGGCGCGGCTGAGACCCGCCGCCGCCAGCTCCGCCGCGCTGGGCTGATAGCCGGTGTTGGAGATCAGCTTGACAAGGTTCGCGTAGGCGGTCTGCTGCTGCTTGTAGGCCTGCTGCTGCCGGGCGGCCGCCTGCTGGGCCTCATAGCGCCGGTCCGCCAGGGCGTCCCGGCTGCGCTGATAGGCGGTCTGCTGGCGCCGGGCCGCGTTGTCGTAGGCGTCCTGCAGGGCCGCGCCCTGGTCGCTGTACTGCTGCCAGGCCAGGCCGTACAGCTCCGGCAGCACCTCGCTGAGGGAGCGCAGGTACTCGTCGTACTGCTGCTGCCCGGCGCTCTGGGCGTAGCTGGAGCCGTAGCCCCCGGTGAGGGCCGCCGCCTGGCCCATGCTGTCCCGCATGGCCATGCGGCCGTCCTGTACATAGCGGTCGGCGTAGCTGCGGTACATGGGGTCGGCGCTGGGGTTATAGGAAAAGGCCTTGCGGCCGGTGATGGCGGCGTAGAGGGCGTCTACCTCCCGGTCCGCCGCGGAAAGCGCGTCCCCGGCCGGGTCGGGCCGGGACGCGGAACTGGTATACTGTGCCATGGTTTTCTCCTTTCTGTTGGGGCTGTGCCGCCGGCGGCGTCATTCACAGCTGTCCTTCCGGTACAGCACGTACCAGCGGAAGACGCCGGTGTACGCGCCGGTGATGCTCCTGGCCAGGACGTACAGGGTATTGCCGCCGCCCAGATACACACGGGTCGCCGCCATGTTGGACGAGTTGGTGCTGGGGAAGGCGTAGCCCACCACGCCGATGGGGGTGAAGCCCGGCCGGGAGGCGTCCGCCGTCACGGTCTGGCTGCTGCCGGAGGACACGTTCAGGGCCGCGGACTCCACCGTCTTCACCTGGAGCATATCGGCCAGCAGCTCCGGCACCCCGCCGGAGAAGACCGCCCGCTCCGTATCGGGCGCCGTGCCCCGCACCAGCTCCCAGTCGGCCGGGATCTCCAGCACCCTGTCCGCCTCCGGGGCCTTGCCGAAGCCCACCGCCGTGGCGTCGGCGTTGAACTTCATGGCCCATTTCCGGCTGCTGATGACGCCGGTCGCGGAGGCGCTGCCGCCCAGGGCGTCGGTCAGGGTGATCCGGGCCGTGTAGGTCAGGTCGGCGTTCAGGCCGCCGACCAGCTGCGGCGTGCCGCTCTGCATGGGCGTCTCGGCGCCGTAGCTGCCGCCCCGGGTGCTGTTGGCCACGGTCATGGTCATGGCGTTGTGGCCGTCCAGCGGGGCGATGATCCCGGTGGCGCAGGCCCGCAGCCAGGTCCCGTCCTCCGCCGGGGCGCCGGTCTGGTCGGCCCGGATCAGGGACACGCCGGTGAGGCTGGGCTGGGCGTAGGGCTCCACGGTCAGGCTCCGGGTCACGGAGGCGCTCAGGCCCCGGCTGTCGGTGACCGTGAGGGTGGCGGTGAGGCTGCCGGAGACCGGGAGCGGGGCGCTGGTCTGGACGGCGGCGGCGCCGCTGACCGTGGTGCCGCCCACGCTCAGGGCGTAGCTGCTGACGGACGCGCCGTACTGTCCGGCGGCGGTGATGGACGCGCGCGCCTTGCTGTGGCCCTGGACGCAGACCGGCAGGCCCTCCGCCGCCGTGCCGCCGTTGTCGCAGCTCAGCTCGGCCGCCGAGATGACCGGACCCGCCTCGTCGGGGAAGCGGACGGTGACGGTCCGGGTCCGGCTGCCCCACTCCGCGCTGCCGTAAAAGGTGGTGGCGGTGATGGTGGCCTGGGCGCTCCCGGCGTCGGGGATCGCCGGGCCGTACTCGCTGAGAGACGGGGTCCAGGTGAAGTTGGAGGCGGCGCTCTTCGTGGCCAGGGTTTTGGTGATGCCGCCGCAGCGGACGGTGACGGTGTTGGTCACGCCGCTGACACTGTTGGACAGGGTGATGGGGATGGGGCTGCCGAAGGTCCCGGCGCCGGCGCTGATGCTGCTGGCCGTGCCGTAGACGCCGGAGGTCTTCAGGGTGCAGCTGCCCAGGTTGAAGCGGGTGGTCCCGGAGAAGTTGGAGGCCGGGAAGATCCACAGGTAGTAGACGGTGTTGGGCAGGAGCTTCACGCTCAGGCTCCCGGACGCGTACTTGTCGGCATAGCTGTAGGTCGTGATCGCGTAGCCCTTGTTGCCCTTGTATCCCACATAGGCGTCGGCGGCCCTGCCGATGGCGAAGCGCATGCGGCCGATGCTGTCGTCGCTGCTGGAGGAGCCGCGCACGGTGCAGCGGACGTTATTGAGCCGGAAGCTCATGCCGGTGGCGCCGTAGCCGTCGGTGGTGAATTTGTAGCGGCACACGCAGACCGCGCCGACGCTGGCGTCGTAGGTGGTGCCTACGATGTCCTCGCCGGGGCGGGCGGTGGTCCCGGACCAGCCGGTGATGCCGCCGCTGCCGTTGATGGTGACGTTGATGGCCATGGTTCAGCCTCCCGTGTATTTGATGCCCAGGCCGCCGGCGCTGCGCAGCTGCCAGCTGTCGCCCAGGTCGATGCTGTCCACCGCCCGCATGCGCGTCACGTGCAGCATGCCGTCGGCGGAGTCGAACCAGCCCCGCTTGGCGCCGTTGATCCAGAACTGCCAGCCGGTGGCCGTGTACAGGCCCAGGGTCTGGCCCGGCGACAGCTCGTAGTAGGTCAGGCCGCCGGCGCTGTGGGTCTGGCCGGTGAAGCGCAGGCTCTCGGCGATGGCGATGCCCAGCACCTGCTCCCCGGTCTCCGGGTCGGTGATGAGCCCCCGGCGGATCTCGCCCCGGATGGCGGTCAGGTAGCTGTCCAGGGCGTCCAGGGCGGCGGCCTGGGCGTCGATGCGCCGGGCGAAGTCGTAGCTCTCCACCACGCTGCGGGCGGTGGCCGTCATGGTCAGGGCCGCCTGCTCGGTGTAGGCGCCGAAGTCGGACCGGGCCAGGTAGTCCTCCCGCAGGGAGGCGTCCACCCGGTCCACGTTCTGCTGCACGGTGTCCAGCTCCGTGTCCAGGCGGCGGGCGGTCTTGGTGATCAGGGCGCGCAGCTCCCCGGCGTTGAGCCGGGCGGCCTCCGCGTCGGCGGCGGGGGCAGCGGCCGGTGCTGTGGAGGCGGACGCCGGGGCGGGCGTGGCGGAGGCGGCCTCGTCGGCGGCCTCCCGGGCCGCCTCGAGGCTGCGGGCCATGCGCACCAGGTAGTCCCGCAGGGCGCTCAGCTGCTGCTGCTCGCTGCCCTTTAAGATGGGGGGGTATTCGAACATGATGCTCCTTTCAGTCGCTTTCGAGATTCGAGTTTTGAGATTCGAGATTCGAGGAGACGAAGGATGCGGATTGCCACGTCGCTTCGCTCCTCGCAATGACAGGGAGCGGAGATTCGAGAATCGAGAATCGAGATTCGAGGAGACGAGAGACGCGGCGGGCTTCGACCCGGAGACTCGAATCTCGAATCTCGAATCTCAAAACTGAAAACTCACATATCGCTTCCGGTCTCCAGCACCCGGGTCAGGGCGTAGATGCGGCACTCGCCCTCGCCCGCCAGGCGCAGCTGCATGTGGTCGCAGCGGCGGGGCCGGATGGGGATGGACACGGTGCCCGTGCCGGAGATGGACAGCTGCCCGCTCTCCTCCCAGTCCCCCTCCGAGTCGTAGCGCAGGTAGATCGTCAGCCGGGCCCCCCGCTGCATCCGCAGGCTCAGATTGTAGCGGGAGACGTACTTCCGGTCCGCCGTCTGGTAGTGGAGGATGCCGGTCTCGGCCATCCAGTGCAGGCTCTCCTCGGGGGTGCCCACGCTGCCCTTCAGGGCCAGCACGTCGCCGCTGTCCCCGTCCAGGGCGTAGAGCTCCCCAACCGCGGCGGCAAAGCAGCTGACGTGCAGGCCGTCCTCCCGGTACCAGAGGCCCCGCTCCGTGTCGAACACGAACAGCTGCCAGTCCCCCGCCCCGTCCCGCATGGACAGGTAATAGCGGCCGTCCACGCAGCCGGCGGCGGCGCTGTCGTAGCGCTCCTCCCCCAGGGCGGCGCTGACCGACTGGGGGAAGCCCCCCTGCCAGACGCACACGTCCTCCCGGGACTTGTAGTACAGGCTCTCGCCCAGCACCTGCAGGGAGGCGGCGCTGCCCTTCTGCACGCCCCGGCAGGCGGTCTCGTCCAGGCGGTGCGCGCCGCCGGCGGACACCGTGACCATGTGGATGCGGTCCTCCTTGAAAAAGCAGGGATGGCCCAGGTAGCTGACCGCCCCGGTGAACTCCCCGTCGGAGCCCAGGGAGGCGGTCCAGGAGTCGGTGGACAGGCCCAGGTACTGGCGAAAATTCTTGAAATCCCCCAGGGCCGAGGCGTAGATCTCGTTGACCACCTTGTCCCCGTCGTGGCCGTAGCGGCAGCCCCAGAGCCGGTTCTGGCACTGGCAGACGTAGTCCATGTCCGGGACCGTCCGCCGCAGGCGGACAGTGCCCGAGGCGGTGCGGGCCCCCTCGATCAGGCCCGCCAGCACGATCCAGTCCTTCTCCTGCTCCCCGCCGCCCAGGGCGTAGAGGATCTTTTCGCCGTTGAGGCCGTCGAAGTCCAATCCGGTGACGCTCACGCCGTCGAACTGCCGGAACAGGGCGGGCAGCTGCCCCATGGAGGGCAGGGTCACCTTGGTGTAGACCGTGGCCAGCTCCGTCCACAGGTTCAGGGACGCGGACCACTGCAGCAGACGGCGTCCGCCGCCGGAAGTGTCCAGCCACAGCTGGGCGTTCTCCGGCTCCGCCGGCTCCTCGCCGCCCACCGTGGGGTCGGGGAGGGTCTCCCCGTCCAGGGTGCAGAGATGGTACTCGATATCGCCGCTTACCGTCAGGTCCGCCTCCATGGATCCGAAGTCCGCCGGGTCCTCGGTGCTGCAGTAGCGCTTGTCCGGGAAGATGAGCACGTAGGCGCCCATGCTGACAAGCTGCTTGGGCCCCGGCGTCAGGCCGGTGAGGCCGGTGGGCGCGCCGTTGACGTAGAGGGCGCCGCCGTCCACCCAGCACAGGGCGTCCTTGCCGATCAGGCCGCCGGGGCTTTGGAGGGTGGTGAGAGTGCCCCGGAGCGGCCGGGTCGACAGCAGCGGCCAGTGCCGGGCGGACAGGTTCTCGGTGTCGTAGAAGCAGCCGTCGGGGATCTTCAGCCGGTGGTCGTAGCCGTTGAACACGTCGGTGACGATCCGGGTCTGCTTCGACGGGCTGAGGGTGGGAAATATGGGCATAGCGTTGGCTCCTTTCAGTCGCAGTTTTTAGTTTTGAGTTTCGAGATTCGAGATTCGAGTCTCCGGGTCGAAGCCCGCCGCGGCTCTCGTCTCTCGTCTCTGCCACGCCTTGCCGCATGCCGATTCCCGGGCCGGGCTTTCGTCGGCACAAGCTCCGGATCGTCTCGCTTCCCCGTATACGGGAAAGCTCGCT
>CACYXE010000006.1 GCA_902778275.1 Oscillospiraceae bacterium
CAAAGCCCGCGCAGGCAGCCCGCCCCGCCCGGCGGCACAGCGCCCCGAAAGTCTCGGCGGTGGAGGAGCCCACCGTACTGGCGCCTTCGGCGGCGCGCCAAAAAAAGCCCAGGCCGGTACGGGTGAGGGAGGAAGAAGCGCCCAAGGCGGAGAAGGTCCCCGCGCTCCGGCATTGGCTCCGCCGCCTGGTCGCCGTGTGCTGCGCCCTGCTCTCGGTTTTGAGCCTGTGCTGGCTGTGCCTGCATGTGTGTCCGGATGAGGGCGGCGGCGCCCTCGCCGGTCG
This sequence comes from Oscillospiraceae bacterium, assembly GCA_902778275.1. Classification (GTDB taxonomy): domain Bacteria; phylum Bacillota; class Clostridia; order Oscillospirales; family Oscillospiraceae; genus Limivicinus. Next base: position 284 of record CACYXE010000006.1, read on the forward strand.
GGAGGATCTGCCCGCCCGGCTGGATCTGTACGCCAGCAACGCCGTCAACGCCGCCCTGGGGGACACGGCGGCCCTGCCCAAGCTCTACGCCATTGCGGAGAACGCCACCACAGCCCCTGAACCCGACCCCGGCCGCTTCGGCAGCACCACGGACACCGCCCAGGTGGAACAGGTGATCGCCCTGGCGGCGGGCCTGCTGGATGGGCAGAGCCTGGCCTGGGACCCAAACGCCCAGTTTATGCCCGGCTCGGAATTCAAATACTATCTGGACGACAGCCTGTTCGTACTCTGCTGGAAGGAGATCATCGACGGCAAGTGCTGCAGCTGCGCAGAGGTCAAAATGGCCGACGGCTCCCAGCTGCGGCGGAAACTGGCCGGGGACAGCTACGGCTCCAGCGTCCAGCTTTATGCCACCCAGATGGCCAGGGACGCCAACGCCGTTGTGGCCATCAACGGGGACTTTTACGCCTTCCGCAATCTGGGCGTCACCGTATACCAGCGGCAGCTCTACCGCTGCAATCTGAACGCGGTGGACAGCTGCTTCTTCACCGCGGGGGGCGACATGCTCTTTGCCTACGCCGGCCAGCTGAAAAGCGAGGCGGAGACCAAGCAGTTTATCCAGGACAACGATGTGCTGTTCAGCCTGGCCTTCGGTCCGGTTCTGGTGGACGATGGCCAGCTGAAAGAGGTAAGCCCCTCCTATCCCATCGGGGAGGTGGACCATTATTACTCCCGCTCCTCCATCGGGCAGCTGGACACGCTGCACTATCTGCTGATGACCGTCAACTACGAGGGGGATTACCAGCACACCTGCACCATCGCCCAGTCGGGTGAGTACATGTTCCGCAAGGGTTGCCAAAAGGCCTATGCCCTGGACGGGGGACAGACCTCCATCATCGTCTTTCGGGGCGACGCCTACAACCGGGTGGACTGGGACAATGAGCGCAGCATGAGCGATATCCTCTATTTTGCCACTGCGGTCCACCAAGAGGGGGTGACGCCATGAATCCCGTAGCCATTGCCGCCGGCGGCGGCGTCCTCTACTGGAGCTCCCTGGTCCTGACCATGGGCGTGGCCGCCTGGTTTGCCCTCAGTCTCGCCCTCTACCGCAGCGACGGCGGAGAACTCGCTGCCCTGTGGGTCTTCTTCCCCATCGCCCTGTGGCTCTCCGTGCTGCTGAGCCGCTTTTTGCACTGGTACTGCCACGCGGAGCAGTACAGCGGCTTCTTCTCCGCCATGACCCATTACAGCAGCGGCGGCTTCTGTCTGCCCGGCGTGCTGCTGGGCGTACTGCTGGCGGCGCTGCTGGTACGCGCGCTGGGCTTTGCCGACAGCAGCGCCCGTCTGCTGGACGCCCTGGCCCCCGGCGCCGCCCTGGGCATCGGCCTGATCCGGCTCAGCGCCCTGTTCGGCAATGCCGGCCGGGGAAAGCTGCTCATCACCGATCCCCGCTTTCAGTATCTGCCCCTTGCCGCACCGGTCACCACGGGCACCGGGGCGGTGGAGTACCGCTTTGCCGCCTTCTTCTGGGAATTTCTGCTGCTGATGCTGCTGGGCCTGCTGATGACCCGCTTTTTCCTCAAGCGCCGCCGCACCCCTATGAAAGAGGGCAAGGCAGAGGGCAGCGTGGCCCTGCTGTTCCTGCTGTTTTACAGCGCCATCGAGCTTGTGCTGGACAGCACCCGCTACGATTCCAGCTTCCTGCGCTCCAACGGCTTCGTGAGCCTGACCCAGATCGTCAGCGCCGCGGCCATCCTGGCGGTGCTGCTCTATTACAGCCGCCGCAGCATCCGGGCCAACGGTCTGCGGCCGGTCCACTTCCTGCTGTGGCTGCTGTGGCTGCTGAGCCTGGCCGCCGCCGGCTGTCTGGAATATCTGATCCAGCGGCACGGGAACTGGTATCTGCTCTGCTACAGCCTGATGAGCCTCAGCGCCGCGCTGATGGCCCTGTCCGGCTATTGGATGTACCGGACCCTGCGCGGGCACCGGACATAAAGCGAAACAAAACCGGATCTCCTTGGGAAAACCCTCTGGAGATCCGGTTTTTTCACCGGCAAAAACTGGCGCTTTTGCCCCTTGTATGGTCTATAATAATTCTATATAATGAATGATAATAAACGTGTTTGATTGAAACCTGGGGAGAATGACGATATGGCCGCTCAAAGAATCGATTCCCGGCGCATGGGAGAAATGCCGGAGGGCAAGCTGCTGCTGACCATGGCCGTGCCCATGATCCTGTCCATGCTGGTGCAGGCCCTGTACAATGTGGTGGACAGCATCTATGTGGCCCGTGTGTCGGAGGACTGCCTGTCCGCCCTGTCTCTGGCTTTCCCGGCGCAGAACATCATGATCGGTCTGGGCACCGGCACGGGCGTGGGCGTCAGCACTTTGGTGTCCCGGGCCCTGGGGCGCCGGGACCAGGATGAGGCCAGCCGGGTGGCAGGCACCGCCATCTTCCTTTCCGTCTGCTGCTGGGTTCTGATCGCCCTGTTCGGCGTCTTCGGCGCCGGCGCTTTCATCCGCTCCCAGACCAATGTGGAGTCCATCCGCCAATACGCAGATTCCTATCTGCGCATCGTCACCGTCGCTTCCCTGTTTGTGTATCTGGAGATCTGCGTGGAGCGGCTGCTTCAGTCCACGGGGATGACGAAGCTGTCCATGTGGACCCAGATGATCGGTGCGGTCACCAACATCATTCTGGATCCCTTCTTCATCTACGGCTGGGCGGGTCTGCCCGCCATGGGCACCGCCGGCGCCGCCGTCGCCACGGTGATCGGCCAGGCTGTGGGCGCCGCCGTGGGCTTTCTCTTCCATGTGCGGCTGAACAGGGAACTGCCCATCCAGCTCAAGGACATCCGGCCTTACGGGCGGATCATCTCCTCCGTTTACAGCATCGGCTTCCCCTCGATCCTGATGATGTGCATCGGCTCGCTGACCAACTACCTGATGAACATCATCCTGGGCGCCTTCACCTCCACCGCCGTGGCGGTCTACGGGGTCTATTTCAAGATCCAGAGCTTTTTCTTCATGCCCGTCTTCGGCATCAACAACGGGCTGATCCCCATCATCGGCTACAACTACGGCGCCCGGAAGAAGGAGCGCATCTACCGCACCATCCGCTACGGTGTGCTCTACGCCTGCTGCTTCATGTTCCTGGGGCTGGCCCTGTTCCAGCTGATCCCCCAGGTGCTGCTTGGGGTTTTCAGTCCCTCGGAGGCCATGCTGTCCATCGGCGTGCCCGCTCTGCGGCGCATTTCCCTGAGCTTTCTGTTTGCCGGCTTCTGCATTGTGGCCGGCTCCACCTGCCAGGCCCTGGACCGGAGCATAAATTCCCTGTTCGTCTCCATCCTGCGCCAGGTGGTGGCCCTGATCCCGGCGGCCTGGCTGCTGAGCAAAACCGGCGACGTGAACATGGTCTGGTGGTCCTTCCCCATCGCAGAGATCATGTCTCTGGCGGCCAGCGCCTTCTTCCTGCGCAGCGCCCTGAAGGGCATGGAGAAAACCCTCTCCGACGGCCCGGCCGTGGAGAATCCATAGGACAGGCAGCCGCTTCCGGCCCCGGCAGGAGGTGGTTTTGCCCTTCTGTGCGCCTGTTCGACGTCCGCCAGTCGGCCTCGGATTGTCTATTGGAATATGATATTCAATATGATACAATCCTGAAAGAATAAACTTACAGGAGGCACTCATATGTCTGACTATATCATCGCCACTTCATCCACCTGCGACCTGCCCCGCACCTATCTGGACGAGCACGCCATCCCCTTCATCTCTTACAGCTTCACTGTCAACGGCGAGCTCCGGGAGGACGACTGCCGGGAGGAAAACCGCGCCGCCATCTACGCCGGCATGCGCGCCGGGGACGATCTGAAAACCTCCATGATCAATGAATTCGTCTACTACGAATTCTTCAAGAGCCTGCTGGACCAGGGAAAAGACCTGATCTTTCTGGATATGTCAGAGAAGATGTCCGTGTCCTTTGAAAACGCCGCCCGCGCCGCGGAGCGTGTCAAGGCGGAGTACCCCGACCGGCGCTTCTACGTGATGGACACCCGCTGCATCTCCGGCGGCCTGGGCCTGCTGGTGATGGAGATGGTCAAGCGCAAGGAGGCCGGAGCGGATTTTGACCAGGTCGCCGCCTGGGGTGAGGAGAACAAATTGAAGATCGCCCACCGCTTCACGGTGGACGACCTGAACTACCTCAAGCGCGGCGGGCGCGTGTCCAACGCCTCCGCCCTGGTGGGCTCGCTGCTGAACATCAAGCCCGTGCTGTACGTGCCCGACGCCGGCACCCTGGACGTGGTGAAGAAGGCCCGGGGCCGCAAGGCCGCCATGGCCGCCATCCGGGATGGGATCCTCAGCGATCTGGCACAGGTGGACGCCGCGGGCCGGACCATGCTGATCCTCCACGCCGACTGCCTGGCCGACGCCCAGTGGGTGGCCGAGCAGGCCCGCGCCGCCCACCCGGAGCTGGGCGAGATCCGAATCAGCAGTCTGGGCGTGGTCATCGGCGCCCACACGGGCCCCGGCCTGCTCACCGCCTTCTATCTCTGCGCAAAGCGCGTCCCGTAACGCGTCCACATTCTCATCCGACAGGAGCCTGCTTCCCATGCCCAAGGTCATCGAGATCGCGGACTTTGCCGCGCCGGAACTGGATATCTACGCCCGGCTCACCGAGGGCCAGCTGAAAAACCGGGCCGAGCCCTCCAGGGGCCTCTTCATCGCGGAGAGCCCCAATGTGATCCACCGGGCCCTGGACGCGGGCTACGTGCCCGTGTCGCTGCTGATGGAGCGCAAGCACATCGACGGCCAGGCCAGGGAGATCGTGGCGCGCTGCGGAGACATCCCCATCTACACCTCCGAACTGGAGGTGCTCAAGGAGCTGACCGGCTTTCCCCTGACCCGGGGCGTGCTGTGCGCCATGCGCCGCAGGCCCCAGCCCACGATGGAGCAGGTCTGCGCCGGCGCCAGCCGCATCGCCGTGCTGGAGGACGTGATGAACCCCACCAATCTGGGTGCCATCTTCCGTTCCGCCGCCGCCCTGGGCATGGACGCGGTGCTGCTGACCCCGGCCAGCAGCGACCCGCTGTACCGCCGGGCCGTACGCGTCAGCATGGGTACGGTGTTCCAGGTGCCCTGGGCCCACATCGGCACAGAGCTGAGTGACTGGCCGGGTCCCGGCATGGAGAAGCTGCGCGCTTTAGGCTTCAAGACCGCCGCCATGGCCCTGCGAGAGGACTCCCTCTCCGTGGACGATCCCCGCCTGATGGCGGAGGAAAAGCTGGCCATCGTGCTGGGCACCGAGGGGGATGGTCTGGCGGACGACACCATCGCCGCCTGCGACTACACGGTGCGCATCCCCATGTCCCACGGGGTGGACTCCCTGAACGTAGCCGCCGCCAGCGCCGTGGCCTTCTGGCAGCTGGCAAAGCGCTGAAGCCATATACGGGAAAGCCCTCGCCGTTTTTATGCGGCGAGGGCTTTCCCGTGTTTTCCCTTATTCCGCGGCGCCGAAGGCTGCCAGGGTCTCTCCGGTCATCCGGTAGACGGTCCAGTCCGCCATGGGCCGGGCGCCCAGGGACAGATAGAAGTCGATGCTGGGCCGGTTCCAGTCCAAGCAGGACCATTCCAGCCGACCGCAGCCGCGCTCCACCGTGATCTGGGCCAGACGCCGCAACAGGGCCTTGCCGTAGCCCTTTCCCCTCTGCTCCGGTGGCACGTACAGGTCCTCCAGATAGATCCCGGCCCGGCCCAGGAAGGTGGAGAAGTTGTGGAAGAACAGGGCGAAGCCTACGGCCTTTCCGTCGGCTTCCGCCAGCAGCACCTCCGCCTTTTTCTTCTCAAAGATCCATTCCCACAGCAGCCCCTCCGTGGCCACCACCTGGTCCTCCAGCTTCTCATACACCGCCAGGCCCCGGATGAAGCCCAGGATGGCCGGCAGATCCTCCGGCCCGGCGAAGCGGATCGTGCAGTCAGCCATGATCGTCCACCTCCCCGATGTAGGTAAAGCGGCGGACGGTCCGGCCGTCCCGTACGATCTCCTCGTCCCACATGGACGCCGGGCGCACCCAGACGCCCCGGTCCCCGTAGAGGGCCCGGTAGACCACCATCTCCTCCTCCGTCTCGCTGTGGCGCGCCAGATACAGAAGCTCATATTCTTTGCCCTTGAAATGCCGGTAGCGGCCGGGCTTCCATTCCCGCGTCATTTCTTATCCCTCCCGATACAGGGCGGCGATCTGTGCCGCCTGCTGCGCCATAAGCTGCCGCACGCTCTCCGGCACGAGGATCTCCGCCTCCGCCCCGAAGCCGAAGACCCAGGCAAAAAACTGCGGACTCACCGCCACCTCCACCGTCACGGTGAAGTGTTCCTCCCCGTCCGGAACGATCATCACGTCCTTGCCGAAGCGGTCGATGACAGCGCCCACCAGATGCCGGGCAAAGCGCAGGCGCACCCTGTGCTCCTCCCCGGTGAACATGCCGAAGACCTTTTGGGAATAGGCGGACATATCCACCGCCCGAAAGGCCTCCCGCCCCTGGCGGGGTTCCTCCAACGGGGCGATCTGGGTCATCTTGTCCACCCGAAAATGCTTCAGCAGGCCCTCGTCGTTGTCCCAGGCCAGCATATAGTAATTCTCATCGTCCCACAGCAGGGCGAAGGGGCTGACCCGGTAAAAGGCGCCCTCGCGGCGATACTGCCGCTCCTTTCCCAGGGTGAACTCGAAGTAGCGAAAGCGGATGGACCTCTCCCGGTTGATGGCGTCGGAGATCTCGTCCACGTTGTAATAGACGCTCTCGTTCATGCTCTTGACCCGGTTGCGCACGAAGACCTGCCGCTCCAGCAGCTGCCCCTCATGTACGCTGGTCAACGCTTCCAGCTTGCGGATCAAACTCAGGGTCTTGCGCTGGGTGACGAACTTGGAGGACTGGATGCTGTCCACCAGCAGCTTCAGCTCCGGCAGCTCAAAGTCCCGCTGCCCGATGTAGTAGCTCACCGATTTGTCCCGCTTCTGCACCACGTCCACGCCGAACAGCCGCAGGGCCTCCAGGTCGTCATAGATGCTCTTGCGCTCGGCGGTGATGCCGTGCCGGTCCAGCTCCTCGATCATCTGGGCCACCGTGACCGGGTGCTGCTCGTCGCTCTGGCGGTTCAGATACTGCAGCAGGTACAGCAGCTTCAATTTCTGATTGGGCGATTTGGCCATATTTTTCCCCTCCTGTTGGCCGCGGCGGCCGCATTGTCCGGTTTAACGGACTCGGTTTATTGTACCATGGTCTCAGTTAAAAAACAACAGGAGGACGTGATCATGGAAAACAAAACCGAACTCATCACTACCAGCACCGGCATACAGAACCTGGCGGAGCTGCTGTTTCTGGCAGCCCTGACCCTGGCGATCGTACTGATCGCCCTCTGAACGCCTCCCGGACGGCGCACAAGGGCCTCGCATGGGGAGGAAAAGAACTGACGCCGCTTATCGGGCGGCGTCAGTTCTGCTGCTTCCGGGTCTGCCGGCGTATGAATATGTCGACGCGCTTTCCCGCCTCATTGGGAAAGCAGGGCCAGAAAGTCCGCCAGGGCCTGTTTGCCGCCTGCCGCGATGCTGGGCTTGCCGCTGTCGTAGGGAAGCGGCGCGCCGTCCACCGTCCCGCAGACGCCGCCCGCCTCCTGCACGATCAGGCTGCCCGCCGCGTAGTCCCACAGGGACAGGGACATCTCATAATACAGGCCCGCCCGGCCCGCGGCCACGCTGCACAGGTCCAGGGCCGCCGAACCCTGGCGGCGGATGTCCAGGCTGGCCCGGTAAACCTTCTCCATCAAGCTGAAGGTGCGCGCCGTCAGCTCCGGTCGGTAGGGCGCGGTGCCCACGCAGGCCACGCTCTCCGACAGGGGTGCCGTGTCCACGTGGATGGGCCGGTCGTTGAGAAAGGCCCCGCCGCCGCGCACGGCGTAGAACATCTCATCCACATAGGGGTTGTACACCGCCCCGGCCAGCAGCTCTCCCCGGTGCATGTAGGCTACCGAGATGCAGCTGTGGTTGAAGCGGCGGACAAAGTTCATGGTCCCGTCGATGGGGTCGATGATGAACAGATCCTCCGCGTGCAGATCGTCCTGCTGGTCGTTTTCCTCGCAGAAGAACTTCGCCCCTGGCACCGCTGCGTACAGCCGCTCCATTAAGAGCGCCTGCACCCGCCGGTCATATTCCGTGACTACGTCCCGGTGTCCGGTCTTGCACTCGGCCAGCACGTGGTGGGCGTGGAGCATCAGCTCCGCCGCCTCCCGCTCCGCCGTCCGGATGGCCTCACAAATCACATTTGCCTCTCTGTTCATAAGCCCTCATCTCCTTTAACGCAGGGCATTATAGCATAAAGCCCCCGCGTCTGCAAGGACGCGGGGGCTTGTTTGATCTTGTTCAGGGGATATCCGACCAGTCCGTATCAAACGCGTCCATCGCCGCTTCCCGGGCGGCCCGCTCCTGGGCGGCGAGCCGGCGGCGCTGCTCGGCCCGGCGGCGCTCCTGCAGGTGCTTTTTGCGCAGCTTGCGGTAGCGGGTCACCAGGATGATGTAGGCGGTGCCCAGCACCAGGATGATGATCAGCAGGGTGATGACCCAGCCCTTGGAGAAGAATTCCTTGAAGCGCAGCTTCATAAACTCGCCCCGGGCCAGTTCCACCTCCGTGTTGGTGACCAGGCGGACGGTGTTGTAATCCCGGCCGTCCACGACCACCGTCACCTCGCCCAGCGCTGTGCCCGTCGGCAGCGGCGCCGTCAGCTTGTCCTCATAGATGGTCACGCGGCTCTCCACGCTGTCCGGGTCCACGTCGTTGGGCAGCAGCAGCACCACGTCCTGCTGGGGATACAGCGGCGTGACGCCGTCGTCCTGGGCCAGATCCACCTTCACCGTCGCCAACTCCTCGGAGGAGCTGATCACCGTGTGGTAGGAGAAGTTGTCGAAGGCCCAGTCGTAGAGCGTGATGGTATCAGAGAAGTTGCGGTATTCCTCCAGGCCGGCGTTGAGCCAGCCGTTGCAGCCCATGACCACCGCCATCAGATTCACGCCGTCCTTTTCCGCGGTGGAGATCAGGCAGTAGCCAGCGGCCCGGGTGTAACCGGTCTTGATGCCGGAGGCGTATTCGTACAGGTAACGGTTCCCGCCGTAGTCGGACTGGGGATTGATGAGGGCATTGGAGTTGCCGATGGGTTCGCCGTCGTTGAGGCTGATGGATTCGGTGGTATAGCTGACGGTATTGGCGATCTCCATGAAGTCCGGGTAGCGCATGGCCTCTACGGTGATCTTGTAGATATCATAGGCCGAGCTGTAGTGGCCCTCCGTGGGCAGGCCGTTGGTGTTGGCAAAATGGGTGTTGGTGCAGCCCAGCTCCTCCGCCTTTTCGTTCATCTTCGCCACGAAAGCGCTGACGCTGCCCTCCAGATAGCTGCCGATGATGTTGCAGGCCTCATTGGCGGAGGAGATCATGGCGCAGTAGATCAGATCCCGCATGGAGAGCACGTCCCCGGGGTTGATGCCGGCGGAGCTGCTGTCCTCGCCAAGGCCCTCCCGGCAGTCCTCCTGCGCGGTGACCATATCGTCCATGGCGCAGCGGCCGTTCTGGACGGCGTCCAGGGCCAGCAGCACCGTCATGATCTTGGTGAGGCTGGCAGGCGCGCGCTGCTCGTCCTTGTTCAATTCATACAGGATGCTGCCGGAATCCAGGTCGATCAGGACGGCGGCCTGGGCGTCCAGCTCCGGCGCGTTCAGGGCGAAAGCCGTCGGCGCCGCCATGCTGAAAGCCAGGCACAGGATCAGCAGCAAGGGGAAAAGTCTGATTTTTTTCATTTTATTCTCCCGTTTTTCCCGGAATGTGTTATAGTATAGTAAATGAGATTCGCGTATATTTTATTATACGGTTTCCCACGGGGAAATGCAACTCAAAAATATGGCACGGAAGGACCTCCACTATGAAAATACTGGTCGTCGACGACGAAAAGCTCCTGGTCAAGGGGATCAAATTCAATCTGGAAAACGAAGGTTATACCGTAGACACGGGCTATGACGGAGAGGACGCCGTCAACATGGCCCGCAGCGGGGGCTATGACCTGATCATATTGGATCTGATGATGCCCAAAAAGGATGGGTTGGAGGCCTGTCAGGAGATCCGCAGTTTCTCCACCGTCCCCATCATCATGCTCACCGCCCGCAGTGAGAGGGCAGATCTGCTCATGGGCTTTGAGTCCGGGGCGGATGATTACATCACCAAGCCCTTTGACGTTCTGGAGCTGAAGGCGAGGGTCCGGGCCATGCTGCGCCGGGCCTCCCTCTCCGCGCCCGCAGCCGCGGAGAACCCCGCTATTTTGCAGCGCGGCCATATTGCCGTGGACGAGCAGCGCCGCAGCGCCTACCGGGACGGCCAGGCCGTGGAGCTGACCATGAAGGAATTCGATCTGATCCTGTTCCTGATGAAAAACCCCGGCAAGGTCTTCAGCCGGGAGGCCCTGCTGGACCTGGTCTGGGGCTATGAGTATCAGGGCGATACCCGCACCGTGGACGTGCACATCCGCCGGCTGCGGGAAAAGCTGGAGCTGAACCCGGCCCAGCCCGCCTATATCATCACCAAATGGGGCGTGGGTTATTACTTCGCCGACTAAAATTCTCATGCGCTTCGCGGCGCTCTATAACGCATAGAAGTTGTAGGCGCATGGGAATTTTTACGCATGCCATTCGGTTGCCCCGCGAGGGGCGAGAATGGCGCGTTTAAATCATATTTTTTCGATAAAAGCGTCAGCTTTATCGAAAACGGAGACCACTATGCACAGTTTACGCTTTCAATTTATCGCCTTCATCACGGCCCTGCTGCTGGTGCTGCTGATCCTGCTGAACACCTATCCCCTGGCCAACTCCCGGGACGCGGTGTTTGAGGAGAAGCGCAGCTCCCTGTCCGGGCAGGCCGCCGTGGTGGCCTCCTCTCTGTCGGGCATGGACCGGCTCAACGAGGCAGGCGTGGCGGAGATCCTGCGCTTTCTGGACATCAGCGGCTTCACCCGCATCGTGGTGGCCGACGGAGAGGGCACTGTGATCTACGACGACGGCGGTGACCCGGGCGGCGGCACGGATATCGAGGACATCCGCACCGCCCTGGGCGGCAAAACCGTGTTTCGCTCCGTTTTTGCCGACGCCGCCTTTACCAGCAGCATCGCCATGCCCTTGAGCAGCCAAGGCGCCCTGACCGGGGCGGTGTATCTCAGCGAATACGACGCGGAGCGGGCGGAGATCCTCCTGTCCCTGCAGGGCAGGATCCGGATCCTGTCTCTGATCATCGGGGTGGTGGCCCTGGTGATGGCGCTGTTTTTCGCCTTTCTCCTGATGAAGCGCATCCGCTCCCTGGTGCGCTCCATGCACATCGTGGCCGACGGGGATTACAAATACCGCCACGTGGTCCAGGGCAAGGACGAGATCTCACAGCTGGGGCAGGAGTTCAACCAGCTGACGGAGCGGCTGGAATCCACCGAGGAGCAGCGCCGCCGCTTCGTCTCCGATGCCTCCCATGAGCTGAAGACGCCTCTGGCCTCCATCCGCTTGCTGTCGGATAGCATCGTGCAGAACGAGAACATGGATCAGGAGACCATACGGGAATTCGTCACCGACATCGGCAACGAGGCCCAGCGTCTGCAGCGCACCACGGAAAAGCTGCTGGACCTGTCCCGCCTGGACGACGACGTGCAGGTGATCCCGGAGCCGGTGGACGTCAAGCAGGTGGCGCTGGACGCGATGGTCATGCTGCGGCCTCTGGCCGCCGAGCGGCAGGTCCGCATCCGCTGCGAGCTGGAGGACGGCTGCGTGGTCATGGCCACCGTGGACGACATGTTCCACATCATTTTCAATCTGACGGAAAACGCTGTCAAATACAACGTGCCCGACGGCAGCGTACTGATGAAGCTGCAGGGCGACAACGACTATGTAGAATTTTCCGTGGAGGACACCGGCATCGGCATCCCCGAGGAGGACCGGCTCAACGTCTTCTCCCGGTTTTACCGGGTGGACAAGGCCCGCTCCCGGGAGGCCGGCGGCAGCGGTCTGGGGCTGAGCATCGTACATGATGCGGTGCTGGCCCACGGCGGCAGCATCACCGTGGGCCCCAACAAGCCCCAGGGATCCGTTTTCATCGTGCGCTTAACCATATCGCAGAAATCCAGCGGAAATTGGTCGAACAGGATCTGGACGCGATCCTCATCACCGACGAAAAAAACCAGCGCTACGCAGCGGGCTTTCCCTTTACCGACGGCTATGTGATCGTCAGCCGGGAGGACGCCTGGCTGCTCACCGACTCCCGCTACATCGAGGCGGCGGAGAAGACCGCGGGCGGCGGAGAAGACCGCGGGCGGCTGCTGCCGCATCCAGATGTACGACCGGGAGCACAGTCTGCTCTCCCTGGCCCGGGCGGCTTTGCAGGAGGTCGGGGTCCGGCGCCTGGGCGCCGAGGAGGAGAAGCTGAGCCACGCCCGCTTCCTGGCTCTGGAGAAGGACCTGGGTCTGCCGCTGCGCAGCGCCCAGCAGATCCTCAGCGCCCTGCGCGCCTCCAAGACGCCGGAGGAGATCGACAGCATGATCCGCGCCCAGCGCATCAGTGAGGCGGCCCTGGAGGAGACGCTGCAGCTCATCCGCCCGGGCATGACGGAGAAGGAGGTGGCGGCGGAGCTGGTCTACCGGATGCTGCGCCACGGCAGCGAGGGCAACTCCTTCGACCCCATCGTGGTCACCGGCGCCAACACCAGCATGCCCCACGGCGTGCCGGGGGACACGGTCATCCGGGAGGGCGACTTCGTCACCCTGGACTTCGGCAGTCTCAAGGACGGCTACTGCTCGGACATGACCCGCACCGTGGCCGTGGGATACGCCACCGAGGAGATGCGCAGCATCTACGGCATCGTGCTGGAGGCCCAGCTGGCGGGTATCGCCGCGGCCCGGGCCGGAATCCCCGGAAAGGAGATCGACGGCGCCGCCCGGGCGGTGATCCAAAAGGCCGGCTACGGCGCGTATTTCGGCCACGGCTTCGGCCACAGCCTGGGTCTGGACATCCACGAAGCCCCCAACGCCAACCCCGCCGGCGAGGCGATCATGCCCGTGGGCGCGGCGGTGAGCGCGGAGCCCGGCATCTATCTGCCCGGTAGGTTCGGCGTGCGCATCGAGGACGTGATGATTCTGCGCGAGGACGGCTGCGAAGTGATCACCAAAGCTCCGAAAAGGGAGCTGATCGTTCTCTGAGCCTGTTTTTACCAGCCCCCATGCATAAAAGGCTTGCAAAACAGGCGGACATACTGTAAAATAAAAAGGCTGATACGATACGTAAAATAGAAATATTTGATTCGGGAGGTCCCATTTATGATCACAGCAGGCGAATTCAGAAACGGCGTTACCTTTGAGATGGACGGCCAGGTCATGCAGGTCGTGGAGTTCCAGCATGTCAAGCCCGGCAAGGGCGCGGCCTTCGTCCGTACCAAGATGAAGAACGTCATCACCGGCGCCGTCACCGAAACTTCCTTCAACCCCACCGCCAAGTTCGAGAACGCCACCGTTGACCGCATGACCATGGAATACAGCTACGCCGACGGCAATCTGTACTATTTCATGAACCCCGAGACTTACGAGCTGGAGCCGGTGGACGAGTCCGTTCTGGGCGACAACTTCAAGTTCGTCAAGGAAAACATGGAGTGCACCATCTACTCCTACAAGGGCAAGGTCTTCAACGTAGAGCCCCCCTTCTTCGTTGAACTGGAGGTCACCGACACCGATCCGGGCTTTGCCGGCAACACCGCCACCAACGCCACCAAGCCCGCCACGCTGGAGACCGGCGCGGAGATCAAGGTCCCCCTCTTCATCGAGCGGGGCGAGCGTATCCGGGTGGACACCCGCACCGGCGAGTATCTGTCCAGAGCCTGAGCATTTGTGCATATTGGGGGAGATCTGGTATCTCCCCCTTTTTTCATCAGCCGTAATCAAAACGCCATGGACGTCAACAAGGAGGTAATCACTATGACGATCGTTGAACAGGCCGCCTATCTGAAGGGTTTGGTCGCCGGGCTCGGCATCGAGTCTGATTCACAAGACGGGAAGCTGTGGGGTGCTCTGACGACGCTGTTGTCGGACATGGCTCACGAGATCGAGGATCTGCAGAGCGACAATCTGGACATGGCCGACGCCATGGACGAGATCAGTGACGAGCTGGGCTATCTGGAGGAGCTGACACTGGATCTGGACCGCCCGGAGGACTTCGAGGACGATTACGAGGACGACTTCGACGAGGAAGACTACGACGGCGATGCGGACTACCGGCCGGACCTGCACCTGTATGAGGACGAGGAGCTGCCGGAAGCCGAGGAAGAGCTTCCGGAGGAGGACGCCGACGAGGAGCTGAGCTATGACGGCGTGCTGTACGACGTGACCTGCCCCTCCTGCGGCAAGGAGATCAGCTTCGACGAAAAGACCCTGGACGAGGGTTCCATCACCTGCCCCGGCTGCGGAGAGGTTCTGGAATTCGACCTGGGTGACGATGACGACGAGTAAGCATTCATGAAAGCCAGCAGCCGGCCGCATCCGCAGCCGGCTGCTTTTATCCGATTCTATTCAAACAGGTGAAGCCTATGTACAAGCCCCTTGCGGACGAGATCCGCCCTTCCAGTCTGGACGACGTGGTGGGCCAGCAGCACATCCTGGGCCGCGACGGTCTGCTGCGCCGGATCGTGGAGAGCGGCCAGATCCCCAACATGATCTTCTACGGCCCCTCCGGCACCGGCAAGACCACCGTGGCCCGCATCATCGCCGAGCGCACCCAGCGCAGCCTGCGCAAGCTCAACGCCACCACCGCCGGTATCGCGGACATCAAGCGCATCATCGACGAGCTGGACACCTTCATGACCCCCGGCGGCGTGCTGCTGTATCTGGACGAGATCCAGTACTTCAACAAAAAACAGCAGCAGTCCCTGCTGGAATTCATCGAGGACGGGCGCATCACGCTGATCGCCTCCACCACGGAAAACCCCTACTTCTGCGTGTTCAACGCCATCTTGAGCCGCTCCACAGTCTTTGAATTCAAGCCCATCGCCGCCGCGGACGCGGAGCTTGCCGTGCGCCGGGCGGTGGACATCATGAACGCTCGCCGGGAGAGCCCGCTGACCCTGGAGGAGGGCGTGACCGCCCGGATCGCCAGCGCCTGCGGCGGGGACGTGCGCAAGGCCATCAACGCGGTGGAGCTTCTGTTCTCTGCCGCCTGGGACCGGGAAACGGTCAGCCTGGAGGACGCCGTCGCCGTCTCCCAGCGCAGCGCCATGCGCTACGACCGGGACGGGGACGAGCATTTCGATATCCTCTCCGCCCTGATGAAATCCCTCCGGGGCTCGGACCCGGACGCGGCCATGCACTATCTGGCAAGGCTTCTGGAGGCGGGAGATCTGATCGGCGCCTGTCGCCGCATCCTCTGCTCCGCCAGCGAGGATATCGGCATGGCCTGGCCCCAGGCGGTGCCCATCGTGAAGGCCTGCGTGGACTCGGCGCTGCAGCTGGGTCTGCCGGAGGCGCGGCTGCCCCTGGCGGAGGCCTGCCTGGTGCTGGCCACCGCGCCCAAGTCCAACTCCGCCGTCATGGCCATCGACGCCGCCCTGGCGGACGTGCGCGCCGGACGGACCGGCAGCATCCCCCGGGAGCTGCAGAACGTCCACGCCGACGGCGCCGGCTTCGAGCGGGAGCAGGGCTACAAGTACCCCCACAACTACGAGGGCCACTGGGTCCGGCAGCAGTACCTGCCCGACGAGTTGAAAGACGCCCGCTACTATGAATACGGCGACAACAAGACCGAGCAGGCGGCCAGGGCCTACTGGGAACGGATCAAGAAATAGGAGGCGGCCATGGACATCCAGGTGGGCGATATCCTCACCATGAAAAAGCCCCACCCCTGCGGCAGTAAGGAGTGGGAGGTGCTGCGCATCGGCGCGGATTTCAAGCTGCGCTGCCGGGGCTGCGGCCACGAGGTCATGGGCGCGCGCAGCAAATTTGAGAAGAACGTCAAGCAGGTGACCCGGTGAACTGCTGTTACATCCTCTGCTGCCGGGACGGCAGCCTGTACACCGGCTGGACCAACGACCTGGCCGGCCGTGTCCGCGCCCACAACGAGGGCCTCGGCGGCAAGTATACCCGCAGCCGCCGCCCGGTGGAGCTGGTCTATTATGAGAGCTTCGATACCCGGGCGGAGGCCATGAGCCGGGAGTGGCACATCAAGCGCCTGTCCCGGGCAGAAAAGCTGAAATTGATACAAGCAAAAACGGACGGCTGAAGGCCGTCCGTTCTTTGCTGCTCTTCCTTTATTTGGAACAGCAGCTTATTATGATTCTAAACTAATATACACGATCCACGACAAAGACCATTTCACTATGTATAAGCCCCATGTTTTCTCACTGCTCTTCAAAATCTTAACCATATAACATGACTATTGCTGCATCTCTGTATGTTAGTATCACATTATTGTGCTTGTAATTGGCCCATAATTGGTATTGGTTTCCATATTTATCATACCATGTATAGGTCGTTGTCTGTTTGTTGTATTCACTGTCCCCAAAGGCTTTATCCATAGTTTTTTTGATCTTTTTGATTGATTTATCTGGATTATCAGTTTCACTTTCCCAATCTGCATAAATGTTGACACCCCATAAACCTACATCTAAATGTATTGTAAGGACTCCCTGATTTCCCAGCCAAGGATAATCATACCTTATCCAATTGAACGAAGGTCCAATATCTTCATCTTCAGCATGGCCATATCTTTCAATAATATAGAGAGGCACTTCGGATGCATCATTGGGTACCTTTGTTAATTTGTCAAACGGAGTAGATGTTGGGGCAAGATTTGTTAATCCTACAATGATTAGTGCGACGAGAACAACTACAATGGAAATTTGATACGGTTTCTTAAGTGATTTAAACTGTGCCAAGAAATTCGTTTTTGTTTTCATGATACCATTCTCCAATTGCCCATTACTTTTCTGTATCTGTCTATACTCCTCGTATATTCCAATTAAGGTTTCTTCTTTCTTTTTGTTTCGAGTACAAGTCATGGATTACAGTTCACTGTCGTAAAACCAATAATAGTAGCAATAATATTCTTTTGTAAGGTACACAGCCTCCTTGCATTTATTGAGCATCTCTCAAAAACTGGTTAAGGGAAGACTATTTCCGGTGAGTCGTCTACGTATTCCTCAATTCTGTTGTTGTCTCCAAATTTACAGGAATACTTGTCAATAACAGCCGTTAATCCGGAAATATCTTCTATCTTATCTAAAGTTTCTATAATAATGTTCTGATTGGGTGCTACTCTCACGTTTGAATTCAGTTGTGAGTCGTACATAATAGTACCTTCTTCATCAAAAAAAACACTGTATAATGTAATACTTGTAATTGTCTGATTTGAGTTATTCTTCACCTTGTAAGCATAGTAGTAGTATCTTGATTGTTCTTTTGTAATATTGCCTTCAACTAGTAGTAAAATCGGTTCTTTCGGACCTGTAATCGTGTTGCTTTGAGAATCTGAAGCCGAGTCAGTGGGATTATTAGCAAATGGATCTGTCGGTGATTCAGTAATAACTGGGTCAACCGAAGCAGTATTTGCGGATAGCGTTGAAGTCTCTGTATTGTTGCCACAACCTGAAAGCAGCACAATAGTAGCAATAAAGATTAATAACGAAATGATTTTTTTCATTTGCTTTTATTCCTCCATTTTTCTATGGAATACGACTGTTCTTTGAATAATAGGCTTCTCTATTACATTTACACTATAGCCGTTATCTTTTGCCAGCTTTGCAATTGGAGACCCATACCTGATATAATGCGTACCAGGAAGAGGTTTTCCTATCTTTTCTTCATACAATCTTTCAGAAACATCAAAATCCATTCCTTTACTAAATTTGTAAGCAAACCAAGATAGATCTAATGCTTTCCCCATTAATTATGCCTCCTTTCTTTATTCTTAAGTATTTTTGCTTTGTACGCGAGCGCCAAAAAGCAAAAAAGTGCGCAGCCCCAAACGGAACCACGCACCGAAAAACGCCACCTCCGTTTGTTGCCACACAAACTTTCGGCTTATCACAAGGAAAGCGAAGTGGAGAAAGCGTTTTTACCAAAGAAAAACACTTTCCCGTAATAAGCCATTTTATTCAGTTTGTGTGGCAATTACATCTTATCATGGCTTTTGGCAAATTACAATCTTTTCCTTCCCCTGGCTTGAATTATTTTTATCTTCACAAAAGCCGCCAAGCCGAAAAAATATGCCGGGGACGACAGCGCATAGCGTCACCGCCCCCGGCATACATTTTATGGACCGCACATGAAAAGAATGGCGTGTTGTGGAAACGCCCCGGTTTTCTGTGGTTTCTCGAATGAGTGTTTTGGCCGCTACAAAAAATATTGCAGCGCCCCTTTCTTTTTGCTTTTTACTGTACCGTCACCTTGAGGCTGCTGCGGCCGTTGGAGACCTGCAGCGACTCCCCGGCTTTTAACTCAGGGGACGCGTACAGGATCGTCTTATAGTCGCCGTCCGCCACGAAGCTGACGCCGCCGAAGGACAGCGTATCCCCGTCGCTGCCCGTCATGGGGCAGAACAGATAGGGCGTATCGCTGCTCGCAGGCTCCGCCTGGTTGCGGGAATCGGACAGGGCCCGCAGCTCACAAGCGCCCAGGCGCAGGGCGCCCGCCGCCTGCAGGGCCTGCTTGTCGGCCACGATGACCACGCTGCCGCCGGAGATCGACAGGTCGCTGGCGGCGGAAATACCGTCTCCGTCGCTGACGATGTTCAGCGTGCCGCCCTTGACCTCCACATAGCCCTTGCCTTCCTTCTTGGCGCTGCTGGCCTTGACGCCGTCGTTGCCGCAGCTGACCGTCACCGTGCCGCCCTTGATCTCCACGGACTCGGAGCCGCGGATGCCGTTGTTGGCGGCGGTGACCGTAATGGTGCCGGAGTTGATGTCCAGGTCGTCCTTGCAGGTGATGCCGTTGTTCAGATAGCCCAGGATCTCCAGACTGCCCTCGCCCTCGATGTCCAGGTCGTCCTCGGAAAACAGGGCGGCGCCGCTGGCGGTGCCGTCAAAGGATGCCATGTCGGTTCTCACGCCGGACTGCAGGCGGTTCTCGCCCCTGAGCTGCAGACGCAGGTTTTTGGCCTGCAGGATCTGGATGGCCGGGCCCGCGCTGTTGGAGATGCTGGCCCCGTCCAGGACCAGGGTCACGTCCATGGCGTCGTCCCCGGTGTCCACGATGATCTGCCCCTCGTCCAGCTTGCCGCTGAGGGTATAGGTGCCCACGGCGCTGATGGTGACCGTGCCGCCCTGGACCCGGGCGCCGCCGCCGGCGATCTCCGCGCCGCCGCCGGTGAGGGTGATCACTGTGCCGCTGTCCGCCGGGGCCGCCGTCTCCGGGGCCGCCTCAGCCTGCTCCGAGACCGCCGGGGCCGCGGGACTGTCGCCGCCGCAGGCGCTCAGCGCCAGCAGGCAGGCCAGGATAAGTAAGACTGAAAGAATTTTTTTCATTACATCATTTCCCTGTCGGATTCGTAGCCGCAGATGATGTTCAAATTCCCGTTGCGGCAGCGGATCGCGTCGATAAATTCCTTGCTGATGCCGGCATTTTTCAGCTCGATCATATAGGTCAGCTCGTAGAGGGTACCCATGTTGGTGGTACGCACCCGGACCAGGTCGTGATAGCGCGTGTACTGCTCAAACAGGTCGTCGAACAGGCCCTCATAGTCCAGATTCTCCGGAATGGTGATCTTCAGCTGACGGGTGTGCTCTCCGGTCTTGCCGAACTGGAAGTGCTCCAGCAGCAGGGCAAAGACCGCCACCACCACGAAGAACACCACCGCCGCCGCCACATAGCCCATGCCGCAGGCAAGGCCGACGGCCACGGCGAAGAACAGGCCCGCGATCTCCTTGGCGGTGCCCGGCGCGCTGCGGAAGCGCACCAGGGCGAAGGTACCCGCCACAGCCAGCCCCGCGCCGATGTTGCCGTTGACCATCATGATCACCAGGGTCACGATGGGCGCCAGCAGGGCCAGCGCCTGGGTATAGGTGGCGCTGTGCCGGTCCTTGTGGGCGAAGACCAGGGCCGCGCCCAGGCCCAGCACGATGGACGCGCCCAGGCACAGCAGGAAAGGCAGCAGGCGCATCTGGGCCGGGATCACACTGTTAAACATGGAAAACCACTTCCTTTATGTAGTCGTCAAGGATGTGCTCTTTGTAGCACACGCCGTATTTGGAAAAGGTGGTGGGGAACAGGGAGAGCTCGCTGAGCATCCGGGCCAGCCACAGAGGCGCGGCATCAGGGATCTTGATCTCCATGAGCACCTGCCCGTCCCGCAGCAGCGGCTCGCCCTGGCTTCCGGCGCGCAGGTCCAGCTCCGTCTGCCGCCAGCGGATGTTCCGGTCAAAGGTGATGCGCAGCTCATGATCCTCCCTGGCTCGCCAGGCCGTCCGGTCGCAGGCCAGATAGACCCTGGCCGCGGGCCGGTAGCTTCTGAGGAAAAAGTCGATCTCCCGGGTCATCTGGCTGTCCTCCTCCGGACCGCCGGACCCATCCAGCCAGGCCGCCGCCCGGGCCTCGGGCATGGCCACCCGGCGCTTATACACGATGCCCTTGAATTTTTTCTTCAGCTCCACGAACACCATGTCCTCGTCCCCGGGCACGTTGTAGCTGCGCAGGCGCAGCTTTTCCTTGTACACCGGCGCGTCGATGGAGTGGCGGATCAGCCTGTAGTCGTCGCTGTCGTAATAGAGGCTGCACACGGTGCTTTCCGGGTACTCGTCCGGCTCGATGTAGGGCTCCAGCCGGGCGAACAGCGCCGCATACTCCGCCGCCGAGAGCAGATATTTTTTCTCGTAGCGCTTGAAGGTCAGCTTGGTTTCTTCCATATCATTTCCCAAAGTAGTGGACGCGCTGCTGCTCGTCCAGCTTGAAGATCCGGCACAGCGTGTCGATGTTGTGCTGCCGCCAGTCCTTGTCCTGGATGAAGCTCTTCAGCTGCTGCACATGCCGCGCCCAGTCGTTATAGGTCAGCGCGTAGCGCAAGTAGTCCCGCTCCACCTCCGGCTCCACCTGGGCGGCCAGCCGGTCGATCTCCGCCAGGACCTTGTCGTTGGTCAGAGGGCCGTCGGCCGCAAACAGCTCGCCCGCCCGGGTCAGCATCTGATCCCGGAAGTCGTCGTTCTTCAGCAGCCGGGCCAGCACCGTGCAGATCTGTTTGCTGTACATCTGGGAATCGGAGAACAGATTGTAGAAGTTGTTCCCCTCTTCCCGGAAGGCGGCGTCCAGATCGTAGAACATGAAACGCCATTTCCCGTCGCCCTCGGTGGAGCGCACGTAGCGCAGATTGCCGTAGGTCAGGTCGCTGTTGGCGCAGTAGCCTTCCAGCAAAAACCAGTCGATCATGCTGTTGACATCCAGGCGCCGGCAGAAATAGTCGTAGTTGGCGGGGTCGCTCATGTCGTGGCTCAGGGCATAGTCGAAGACCTCATTGCAGATCTCCGTGCCGATGGTGTTGTCCGCCTCCACGGTGGTGACGCTCTCCCTGCTGTAGCCCATCAGGTCGGCGTACATCTGCTCGTTGGACTTCTCCATCAGGGCGTAGATGCCGTAGTACTTGCCGTCCACATAGAGGACGCAGTAGCGGCTGCGCTGGGTCACCAGGGAATCGCTGGCCGACAGGGCCAGGTTCAGGCACAGCTCGTTGCGGAAGACCGTGGTGTAATAGTCCTGCCCGGCGCGCAGCAGCAGATTGGTAAACTGCTTCACCCCGCCGCCGAAGAGGTCATAGGCCAGCCGCTCCTGCCCGTAGGAGCCCCGGAAGCGCATGCTCATATTCTTCTTGGGCAGCTCCAGGCTGGTGCCGCCCTGCATCTTGATGCCGCAGGGGATGCTGAAGCTGCTGTCCCCGTCGTAGAAGGCCAGGTTGCCCGGGGTCTCGATTTCCTTGGAACCGGTATAGTACATGCCGTTAAAGGTCAGCTTGTCGTTGGAGACCAGGCTCACCACCGGCAGGCTGTGCCCCTGGTTGAGGATATAGCTCAGGGTCAGCACCCGGCTGGGCATGGCCCCGGTCTCCCAGTTGATGGCCCGGACCACGGTGGTGGTGCTCAGCTGCAGCGGCTCCGTATAGATGGGGCTGGAAGCGTTGGGCGTGGTGCCGTCGGTGGTATAGTAGATGGTGCCGGGGGCCTCCAGCGTCACGGTCACATAGGGCACGTCGTCGAACACGCCGTCCGGCTCCGCCGCCTGAGGCATCAGCGCCACCCGACGATAGCCGCCCAGGTTTTCCCGCCCGGGGGTCTCCGCGTCAAAGTAAAACCAGCCGTTCTGCCCCGGCATGCGGCCGTAGCTGCAGTTATAGGGGATGTCCCGCAGGGAGGCGTAGTCGATCAGCGTCCCGTCAGATTTGCTCAGATACAGCTTCTCGGAGGCGGAATCCAGAGAAATGGCCGTACAGGTCTCGTAATAGCCGCCGGTGTCCATCTCGTCGCAGCAAATCACATAGGTCCCACCCGGCGCCAGGGTCACCGCCGGGAAGCGCCACAGCAGATAGTTGTCCTTATCGTCGGAGAGGAAGTACTCCGACAGGTCCACGGTCTCGTCGGAGATGTTGCGGATCTCCACCCAGTCGCTGGTGCCCACCAGGTACAGGTTCAGTCCCGCCCGGTTGGACACCGCCACCTCGCTGATCACCAGCGGGCCCTGTGGCTCCAGGGTCTCCTGCCAGCGCACGTAGCCCTCATAGCTGTTTTCATAACCGGGCGTGGGGTAAAGACTCTCGGTCTGCTCCCCATCCGCTACGTACACCACGGACACGTCCCCGGTCTCACTGCTGCACAGCAGCTGATGGACCAGATAGCCGTGGCTGTTGTAGAGATACACTGTCTCCCCCGCGGAGAGGGAGAAATTGGTGTGCAGGCCCGCCTCCCGGTCCTTGCTGTCGGCAAAGACCAACAGCCGCTCCCCGGCGGGCAGGGTCAGCCTGGGCAGGGTCCAGCCGATCCGATCCGCCCGGTCGGCCAGGCGCCAGCCGCCCAGGTCCACATCGGTGTCGGAGACGTTGACCAGCTCGATCCAGTCGGAGAAGTCTCCATCCTCGTCCCGGAGCACCGCCCGGTTCTTGGCCATGACCTCGGAGATGCGGATCTTCTCCGCGTCCTGCCGCAGCAGAGGGTCTTCCGTAACGACCGGCGCCGCTTCTGTCTCCGGTTCGGCCGTCTTCTCCCCGCCGCAGGCGGTCAGCAGCAGAAAGCCGATCGCCAGCAGGGCGGCAGCGCCCAGTTTGATGCATATGTTTCCTTTGCCGGGTCCGCCCATGGCCGCCTCCTGCACGCAGAAATTCATAGTATTATACCCCAAAAGCGCCCCCGGTGTCAATGATGTGCCCCGGCTTTTGCTCTTGCGCGATCAGATCCGGGCGGGTATAATAACAGGGACGTTTCAGAAAGAGGGTTCACTATGTTCAAGGGATTTACGAAAGAGACCAGCGATTTTCTGTGGGAGCTGAGCTTCCACAACGAACGGCCCTGGTTTTTGGAACACAAGGAGCAGTTCGAGCGCTGCCTGAACCAGCCCTTCAGGGACCTGGCCCGGGAGACGGCGGCGCTGATGGAGGAGCGCTGGCCCCAGATAGACTGGCGCGTCCACATCTCCCGCATCTACCGGGACGCCCGGCGGCTCTTTGGCCGGGGGCCTTACAAGGACCACCTGTGGTTCACCGTCTCCGACGGGGACCCCCATTCCATGGGCCCCGCCTTCTGGTTCGAGATCGGTCCCGCGGTGTACAGCTACGGCATGGGCTTCTGGGACCCGCCCCCTGCGGAGATGGACTTCTTCCGCCGCAGCATCGACGCAAACCCCGCCCGCTTTGAGCGGCTGGCATCGGATCTGGCCCGGCGCAGGGGGCTGCGCCTGGGCGGCCCGGAGTACAAGCGGCCCAAGGGCGACCTGGGTCCGGCGATCAATCCCTGGTACAACCGCCGCTATCTCTTCGTGGAGAGCGAGCACGACTTCGGCGGGGACGCGCTGAGCGCCGGGCTGCCCAAAAAGCTGCTCAGCGCCTACGAAAAGCTCATGCCCATGTATGCGTATTTGATGGAGGTCCACCGGGGCTACGGCCAAAGTGTTGAGGAAAAACAATAAGTACAAAAAACAAGGCTGCCGGATTTCGGCAGCCTTGTCCCATATTTTGCTTTTTTACAGGGCCTCGATGGCTTCCTGTACCTTCTTGGCCATATCCTCGGGCACGATCTTCTTGCTGACGACCAGATTGAAGATCTCACCGCAGGTCTTCTTGTTGAAGGGCAGTCTGGGCACCTTCATCAGTTGCGGCGCGTACTGCTCGATGATCGCCACGCATTGGGGATTGCTGAAGCACTCTTTCACGGTCATGTTTTTGAAATCCATATCGGTTCTCCTTTTTCTCATATTGTCCGTCGGCGGTCCCCGCCTCTTGGCTGTATTGTATCACAGCGGCCCCGCCGCGTCAATTGCCAGCGCCCGCAGCACCGCCTCGGCGCAGCGCATCCCGTCCACCGCGGCGGAGGAGATGCCCCCGGCGTAGCCCGCGCCCTCGCCGCAGGGGTAGAGCCCCGTGATCTCGGAGCTCAGGTCCCGCCCCCGCAGGATCCGCACCGGGGAAGAGGAACGGGTCTCCGGGCCGGTCAGCACCGCGTCGGGTGCGTCGAAGCCCCGGAGCTTTTTTCCCAGGGCGGGCAGCGCCCGCTCCAGTACGCCGGTGATCCGGGGCGGCAGGAGCGTATGCAGGTCGCACCAGACCACCCCGGGCCGGTAGCTGGGCTGTACCGTGCCGGGGCCCGTGCTGGCCCGGCCCGCCAGAAAGTCCTCTACCCGCTGGGCCGGCGCCCGGTAATCCCCGCCGCCCAGGGCGTAGGCCGCCCGCTCGATCTGCCGCTGCCAGCGCATGCCGCCCAGCGCGTCCCTGTCCGGGAAGTCCTCGGTGTGCAGGGTCACCAGCAGGGCCGCATTGGCGTTCTCCCCGTCCCGCCGGGAATAACTCATGCCGTTGGTGACCACGCCCCCTTCCTCCGAGGCCGCGGCGAAGACCTCCCCGCCGGGGCACATACAGAAGGTATAGGCGCTGCCGCCGTCGGGCAGGTGCACGTTCAGAGAATAGTCCGCCGCGGGCAGGCTGCCCCGCTCCCGGCCGTACTGGGCCCGGTCGATGTCCGCCTGCCGGTGCTCGATGCGCACGCCCATGGAAAAGGGCTTGGGCTCCATGGGCACACCCTGGCTGTGCAGGGTCTCAAAGGTGTCCCGGGCGGAGTGACCGATGGCCAGGATCAGCCTGTCGCAGTCCAGCCGACGCAGTCCGGCGCTGTCGCGGACTTCCACGCCGCGCAGGGCGCCGTCCTCGATCCGCAGCCGCTCCAGCCGGGTGCCGAACAGCACCTTCCCGCCCAGAGAGACGATCTCCCGCCGCAGGCTCTGCACCACGTCCACCAGGATGTCCGTGCCGATGTGGGGCCTGGCCTCGTACAAAATGCTCTCCGGCGCACCGTGGGCGGCAAACTCCTCCAGCACGAAGTGCAGGCGGCTGTCGTGGATGCCGGTGTTCAGCTTCCCGTCGGAAAAGGTCCCGGCGCCGCCCTCGCCGAACTGCACGTTGTTTTCCGTGTCCAGGGGGCCGCCGCCACGAAAGGCCTCCACCGCCCTGCGGCGTGTCAAAGCGTCCTGCCCCCGCTCGATAACAACAGGCATGGCCCCGGCCCGGGCCAGTACCAGCGCAGCAAACATGCCCGCCGGGCCGAAGCCCACCACCACCGGCGGCTTCTCCGCCCTCACCCTGGGGATGGCGTAGACCGGCGGCTCGTAGGCGCTCACATCGCCGCCCTTTGCCCGGCGCAGCAGCGCCGCCTCGCCGCCGCGCAGCGAGACCGCCACGGCGCACACATAGTGCAGGTCGTCTTTCTTCCGGGCGTCCAGGGATTTTTTGATGAGCTTCCACTCTATGATCTGCTCCGGGGAGACCCGGAGCTTTTTTGCCGCTCTCTGGGGCAGGGCCTCGATTTTTTCCTCCGCCCCCAGGCGGAGATTGCGGATCAGGATCATGTCCCCAGCCTCCCCGCCAGGCGGCCGCTGGCCCAGGCCCACTGCAGGTTGTAGCCCCCGCAGTCCCCGTCCACGTCCAGCACCTCGCCGCAGAGGAACAACCCCGGCACGAACCAGCTTTCCAGGGTCTCCGGATTCACCCCCGCCGTGCGGATGCCGCCGGCGGTGACCTGGGCGCTGTCCAGGCCGCCGGTGCCCGTCACGTCCAGGCTGAAGTCCTTGGCCGCCGCGGCCAGCCGCCCCAGCGCGGCGTCGTCCAGGCCGCCCAGGGGCTGCCCGGCGCGGATCCCCGCGTATTTGACCAGCATGCGGCCCAAGCGGTTGTGGAGCATGCCGGTGAAAAGCTCCGCCGCGTCCAGCTCGGGATACTCCTCCCGACGCTTACGCAGCAGGGCGAACACTTCTTTCTCATCCTGGGGCAACAGGTCCATGTGCAGCCGCAGGCCCTCCCCGCCGGTGGACGCCGCCCGGGAGATGTCAAAGACCGCAGGGCCGGAGACCCCGGTCTCGGTAAACTGGATCTCGCCCCGGCTCTCCGCCAGGGCCGCGCCGCCGCCTGTCAGGCGCAGCGCCCCCTGGACCCGCACGCCCTTCAGCGCCCGGGGATACTCCGCCGCGGTGTGGACCGGCACCAGCGCCGGGTAAAGCCCCGTG
Organism: Oscillospiraceae bacterium; assembly: GCA_902778275.1. Lineage (GTDB taxonomy): Bacteria > Bacillota > Clostridia > Oscillospirales > Oscillospiraceae > Limivicinus. Next base: position 27,055 of record CACYXE010000006.1, read on the forward strand.
CGCTTGTGGCCCAGGGCCTTCAGCAGCTCATAGCCGTCGGTCACGCCGCCCAGCTTTCCGCCGGCGGCGCCGCCGCAGGCCACGATCAGCTTATCGGCGCGGAGACTGCCCGCGTCGGTGACGACGGTGAAGCCCTCCTTCTCCCGCCGCAGCTCCCGGGCCGGGCAGGCCGTCCGCTGCTCCACGCCCGCCCGGTCCAGGGCCAGACGCAGCACGTCCAGCACGGAGTTGGCGGAGTTGGAAAGCGGATACACCCGTCCGCCGTACTCGGTAACGGTCAGCAGCCCCAGGCCGTGAAAAAAGCGCAGGGTGTCCGCCGGCGTGAACGCTTCCAGGGCGGGCCGGGCAAAGGCCGGGTCCTCCCCGTGGTAGTTTTCCGTCGCGGCCCCGGTGTTGGTCAGGTTGCAGCGGCCGTTGCCGGTGGCCAGCAGCTTGCGCCCGATGCGCTGCTGCCGCTCCAGCAGGATCACGTGATTGTTCTTGTCCTCCGCAGCGGTGAGAGCGGCCATCAGGCCGGAGGCGCCGCCGCCTATGATCACAACAGTGTTCATCGCTTATCCTCTGTACAGAATGTCGTGGGCCACGGGGCTGTAGAACAGGCGGTTCACTTCCCCCGGCTCCTTTGTCTGGCCCAGGATCCACATGATCTTGGCGAAGGCCGCCTCCGTGGTCATGTCGTAGGCCTCCAGCACATGGGGGTCGTCCTTGAGCCGGTGGCCCACCTGGTACACCGACAGGTCCGAGCCCTCGTTCTGCACCTGGGTGGTCACCACCAGGAACTTGCCCCGCTCCGTGTAGCGGCGCACCACCTCAAACAGCTTGTCGTCGCTGTAGGAGGGCAGGCCGCCCACGCCGAAGCACTCGATCACCAGGGCGTCCTTCCGCTCCAGCATGAATTCCAGCAGTTCGAAGTCCGTGCCCGGCACCATCTTGATCAGGCCCACCTTCTCATCCAAAGTCTCATAGAAGCGGGGCTGGGCTTCCCGCTCCGGGCGGATGTAGCACAGCATCTGCCGGTCGTGGAGGGTGGCCAGGTCCGGGTAGTTGATGCTGGAAAAGGCCGCGAAGCTCTTGGAGCAGGTCTTGCGGGCCCGGGTGCCCAGGATGACCCGGCCGCTGAACACGATGCACACCCCGGCCAGCTCCTCCGAGCAGGCGCAGATAAAGGCGTCGGTCAGGTTCAGCTTGGAGTCGGTGGAGTCGTAATTGATGGGCTTCTGGGCCCCGGTAAGCACGATGGGCTTGTCCGCCCCCTGCGCCAGATAGGACAGGGCAGCCGCCGTGTAGGCCATGGTGTCGGTGCCGTGGCTGATGACAAAGCCGTCATAGCGGTCGTAGTTCTCCCGCAGGGCCCTGGTGACCCCCAGCCAGTGGGCGGGGGTGATGTTGGTGCTGTCGATGTTGTACAGGGAAATGCAGTCCACCTGGCAGAGCTCCGAGATATACGGCACATAGCGCAGCAGCTGCGCGGGCGTCAGCTCCGGGGTCAGCCCCTCCGGCGTCATCTCCGAGGCGATGGTCCCGCCGGTGCCCAGCATCAGGATCTTTTTCAAGGCGCGCCCTCCTCTCCGATACAACAATTATTTATACGATCATTATAGCAAGCGGCCCTGCGCATTTCAAGCACAGGGCCGCGTCGTATGTTCTTTACACTTCCAGCACCAGGAACTGGAAGCCCTCCAGGTGGACAAGGTCTCCCTCCTGCTTCAGCTCCTGGAGATTGTTCAGCAGCACCGCCTTGACAGGACCGGGCAGAGGCATGTCCTGGGCCTCCTTCTGGAAGTTGCCCGCCACCAGCAGGGTCCTCTCCCCCTTGCGATAGTAGGCCATCAGGTTCTCCTGCTCCGGACGGTAGGGCAGCGTTTCGCCGTAGACCACGGTCTCGGCGTAGGTCTCGCTCCTGCGCAGGGCGATCAGCGCCCGGTAGAAGTGATAGACCGAATCGGCGCGGCCGCGCTGCTCGGCCAGGTTGATGCGCGTATAGTTGGGATTCAGCGGCAGCCAGGGCGTCCCTGTGGTGAAGCCCGCGCCGGGGCCGCCGTCCCACTGCACAGGGGTGCGGGCGTTGTCCCGGGAGAAGGGCGCCACGGCGGCCAGAGCCTCCGCATCTGTCAGCCCCGCGCGCCGGGCCACCCGGTACTCGTCCAGGGTGTTGATGTCGTCCACCTGGGCGATATCGGTAAATACGGTGTTTTCCATGCCGATCTCCTGGCCCTGATACAGGAAGGGCAGGCCCCGCAGCATAAAGTTCAAGCCGCCCAGCATCTTCTTGGCCGTCTCGCTGTGTTCGCCTTCCGGCAGATAGTGGGAGACGCCCCGGGGCTCGTCGTGGTTTTCGATGATGTTGGACAGAAAGCCCACGCCCGCGCTGCGCGCCTGGGCGCCGAAGCAGGCGGCCTTGTACTCCTCCGCGGTGGGGCAGCGCCAGGCGTACCAGCCCCGGGGGTCCCTGGCCAGCACATGCTCGGCGAAGTCGAACATGCTGGAAAAATAGCCGTCGTCCCCGATGATCAGCGGCAGGTCCCCGGTCTTCTCGTCAAAGACCTCGCCCACGGAAAAAGCGTCGTACCGGCGGAAGGTCTCCTCCGCCATCTCCCTGAGGAAGACGTTCACGCCCTCCGCCTTCTCCAGCATCCGCCGGATGGCGCAGAGGCCGTCGTCCCGGTCCGCCGGGAAGTCCTGGAAGGGCAGCAGCTTCTTGATGTTGATGATGGCGTCGATCCGGAAGCCGCCCAGGCCCTTGTCCAGCCACCAGTTGATCATCTTGTACACTTCCCGCCGCAGCTCGGGGTTTTCCCAGTTCAGGTCCGGCTGCTTCTTGTGGAAGGCGTGGAAGTAGATCTTGTCCGTGTGGCCGGGCAGCAGGTCCCAGCAGGGGCCGCCGAAATAGCTGCGCCAGTTGCAGGGCAGCTTCTCCCCCTCGTGCCAGTCCCGGATATAAAAGAATTGGCCGTAATAACCGTCCGGGTCCTCGCAGGCCTTCCGGAACCACTCGTGCTCATCGGAGCAGTGATTGACCACCAGGTCCATGACGATGGAGATCCCCCGGCGCTTGCCCTCGGCGATCAGCTCGTCCATGTCCGCCATGGTGCCGAAGCGCGGGTCTATATTATAATAGTCGGAAATGTCGTAGCCCTGGTCGGCCAGGGGCGAGCAGTAGACCGGGGACAGCCACACGATCTCCACGCCCAGTTCCTGCAGATAGTCCAGCTTTCCGATCACGCCCCGCAGGTCGCCGATGCCGTCGCCGTTGCTGTCGCAAAAGCTCTTGGGATAGATCTGATAGGCCGTCTTTCCGTGCCACCATTTGCGCTTCATTTTCGTATCCTCCTATGTTGACATCCTTTGTGCGTGCGTCATTGTACAGGATTCCCACGAAACTTGCAACCTTTATTTTCAATTTTATGCAATGATTTTTTGCTTGGGCATTTGTACTATATTTTTGAATGCGCTTTCGTTCAAAACGCCCATTTTGGGCGTATCCAACAAAATGCTTTGCTTTTGGGAGTGCAAAGTGATAGAATTAACACACCAATGGGGGTTTCAATCCTCATTGGAAAATTTCATGAAAAAGTGAGGAAAAGCAAATGAAAAAGTTACTTGCATTGCTGCTGGCGCTGGTCATGGTCGTGGCCCTGGCCGCCTGCGGTGTGACCACGGAGAATGCCGCGGCTCCCGCTGCCAGCTCCAGCGAAGAGAAGACTGAGGCGGCCCCTGCTGCGGGCGGCATCACTCTGTTCAACGGCAAGATTGAGATCGCCGATGCCCTCAACCATGCTGCCGAGGTCTATGAGGCCGCTACCGGCAAGCATGTCGAGGTCAACTCCGTCGGCGGCGGCGTCGACCTTCAGTCCGAGCTGAAGCAGCGCTACCAGGCCGGCAACATGCCCGACATCTTCACCTGCGAAGGCACCCCCGACTTCTCCAACTGGACCGACAATGAGATGCTCGTCGTCGATTTGTCCGACCAGCCCTGGGTTTCTGACACTGAGGCTGAATTCGTCTATGAGCCCACCGGAGCGGTCATCGGCTTCCCCTACACCACCGAGGCCATCGGCCTTGCCTACAACAAGAGCATCCTGGATGCTGCCGGCATTGACCCCGCCTCCATCACCGGACCCGAGTCCATGAAGGCCGCCTTTGAGAAGATCGACGGCATGAAGGACGAGCTGGGCATCACCGCCGTCATCGGCTGGTGCGCCAACGCCAAGGAACTGTACTGGTCCACCGGTAACCACATGTTCTGCAACTATCTGGACGCCGGTCTCGCCCGTAACGATTCCACCTATTTCGACCTCATGATGGATGAGGGCAAGCTGGATCTGGACCGCTTCACTCCCTTTGCCGAGATGGTCGGTATGTTCAACCAGTACTCCGACCCCGCTCTGCTGGTCTCCGGCAACTATGACCTGCAGGTCTCCGGCTTTGCCTCCGGCAAGTACGCCTTCGTGACCCAGGGCTCCTGGATCGGCGCTTCCCTGACCGGTCAGTATAAGGAGCTGTACGATGCGGCCGGCAACTTTGAGTGCGGCATGATCCCCTATGCCTTTATCGAAGGCATCGACACCATTCTGACCAATCCTCCCTCCCACTGGGCTGTCTACAAAAACGGCAACGTGGCTGAGGCTGAGGAGTTCCTGAACTGGCTCGCCGGTCCCGACGGCCAGCAGATCATGGTGCAGGAAGCCGGTCTGAACAGCCCGTTCAAGAGCTGCACTGTTGTGGCCAACGACCCCTTCGCGCCCACCGTTGCTGACTTCACCGCGCGCGGCAAGACCTCTTCCTGGCACTTCCTGGAGCAGCCCGCCAACATGGCTGAAGACTATACCGGCGCCATCTTCCAGGATTACGCCATGGGTACCATCAACACCGAAGAGTTCATCCAGGATATGGTCGACACGATCCCCACTGCTGTGGGCAAATAATCTTCCCGGCAATCTGTAATCCCCGTTTTGGCAAGGGCGGCGGCAACGCTGCCGCCTTTGTCCCTTTTGAGAGAAAAGCAACGGAAAAGGAGCGTTCTGCATATGAATGAAAACACCGCAGGCAAGAAAGCCCTGTCGCTGGTGCTCCTGGTTTTGGGCGTCGTCCTGCTGGCGCTCGCCCTGTGGATGGACTTTACAAAAACCTATATCGTGATCGATATGGGCGTCAAGGTAGCACTCCGCGGCCTGTTCCTGGTGCTGGGTGCCCTGCTGATCCTGGCGGGGATGTATTTCTTCCCCACGGTCATGCACCACCGCACCATCATCAACATACTTTTCCTGTTCCCCCTGCTGTTCACCTTCGCGGTGACGGTCATCATCCCCATGTGTGTGGGTATCTTCTATTCCTTCACGGACTGGAACGGCGTAGCCTACAGTAAAGTGGTAGGCTTTGAAAACTATTCCGCCATGTTTAAGGACCCGGCCTTTATGTGGTCCCTGCTGATCACGGTCCTGTTCGTGATCGTGAATATGGTCATGGTGAACCTTGTGGCCTTCCTGCTGGCGCTGCTGTGCACCACCAAACTGAAGGGCGTCGGGTTCTTCCGGGCTGCCTACTTCCTGCCGAACCTGATCGGCGGCATCGTGCTGGGCTATATCTGGCAGTTCATTTTCTCCAATGTGCTGACCTCGATCATGAACTCGCCCCACTCGGCCCTGGCTTCCACGAACACCGCCTTTATTGCCATCATCGTGGTGTATATCTGGCAGTATGCCGGCTACATCATGCTGATCTACATCAACGGTCTGGCCACCGTCCCCAAGGACGTGCTGGAGGCCGCGCAGATCGACGGCGCCGACGCCATGAAGACCTTGTTCCAGATCAAGATCCCCATGATCGCCGCCACCTTCACCATCTGCACCTTCCTGACCCTGACCTCCGCGTTCAAACAGTTCGACGTAAACCTGGCCTTGACCAACGGCGTCGGCACCGTGAGAGGCTTTATGGGACAGCGCCTGTCCAACGGCACACAGATGATCGCTCTGAACATCTACAACACCGCTTTTGCACGCGACCAGTTCGGTTACGCCCAGGCGAAAGCCATCCTCTTCTTTATCATCCTGGCCTGCGTCTCGCTTGTGCAGGTGCGTATCTCCAATAAGAGGGAGGTCGAGATGTAATGAAAATGAAAACGTCCCGCGTGGTCATCCTGATGATCATCGCCGTTATTCTGGCAGCTTATATCTTGTTCCCCTTCTTCCTGGTGGTACTCAACTCCTTTAAGACCCAGAGCGCCATCGTCTCCAACCCCATCTCCGCCGCGGGCGCCAGCGTCCAGCAGTTCTTGTCCAACGCAAGCTCTGTTATCAACAACAAAAACTTTGTGTTCTGGCATGCCTTCGGCAGCTCGGCGCTGGTCACCATCATCTCCCTGTTCCTGCTGGCCGTGTTCGGCGGCATGGCCGCCTGGGTCATCTGCCGCAACAAGGCCAAATGGTCTACCGTGATCTACATGGTGTTCATCTCCTCCATGATCATCCCCTTCCAAGTGGTCATGCTCCCGCTGATCGCCACCTTCCGCGAAGTGGGCAAATTCGTGGGTCTGGGCATGAACGGCACTCTGCCGGGCCTGATCTTCGCCTACTGCGGCTTCGGCGGCGCCATGACGGTGTTTATTCTCACCGGCTTCATCAAGGGCATCCCCTATGAGCTGGAGGAGGCCGCCGCCATCGACGGCTGCTCTCCCGAGGGCACCTTCTTCCGCATCATCTTCCCGCTGCTCAAGCCCACCATCGTCACCGTGACGATCCTCAACGGCATGTGGATCTGGAACGACTACCTGCTCCCCTCCATCCTGCTGGGCCAGAACAATCCCAACAAGACCCTGCCCGTTGCGGTGCAGGCCTTCGTGGGCTCCTTCGTGAAGTCCTGGGATCTGATCCTGACCGCCGCGCTGCTGGCTATGATCCCCATGATCGTGATCTTCCTGATCGCGCAGAAGCACATCATGGACGGCATGGTCCAGGGCGCCATCAAGTAAATCCTTCTCAACACGCAAACACCGGGGTGCCGAGCATGCGGCACCCCGGAAGCTGTCAACAGCTTCCGGAGCAAAAACGGAAACTTTTTGAAAGTTTCCGTTTTTGTATATCAAACGTGAGGGGGGAATCCCATCCCCCCTCACAGTCCCCCCATGCGTGTTTGAAACAGTCGCATCAAGCTCATTTGCTGGCTGCAGATGCCGCCTGTCCGGCACCCGCACTTTTCAACTGCTCCAACAGACGGCCGAAACGGGATTTGGCCGGAGGTATGTCTATGAAGATGTTTGATCCAAACGGACCCCTGATGATCGCCCTGGGGAAGCTGGCGGATATCGTGATCTGCAACATCATGTTCTGCCTGTTTTCCCTGCCGGTGTTCACCGTCGGCGCTTCCCTCGCGGCGCTGTTCACCTGCATGCAGCAGCTGATCAGCGACGAGGAGAAGGACGAGGGCCTCATTTTCAAGGATTTCTGGCTGGCCTTCAAGCGCAACTTCAAGCAGGCCACCGCTATCTGGCTGATCTGCCTGCTGATCCTGGCCTTCCTCTTCGCCTACTACTGGATCACCCGCAGCATGGCCGGTACAGCGGGACGGGTCTATCAGATCACCTTCTACCTGCTGGCCCTGGTCTTCCTGTTTGGCTTCCTGTATCTGTTCCCCCTGCAGGCCCGCTATGAAAATACCGTGCGCAACACCCTGCGCAACGCCTGGCTGCTGAGCGTGGGGGCCCTGCCCTGGACGCTGCTGAGTCTGGCCGTCATCATCGCGGCGGTGTATATCAGCTTCTTCATGAATCCGGCCGCTGTTGACCTGGCCACCTACCTCTGGGCGGTCTGCGGCTTCGGGATCGTCGCCTATCTGGACAGCTTCTTTTTCCGCAAGGCCTTTCAGAAGATCGACCCGAAGACCGTCAAAGTAAAGTCCCATGTCTCCGCCGGCGCCGTGTTCACCGACGAGGAGCACCGGGAGCAGGACCTGATGGTCCAGGAGAGCCGCTACTCCGCCCCCGACTGGAACCGCCGGGACGACCTCTTCGGAGACGACAAACCGAAGTCGACCGGGGGGAAGAAAAAGCGGCGGTGAGCTCAGTTTTCAGTTTTTAGGAGAACGCTTTTGCGCGCAAAAAGGAAGGGAAAGCAAGCGCTTTCCCTTCCTTTTTGCTTTACTTCAGGCCCTGGATCTCCACCAGTTCCCGGGCGGAGGGTGTCAGCTCCTCCGGGCTGGGGATGGTGCCGTCCACATTGTCCACCAGCCAATCCATCCGCATGATCTGCTCCGGCGTCAGGATCTCCCCCTCATGGATCCGCAGCGTCCCGCTCTGGTCATAGACCGGTCCGTCAAAGGGGCGAAACCACCCGCCGATAATATCCTGCCGCAGATGGTTCACCAGCCGCACCGTCTGGGGCGCAAGCTCCGGGCGGAGGCTCACGTCCACCGCGCCGCTGGCCAGGCCCCACCAGTAGTTGATGGTCTGGCCGGCTTCGCTGGTGCTGTTGAGCTGGGCCCAGGAGCCATCCAGCACAGACTGGATGATCTTGGTATAAAAGCTGCCCCAGTTCCAATAGGAGAAGGCGATGATGTCCCGCTCCCCGCCGTTGACGAGAAACAGGCCCTTTTCCCGCGCCCGGCTCTCCGGCGGAATGGCGTCCTGTCCGGACACCGCGGTGACTTCGCATTGGGCGAAGCGCTCGTCGATATCCGTGCCGGGGACCGTGGTCCACTGCAGGAAGATCCGCGCCCGGGGATTGACCATCCGCGCCCCCAGGGCGAAGGCGTTGATGGAAGCGGGCATGCTGTAAATGGGATAATTGCAGAGGTAGCCGATGTGTCCGTTCTCGCTCATGGCCCCGGCAACGACGCCGGTCAAAAATTTAGCCTCATACAGCCTGCCGTAGTAGCAGCGCAGGATGGGGTGGCTCACGTTCAGCGAGCAGTTGAGGAATTTGATGTTGGGATAGGCCCCCGCCGCTGTCAGCGTGGGCGCCAGCAGCTTCGGCGTGGTGGTGAAGACCATGTCATAGCCGTCCTCCGCCAGCTCTTTGATCTTCGCCTCGAAGTCCTTTCCCAGCATGTTGAAGACGCTCACCGTCTCCACCTTGTCCCCCAGGATCTGTTGGGCGGCGATCCGTCCCTGCTCGTGGTCATAGGTCCAGGAGGAAGTCTCCGGGTCCTTGTCGTGGAGGAAGGCTGCCTTCAGGCTGTGCAGCGGCGGATGGACCAGGCGGCTGATGATGCCCCGGGGCTGCTCCTCCGCGGCGGTCATCAGTACGGGGCTGTCGTCCCGGGTCACGCTCTTCAGCTCCGGCCCGATGGCGGTCAGATCGTTTTTCAGCTCCGTGGGACCGCACTGCTGCAGATGGGCTGCGCCGAAGACCTGCAGATAGCGCAGCAGCGCCTCGTCCTGGGTCAGGGTCCGGCTCAGCTCCGAGCTCCGGTAGGCCTTGCGAAAACGGATCACCCCGGCGTAAAAGCTGCGCTGCCGGTCCTCGTCCCAGGGCGTCCGGTCCTCCCCGCACAGAAGGGTCAGCAGAGCCGGATAGCTGCCCGGTTTCTGCAGCTGGATATAGTTTGCGCGGGTCACTTTGTAGAAATCCAGGAATTCGTAGTAGGCCACGATCTCCGGCTCGTCGCTGCGGGCCGGCAGGATCCGCCGGGCGTGGGCGCGCACCGTGGCGGCGCCGAACCAGCGCAGCACGGAGACGCGCTTGTGCCCCTCCACCACGTAAAAGCGGTTAAGATACTCCACCACCACGATGGGATCCCGGATCCCCTCCTTCAGATGAGAGGCGGCCAGCGCCGACCACTTGCCGGCAAACTCACTGTTATCCTCCAGCAGCGGATAGAAGGAGGCGGAAAAGGCCTCCCGCCGGGATGCCGTGCGGGTGCCAACCACCTGTTCGATGTCGATGCGGACCGTTCCCAGATCCGTCTCGTTGAGCCCGCTTACGCGGGGCAGCAGCTCCTCCAGCGCCGGCAGGTAAGGGTCCTCCTGCCGGGCGAGGCGGGCTTTCACTTCTTTCAGGCCCAGCTTGCGGGCCTGCTGATAGCTGATGTCTGCCATATATCGGTTCCTTTTTCAGTCAAAAACAAATCAAACCGCGCAGCCGCGCCGCGCCGGGAAGTCTTCCTTCGGCTTCCCTTCGGGGTCTTATTATAACACAGTTTCTCCCGAAAGAGCAAGTTTTGATCAATAGATCAAAAAATTATCCTTTTATCAAAAAAATAGACTTGTACCGGACCGGGAATCATGCTATTCTATCCATAGAAATCTTGTGCAAAAACCACTATAAATATAAGCAGGAGGATATCCATATGGCTTCCATCAGCTTCAGAGACGTAACCAAGATCTACGACGGCGCCGACAAGCCCGTCGTCCCCAACCTGAACCTGGAGATCGAGGATAAAGAGTTCATCATCCTGGTCGGCCCTTCCGGCTGCGGCAAGTCCACCACGCTGCGTATGATCGCCGGTCTGGAATCCATCTCCAGCGGTGAGCTGTACATCGGCGACCGCCTGGTCAACCAGGTCCCCCCGAAAGACCGTGACATCGCCATGGTGTTCCAGAACTACGCCCTGTATCCCCACATGAGCGTGTACAAGAACATCGCCTTCGGTCTGACTCTCCGCAACGTCCCCAAGGACGAGATCGACAAGCGCGTACACGAAGCCGCCCGGATCCTGGATCTGGAGCATCTGCTGGAGCGCAAGCCCAAGGCCCTCTCCGGCGGCCAGAGACAGCGTGTGGCCCTGGGCCGCGCCATGGTCCGCAACCCGGCCGTCTTCCTTCTGGACGAGCCGCTGTCCAACCTGGACGCAAAGCTCCGTACCTCCATGCGCAGTGAGATCGCCCGCCTGCACCGCCGTCTGGACACCACCTTCGTCTACGTCACCCACGACCAGACCGAAGCCATGACCATGGGCGACCGGATCGTCGTCATGAAGGACGGCATCATCCAGCAGTTCGATACCCCGAAGGTGCTCTATGACACGCCGTGCAACCTCTTTGTAGCCGGCTTCATCGGCTCCCCCCAGATGAACTTCCTGGACGTGAACATCGTCGCGGAAGACGGCAAGCTCTTCGCCGTGCTGGGTGAGGACAAGCTGGAGATCCCCGCTTTCAAGCATGATGCTCTGGCTCCCTATGTGGGCAAGACCGTGATCCTGGGCGTCCGCCCGGAGAACTTCCTGGCCTTCGACAAGCTGAACGAGGGCAACGGCCTGTCCTCCAAGGTGGACTTCTGCGAGCTGCTGGGCGCCGAGACCAACCTGTACGTCTATGTGGGCGACCAGAAGGTCATCGTCCGCATGCCTTCCTCTGTGGAGAATCCCACCGAGGAGTTCATCAAGGTCCCCGTGGACATGGACAAGGCCCACTTCTTCGACAAGGAGACCGAACTGGCCATCTGCCATTGATGGACACGAAGCGACAGACAAGCGACCGTATCTTGTCCTTGGAAGCTCCGGGAGATTTTCTCTCGGGGCTTCTGGGCGTTTCGGCGGCCTGTGAGCTGTCGCTGAAAGCGGGCAGCCTGCGGAGCCTGCCGGAGGAGTTCGGTCTCTGGCGGCTGATCGCGCCGATGTCCGGCCGCCTGCAGATCGCTTTCGGGGAGCGCAGCTGGCCGCTGGAACCCCAGCAGGCCGCGGCAGCGGACGGGCGGGAGGATCTGTCCCTGCTCCCGGCGGAGGATTGCCGGGTCTGCCTGATCGCCCTGCGGGGCGCTGCCGCCGATGCGGTCTTTGCCGATTGCCGGGTCAATGGCGGCCTGTTCTTTGAGCGCGGCGGCATTGCCGCGGAACGGATGCTCCATCTGCTCTCCACCGGGTCAGACCGGCAGGTCCCGGCCAAGGAGGCCTCTGAATACGCCTATCAGCTGCTGATGGCCCTCAGCGGCAGCGGCAGCCCCGGCCCCGCCGGGCGGCGGAAGCTGCCGCCGGTGGTGGAGGCCGCCCTGGGCATTCTGCGCCGGGACTACGCTTTTCTGGAGGGGATCGGGGAACTGGCGGAGCGGCTGGAGGTCAGCCAGGAGTACCTGACCCGCTGCTTCGTCAAGTATATGGGCGTCACGCCGGGAAAATACCTGAACCAGGTCCGCATCGAAAACGCCATGCTCCTGCTGCGGCAGGGGCGGCACTCGGTGCAGTTCGTATCCGACGCCTGCGGCTTCTCCAACGGCAATTATTTTGCCCGGGTCTTCCGCAGCGCCGTGGGCATGAATCCCAGGGAATATGCCCGCTTACAGCATGCCCTGCCGCCGGAGGCGCAGGACCGGGAGGACAGCCTGTACGTGCTGTGACAACGATGCATACAGCAAACGACCCCTTACCGTGGCCTTCACGGTAAGGGGTCGTTCTCCTTTTATGCTCTGTTATCGCAGCTCCACCGGTTCGCCGTAAGACTCGATGGTCAGCGGCTCCCCCCGGAGCAGCCGGTACTCCGCGCCCGCGGCCGTGCAGCGGATCTGGATCAGCCGCCCGCGAAACTGCACGCGGAAGCCGTAGCCCTGCCACTGGGGCGGGCAGACCGGGGCGAAGGACAGGCGCCCCTCCCGGCAGCGCATGCCGCCGAAGCCCTTGGTCACGCAGTTCCAGGTGCCGGCCATGTTGGCCATGTGCAGGCCGTCTTTGGTGTTGCGGTGCATGTCGTCCAGATCCAGCCGGGCGGAGGACATGAAGTAGTCGTAGGCCAGCGCCCGCTCCCCGATCTCGTTGGCCAGAATGGAGAACACCGCCATGGACAGGCTGGAGTCGTGGGTGGTGATGCCGTCGTAAAAGACAAAGTTCTTTTTCTTCTCCTCCAAGGTATAGCGCTCCCCGTACTGGGTCATGGCCAGGATCAGGTCCGCCTGCTTGCAGATCCGATGCCGGTAGATCGTCAGCCCGTGGTAGTGCATCAGCAGCGGATGCTTTTCCGCCGGGATGCTGTCCAGGGGCCAGGGCTTCCGGTCCATAAAGCCGTCGTCCTGGGGATAGATGCCGTCCCGGGCGGCCGGGTAATACATCTTCTCCGCCGCCCGCAGCCAGTCCTCGGGCTCCTCAGCCTCCAGAGCCAGCTCGGTGCGAAGCCGCCGCCAGTCCGCCGGCCGCTGCTCCCGCAGCAGCGTCAGCGCCGCCGCGGCGCTGCGGAAGTTCTCCTCGGCCACGCTGTTGGTGTAGACGTTGTTGTTGACCATGACGTTGTACTCGTCCGGCCCGGTCACGCAGTTGAGGACAAAGCGGCCGGCCTTCTCCTCGCTGAAAAAGCCCAGATCGTAGTACAGCCGCGCGGTCTCCGCCAGGATCTCCGCGCCGCAGCGGGCCAGGAAATCCAGGTCCTCCGTGACCGTATAATACTCCCACACCGCGTGGGCAATGTCCCCGTCGATGTGGTACTGGGCGGTGCCCGCCGGAAAATAGGCGCTGCACTCCTCCCCGTCGATGGTTCGCCAGGGGAAAAGCGCGCCTTTGTCATGCCCCATGACGCGGGCCCGCTGCCGGGCCTTGGGCAGGATGGAGTAGCGCTGCTCCAGCAGCTTCCGCGCCAGCTCCGGCTGGGTATACAGGAATACCGGCAGGATGTAGGCCTCGGTATCCCAGAAGGTGTGGCCCTCATAGCCCTCGCCGGTGAGGCCCTTGGCGGCGATGTTTCGCCGTCCGTCCCGGCCCACCGACTGCAGCAGGTGGAACAGGTTGAAGCGCAGACCCTGGAGCAGAGCGTCGTCCCCCTGGATCTCCAGGCCCGCCTCCTCCCAGAAGGCGTCCAGATACGCCCGCTGCTCTTTCGCCAGCTCATCAAAGGTCGGCGCATCTGCCGCCCCGCGGAGGGCCGCATCCCACTGATCCGGCTCTCCCATTCGGGAGGCGGTATAGCAAATGCTCTTCTCCAGGCTCAGTTCTTCCCCGACGTCCAGCATCGTTGTCGCCGTCCAGACAGCTTTCCCCGCGTCGGCCTTCGTTTCAGAAGGCAGCTCGCTGCGATGCTCTGCCGCGCAGTTGATGATAAAGCCCGTGTTCTTGGTGCGCTGCTGCATGGCAATCCTTCCGCCCTCTGCCGCAAGCTTTTCGGTCACAAGGCGGCGATCCTTCCCCGTGGCGCCGCGGGGATCGTTGGGATCGCCCTCGGAGATGACCGCGGGAGCCAACTCGCTGCGCAGACTGACCAAGCAGCCTTCAGCCAGGCAGCGCAGGCGCAGCCGCGTCGCGGCCAGGTTCTGCCTTGTCAGGCTGACCAGCCGCTCCAGCTGTACATCCACCGTGGCGCCGCTTTCGGTCGTCCACATGATGTGCCGCCGCAGGACGCCGTCACGCAGATCCAGCGTACGGCTGTGGGAGACCACGCAGCTTGTCCCCATATCCAGGGCCTCCTCATCCACCAGGATCAGCAGGTTCTTGGCGTCCATCACATTGCAGATGGTCTCGTGGTTTTTGGCATAGCCGTAGGCGGTCTCGCCGTAAACGATGGGCTCGGAATCAAACACGCCGTTGAGGAAGGTCCCCTGGACGGTCTCGGCGCCGGTGGCCTCTCCCTCTTCCAGATTGCCCCGCATGCCGATAAAACCGTTGCCAAGGGCGAAAACCGATTCGCTCTCCCGCAGATTCTCAGGACGAAAAACTTTTTCCGTGATCTCCCAGGGGTGGATGGGATATTGGTATTTCATGATACGGCGCCTCCCTCAGTCCACACAGTCCAGCAGATCCCGGAACGTGGACAGATTATAGGTGGCCAGACCGCAGGCCACCGCATCGCCGATGGCGGCGGCGTCCATGCCGGCAGCCCGGGCCGCCTGGATACCGGCCTTGGCGTCCTCTACCACCAGGCAGACGCCAGGCTCCAGCCCCAGAAACTCGGCCGCTTTCAGAAAGACCTCCGGGTCCGGCTTGGATCGGCTGATATTGGTGCCGTCCGAGATCTTGTCGAAGTAGTCCCCCAGGCCGATCTGCCCCAGGATGAATTTGGCGTTCTTGCTGGAAGAGCCGATGGCCAGCAGCAGGCCCTTCCGCCGCAGGGCATCCAGGGTCTCCTTCACCTCCGGCGCCAGATCCGCCGGGGACATCCGCGCCAGCAGCTTTCGGTACAGCTCGTTTTTCTCCGTGGCGGCGGCCTCTTTTTCCTCGTCCGTCAGGACACCGTCATAGCGTTCCAGCACGATCTCCAGACTGGCCATCCGGGACACGCCCCGCAGCCGGTTGTTGATGGTCTCGTCAAAATAGATCCCCAGCTTGTCGGCCAGGGCCTTCCATGCCAGGTAATGGTATTGGTCCGTGGAGCAGATCACACCGTCCAGATCAAAAATAATCCCTTGATATTTCATGCAGAGTCCCTCCTGCTTTTTCATTGAAATCGTATGCGCCCTCATCTTACCGTAGTTGCGCTCCAAAGTCAAACCCCACAGCAACAGAAAACGCCCCGCACAGCCGCCGGGCGTTTCGATGTTCAATGGGGGATCACCAGACTCACCGCGCACAGAGCCAGCGAGACGGCCATGACGATGTCCACCGTTTTCTGATGTTTGGCAAACAGGTTTTTTAGTTGAGCCCCGGCAAAGAGCCAGACCAGATTGCAGGCGGGGCCTGTCAGTTCCAAAAACAGCCCTGCCCCCAGCAGCCACCAAAGGGATCGGGTATAGGGCAGCACGAAGGAGCTCAGCGCCGTGAAGCAGAACAGGATGACCTTCACGTTGGTCAGGTTGACCAGCAGTCCGGTGCGAAAGCCCGGCCGGCGCGTGTCCTCCTCCGGGGCCGTCCCGGCGCTGCGCAGCATGTGCCAGGCCAGATAGAGGATATAGGCAGCGCCGATCCAGGAGAGGTATTGCACATAGGGCCCCAGCACGTCCCCCAGCAGGCGGCTGATGAGCACGGCGGCCATGCTGTCGATGAAAAAGCCGGTGGCCAAGCCCCGCCACTGCCGCAGGGCAACGGTCCGCCCGTAGCGCAGGGCCGTGGACAGGGAGCAGAGGTTCGCCGGGCCCGGCGTGATGGCGGTGATATAGCAGTACAGCAGAAACGACGGCAGAATGGAGACCGGCACGAGAACACTTCCTCTCCCCAGGGAATGGAGCAAGTATAGCAGATGCCGTCCGGTTTGAAAAGCCAGATTTTGGATTTTGCCCTGTGTTTTCTTTGTCATCCCTTGATGCCGAGCCCTTGACTTTCCCGCAGGCGGCGGGTAGAATCCAGGCTGTGGGGCGGCGGTCCGCCGTTTCCACAGAGAGAGGACGAACGGGGAGGCGTGTTTTTCATGAATGCGGTCAGCGAAATCCAGGCACGCCGTGCGGAAAATATCATCTGGACCTGCGCGGGGCGCTATGACTTCTCCCCGGATTTCAAGGCCTTTGATCAGGACGGCAGCGCCGACCTGTACTTTAACTGCATCCTGGGCGCGGCCCGCTGTCACTATGACTACGCCTGTTTCGATCCGCTCTTCGCCGCTTTCGAGCGGGAGGAGGACGCGGACACCTATGTGGGTCTGTTCTGGCTGGGCTTGGAAAACGCGGTCTACCCCCGGGAACAGGCGCGCCGCCCGGTGCTGGAGGGGCTGCGCATGCAGTACGCCCGGGATTTCATCGCCGCTTTTGAGGACACCGGCGCCATCCGCCCGGCGGACGATTTCCATCTGCTGGACGCATTGTCCCTGGCCCACTGGCACCGGGTCCTGGGCGAGGAACCGAAGCTCAGCGGCTATGACATCACGCTGCTGGACGAGCTGGAGTTCAGCCCGGATCTGAGCAGCGAAGAGATCGCCGCCCGGGCCGGGGAGCTGTTCCGGCACTGGTTCCAGATCCGCGCCCGGGAGCGCAAAGAACAGCGCCGGCTGCAGCTGCCGGGTCTGCGCAAGCGGGACAAAGTCCTGCGCGCCGGACGGCTGCGGCACTTCGGCGGCGGTTTTCTGGAGCGCAGCGGAAGCTCCGGCGGCAGCGCTGTCGGCGGCCAGGCCGAAAACGCCCTGGCCACCAAGATGAGCGCCTCGGAACTGCGCGCCTTCATGGAGACCAAGTTCGGCAAGTCCCTCTATTCTCCCCGGGAACAGGCCGCGGTGGAGCGCAGTCTATGCACCGGCGGTCACTGCGGCTGCCATCTGCTCTTCACCGCCGGGGAGCCCTGTGAAAAATCCAGGATCCAGAGCGCTTTCGAGGCCCTGTCCCGACAGCAGGAGGCGGCCCAGATTCAAAAGAACCGCCGCTATTATCAGGACAATCTGGCCCGGAACCGGACCGCCATATCGCAGCTGAGCGGCAAGATCCGAAACTCCGTGCTGCTCCATCTGCAGCCCGCCCCGGTCAAGGCGGACACAGGGGCGCTGAACGGCCGGCTGGTCTGGCGCGCCGCGGTCGTGGAAGACGAGCGGGTCTTCCTCCGGCGGGAAAACGAGGACGCGGGAGACCTGAGCGTGGATCTGCTGCTGGACGCCTCCACCTCCCAAAAGGAGCGCCAGGAGCTGATCTCCACCCAGGCCTACATCATCGCGGAGGCGCTGAGCCGCTGCGGCATCCCCGTCCGGGTGCTGTCCTTTTGCTCCATGACCGGCTATACGGTCCTGCGCGTCTTCCGGGAGTATCAAAAGCCCGGAGACGACAGCCGGATCTTTGAATACGTCTCCAACGGCTGCAACCGGGACGGCCTTGCCGTCCGGGCGGCCCACTACCTGATCGGCCGGGCGCCTTACGAGCACAAGCTGCTGATCGTCCTGTCCGACGTGAAGCCCAACGACGTAGTGAAGCTCCCGGTTGCCGGCGGCGGCGAGGGAGCCGCCTACGAAAAGCAGGCGGGCCTGCGGGACACCGCCCTTGAGGTGCGCAGCGCCCGCGCCGACGGCATCGCGGTGCTGTGCATCTTCACCGGCAAGGATGAGGACCTGCCCGCCGCCCGCCTGGTCTACGGCCGGGACTTCGTCCGTATCCGCAGCATCGATCAGCTGGCTGACACGGTGGGACTGCTGATCCAAAATCAGATCAAAAACTTTTGAACAGGCAGAGGGCCGCCCCGGATGGGGCGGCCCTCTGCCTGTTCATCATACTGCTTATTCTTTCTCCGTGATCTTCTCCAGTCGCTTTCGGACCGAGACGGGGATCCTGTGTTTGACCATTTGCCTGGGCAGATCGCCGAGGGTCTTCCTGGTGACGGCGCTGGACTTCTCCAGCCTGCGCAGCACCGCCTCCAGGCCGGCGGGCCCCTCGTCATCCAGCTGATCCAGATTCCTGGCGCCGCCGGCGGCCAGCGCAGCGAACAGCTCATCGGTGAAAATCACCCGGTCCTCCTGGGAGATGTCCGCGATCCAGTCGTTCAGCGCAGCGTTGATCAGCTGGCCGGCGGGCTCATCCCGATCCAACAGCGCAAGATCTCCGTGGTCGATGCCCCAGGTGGCCAGGCTGTGCTGCATCAGCCCCTTGGCCGAAGACCGCACGATCCGGGTATCCGTTATCTGCGGCTCAAACAGCTTGCCCACCACGGAAAAGCCGGGGATGACGCGGGTGGTCCTGGCGTCGATCCGCTCCATGCAGCCCAGATCCATGACCTCCGGACAGAGGCCCGGTCCGTCCAGCAGATACACGCGCTCCACCCGCTGCCACAGCTCCTCTTCCAACAGGCAGGCGGTATACAGGGCCAGATTTCCGCCCTTGGAGTGTCCGCCCAGCAGCCAGCGGCGGCCGGGCTTCAGCTGCGCTCTGGCATACCGCAGGGCCATCTCCTGGGCCTCGGTGCGGCAGAAGCTGATCATGAAATCCTCTTTCCAGCCGGCCAGGCTGTTGTCCGTGCCCCGGTAGGCCAGGAAGGACAGATCCGCCTCATCGTGGAAGCACACGGCGGAAAACTGCAGCGGCGGCTGGCTGCGGCTGCGGTCCACATAGTTCGTCATCCGCAGCTGCCCGAAGCGCCGGGACGCGGCGGCCAGCTCCAGGATCTGCCGGTAGCCCAGGTCTTTGCCGGTGATCATGAGCCGCGCGCGCCCTTCGGCAAGCATGTCGGCGCAGTCTTTCACACGGTGCACCCCGCTGCGCTTTTCAAACACCGGGGCCAGGTCAAAGTAACTGATGACGCACAGGATCAGCGCGTCGGCTTCCCGAAAGCCGGTGGCGGAAAAGGGGTAGTCCCCCATCCACTGAATATAATCGGAGAGATTGTCCACGCTTTACACCTCCCTGTCCAAGGCGCCCCGGTCCAACTCCTCCAGCAGACGCACCGTGGCGCGATAGCAGTTTTCCAACCCCGTCCGGTCCAGATTGTCATAGCTGTCCCGGCGGGTGTGATAGTAGTCCTCCAGCTTGTGATTGAGCCCTGTAACGGCCACGGCGCGAAAGCCGCCCTGGCAAAAGGCCGCGCTGTCGGTGGCGCCGCCCAGGGGCGGCACCCAGCCCCGGCGGCAGGGGACGTCCTGCTCCGCGGCGCTGCGCAAAAACAGCTCGCCCATGGCTGCGTCCGCCTTTACCGTGCCGTTCAGGTCCCGGAAATTGACCATCAGATAACGGGGATCGTGGATGGTATCGAAGCTGTAGATATAGGTGGGCACGTCCCGGTAGTCCTCCCGGTGGGCCCGGCACCAGGCCTTGGCGCCCCGCAGGCCGGATTCCTCCGAGCCGGTGAGCAGCACGCCCACCTCCGTATGCTCCAGCGCAAGTCCCGCCTGCTCCATGGCGCGCAGCAGGGCGATGCCCATATAGCAGCCGCTCAGGTCGTCGTTGGCCCCGTCCACCACCCGACGGCGGTTTCGCAGGAAGGGCAGACCGATCCATGCGGGCAGGAACAGCAGGCAGATCCGTCCGGCGGTCCGTACCCAGACGCCGGCACCCGCCAGGCGGCAGACGGCCAAACCCATGCAGCAGAACACGCCCAGGGTGGCCAGTACCACATGGGCCTCAAAGGCCACACCGCCCAGGTAGTAATTGAGGGGCCACTCCCAGGCCGCGTCGATGTGGCCGTTGAAGAAGACCCGGCGGCGCAGCTCTCCGGTACAGGGGCGCAGGGCCGTCACGTTGGTCCCCTCCCGGGTGGGGAAAAAGGGGTCCACCACCCGGTGGTACAGGATAAACTGGAGCAGCATCAGGGCGAAGGCCGCCGCCCCGAACAAAAGGCACAGCCCGGGCGAAAAGAAGAAGCACAGACAGCACAGCAGATCCAGGGCTGTGGAGAAGTACAGATAGCCGTAGAAGGCCCCGGGCTGCTCCCGGAAGCTCTCGATCTGTACCCGGGGGCAGCCGCAGTCCTTTCGCAGGACCTCCGCCATGTATGCGCCCGCTTCCCGCTCGCCCCGGGTACCGGGGCTGCGGGGCTTCATGTCCCGGCAGATGCGGGTGATCTCCCGGACCATGTAGTCCACGCTGCCGCCCGCCTCCCGGCGCAGCCGCGCAAAGATTTTATCTTTTTCCGTGTCTGTCAAGATCCGCTTTCCTTTCCCGCGCTCAGCTTTTCCATGTATTGCCGCAGATAGCGTCCCGTCCGGCTCTCGGCGCAGCGGCACAGTTCCTCCGGGGTCCCCGCGGCCACGATCCGGCCGCCCTCCTCACCGCCGCCGGGCCCCATATCGACCACATAGTCGGCGCTGCGGATCACATCCAGATCGTGTTCGATCACGACCACGGTGGCGCCGCTTTCGATCAGCCGCTGGAAGACCTGCAGCAGGGTCTGTACGTCCAGCGGATGCAGGCCGATGGTGGGCTCGTCGAACACGAACACCGTATCCGCCTGGCCCCGGCCCATTTCGCTTGCCAGCTTCAGCCGCTGGGCCTCGCCGCCGGACAGACTGGGAGTCTGCTCCCCCAGGGTCAGATAGCCCAGACCAAGGTCATGGAGCACTTGGAGCTTTCGCTTCACCGGCGGCAGATCGCCGCAGACGCGCAGCGCCTCATCCACGCTCATGGCCATCAGCTCGGGCAGGCTGTATCCCGGCTCCCCGTTTTTGCCGGGACGCCGGATCAGACCGGCCTCCCGCCCGTAGCGGGAGCCCCGGCAATCCGGACACGGGATCTCCACGTCCGGCAAAAACTGCACGTCCAGGCTGATGGAGCCGGTGCCGTCACAGATCGGGCAGCGCAGCGCACCGGTATTGTAGGAAAAGTCCCCCGCCTTCCGGCCCCGGGTGCGGGCCTCGGGCGCCTTGGCGTAGACCTTGCGCAGTTCATCGTGGACGTCCGCGTAGGTGGCCACGGTCGAGCGGATGTTGATGCCGATGGGGGTAGCGTCGATGAGCTTCACTTGCTCGACGCCCTCCGCAGAAAGCTGCCGTACATGGGCGGGCAGCTTCTCCCCCCTGATTTTCGCCGCCAGGGCGGGGATCAGGCTTTCCAGTACCGCAGTGGTCTTGCCGGACCCGGAGACGCCGGTCACGGCGATGAGCCGCCCCTTGGGCAGATCCAGCTCCAGGGGCTTGACGGTGTGGATCTGCCCGGTGGACAGGTGGATCTTTCCCAGCTCGAACATCCGGTCAGCCGCCGCCTGCTGCCGCAGGTCCACGGCGGCCTTTCCCGAGAGGAAGGGTCCGATGCGGGAATCGGGATCCCGCTCCAGATCCTCCACCGTCCCCTGGGCCACCAGGAATCCGCCGCCAGCGCCGGCCTCCGGCCCCAGTTCCAGGATCCAGTCCGCCTGGGAGAGGATGTTCACGTCGTGATCCACCAGGATCACGCTGTTGCCGTCTGCCAACAGGTCCCGCATCACGCCGGTGAGGCCCTCCATGTTGGCCGGGTGCAGGCCGATGGAGGGCTCGTCCAGCACATACAACACCCCGGTGGTTCGATTGCGCACCGCGCGGGCCAGCTGCATCCGCTGCCGCTCGCCGGTGGAGAGCGTGGAGGCCGCCCGGTCCAGGGTCAGATAGCTGAGTCCCAGATCCATCAGCCGCCTGGCGGCCCCCTGGAAGGACTCGCAGATGCTCTCCGCCATGGGCCGCATCTCCTCCGGCAGGGAGGCCGGGACCCCGGTCACCCATTCCACTAGCTGGCCCAGTGTCATGGTACAGGCCTCCGCCAGGGAGATGCCCCGCAGCCGGGGCGCCCGCGCCGCTTCGCTGAGCCGGGTGCCGCCGCAGTCCGGGCAGATCTCCTGCTTGAGGAACTTTTCCACCCGCTTCATGCCCTTCTCGTCCTTGACCTTGGACAGGGCGTTTTCCACGGTATAGGTGGCGTTGAAATAGGTAAAGTCCATGTCCCCCGCCGCGCCGGAGGTCTTGTTCTGATAGATGATGTTTTTCTTGACGGCGGGCCCGTGAAACACGATGTCCCGCTCCCGCTCCGTCAGTTCCCGGAAGGGCACGTCGGTACGCACGCCCATCTCCCGGGCGATGTCCTTCATCAGCGACCACATCAGGGTCTGCCAGGGCGCCACTGCCCCCTGGTCTATGCTCAGCGATTCATCCGGCACCAGGGTGGATTCATCCACGGTGCGCACCACACCGGTGCCGTCGCAGCGTTTGCAGGCGCCGGTGCTGTTGAAGGCCAGCTCCTCCGCGCCGGGGCCGAAGAAGCGCGCGCCGCAGACCGGGCACACCAGCTCCTGCTCGGCGGCCACCTTCAGCGTGGGCTCGATATAGTGCCCGTTGGGGCAGCGGTGGCTGGCCAGGCGGGAATACATCAGCCGCAGGCTGTTGAGCAGCTCCGTGCCCGTGCCGAAGGTGCTGCGGATGCCGGGCATCGCCGGGCGCTGATGCAGCGCCAGTGCGGCGGGCACATACAGCACCTGGTCCACCCGAGCCTTTTCCGCCTGGGTCATGCGCCGCCGGGTATAGGTGGACAGAGACTCCAGATACCGCCGTGAGCCCTCCGCGTACAGGATGCCCAGGGCCAGGGAGGACTTGCCCGAGCCGGACACCCCGGCGATGCCCACCAGTCTGTGCAGGGGGATGTCCACATCCAGGTTTTTCAGATTGTGTACCCGGGCGCCGCGCACTTCGATCTGCGCGGGGGCCGGCTGCTTTTTCTCCATACGGCGTTTGCTCCTTGCCTGTTCTTCTCATTAAAATTATACCAAGTTCCCTCCAGATTGCAAGGGCCGCGGCCTGCCGCATAAGCGGCTCTTGACACGCAACGCACATTTTAGGCTTGTGCATTGCGTTTCTTCTTTGTATAATAAAAAATGGAAATTTGGATAAATATCGTTGAATTCATACCTTCAGAAAGGAGAACGACATGAAGAAGCTGGCTTTGACCCTGTGTTTGATCCTGGTCTTTTCGCTGGTGCTGTCCCCCCTGTGCTACGCGGCGGGCGACAATTATGACACTCTGGCGGACTGGGACATCAAGATCGCGGTGCCCGACGGCACTACCGCCGTGCTGCAGGGGCGCAATTACTACATCTATGCCCAGCATGACGGCTCCATCCCCTACGTGATGCTGACTGTGAACCGCTATGCCTCGGAGGAGGAATTCTTTGACGCCTTCACGCCCTACATGAAGCAGCAGTATTCCGACCTGAAGGTCACCTCCGATATGGAAAAGGTCGTCATCGGCGACAAGACCGGCTATGAGGTGGATTACAGCTACACGGTCAGCGGCCACGACGTGACCGACCGCCGCATCGCCATCGCCCTCAACGGCCTGGTCTACATGTTCGCCTCCAAGGAAGTGGAGGATCTGGGCATGACCATCGGGACCATGCTGGAGGACGTGATCGCCGACTGTGAATTTCTCAATTTGCCCGCAGCCGAGCCCGGACCCACGGTGGACGTGGAGCTGCCCGACCTGGAGGAGGAGATCAAACTCTCGACCACTTATCTGTACTGCCAGGACGACGGCATGCCCAAGTACTGGCTGGATCTGACCGGCACCGTGATCGACAATCTGGTGCTGCACTGCTATTTCCGCTCCGGGGATCCCAGCTTCTATGAAACCTTCTTCATCCTGGACCTGGACACCGCGGACGTCAGAAACGGGCGGGTCAAGATCCATGACATCTATAACGAAAACGGCTATGACGTGTCCGACTGGTTCAGGAGCCTCGAGATCCGTTTTGCCGACGACAGCGCCCAGCTGGTCGTCAAGCGGAATGAAAAGACCCTGGCCGGCGGCGGAGACGACAACATCCTCACCGGCAGCTATCCCATGGAGCCCATGCGGGCGGCGCTGGACTATGCCTACTACCAGGACGACGGACAGTTGAAATACTGGGTGGATATGGACGGAGAGGACGTCCTGCTCCACGCCAATTTCATCTCCGATTCCCCGGAGTATTATGAGACCGTGTTCACCCTGGACATGGAAACGGCGGATGTGGACGACTACACGATCGCCTTCCATAAAATTATCGACAGTCACGGCCTGGACATATCCAAATGGTTCAAGTCCTTCACCCTGACCAAGGTCCAGGGTGCGCTGATGATGAATGTGAAGCGGGATGAGAAGACCCTGGCCGGCGGCGCGGGGGACAACATCCTCACCGGCGTCTATCTGCTGGAGCCGCGGCCTTACCTGCAGCCCCTGAAGGACGGCCCCTACACCGGCGAGGAGCTGGGCCGCTGGGCGCAGATCTACTACTTCATCGAGAACGGCTTCTATCCCCCGGAGGTGGAGGTCATCGAGAACGATGACGGCAGCTTTACCATCCACCTGTTCGAGATCGTGGATCTGGACGGCGTCACCCACACCGCCACCTCCGCCTGGTATACCGTAGACGAATACGGCTATGGCACCAACGACATTCTGGAGCAGCCCATCCAATTGGTTGCCTAAAGCGGGAACTCTTTCCTTCTGTCTGCGTCATAAAAGCGTAACGCTTTGATAATGGGAGGGATCCCCCTATGTTGGGCAAGCAGAAATGCAAGATCTTGAAGGAGATCCGGCAGCGGATCGCCGATGAAAACGATATTCCCTACGTGACGCGGGAGTGTACGCACCAGGGCAACTGCGCCGGGACCTGCCCCCGCTGCGAAAGCGAGCTGCGCTATCTGGAGCGGCAGCTGGCCCTGCGCGCCTCCATGGGCAAGCGGGTGGCCGTGGCCGCCCTGTGCGCCGGGATGGCCTTCGGCGCCGCCGGCTGCACCAGCGCGCCAAAGCCCGGCGGCGGCGAAGAGGTCAGCGAACTGGGCGGCGCGGTACCCTATGAAGACCAGGGGCCGGAGGAGCCGGAGATCTTCGTGACCAGCGGAGAGGTGGCCTGGCCGGAAGAGCCGGAGGACGGGGAGCCCTGCGAAGCCACGCCAAAGCCGGAGGATGAAGATCTGCCGCCGCTGGCGGGTGAAATCGTCCCCATAGAAGAGATCGAGCTCATGGGCGATGTGGCCTACTTCCCCGAGGATTCCAATGGATGAGCCGCTGTATCCGCTTTTGAGCATCTCCCGGCTGCGCATGGGCTCCGACGGCGCCGGGGTCACCACCCTGGTGGCCGGGGCCGGCTGCCCGCTGCACTGCCGCTGGTGCATCAACCGGCGCCTGCTGCGGGAGGCCCCGGCGGCGTCTGTGACCGCGGAGGAGCTGCTGCGCCGGGTGGAAGTCGACGATCTGTATTTTCGCGCCACCGGCGGGGGCGTCACCTTCGGCGGCGGCGAATCGTTGCTGCACGCCGCCTTCATCCGCCGCTTTCGGGCCGTCTGCCCGGAGGCCTGGCGCATCACCGCGGAGACCAGTCTGGCCGTGCCCCAGGAGCACATAGCTCTGGCAGCGGACGCGGTGGATCTGTTCTTTGTGGACTGCAAGGACACGGACGGTGAGATCTACCGCCGCTACACCGGGGGAGAGGTTTCCCTGATGAAGGAGAACCTGCGCTTTCTGCTGGAGCGGAAGGGGCCGGAGGCGGTCATCGTCCGGGTGCCCCGCATCCCGGGATACAACAGCGCGGAGGATCAGCAAAGGAGCGCCGCGCGGCTGCGCGCCATGGGCGTCACCCGGCTGGATCTGTTCGATTACGTCGTCCGTGAGGACATGGCATAGATGGAAAAGGAGCAGGCAATGGATCACAGGGAAGTCTATCCCCTTCGCGTGCAGCGCTGTGAAGACGGCGCTTACCGCTGGCGGGGCGAATTCGACCGGGCGCAGTACGGCCAGGTCGTCAAGATCACCATGGGTACCTGCGGCGGGACCTGCCTGGTTTTTGTCGTGATGGCGCTGGTTCTGGGCGACATGCTGGGCGTAGTCCTGCTGACCTGTCTGGCCATTATGGCCATTGCGGGCGGGGTCTGCTGGGCCTATATGCGCTTCATGACCCCCATCTATCAGCCCTATGAGCTGACAGAGGACTATGTGCGCTACGTGGGAAGCCGCCGCTCCAACACCTGTTTTCGCTATAAGGACATCCGCAAGGTGATCATCGCCGCGGGCCGCAGCCGGATCGCGATCTGCTCTCCGCTCGTCACCGCACCGGTGTTTGTGCCCCGCGAGGATTTTGCTTTCGTGCAAAACTACATCCTGCAGCGTCTGCCCGACACCGCGCAGATCATCTACCGCTGAATTTGTTATTCAACAAAGAGGCCGCCGCGAACAGCTGTTCGCGGCGGCCTCTTTGCTTCGACTGCCCGGTTTTGTGCTTCTGTCCTACTTTTTTCAAAAGCGCTTTGCCCCGCTTGCAAAGTCTGTGCCGTGTGCTATAATAGTTTCAGAATTTGAAGGATTGTCGTTCGCAGGGTTTTCCTGCGGGCGGGGAGGAGAACGCGATGTTTGGAAGAAGACCGGACGGGCGACGGGTCAAAGGGATCGACCCGGTCATGCAGATCACGCCTTATGTGATGCCCATGCGCTGCGACGCGCAGGTGCTCCTGAAGCACCGGGCGGATATGGAGATCCTGTCCCGTTATATACGCCGCCAAAAGCGGGAGAACAACGAGACCGTCTCCTATATGCAGATCGTTGTGGCCGCCTACGTGCGGGCGGTGAGCCGCAACCCGGAGGTCAACCGCTTCATCATGAACAAGCAGCTTTTCGCCCGCAACAACTGCTCGGCGGCCTTTACGATCCTGAAGGACCCCTCTGATGCCGACAAGGGCGAGGCCGTGGTGAAGATCAAGTTCGACCTGAGCGATACCCTCTATGACGTGCGGGACCGGATGGTCGCCGCTGTGGCGGCCAACCGGGGCGATCAGCCCCCCGGCTTCGTGGACAAGCTGCTTAGATTCCTCTTTGCTGTTCCGGGACTGGCCACCGTGGTGGTGGGCCTGGTCCGCTTTCTGGACCGCTACGGCCTGGCCCCCGGCGTTTTGATGGAGGAGCTGCCCTTTTATGTGGGCATGTACATCACCAACACCGCCTCCATCGGCCTGCACGACGTGAACCACCACATCTACAACTGGGGCAATGTGGGCCTGTTCTTCGGCATGGGGCTGCCGGAAAAGGTGGCCGTGGTGGAAAACGGCGAGGCCCGGATGAAGCGCTATCTGCCCATCGGCATCACAGCGGACGAGCGCGTCTGCTCCGGCGCCCACTACGCCCGCTTCTTCGCGGACATGAAGCGCTATCTGGACCATCCGGAGCTGTTGGAGACGCCGCCGGAGAAGGTCCGCTTCGACAATGTGTGTGAGTATCACGAGCCGAAGATCGGCAAGCCCGCCGCAGAAGACGCCGCCGCCTATGGCCTGTAAACGACACATCCCGCACAGCGCCTGGCTGTGCGGGATGTGTTATATTTGATCGGGATCAATCGATATGGATCAGCGTCTCCATCAGGTCGGCGGCGCTCACATGGACGTTGTGATAATGCTCCCGCTTGTCGGTGACGCTGCCCAGGGAGATGGCGGAAGTGGGACAGTACTGCAGGCAGCCGAGACATTGGATGCAGTTGGTGCCGATCACGGCGCGTCCGTTCTCCAGGCGGATGTTGCCCCGGGGACACAGGCGCACGCACTGGCCGCAGCCCACGCAGGCATCGCTCACGGCAAAGCCCGCGGCCTTTTTCTTTACGATCACGGGCCAGGCCGCATTCTCCGCCGCATTCAGCGGGTTTTTCGGCGGCTTCTTGGCGGTGAGGGTTTTGGCGCAGACCTCCGCGCCGATCAGCTGCGCCAGCTTTTCACTGCGCGCCTGGGCCTGCTCCGCATTCATGGGCGGGACCATCATCGTATGGGGGAACAGCCAGATGCAGCTGCACTGGTGGGTAACGGTCCTCCAGTAGTCCAGGGGAATGATCTTGTCCAGCTCAGCAAGACCCGTGCCGGGATAGCTGGCGGACTGGCTGACGCCGAAGGTGTAGCTGTCCGGCGAGACCTGGATGGTCTTCGCATAGTCCAGCACGTCCACAGGCGCGCCGCCCCCGTGGCAGGGGAAGATGAAGCCTACGCGCTTTGCGTCCCGCACATCGGTCTTTACCGGGGCGGAGCGCATCATGATGATATCCGTATCGCCCAGATAGCGGGCGATGTTTTTGGCCATGTCAAGGCAGTTGCCGGTGCCAGAGTAACAGAAGATCACATTCTCACTCATGGATATCCGCTCCTTTGTTTTTGATACTTGCAGAATACCATAATTCGGCTTATGATACAATGGACAGATGATCGAAAACTGTTGCATTGCAAGGCTTAGACAGATCACGGGGAGGATACCGAGCATGGAGATCCGCAGATCCGCCGAACAGGACTTTGACCGTATCATGGAGATCTACGCCCTGGCCCGCGCCTTTATGGCGGCCCACGGCAACCCAAACCAGTGGGGCCCCACCAACTGGCCGCCGGAGGACTTCATCCACCGGGATATCACGGAAGGGAAAAGCCATGTATGCGTACATGACGGAAGGATCGTCGGCACCTTCTTCTTCACCCAGGGGTCGGATGTCGAGCCTACCTACCGGCAGATCGAGGACGGGGCCTGGCTGTCGGAGTCTCCCTATGGCGTGGTCCACCGCCTGGCCGGCGACGGCTCTGTCAAAGGTACCGGGGCCTTCTGCCTCAATTGGGCCTTCGCCCAGTGCGGACATCTGCGGGCAGACACCCACGGGGACAACACCGTCATGCAGAGCCTGCTGGAAAAGCTGGGCTTCGTCCACTGCGGCACCATCTTCGTGGAGGAAGACGATTATCCCCGCCTGGCCTACGAAAAGCTGTGAGGCCGCGGCCGATCCTATGAAACGGAGTTAACCTGGAATGCGTATCGATCTGATCAGCACACAGGGCATCCTGTGCTGTCTCGCCTTCTTTTTTGCGGGCGTGGTGGACTCCATCTCCGGCGGCGGCGGACTGATCACCATCCCCGTCATGCTGGCCACCGGGATCCCGGTCCACTATATCACCGGCACCAACCAGTGCTCCGCCTGGCTGGGCACCGGGGTCGCCGCCTATAAATATATCAAAAGCGGAAAGGTCCATTTCCCTTCCGCACTGGTCACCGTTCCCTTCGCCGTGGTCGGCGCCTTCCTGGGGGCGAGGCTGAACCTGATGCTGCCGGAGCGGGCTTTGAAGCTCTTCATGCTGGTCTCCATCCCCGTCCTGGCGGTGATCCTCCTGAGCAACAAGAAGCTGGGGGAAACGGATCGGGCCGACGAGCAGCCCGCTTCCCGGGTGACGGTCTGCTCCGCCCTCATCGGTCTGGTGCTGGGCGCCTACCAGGGCTTTTACGGCCCCGGCTCCGGCCTGTTTTTCATGCTGGCCTACGCGGCCTTTCTGAAACTCAGCCTGGTGCGCGCCACCGGCAACACCCGTTTCGTCATCGCCATCGCCTCCATCACCTCGGTGCTGACCTACGCCCTCTCCGGTACGGTGATCTGGAACCTGGCCATCGCGGCCACCGCCTTCAACATCGTGGGCTCCTATCTGGGCGCCGCCCTCGCCATCAAAAACGGGAGCCGGGTCATCCGGCCCATCATGTTCGGCGTAGTGCTTTTGCTGATCGTCAAGCTGATCGTTGATCTGAGATAATGAAGCGAATGTAAGATCCTTCTTTACGAAACGTCCCCGCCGGTTCAGCGCACCCGGAATTGGGTGCGGAATAGCGGCGCAGGCAGAATGCTCCGATAGAGCCCGGTGTAGATCGTCCGCAGCTCGTCCGCTGTGTGGGTGGTTCCGGTCGGTATCTCCAGGATCCGATAGTCCACGCCGAACACCACCGAGCGCAGCTCCGTTTTCAAATACCCGCTGCGCAGATAAAACCGGAGCCGCCGCTCCCGCGCGGCCCGGGCATCCTCATCCTTCGCCTTTTCCGGGTCCTCCACCTCGCCGATCACGCAGTCGGCCTCCGTGAGTCCTGCGGCCAGCTGCCGCAGGAAGATCGAGCCCAGGCCCCGGTCCCGGTAGTCCTCCGCTATGCCCAGGTAATCAAACAGGTAGTTTTTCCCCAGACGGACAAAAAACGCGTAGCCCAGGAGCTCCTCTCCGGCAAACAGGCCGTAACAGTCATAAGCGTCCTTCTCCCAGGAGCGGCGCAGGGAGGCCAGCGGCCGCAGCTCGTTGCGGGCAAAATCCTTCTTCAGGCGGCTTTTGTAAAGCTGCTCCACCTGTGAGAAATCCGTCAGCCGCCGGGTGGAGAAAGCCGTCGGAGCTGCATTGTTCTGTGTCATGGCGCCTCCGCGTTCAGGATCTTCGCCGCTTCCTTCAGCGCCGTGCTGATGCAGCCCTTCAGATCCGGGCTGCCGTTGATCATAAGTACCTTCATATGTTCTCCTTTCCTCCGCTGGCGCTTGTCCTCGTTGTCGGTATTATAACACAGGCGAACAATGCAGGCAAATCGGGAGGAGAACAATCCCGGAACTTCTTTCCAACCATTGAATAATCACCACGCGATAAGGGGTTCGCCTGCATTTTTCGCAGGGGAAGGTGACCGCTCTGCGGGCAGCTCGTACCGTGCGAAAAATCATAGTGTCGACCAGATGCGCGCACTGGTCAACGAACGCCCCACCGGGGCGTTCGATTTTGATTTGAATCCCCGTCGCAGCGTGCCAAAAGGGCCATCCCAAATGGGATGGCCCTTTTGACATTTATGGGATTCGACCCCCTGACCTTCTGGTCCGCAGCTATGGCCCGGGCTTTTTACGGCTTCTCACTGCTTGCGCCAAAGTCTGATTTCATGCGTGCTGCAGAGATCGGGCCTTTCACCGTCTCTCACCGCGTTTGACGATTTCGGGCTTTCTACAACTTCTGCGGACGGTTGAAAGCACAGAGCAGAAGCCGGGACCGGCTCATCGAATCTGTCCGTTTCCGCGGACGATGTACTTGTAGCTGTTAAGCTCTTCCAGCCCCATAGGGCCACGGGCGTGGAGCTTTTGCGTGGAGATGCCCATCTCGCAGCCGAGGCCGAACTCGCCTCCGTCCGTGAAACGGGTGGAGACGTTCACATACACAGCGGCTGCGTCCACCATAGCGGTGAACTTTTCGGCGCTCTCGTCGCTGCGGGTCAAGATCGCTTCGCTGTGGCCGGTAGAGTGGCAAGCGATGTGGGCGATCGCGTCGTCGACATCATCGACAAGAGCAACAGCCAGGATATAGTCCAGGAATTCCGTATCGAAGTCCTTTTCCCCCGCGGGGATGCCGGGGATGATCTTTGCCGCCTCAGGATCAAGGCGGAGCTCCACCGGGACAAGGCCCTTTGCGGAGCGCTCCTTGGTCAGGCGACAGTTCAGCTTCGGCAGAAATTCCTCCGCAATGTTCCGGTGGACCAGGAGCACCTCTTCCGCATTGCAAACGGAGGGCCTGCTCGTCTTCGCGTTCTCGATGATCCGCAGGGCCTGCTCCTGATCCGCGGACTCGTCGACGAAAATGTGGCAGATTCCGGTGCCGGTTTCAATGCAGGGGACCTTTGCATTTTCCGTGCAGCGCCGAATCAGTCCGGCCCCGCCCCGGGGGATAAGCAGATCCACATAGCCTACCGCCCGCATCAGCTCGTCGGCGCTGGCGTGGGAGATGTCCTCCACAAAACCCACAAGCGCCGCAGGAAGGCCAGCGTCTTCCAGGCCGTGGTGAATGGCCGCCACGATCGCCGCGTTGGAGCGGAAGGCCTCCCTGCCGCCCCGCAGCACGACCGCGTTTCCGGACTTCAGCGCCAATACGGCGGCGTCCGAGGTCACATTCGGTCGGCTCTCATAGATGATGGCGACCACGCCGAGCGGGACAGAGGTTTTCTCAATCACAAGTCCGTTTGGACGCTCCAAGCGTTTCAGCACCCGCCCCTCCGGATCGGGCAGGGCCGCGACCTCCCGAACGCCTTGCGCCATACCGGCGATACGCTCCGGAGTCAGTGTGAGCCGGTCGATCATCACATCGCCGTAGCGATCCCCGGCGGCTTCCACATCCGCGCGATTCGCCTCCAGGATCGCGTCCTGCTCCGCCAGCAGCCGATCCGCGATGGCCTGAAGAGCCAGGTTTTTCCGTTCCCTTGAAGCGGTCAGCGCCGGCAGGGCGCTTTTCGTCTCGACCAGAATACTGTGTGTTGTCTTCATGGTTTTCTCCCCCTTATAATCATCTGTAGCTCTATTGTGACGACAGGATGGCGCAACGCCGCAAAGCGTCCGCCGTACCGGGTCAGAACTGCGCCTTTTTCCCGACAAACAGCGTTCCGATCTCCTGCCCCGCCATTATATCAAAAAGGACCCGGGGATTCTTCCCGTTTGTGATGACGACGTCGATCCCCTGAGCAGCCGCAAGATCCGCAGCCTGCAGCTTGGTCCGCATCCCACCTGTCCCGCGTCTGGATCCGGCGCCGCCGGCAAGGGAATAGGTGGCCTCGTTGATCTGCTCGATCCTCTTGATGAGATTCGCTGTCTTGTACAGTCTCGGATCCTTGTCATACAGTCCGTCGATATCCGACAGGATGATCAGCTTGTCGGCGCGGCATAACACCGCCACCACAGCGGACAGCATGTCGTTGTCACCGAACAGCTTTTCCTCGGATTCGATCTCCTTGTAGCTGACGGAGTCGTTCTCGTTCACGATGGGGATGATTCCCTGTTCCAACAGCGCGCCGAAGGTGTTCGCAAGGTTTTCCTTCTTCTCCTCATCCTCAATGTCGTCAGCGTTCAGAAGGATTTGGGCAACAGTCTTGTTGTAGTAGCCGAAGAACTTATCGTACAGGAACATGTTTTCACACTGTCCGACTGCGGCCGCGGCCTGCTTCATCCGCAGCTCTTTCGGCTTCTCCGCAAGGTGCATTTTCTGGCTTCCGACAGCGATGGCTCCGGAGGAGACGAGAATCACCTCGTTGCCGTTGTTCTGCATGTCGGACAGCGCAAGCGCCAGGTCCTCATATGCTCTGAGCTTGCTGTTCCCGTTTTCATGGGTCAGGGTGGATGTCCCGACCTTTACAACGATCCTTTCCTTTTTCTGCATATCGTTTTCTCCGTTTCAATCGTTTTATTCCCGAATCAAATGGCAGGATTGTCTCTTTTTTCAATTATAACAGCTTATACCGTTTTTGCAAATATAATGGGTCTCCTTCTTTCCGATTTTCTCGAATACTTGCCGCTGAAAACGCCCTTTTGTATAAGCTTTACACTAAAGATGCCTCGCAGTTAGCCTCCGTCCCGCATGGGGTGAGCGCGAGAGGGGATGGGATTCCCCTTTCGCCGCAATTGAGCGAAGCGGATACTCGCGCCGCACGGCGCATGCAAAAACCGACGTGTCGAAACACGTCGGTTTTTGGCACGCGACAAGGGATTCTCTTGCATTTCTTTTCGCTTGCGTGAGGCGCGAAAAGAAATAAATGTATTCGCCGGTGTCCGCACTGGCTCATGCACATGCCCCCGGCATGTGCAGACATGATTCGAATCCCTTCCTTGCAGCGAAATGTGCCAAAAAGCGGGATACCCTTTCGGGTATCCCGCTTTTTGGCACGCGATAAGGGATTCGAACCCCTGACCTTCTGGTCCGTAGCCAGACGCTCTATCCAGCTGAGCTAATCGCGCATATCAAGTTTTCACTTGAAAGCCTTGATATATTAGCACAGCTTGGAGAGAAATGCAAGTGCTTTTTTAAACTTTTCCGCTTTTTCCGCGATTCACCAATTCATGGCGTTGGAGACGGATTCCGCCACCTCGCTCATGGTCCGCAGGGCCTTGCCCACGGTGCTCTTGACCTTCTTGTTCCTGCGCGGACGAAACAGTGCGGCGCCCAGTCCGCAGGCAGCGATTCCCATACCCATCCCCATGTAGAGATTTTTCTTATCCATTCGATTACCTCCCAGATTTGACCCGGAGGAAATCCCCTCCGCAGTCATGTGTTTCTATTATGTCCAGTTTTTGCGGGAATTGCATTGCTACACGCATGCAAAATGTGGTAGAATAAAGGTTAGTCAAAACGCTTTTCCCAAACAGGAGGCAGTTCATGAGCGTAAAGATCCTGGCCGTGGGCGATATTTGCGGCGAGCCCGGCCTCAGCTTTCTGGATAAAACCCTGCGCAGCTACCGCAGGGAGAACAACATCGACTTCGTGGTGGTCAACGGCGAGAACGCCAACGTGGTGGGCATCACCCCCCGGCAGGCGGACGCCATCTTCCGCGCCGGTGCTGACGTGATCACCCTGGGCAACCATACCTGGACCCGCACGGAGCTTCGCCCCTACCTGGACGAGCGGCGCAAGATCCTGCGTCCGGCCAACTTCGGCCCCCAGTGCCCGGGCAGGGGCATCGCGGCCTACAGCACCTCCTTCGGCGACGTGTGCGTGCTGAACCTGATCGGCCGCTTCACCCTGGACAACAACACCGACAATCCCTTCGTCATCGCCGACGGCTACATGGAGGAGATCAAGGAGAAGATCATCCTGGTGGACTTCCACGCGGAGGGCACCAGCGAAAAGCGGGCCATGGGCTTCATGCTGGACGGCCGGGTCAGCGCCGTGTGGGGGACCCACACCCATGTGCAGACCTCGGACGCCTGCGTACTGCCCAACGGCACCGGCTATATCACCGACCTGGGCATGACCGGCGCGGTCCAGTCCGTGCTGGGCATCGACCCGGAACAGAGCATCGGCAAGTTTATGGGCGACCCGCCCCGGCGCTACGAGTCGGCCAAGGGCCCGGCCAAGCTGGAGGGCTGCCTGTTTGAGATCGACCCGGAGACCGGCAAGTGCCTGCGGGCAGAGGGGGTGCGGCTCACATGAACACCATCAGGATCCTGCACGCGGCGGATCTGCACCTGGACTCCCCCTTTGAGGGCCTCCCGGCGGGCAAGGCCGCCATCCGGCGGCAGGAGCAGCGGACGCTGCTGGCCGCGCTGGCGGACCTGGCCGCGGAGGAGCAGGTGGATCTGGTCCTGCTCAGCGGTGATCTGCTGGACAGCGCCAACACCTATTACGAGACCGGCGACGAGCTGGTGCGCAGCCTCCAGAACATTGATGCGCCGGTATTCATCGCCCCGGGCAATCATGACTATTATTCCGCCAAATCCCCCTACGCCCGGCTGAAGCTGCCGGAGAACGTACACATCTTCACCGAAAGCGCCGTCCACTATGTGGCCCTGCCCCGGCTGGGCGTGCGGGTCTACGGCGCGGCCTTCACGGAGGACCACAGCGGCCCCCTGCTTCACGGCTTCCACGCCGAGCGCAGGGAGGGTGTGCTGAACATCCTCTGCATGCATGGCGAGGTGGGCGTGCGGAATTCCGTCTATAACCCCATCAGTGAGGAGGACCTGGCCCAGAGCGGCATGGACTATGTGGCCCTGGGGCACATCCACAAGGCCAGCGGCCTGCAGAAAGCGGGCAGCGTCTGGTATTCCTGGCCCGGCTGCCCCGAAGGGCGCGGCTTCGACGAGACCGGGGAGAAGACCGTGAGCATCGTGGAGCTCAGCGGCGCGGCGTGCGCGCTGCGCACCAGGGTGATCTCTACTCACCGCTACGAGATCATGAAGGTGGACGTGACCGGCGCGGATCCGCTGCTGGCCATCCACACCCAGCTGCCGGACGATACCGTGCGGGACGTGTACCGGATCATCCTCACCGGGGAGACCGAGGACACGCCGGATCTGCGGCGGCTGTACGGGAATCTGGCCGAGATGTTCTTCGAGCTGCAGCTGCGGGATGAGACCCGCCTGCGCCGCAGCGTCTGGGACAGCGCCGGTGAGGACACCCTGCGGGGCCTGTTCCTCGCCCGGCTCAAGGCCCGCTTTGACGCCGCCGCGGAGGAGAGCGATAAGATCCGCATCGAGCAGGCCGCCCGCTGGGGCCTGGCCGCCATGGACAACGCAGAGGAGGTCGTACGGCATGAAGATCCGTAAGCTGACTGCCTCTTTCGGCAAACTGGAAAATGAAAGTCTCAGCTTCCACGAGGGGCTGAACGTGATCTACGCGCCCAACGAGAGCGGCAAATCCACCTGGTGCGCTTTCATCCGCACCATGCTCTACGGCATCGACACCTCCGAGCGCAGCCGGGCCGGGCATCTGCCGGACAAGCTGCGCTACGCCCCCTGGTCCGGGGCGCCCATGGAGGGGACCATGGAGCTGACCGCCGACCGCTGCGACATCACCATCACCCGCAGCAGCAAGGCCAAGAACGCCCCCATGCGGGAGTTCAGCGCCACCTACAGCGGGACCAACGTGCCGGTGGAGGGCATGAACGGCTCCAACGCCGGGGAGCTGCTGACCGGCGTGTCCAAGGACGTGTTCCGCCGCAGCGCCTTCATCGAGCAGGGCACCGTAGCCGTCACCAGCAGCCCGGAGCTGGAGAAGCGCATCAGCGCCATCGTCTCCACCGGCGAGGAGCAGACCTCCTTCAGCGAGGCGGACGAGCGGCTGCGCGCCTGGCAGCGCAAGCGCCGCTATAACCGGCGGGGCATGCTGCCGGAGCTTGAGAGCAGGATGTATGAGACCCAGAGCCGTCTGGATGACATGGGCACCTCCGTGGAAGATGTGCAGAAGCTGGAGGCCCAGCTGGAACAGGTTCAGGAAAACTGTGCCCGGCTGGAAGCCCAGGTGACCGAATGCCGCAGGCAGCAGCGCAAGGACGCGCTGGACCGGCTCAATGCCGGGCGTGCCGCCCTCCGCCAGGAGAGCGACGCCCACGACAATGCCATGGAGCAGCTGTCCCTGCGCCGGCAGGAGCTGCGCCAGACCCGCTTCGGGGACCGCAGCCGCCAGGAGATCGAAGACCAGGTCCGGGAAGATCTGGAGGAATATGAGGTCCTGGCCGGGGAGCGGAAGACCAGCCGCCTGCTGCTGCCCGCTCTGATCTGCTTCCTGCTGGCGCTGGTCGCCGCGGTAGTCTATACCCGCACCCAGCTGCTGCCGCTGATTATTGCGGCGGGCGCGCTGTGTGTGGCGGCCATCGTATTGATGCTGCGCTATTCCAAAACGAGGCAGGCTGCCAATAGCGCCCAGGAGCGGCAGCGGCAGATCCTGAAACGTTACGGCGCCGCCGACACCCAGGGCGTTCTGGCCGTGCTGGAGGACTACCGGCAGCGCGACGAGGCCATAGCCGCCGCCGAGCAGGCGGAGTTGGACAGCCGCCGCCGTTATGACACGCTCCACGCCCAGCAAAGCAAGCTGGAGGAGAGCGCCATCGCCGATCTGGATTTCACCGGCGGCAATTCCGAGGCTGCCCGGCTGAGCCGGAAGCTCGCCGCCGCCCGGGCGGACGTTGAGCGGCTCTCCGCCCAGATCGCCACCCTCAACGGCCGCCTGTCCGCCATGGGCGATCCGCTTGTCCTCTCCAGCAGTCTCAGTTGCATGCGCGAGCAGCACGAGCAGATCCAGGCCGAGTATGACGCCATCTCCGTAGCGGTGGACACCCTGCGGGACGCGGACGCGGAGATCCAGAGCCGCTTCTCCCCCGAGCTGGGCCGGGTGGCCGCCCAGTACATGTCCATGGTCACCGGCGGGCGCTACGAGGACGTGCTCATCAACCGGGACTTCACCGCCCGCACCCGCACCAAGGACGACGCGGTTGCCCGCAACGCCGAGTATCTCAGCACCGGGACCCTGGATCTGATGTATCTTGCCGTGCGCCTGGCCGTGTGCGAGCTGGCCCTCCCGGACGGGGAGCCCTGCCCGCTGATCATCGACGACGCCCTGGTCAACCTGGATGAGACCCGCTTCAAGCAGGCCATGGAGCTGCTGAAAGAGATCGCCAAAGAGCGGCAGGTCATTCTGTTCACCTGCCGCCAGTAAAAGCAAACCAGCCTTGCCGGCAGTCGGCAAGGCTGGTTCCTTTTTTGTGTTCTTATTGGGCCATGGCCGCCCGGACCTCATCCCGCGTGGGGATGGCCGGGGAGGCCCCGTGCCGGGTAATGGCGATGGCCGCCGCCTGGGAGGCGTAGACCATGGCCTCCCGCACGGACATTTCTTCAAAACAGCCCGCCAGAAAGTAGCCCATAAAGGTGTCCCCCGCGCCGGTGGTGTCCACCGCCTGCGCCGGGATGGCAGCCTGGCGGCATTCCTCCCGGCCGTCCGCATAGACCGCGCCCTGCTCGCCCAGGGTCAGGATCACCGCACCGGGCCCATAGCGCCGCCGCAGTTCCCGTGCCGCCCGGATGGGCTCCTCCTCCGGGTCGATCTCCCCGTTCAGCAGCTGGCCGCCTTCGATCTCGTTGAGGAACAGATAGTCCACGCAGTCAAGCGGCAGCCGCCGAACCGCGTCGGTCATGGGAGCCGGGG
Organism: Oscillospiraceae bacterium; assembly: GCA_902778275.1. Classification (GTDB taxonomy): domain Bacteria; phylum Bacillota; class Clostridia; order Oscillospirales; family Oscillospiraceae; genus Limivicinus. The sequence goes on from CACYXE010000006.1 coordinate 65,408, forward strand.
TCATGGCGATGGCAAGGCCGGCCGCGTCAGCGGCACGGAGGATATAATCCAGATCGTTGATCTCGTTTTGCACGACCAGCATATCGCCGGGGCTGAAGTCCGCCAGGGCCCTGTCCGCCTGCTCCCTTGTGGTGCAGTGGTTGGCGCCGCCGTAGACCAATATGCAGTTGTCTCCCGACGGATCGTTCTGGATGATGGCGTGCCCGGTGCGGACTTGGGAAAGCACCGACACATGCCTGGTGTCCACCCCCGCAGCGCGCAGCTGCTCCAGCAGGAAGCGCCCGTCCTCCCCGATGGCGCCGGCCAGGCTCACATCCAGACCGGCCCGGGCCAGGGCCACCGACTGGTTCAGGCCCTTGCCGCCGGAAAAGACCTGCATCCCCTCCGCCGGCAGGGTCTCGCCGGGCGTGACGAAATGCGGCACGGTATAGGTGTAATCGATATTCAGAGAGCCGAAGCACAACAGCTTTCTCATATCCATATGGAGTGTCCTTTCCCTCGATATCGCTTTTCATAATACCAGATATATGCGCAAAAGGAAATCCCAATTTTCATTTTTTCCCAAAAAAGCAGAGGCGCTGTATCCGGCGCCTCTGAGATTGAGCAGAATCAAATGATATAGTTATCCGTGCCTTCGGCTTCCAGTTCGCTTTCCCGCTGCTTGAGCTTGGCGATATCCTCCCGCAGGGCGGCAAGCTCCGCGCCCACCGGGTCCACCACGTTGACCTGGTCCACTTCCGCCACATAGTCCACCTTGTGGCCGTCCACCTGCACGATCTTGGCCGGGATGCCAACGGCGGTGCAGTTTTCCGGGATGGGGTTGAGGACCACGGCGTTGGCCGCCACGCGGCTGTTGTCCCCCACGGTGATGGGACCCAGCACCTTGGCGCCGGTGCTGACCAGCACATTGTTGCCGATGGTCGGGTGGCGCTTGCCCACGTCCTTGCCGGTGCCGCCCAGGGTCACGCCGTGATAGATCAGGCAGTCGTCCCCGATCTCGGCGGTCTCGCCGATGACGATCCCCATGCCGTGGTCGATGACCAGACGTTTGCCGATCCTGGCACCGGGGTGGATCTCGATCCCGGTGCGGCGGCGGCTGGCCTGGGAGATCAGGCGGGCCAGAAACTTCAAATTGTGCTCATACAGCCAGTGGGCTTTCCGGTGACTGCACACCGCTTTGATGCCGGGGTACAGCAGCAGGACCTCCATGGTCGTGCGGGCAGCCGGGTCGCGGGCCTTGTAGGCGTCGATGGTCTCTCTCAGATCTTTAAACATGCAAGTATCTCCTTTTCGCTTTCGTTCTTCATCCTATGCGAAAAGGCCGACATCGGCGCGCAGTGAGCATGGCCGCTCCCTCCAAGGCAAAATGAATTCCTACCAAAACAATAGGACAGGCCGATTATACCCTATAGGCCGACGGCTGTCAACCGGCAGTTTCCCCGCGGCCGCCGCATTCTGCGTCTTGCAAAACCACTGGGCCGATGCTATAATTTATAATGTTATCGTTTTGGAGGTTGAGAGATGAAAACATTCAAACGAATCGTCACGATCATCATCAGTTTGGCATATGTGGTGTTCCTGTTTCTGTGCGCCGCTTCCCCGGCCGCGCGCATGCAGCAGCAGGAGGCGGTTCCGGGCAATCCTGTCGTCGCCGGCACCGACGCTGCGGCCAAGCCCCTCAGTCTTGGCACGCCGACGGTGGATTTTGCCGCAGGCAGCATTCCGGAGGATACCGAGGAGCTGACCCTGGTCCTGCAGGAGGGAGAGGTCTCTCTGCTGGACCGCCTCACCGCGCTCAAGAGCGCGGATCTGCGGGGCAGCGCCAATCTGGAGGAGATCCTCGCCTGGGCGGGCGAGCACCCCGAGGTGGCTGTCCGCTACGACGTGACGCTGCCCAACGGCGTGACGCTGGACAATGACGCCAGCAGCGTCGATCTTTCCGGGCTGACCGCCGAGCAGGCAGAGGAGACCCTGGCCCTGCTGCGCTATGTGCCGGGTCTGAAGGAGATCGAGCTTGGCAGCGGCAGCAATCTGGCAGCCCTGTCCGGCGCACAGATCGCCGCTCTGCGGGAGATCTTTCCCGACGCCGCCGTCAACGGCGCTCTGACCCTTCTGGGCGAAGAGGTGGACCCCGCCGTGGAGACGCTGGATCTGCGCAGTCTGAGCCACGATGACGCGGCCTCCGCTTCCGCGACCCTGGCCCTGCTCCCCAATGTGAAAACCATTCAGCTGGGTTCCTCCGCCGACAACGACCTGACGATGGAGGATATCGGCCTGCTGGAGGCCGCCTGTCCCAACGCCGTGGTGGACTATTCCTTTTCTCTCTGGGGCAAGGACGTGAACCTGTCCGATGAGATGCTGGACCTCAACCATATCTCCATGGACGATCAAGGCGCCGCCGTGCGCTCGATCATGCCCTACATGAGCAACTGCAAGGTCCTGGATATGGACAGCTGCGGCGTGTCCAACGAGAACATGGCCGTCATCCGGGACGAGAACCCCGATGTGGACGTGGTATGGCGCATCTGGTTTGGCACGGATTATTCCGTGCGCACCAACGTGACCTGCATCCTGGCCTCCAAGCCCTCCAAGGGCGGCATCCTCTACGATGATGTGGGGGATCAGCTGAAATATTGCACCAAGGTCCGCTATCTGGACCTCGGGCACAACTCCGATATCTACGACTTTGGCTTTGTCCGCAACATGCCCGACCTGGAGATCGTAGTCATTTCCATGACCGGCATCAGCGACCTGAGCCCCTTTGCCAGCTGCTCCCATTTGAAATGGCTGGAGGCCGGCAACTGCAAGCTCAGTGATCTGAGCCCCCTGGCCGAGTGCAAAGAACTGCGGCACCTGAACGTGGGCACCAACCCCGGCGTCAAGGATATCACGCCTCTTTACGACGTGGAGCTGCGCCGCCTGTGGCTGGGCGTGGGAGATCCGGTTCCCGCGGAGCAGGTCAAGCAGATGAAAAAGCTGCATCCCAAGTGTGAGGTGAACACCACCGTCCCCACCGGTCTCGAAAAGGACGAAAACGGCAACCAGAAAAACGAAGGCTATGTGATGGAATACTGGAAGTGCTATCAGCAGTATCTGGCCAAGGACTGGGAGTATTATTCCAACACCGGCTTTTTCCCCGCGCAGCGCCCCCTGGGCTGGTGGAAGGTGGTCTTCAAGGCCTTCCAATATAATCTGCAGGACGGCGCCTACGCTTTCTCCTGGAACGATCCCAAGTATAACCCCCACGATCCCGATGTGGCGCCTGTTAAGACTTACGTGATCGACACGTCCTTCCTGGACGAGGATTTTGAGATCCCCAACACCATCATCCCCGACAACCTGGACGATCCTCCCGGCGAGATCCTATACGAGAGTACATATTAAGGCAAGGGACTTTCTTATGCGAGATCGCAGAAAACAACTCCATATCGTCCTGGCGGCCCTGCTGGCGGCCGCGCTGCTCTGCGGCTGCGGCGCCTCGCGGGAAGAACGCATGCCGAAGGATACCGAGACCACGGATCTGGCCATCGTGCTGGAGCCCAACGAGTTTTACAAGCTGGCCTCCTACGAGGCACTGGAATCGGTGGATTTCACAGGCAGCACCTGCTATGAGGAGATCCTGGACTGGGCTTCCCGCAACCCGGACATAAAGGTCCGCTACACTGTGACCCTGCCGGACGGCGCCCAGGTCGCAAACGACGCGGAGCGGCTGGACCTGTCGGGTATGGACGTACGTTATATCCAGGCCGCTTCTTCCCTGTTCGCGTATCTGCCCGCGCTGCAGACGGTGGATCTGGGAGACAGCCAGAAGACCAAACTGGATACGGATACGCTGCAGGCCCTGCAGAGCGCGTATCCCGAATTGCAGTTCCTGTTCCGGCTCCGGCTGAACGGACAGACCTATTCCCTGGATGAGACCGATCTGGATCTGAGCGAGGCGGACTCGGTCTCCGGCCTGCTGCCTTGGGTAGGCTCCATGAAACAGCTGAAGAGGATCGAGCTGGGCAGCGGCGACGGAGAGAACAGCCGGATCCCCTGGGCGGATATCGCCGCGCTGGAGAAGGCCGCGCCCCAGGCGAAGGTGAACTACGCCTTTACCCTGTACGGTGAGGAATTCACCCTCCAGGACGAGACCATGGATATCAACCACATCGACATTGCCGACCAGGGCGCGCTGGTCAAGCAGATCACCGCCTGCATGCCCAGGCTCAATTATCTGGACATGGATTTCTGCGGGGTGGACGATGAGCACATGGCGGAAATCCGGGATTCTCTGCCCAACGCCACGGTGGTCTGGCGCATCTGGTTCGGAAACCGCTATACCGCCCGCACCGACACCGAGCGCATCCTGGCCTCCAACCCGGACCGGGGCGGCATGCTGACCAAGGAGAACACCCAGTCTCTGAAATACTGCACCAAGGTGAAGTATCTGGACCTGGGGCACAACCTGGATCTGGACGACATCTCCTACGTGGCGTACATGCCGGATCTGGAGGTGGCTGTTCTGGCCATGAACCAGTGGACGGACGCCTATCCCCTGCTCAACTGCCCCAAGCTGGAATATCTGGAGATGCAGACCGGCGCCTGCAGCGACCTGCGGCCCATCGGCCAGCTGAAGAATCTGAAGCATCTGAACATCTGCTATTGCCTGGCACTGCGGGATATGAGCCCCATCTATGATCTGGATCTGGAGCGGCTCTGGGTGGGCTGCATTTCCCCGATCCCCGCCGAGCAGGTGGAAGAGTATCACCGCCGGCATCCCCAATGCGAGATCAACACCACCACGGTGGATCCCACCGAGGAGGGCTGGCGCCGGATTGGCTGGGATATCATGGGTCCTGTTCTTGCTCCCCGCTATATACAGCTGCGGGAGACTTTTGAATACGATGAGATGCAGACCCATTATAACTACATTGAAAACGACCCCAAGTATTTTAAGGGCGGCTGGTACCCCTGGTAAACAGGTGGACAAAGCCCCTGCCGACCGGCGGGGGCTTCCCTTGTCTTTGGAGATGATAGTATGCGTTTTCGCAACATGGTGATCTTGTTTCTCCTGCTGAGCCTTCTGCTGCTCAGCGGCTGCGCGGCCAGGACGCTGGAGCTGTCTGGCGGGAAGATCCCGCTGACGGCAGAGGAGCTGGTCATGGTCGTCACGCCGGAGGATCTGGATCAGCTGGGCGCGCTGACCGGGCTGAAATCCGCGGATTTCAGCGGAAGCGCCTGTTATGAGGAGCTTTTGGCCTGGGCGCAGGCCCACCCGGATGTGGACATGCGCTACACGGTCGACTTCCCCGACGGCACCCAGGTGGACAACCGCGCGGAGAAGCTGGACCTGAGCTCCCTGTCCGCCAGGCAGAAGGAGGAGGCGGCGCCGCTGCTGCGGTATCTGCCCGCGCTGCGCAGCGTCACGCTCAGCGGGAAGGAAACCGTCTCCCCGGAGCTGTTGGCAAAAGTTACGGAGGTCCGGCCGGACGTGGATTACCGCTTCACGCTACCGCTGCTGAAGGGCACCGTGGATTCCGGGATCAAAAAGCTCTCCTTTATCGGGCATGGCCGATGGGACGTCGAAGCCCTGGAGGAAGTACTTCCCTATCTGAAAGCCCTGCGCGCCGTGGATCTGGGCAACGAGGAGAGCAGTCCCCTGCTGACATGGAAAGAAATCGCCACCCTGCAGAGTCTGCGGCCGGATGTGGAGTTTTCCTATGGTTTTTCCCTCTATGGCCGGGAATTCACCACCCTGGACGAGACCATGGACTTCTCCCACGTCAAACTGCGCGATAAGGGCGAGGCGGTCTGGCGGGTGCTTCCCTGCATGCAGCGCTTGAAGATGCTGGATATGGACTCCTGCGGCATCGACAACGAGACCATGGCCGCCATCCGGGATCAGTACCCGGAGGTAAACGTGGTCTGGCGGGTCTGGTTCGGCGACATCTACAGCGAACGGACGGACGCCATCAAGATCCTGGCCTCCAACCCCGGCGTGGGCGGCAACCTGCGTCCGGGCACTTACGAAAATCTGAAATATTTTACCAAGCTGAAATATATCGACGTGGGCCATCAGCCCTTGATGGACGACATTTCCTTTGTCTCCTATATGCCGGATCTGGAGGTGGCCATTCTGGCCATGGGCTGTTGGGAGGACTGCACGCCCCTGGCCTCCTGCCCGCATCTGGAATTTCTGGAGATCCAGACCACCAAGGTGAAGGATATCTCCCCGCTGGCCGGCCTCAAGGAGCTGCGGCATCTGAACCTGGGCCACCTCTTTGAGTTGACGGATATCACGCCCATCTACGGCCTGGACCTGGAGCGGCTGTGGATCGGCATGATGACCCCCGTCCCCACCGAGCAGGTGGAGGAATATCAGCGCCTGCACCCCAACTGCGTGATCGAAACGGAGGCCTACGACCCCCACCACATGTGGCGCTGGATCGGCATCGACGACGCGGGCAACCCCATCCGTCATCCCCGTTACGATCTGCTGGTAAAGCAATTCGGCTACGATTCGGGGGGCTATTCCTTCGAGTGGCTGGAGGACCGGGGTTGGTAATTCCAATTTCTAAGGACATCCATGCGAAAGTTTTTTGACCGCCCGTATTGACAAATACGGGCGGTTGTTGTATGATTTTTCAGTAATTTCATGATGGTTTTTTCTTTTTGCGAGACGTTCGCTGGTGTAAGGGGCCGAGTGCCCCCTTGAGGCATCGGAGAACGTTTTTTTCGTGTGTGGATTTGCAGCTTGCAGAAAGGAAAGACCTATGACAAAGTACATTTTCGTGACCGGCGGTGTGGTGTCCGGTCTGGGCAAGGGGATCACGGCGGCCTCTCTGGGCCGTCTCCTCAAGTGCCGGGGGCTGAAGGTCGCCGCCCAAAAGCTGGACCCCTACATCAACGTGGACCCCGGGACCATGAGCCCCTACCAGCACGGCGAGGTCTATGTGACCGAGGACGGGGCCGAGGCGGATCTGGATCTGGGCCACTATGAGCGCTTCATCGACGAGGATCTGAACAAGTATTCCAACCTGACCACCGGCAAGGTCTACTGGAACGTGCTCAACAAGGAGCGGCGGGGCGAGTACCTGGGGCAGACCGTGCAGGTCATCCCCCACATCACCCAGGAGATCAAGGACTTCATCTACAGCGTGGGCCGCAAGACCGGGGCCGACGTGGTCATCACCGAGATCGGCGGCACCACCGGCGACATTGAGAGCCAGCCCTTTCTGGAGGCCGCCCGGCAGGTCAGCCTGGAGCAGGGCAAGGACAACACCCTGTTCATCCATGTGACCCTGGTGCCCTTCCTGCGGGGCAGCGACGAGCACAAGACCAAGCCCACCCAGCACTCTGTCAAGGAGCTGCAGGGCATGGGCATCTCCCCGGACATCATCGTGCTGCGCTGCGACGAGCCGCTGGAGCAGTCGATCTTCGACAAGATCGCCATGTTCTGCAACGTAAAGCCCGACTGCGTCATTGAAAACCTGACCCTGCCGGTGCTGTACGAGGCGCCGCTGATGCTGGAGGAGCACGACTTTTCCCTGATCGTCTGCCGGGAGCTGGGCCTCTGGACCCGGGCGCCGGAGCTGAGCGAGTGGCGCGTCATGGTGGGGCGGATCAAAAGTCTGGACCGGCATGTCACCATCGGTCTGGTGGGAAAATATGTGCAGCTGCACGACGCGTATCTGTCCGTGGCGGAGGCGCTGCGTCACGCAGGCTATGCCTGCGGCGCCGCGGTCAGTATCCGTTGGATCGACAGTGAAACCGTGACGGAGGAAAGCGTCGCCGCCGAGCTGTCCGGCTGCGACGGGATCATCGTCCCCGGCGGCTTCGGCGGCCGGGGCGTGGAAGGGATGATCGTCACTGCCCGCTATGCCCGGGAGCGGAACATTCCCTATCTGGGCATTTGCCTGGGCATGCAGGTGGCTGTCATCGAATTCGCCCGCCATGTCTGCGGTCTGCAGGATGCCAGCTCCGGCGAGCTGGACCCGCAGTCGCCCCACAAGGTGATCGACTTCCTGCCGGATCAGAGCGACAGCGTCAGCAAGGGCGGCACCCTGCGTCTGGGGGCCTATCCCTGCGCCATCGCCCCGGGAAGCCGCATGCGCCGCTGCTACGGCGAGGACCTGATCTCCGAGCGGCACCGGCACCGCTACGAATTCAACAACGATTACCGTGAGCGCCTGTCCGCGGGCGGACTGTCCCTGTGCGGCACCTCCCCGGACGGATACATCGTGGAAGCCGTGGAGCTGCCGGAGCACCGTTACTTCATTGGCGTCCAGTTCCATCCCGAGTTCAAGAGCCGGCCCAACCGGCCCCATCCCCTGTTTACGGGTTTGATCTCCGCAAGTTTAGAAACCGGTATAGAAAAGGAGTAAGCGCATGAGAGACTACAAGGAAGAATACGAAGGCCGGGTCGCCTATATCCGGGACCTGGTCAAGAGCAGCGGCGTGTCCGGCATCGTCTTTGGCAACTCCGGCGGCAAGGACAGCGCCCTGGTGGGCATCCTGTGCAAAGCCGCCTGTGACAATACCCTGGGCGTCATCATGCCCTGCGCCTCCAAGCGCAATTACGGGCAGGACGCGGACGACGGCCGGGCCTTGGCCGAGCAGTTCGGCATTGAGAGCCGCACCGTGGATCTGACCGCCGTGCGCGCGGCGGAGATGGCAGAGCTGGAAAAGGTGACCACGCTCAATGACATGGCCGTCACCAACATCGCCCCGCGGCTGCGCATGACCACCCTTTACGCTATCGCCGCGGCGGAGAACCGCCTGGTGGCGGGCACCGGCAACCGGAGCGAGGCCTATATGGGCTACTTCACCAAATGGGGCGACGGCGCTCACGATTTCAACCCCATCTCCGATCTGACGGCCACCGAGGTCTTTGAATTTCTGGAATACCTGAAGGCCCCCCGCTGCATCATCGACAAGGCCCCCTCCGCGGGCCTGTTCGACGGGCAGACCGACGAGGACGAGATGGGCGTGACCTATAAGGCCATCGACGATTTCCTGCTCTACGGGACCGTGAACGATAAGGACAAGGCGGTCATCGACCGCTACCACAGCCGCAGCGAACACAAGCGCCGGCCCATCAACACCTACCGCTGAAGGAGAGAACAGATCATGCTTACATCCATTGTGGGAACCAACTGGGGCGACGAGGGCAAAGGCCGCATGGTGGACCTGCTCAGCGAGCGCTATGACATCGTCGTCCGCTACCAGGGCGGCAACAACGCCGGCCACACCGTGGTCAACGACAAGGGCAAATTCGTAATGAACCTGATGCCCTCCGGCATCCTGCGGGAGGACACCGCCAACGTGCTGGGCCCCGGCATCGTCATCGACCTGGAACACCTGCACGGCGAGGTGCAGCGCCTGCGCCAGGCGGGCATCGAGATCGCCCCCGGCCACCTGATCATCAGCGACCGGGCCACCATCTGCCTGCCTTATCACAAGCTGCTGGACGGTCTGGAGGAGGACCGCCTGGGCGACAAAAAGTTCGGCTCCACCCGCCGGGGCATCTCCCCGGTCTACGCCGACAAGTATATGAAGAAGACCATCCGCATGGGCGACCTGCTCCATTGGGATACGCTGCGGGACCGGCTGGCCGGGATCCTGGAGTGGAAGAACCTGACGGTGGAGAAGGGCTACGGCCACGCGCCCATCCTGCTGGAGGAGATCATGGACTGGCTGGAGCGCTACGGCCGCCCGGTGCTGCCCTATATCTGCGACACCACCGCCTATCTGAGCGAGGCCGTCAAGGCCGGCAAGTCCATCATTTTTGAGGCCCAGCTGGGCGCCCTGCGGGATATCGACTTCGGCATCTATCCCTACACCTCCGCCTCCACCACGCTGGCCGCCTACGCCCCCATCGGCGCAGGCATACCCTTCGCCCACCTGGACGAGAGCATCGGCATCATGAAGGCCTATTCCAGCTGCGTGGGCGAGGGCCCCTTCACCTGCGAGCTGTTCGGCCCCGAGGCCGACGCCCTGCGGGAAGCCGGCGGCGAATACGGCGCGGCCACGGGTCGCCCCCGCCGGGTGGGCGGCTTCGACGTGGTGGCCTCCCGCTACGGCGCGCTGATGCAGGGCTGCAGCTACATCGCCCTGACCAAGCTGGACGTGCTCAGCTACATGGACAGGATCCCCGTCTGCGCGGCCTATGAGCTGGGCGGGAAACGGATCGACAGCTTCCCCGCCGACATCGACGATCTGGAGGCGGCAAAGCCCGTATACGAGTATCTGCCCGGCTTTGCCTGCGATATCAGCGCCTGCCGCAACGTGGAGGATCTGCCCGAAGCGGCGCTGGCCTATATCCGCTATATCGAGAAGGCCGTGGGCTGCCCCATCAAGTATGTCTCCGTGGGCGCTGAGCGCGACGCCTATATCACCATGTTTTAAGAGAGGTTCGGAAGCTTGGAGAACCAGAAAGTATTGATCCTGGATTTCGGCGGCCAGTACAACCAGCTGATCGCCCGCCGGGTCCGGGAGTGCAGCGTATACTGCGAGGTCAAGCCCTATGATCTGCCCATCGAGGAGATCCGGCGCTTTGATCCCATCGGTATCATCTTCACCGGCGGCCCCAGCAGTGTCTATGAGGCGGGCTCCCCCCATCCCGACCCGGAGATCTTCCGGCTGGGTCTGCCCATCCTGGGCATCTGCTACGGCTGCCAGCTGCTGAGCCACCACTTAGGCGGACAGGTCACCGCCGCCCAAGCGGATTCCGCCCGGGAGTACGGCAAGACGCCCACCCGCTTCGATGCCGACTGCCGGTTGTTCCGGGGCCTGCCGGAGGAGAGCGTCACCTGGATGAGCCACGGGGACTACATGGCCAAGGTCCCGGAGGGCTTCCGGCTGGTGGCCCGCTCCGAGGCCTGCCCCACCGTGGGCATCTGCGACGAGGAACGGGGCTTCTACGGCGTGCAGTTCCACCCGGAGGTGAATCACACCGAATACGGCAGGGAGATGCTGCGCAACTTCCTCTATGGCGTCTGCGGCGCAAAGGGCGACTGGACCATGTCCGACTACAAGCGGGAGGCCATCCAGGCCGTCCGGGCCAAGGTGGGCGGCGGCAAGGTGCTGCTGGCCCTGTCCGGCGGCGTGGACTCTTCCGTAGCCGCCGCCCTGCTGGCCGAGGCCGTGGGATCGCAGCTGAGCTGCGTGTTCGTGGACCACGGGCTCATGCGCAAGAACGAGGGCGACGAGGTGGAGGCGGCCTTCTCCCGCTGGAACATCAACTTTGTGCGCGTCAACGCGGAGGAGCGGTTCCTGCGCCGTCTGGCCGGGGTGACCGAGCCGGAGGACAAGCGCAAAATCATAGGCGAGGAGTTCATCCGGGTCTTCGAGCAGGAGGCCAAAAAGATCGGCGCTGTGGATTATCTGGCTCAGGGCACCATCTACCCGGACGTGATCGAATCCGGCAGGGGCGACGCCGCTGTGATCAAGAGCCATCACAACGTAGGCGGCCTGCCGGACTATGTGGACTTCAAGGAGATCATTGAGCCGCTGCGCATGCTCTTCAAGGATGAGGTGCGCCAGCTGGGCCGGGAGCTTGGCTTGCCGGAATATCTGGTCACGCGCCAGCCCTTCCCCGGGCCGGGCCTTGGCATTCGGGTCATCGGGGAGATCACCCGGGAGAAGCTGGATATGCTCCGGGAGGCGGATTATATTTTCCGGGACGAGGTAGCCAGGGCGGGCCTTGCCGGGACCATGAGCCAGTACTTTGCCGCCCTGACCAACATGCGCTCCGTGGGCGTCATGGGCGATGGGCGCACCTACGACTATGCTGTGGCTCTGCGAAGCGTGCAGACCAGCGACTTCATGACCGCCGACTGGTCCCGCATCCCCTATGAGCTGCTGGACAAGGTGTCTGTACGCATCGTCAACGAGGTGCGCGGCGTCAACCGGGTGCTCTACGACATCACCTCCAAGCCCCCCGCCACCGTGGAATTCGAATAACGATCCGTTTTCCCGGGATGCGCAGCGCTGCAGACAGGCCTTCTGTGGCTTTTCGTTCCGTCTACAACAGGTTCTTTCCGATTCATGAATGGAGGCTTGCCCCGTGTTTGAATTGATCCAGGTTTCCGAGCAGAGCTACTATATCCAAAGTCCCGCGAAAATCGGGCTCGTAAAGCTGGGCGGGCAGGACGTCTGCCTGATCGACAGCGGCAACGATAAAGACGCCGGGCGTAAGGTCCGACAGCTTCTCGAGCGGAACGGCTGGCATCTGAAAGCGATCTACAATACCCATTCCAACGCGGACCATATCGGCGGCAACCAGTATCTCCAGAAGCAGACCGGATGCAAGATCTACGCCCCGGGGATCGATTGCGCTTTCACCCGTTATCCTGTTTTGGAGCCCTCCTTTCTGTACGGCGGCTGGCCTTGCGGAGATCTGCGGCACAAATTTCTCATGGCGCAGCCGAGCGACGCGCAGGAGCTGACGCAGGATGTTATGCCGGAGGGCTTTCAGATCATCCCCCTGCCGGGCCATTTCTTCGATATGGTGGGTTTCCGCACGCCGGACGACGTGGTGTTTTTGGCCGATTGTCTGTCCAGCCGGGAGACGCTGGAGAAATATCGGATCGGCTTCATCTATGATGTGGCGGCCTATCTGAACACGCTGGAAACGGTCAAGACGATGCAGGCGAGAATCTTTGTCCCCTCGCACGCCAACGCCGCAGAGGAAATCGCGTCGTTGGCGCAATACAACATCGATACCGTGCTGGAGATCGCGGAAAAGATCGTCGACATTTGCAAAGAGCCGCAGTGCACGGAGGTCGTTTTGCAGCGGCTCTTTACGGACTATGGGCTGGCAATGAACTTTGAGCAGTATGTCTTGGTGGGCAACACCGTCCGCTCCTACCTTTCCTGGCTGAAAGACACAGGCAGATTGTCGGCGCGGTTTGAGAACAACATGCTGCTTTGGCAGCGGGTATAGCTTTCTTTGTCGAACCGCCCTTGAAAGGCGCCCCCTATACCACACACAGGTTTTGAAGCCGCGGGCTTGTATCACAGAAAACGCCAAAGGGCAGCCGCTCTTTGGCGTTTTCCTTATCCGCCGCCCTCTTGACCGGGGCGTCCGGGGCGTATATAATTGATTGAGAACAATCTTTTTCCGCGTCTGCAGGAGCACTCTATGAGAAAGAAACGCGTAAACCGCATATTGGATCAGTGCCAGGTCCTGATGCTGGGGCTGGGGCTGCTGTGTGTGCTGGCCCTTCTGCTGCTGGTCAAGCCGGGCGCCGCGGACCCGGATCCCGGCCCTGTCGCCGCCGCGGCCACCACGCCATTCCCTGCACCAGAGGGCCTGCGGATCGCCGTGGGCTCAGACCTGCATCTGGACCCGGACCACGAGGGCCAGGCCGGCGGCGGGCACGTCTCCTATAATCTGGAGCTGGCGGACGCCCTGTTGTGGGACGCCAAAGAGCAGGGGGCGGAGATGATCCTGCTGACGGGCGACCTGGTCAACGGCGGCAAGCCCCACCGGCACCGGGCCCTTGCGGAAAAGCTGCACGCGGCCGAGGCGGAGGGCCTGAGCGTCTATGTGCTGCCGGGCAACCACGACCTGGCCCCCATCGGCCAGCGGGACTTCGCCGCGCTCTACGCCGACTTCGGCTATGACGAAGCCTGCAGCCGGGACGCCGCCTCTCTCAGCTACTGCGTCAAACGGGAGGGCCTGATGCTGCTAATGATGGACACCGCAGGCTACAGCGTCAGCGCCATCGACCTGCCCGGCGCCCCGGGCAGCGACAGGGACGACGCTTTTCTGACAGAGGAGACCCTTCGCTGGGCGGAGGGTCTGCTGCGCCAGGCACAGGATGAGGGCCTGCGGGTCCTCGCCGCCGGGCATTACAATCTGCTGCCGGAGATCTGCCAGACCCCGGGCAGCGGCTTTCATGTGGAAAACGGGCGGCGCTTTGCCGAACTGCTGCGGGCATACGGTGTGCCGCTCTATCTCAGCGGCCACATGCATGTGCCCGCGGTGTACCAGGCAGAGGGACTGACCGAGCTGTTGACCGGCTATCTGCTCTCCTACCCCACCGCCTACAGCATCCTGGACATGACAGACAGCGGTCTGCGCTATACGCCCCGTCGGATCGACGTGGACGCCTGGGCCCGGCAGGCCGGGCAGACCGACCCCGCGCTGACGCATTTTGCCCAATGGCAGCAGGAGGGGCTGCGCAGCTATTCCACTGCCAACGTGGAATACATGACCCAGCGAAACCCCTTGAACAAGACGGAGGCCGGGCAGGCCGCCGACTTCTTCTACGCCGCCATGGACGCCTATTGGAGCGGGACGCTGATCCAGCAGCGGTCAGCGCTGGAGGCCATGCCCGGCTATGCTCCCTTCTTCCGCTGCGCCAAGGGCTACGCCTACGGCTGGTGGCTGAGAGATCTGATGGAGAACAGCTCGCCCCTGCTCTCAGGCTTCACATTGGATCTGGAACCGCTTTCCTGAACGGGACGAAAACCTGCGGGTCTTCGTCCCGTTTTCTTCTTTTCGGTTGCAAAAAGCGTCCGTTTCGTTTATGATAGTAAGGCAACCCAAATGTGTTTTACGGAGGTGTCCTCTATGAGACCGATCACCATGGAAGAGGTCGAACTGCGCCGGCAGGAGATCCTCGACACGATAAAAGACCCCACTGCTTCCCATGAGCAGAAGGTGACTTATCTGGCCCGTCACGCGGAGAATTTCATGACCGTGCTGGACGAGCCGGCGGAGCTGGACGAGCTGATGCGCTGCGAACAGGAAGTGCGCTGTATCTGCAACCTGTTCGAGGGTGACGCCCCGTACCGCCCCCGCTACATCACGCCGGACTATCCCAAGTTCCTGCGCCAAGGCAGCCGCTTCCTGCAGCTGGATCCCCCCAAGGATCTGTTTGAGGTGTTCAACAGCCTGATGATCCTGTACCATAACGTGCCGTCCATCACCAATTACCCGGTGTTCATCGGCGATCTGGACCAGCTGCTGGAGCCCTACTGTGAGGGGCTGGATGACGAGACCATCAAAAAGGCCCTGCGCCTGTTTCTGATCCAGGTGGACCGCACCATCCTGGACTCCTTCTGCCACGCCAACATCGGCCCCAGGGCCTCCCGCGTGGGCCTGCTGCTGATGCAGGTGGAGTCGGAGCTGGAGAACGCCGTGCCCAACCTGACCATGCGGGTGGCCGAGGACACGCCGGATGATTTTCTGCTGGCGGGCATCGACTGCGCCCTGCACAGCGCCAAGCCCAGCTTTGCCAACGACGCCATGTTTCGCGCCGAGCTGGGGGATCGCTACTGCATCGCCAGCTGCTACAACGGTCTCATAAAGGGCGGCGGCTCCTACACGCTCTGCCGTCTGCTCCTGTCGGGCATCGCCAAGCGCGCCGCAAACATCGCTGACTTCAAGGAAAAGCAGCTGCCCTTTGTCATGGACGTGATGGCCCGCTATATGGACGCGCGCATCAAGTTCCTGGTGGAGGAAAGCGGCTGGTTCGAGAACAGCTTCCTGGCCAAGGAGGGTCTGGTGGACCGGAAGAACTTCACCGCCATGTTCGGCCTGGTAGGCCTGGCCGAGTGCGTGAACCTGCTGATGGAGAAGGAGGGCAAGAACTGCCGCTTCGGCCACAGCGAGGAGGCCGACCGGCTGGGCGTGGAGATCATGGATCTGATCGACGCCTTCAACAAGGCCCATGTGAACCCCTACTGCGAGGTCACCGACGGCCACTTCCTGCTGCACGCCCAGGTGGGTATCGACTCCGACCATGGTACCAGCCCCGGCACCCGCATCCCCATCGGCGAGGAGCCGGACGAGCTGATCGACCACCTGAAGAACATCAGCCTGTTCCACAAGTACTTCCCCTCCGGCACCGGCGATATCTTCCCGGTGGACCTGACGGTACACCGCAACCCCCATTACATACTGGACATCATCCGCGGCGCCATGAAAATGGACATCCGCTATCTCTCCTTCTACAGCAGCGATTCCGACGTGATCCGCGTCACCGGCTACCTGGTCAAACGCAGCGAGATGGAGAAGCTGGACAGCGGCGAAAACGTGCGTCAGAACACCACCGGCCTGGGTCTGGGGGCGGCCAAGAACTGCAAGATCCTGGACCGGAGAGTGCGATGAGCATCCGCGCGCCGGTCAACCGGATCGTGCCCTTCAGCGCAGTGGACGGCCCTGGCAACCGCACGGCGGTCTTTCTCCAGGGCTGCCCCTTCAACTGCCTGTACTGCCACAATCCGGAGACCATCCATCCCTGCGACAACTGCGGCGCCTGCCTGTCCGCCTGTCCCACCGGGGCCATCCGGCGGGAGGGTGCGGTCGTCCGCTATGACCGGAGCCTCTGCATCATGTGCGACGCCTGTATCCGAGCCTGCCCCAAGTCCAGCTGTCCCCGTCTGCGCTGGCTCAGCGGCGAGGAGACCATGGAGGAGATCCGCAGGAACATGCCCTTTATCCGCGGCGTGACCGTCTCCGGCGGGGAGTGCACCCAGCACCGGGATTATCTGCTGGAGCTGGCGGCGCTTGCCCATCGGGAGGGGCTGAGCCTCCTGCTGGACAGCAACGGCAGCCACGACTTTGCGCAGGACCCGGCGCTGACCGCTGCCATCGACGGCGTGATGCTGGACGTGAAGGCCTGGGACGGCGCGGAGCATCTGCGGCTCTGCGGGCAGCCCAACGACGTGGTGCTGAAAAACCTCCGTTTCCTGGCCGAGTCCGGGAAGCTGGCGGAGGTCCGCACCGTGGTGGTGCCTGAGGAAATGAACGCGGCCCAGACCGTGACGATGGTCAGCCGCAGCCTGAAAGCCCTGGGCGCCGCAGATGTGCCTTACAAGATCATCCGCTTCCGCCCCATGGGCGTGCGCCCGGCCTACAAGCATTTTCGCTCCCCCACCGGGGCGGAGCTGGACGCGCTGGAGGCTCTGGCCCGCAGCGAGGGCATGGAGCGGATCATTCAGATCTGAAATACCTTCCACGATCCCCTAACTTAACAGAAAAGAGGATGTGTTCTTATGGATATCTTGACCCTTGGAGAAGTGTTGATCGACCTGACTCAGACGGAGTTGCCGCCAGACGGCATCCGCCGCTTCGCCGCCTATCCCGGCGGCGCGCCGGCCAACGTCGCCGTAGCCGCCGCGCGGCTGGGCGCGCAGACCGGCTTCATCGGCAAGGTGGGGCTGGACAGCTTCGGCAAGGATTTGAAGCAGGTGCTGCGGGACAACGGCGTGGACACCTCCGGCCTGTATCAGACCGAGGCCGCTCCCACCACGTTGGCCATCGTCAGCGTCAACCAGGGCGAGCGCAGCTTCAGCTTCTACCGCTCTCCCGGCGCGGACACACTCCTGGAAGCCCACGAAGTACTCAACGTGCTGCGGGAGCAGAAAAAGCCGGTCTTTCTGCATCTGGGCTCTCTGAGCCTGACGGCGGAGCCTGCGCGCAGCGCCAGTCTCGCCGCCCTGGAATACGCCCGGGACAACGGCATCTGCGTCAGCTATGACCCCAACTACCGGGCCAGCCTGTGGTCCAGCGAAAAGACTGCTGTGCGCTGGATGAAGACCCCCCTGCCCTTTGCCGATATCCTCAAGGTCTCCGATGAGGAGCTGCTCCTGCTCACGAAGCAGAGCGATCTGGATTCCGGCTGCGAAAAGCTGGCCTCCTACGGGCCCAAGCTGATCCTGGTCACCCTGGGCGCCGAGGGCGTCTATTACCGGCTGGGAGAACACAGCGGCCGGGTACCCGGCTGCAGCGTTTCCGTAATGGACACCAACGGCGCAGGCGACACCTTCCTGGGCGCTCTGCTCAGCCGTCTGGCCAAACGGTCCGGCGGTCCGCTGGCCGGGCTGGAGCCGGAGGAATTGGAGGCGCACCTGGCCTTTGCCAACCGGGCCGCCGCCCTGACTTGCAGCCGCAGCGGCGCGATCCCCGCCATGCCCACGGCGGCGGAGCTGGAAGACTGAACGACCGGATCAGCTGCCGGACGCTTCAAGGCCGACTCGGGCGGCTGTCAAAGCCTGCGCACGGACAGCGATGAAGCGGAAAAGCACGCTGCGCTCTTTGAGGAAAACATGAATGCCCCGGCGTCATATGACGCCGGGGCATTCGTGTTGCTATTGGATTTTGGTTTCCGCAGAAGCTCAGCCGAACATCACGCTGTTAACGACGCTCTCCAGATACTCCTGGCGTCCGCTGCCGGGAAGCTCGGGGGCGCCCAGCTCATCCGCGTAAGCGGCCAGCTCCTCCAGCGTGGTCTCGCCGGAGCGGATCTTCGCGCCGATGCCGGTCTTGTAGCTGGCATAGCGCTCTTCCACGAACTGGTCCACACGGCCGTCCTCGATCAGCTCAGCCGCCTTCAGCAGGCCCAGCGCGAAGGTATCCATGCCCAGGATGAACGCATGGAACATGTCCTCCATGGTGTAGCTGGGACGGCGGTTCTTGGCGTCAAAGTTGAAGCCGCCGGTCAGGCCGCCCGCCTTCAGCACTTCATACATGCACATGGTCGCATCGTACACGTTGAAGGGGAACTCGTCGGTGTCCCAACCCAGGAGCATGTCGCCCTGGTTGGCGTCGATGCTGCCCAGCATCCCGTTGATGGCGGAGATGCGCAGATCATGCTGGAAGGTGTGCCCGGCCAGGGTGGCGTGGTTGGACTCGATGTTCATCTTGAAATCCTTGTCCAGGCCGTACTGGCGCAGGAAGCCGATGGCGGTGGCCGCGTCGAAGTCATACTGATGCTTCATGGGCTCTTTCGGCTTGGGCTCGATGTAGAAGTCGCCGGTAAAGCCGATGGACCGGCCGTAATCAACAGCCAGACGCATGAGCGTCGCAATGTTCTCCTGCTCGAACTTCACGTCCGTGTTGAGAAGGGTCTCGTAGCCTTCGCGGCCACCCCAGAACACATAGCCCCGGCCGCCCAGCTTCACCGTGAGATCGATGGCCTTTTTCGCCTGGGCCGCGGCAAAGCAGAACACGTCCGCGGAATTGGAGCTGCCCGCGCCGTTCATGAAGCGGGGATTGGAGAACATGTTCGCCGTGCCCCACAGGCACTTGATATCCGTGCCCTTCATCTTCTCCAGGATGTAATCGCTGATCTCATCCAGGCGGCGGTTGGTCTCCTTGATGTCGTCGGCTTCGGGGACCAAGTCCACATCGTGGAAGCAGAAATACTTGATTCCCAGCTTCTGCATGAACTCAAAGCCGGCGTCGACCTTCGCCTTGGCGTGTTCCATGGTGCCCTTTTCCGCGCCGAAGGATTTGTCCGCGGTATCGCGCCCGAACATGTCGGTGCCGGCGGCGCCCAGATTGTGCCACCAGGCCATGGCAAAGGGCAGATGCTCGCCCATCTTCTTGCCGGCGACGATCCGGTCCGCGTCATAATACTTGAACGCCAGGGGATTTTTGCTCTTCGGCCCCTCGTAGGGGATCACGGGGATGTTCTTGAAAATTTCGCTCATGGATGTCTCCTCCTATTTTTGCAATTCCCGGAACAGCCCCTTGACCGCCGGGTAGATCTTCTGGAATTTCCGATAGGCTGCTTCATACCGCTCCGCCAGCGCAGGCTCCGGCAGGACGGTTTCCGTGGTGTGGACCAGGGCGTCGGCGCAGGCCTTCACGCTGGCATATTGGCCGCAGCCGACCATGGCCAGCATCGCCCCGCCATAGCCGGGCCCCTCCTCCGTCTGGGGGATGTCCAGCGGGAGATCCAGGACGTTGGCCATGATCTTCCGCCACAGGGGGCTCTTCGCGCCGCCGCCGCAGAGCATGGACCGCTCGATCCGGATGCCCAGACTCCTGGCTACCTCAAAGCTGTCCCGGATGGCAAAGGCAACGCCCTCCAGGACCGCCTGCATCATATCGCTCCTGGCCGAGTCCATGCTCAGCCCGATGAAGGTGCCCCTGGCGTCCGTATCGTTGATGGGGCTGCGCTCGCCCATCAGATAAGGCAGGAAGAACACCCGGTTGCGGCCCAGCTTTTCGTCGGTGATCTCCACCTGCTCGCCTGCGTAATCCTGGGTCTTCAGGATCTCGTCGCAGAACCACTTGTTGCAGCTTGCCGCCGAAAGCATGCAGCCCATCAGGTGGTAAGTCCCGTCCGCATGGGCAAAGGCATGGAGCGCGTTGTTGGGGTCCACGCCGAATTTCTCCGAGGAGATAAAGATGGTCCCGGAGGTGCCGAGGCTGATGTTGCACGCGCCGTCGCCCACGGTGCCCGTGCCCACAGCGGCCGCGGCATTGTCGCCCGCGCCGGCCACGACCTTGACGCCCTCCGGCAGGCCCAGCGCTTTTGCGGTCTCCGGCTTGACGGTGCCGATGACCTGAAAGCTCTCGAAGAGTTTGGGCATCTGCTTTTCGGAAACGCCGACGATCTCAAGCATCTCCCGAGACCAGCACTTGTTGGCTACGTCCAGCAGGAGCATGCCGCTGGCGTCCGAGTAATCGCAGGCGTGGACGCCGGTGAGCCTGTAGTTGATGTAATCCTTGGGCAGCATGATCTTGGAGATCCGTGCGAAGTTCTCCGGCTCATGCTTTTTCATCCACAGCAGCTTCGGCGCCGTGAAGCCCGCGAAGGCGATATTCGCCGTCAGCTGAGAGAGCTTCTCCTTGCCTATGACCTGGTTGAGCCAGTCCGTCTCCTCCTGGGTGCGTCCGTCGTTCCACAAGATCGCAGGACGGATCACCGCGTCGTTTTCGTCCAGGGCCACCAGACCGTGCATCTGCCCGCCCACGCCGATCCCGGCGACCAGCGAGGCGTCACAGCCGTCCAGCAGCTCTCGGAAGCACTGGCCGACCGCGTCCCACCAGTCCGTGGGGTTCTGCTCCGACCAGCCGGGCTGCGGGAAGAACAGCGGGTATTCCGCCGACGCGGAATTCCGGATCTTTCCCGTCTCGTCCACCAGCAGCAGCTTCACTGCCGAGGTGCCTACATCGATTCCGATAAAGTACAATCGAACACTCCCTTTCGTCTTAATTCAAGCGGTCCCGCGCCCCCTCGAAGGAAGCGCGGGTCTGGTATCTCATACGCGTGCGCGGCGGGCCTCAGCCCTTGATCGCGCCAGCGATAAAGCTCTCCTGGATCCTCTTGCTCAGGAATATGTAGATGAACAGGGTCGGGAAGGTGGCCAGCACCAGCGCCGCGCCGATGGGGCCCCAATCCGTTGTATACTGGCCGGACAGGGCCTGCACGCCCACCGGCAGAGTCTTCAGCGCCGTCTTGCTGATGAAGATGTTGGCAAACATCAGCTCGTTCCAGCACTGCAGGAAGGTGTAGATGCCTACCGTGGCCACGGCCGGCTTCATCAGCGGCACGATGATCCGGAAGAAGATGCCCCAGATACTGCAGCCGTCGATACAGGCGGATTCGTCCAACTCCCTGGGGATCTCGTTCATAAAGCCTGTGCAGACCAGAATAGCCATGGACAGGGAGAAAGCGGAATAGGGGATGATCAGCGCCCAGTAGGTGTTGAGCATATGCAGCCTGGACAGCGTCACGTACACAGGCACGATGGAGGCGTGGATGGGGATGGTCAGGCCCAGCATGAAGAACTTGTTGAGCGTTCTTCTCCGCTTCCAGACCAGCCGCGTCAGGGCAAAGGTGCCCATCAGGGCAACGGCCAAGGTGATCAGAATGGTCGCCACAGCCACAATGGTGCTGTTGAGGAAGTATTTGGCCATGTGGCCGGTGTTCAATGCCTGGGTGTAGTTGGACCACAGCCAGTGTCTGGGCAGGCCCACCACGTTGGAGCCGAAGATCTCCTCATTGTTCTTCAGGGAGAAGGTGAACATCCAGTAAACCGGGAAAAGATTGACCAGCATCCAGAGGAACAGACCGATGTACATCAAAACTTCTCTCGTTTTGCTCGTGTTTCTCATGCCGTCATTCCGCCCCCTCTCTGAAGANNNCTGCCCATGCCGTAGCGGTTTCGCAGGAACAGCATACTTATCATAAGCGTGCTCGGCACTTCCGTGGAGTGCAGCGGCCCGCCATTTGTCAAAACATAAATCAGGTCAAAGGACTTCAGCGATCCGGTGACCGCGAAGATCACGCTGATGCGGATGATGGGCTTGATGTACGGCAGAACGATGTAGCGGTTGATCTGCCCGTCGCTGGCGCCGTCCAGCATGGCCGCCTCCCGCAGCTCGGGGGGGACGCTTTTGACCCCCGCGTACAGAAGCAGCATATGATAGCCCACATATTGCCATAGCGTCGGCACGAATACCGCGCCCAGCGCGGTGGACTTTTTGCCGAGCCAGATCCGGGTCCAGTTTTCCAGACCCACACTGCGGAGAAAAACATTCAAAATGCCGTAATCCGGGTTGTAGATCTTCAGCCAGAGCTGGCCGATGACCACCGTGGAAATCAGAACCGGCATAAAATAGACAGAAAGGAACATCCGCTCGCCCTTGATCCTCTTGCCCAGAGCCAAAGCCAGGGCCAGAGCCAGGGGCAGCTGCAGGAATACAGACAAGGCCGCAAGCAGCAGAGAATTCCGCAGCGCTTTCATAAAGCCGATGGCGTCGCTTGTAAACAGCTCCTTGTAGTTGGCAAAGCTGATAAAGGTCTTTTCCCCGATGCCGTTCCAGTCAAAGAAGCTGTAATAGGCGGAGGCGCCGATGGGCGCGATCAGAACGCCGCAGAAGAGGATCAGCGCCGGAAGGAGAAAAATCAGAATATAAAGCTTATTGCTGTATAGTTTTTTCATGGTCCGCGTCCTTCTCTCATAGGGGATTTCGTTGTCATCTCGAGGACAATGAACTGCTCCGGCGCAGCGGTGCCGGAGGAAGGGAGTTGGGCTTGCTGATTTGGCTTTCTTGCAAGGGAGGCGACTTTCCCGGAGCCCTGGACAGCCGGGGAAAGCCGCCTTACTTTTCATTCACGGTGCGGGAACGAAGTCCCGCACCGTATGGGAAAAATTATCCGATGTTCTGGGTCAGGCCTTCCACAAAGCCCGGGCCGTCGACTTCGCAGCCGTAAACCAGGGAGACGTAGTCGAGGTAGGTGCCGGTGGGCTCGGCGCTCATGGCGGTGTCGCCGAACAGGGTCATGCCGTCGGAGTTGGCGACGATATCAGCAACCGCAGCCACCAGAGGCTTCACTTCGCTGGTATCGTAGTCGGGCGTCCAGGCGGGCAGGCCGGAGCCGGCCAGGTAACCGTAGTGGCAGATCTCCTTGCCGATTTCAAAGGCAGCCTGGGCGGCCAGCTCGGCATTGGGGGAGGAAGCGGTAACAGCCAGGGAGTCGGAAGGACCGCCGATGACCTGACCGTAGGTGGCCTTCTCAGCATCCATCACGGGGAAGAGGCCGACAGCGGCATTGGCAACGCCGTCATTGACTTCGCCGCAGTTCCAGGAGCCGTTCTGATAGAAGGCGGTCTTGCCGGCGATGAAGTTGGCCTTTACTTCGTCATTGCCCAGGGCCATGCCGTTGGGATCGAAGTAACCCTTGTTGATCATTTCCTGGAAGGTGCTGACAGCGGTGGCGATGGCGGGATCGTTCCAGGTGGCCTCACCGGAGAAGATCGCGTTGAGGGCTTCATAGCCGATGGTCTTCTGGATGATGGGCTCCAGGTACTCGGTCACACACCAGGTCTCCTTGCCCGCGCAGCCGAAGGGGACGATGCCCTTGGCGACCAGAGCGTCGCAGCAGGCGGTCAGGTCTTCATAGGTCTGAGGGACATGATCCCAGCCGGCCTCGGCCAGCAGATCCATGTTGGCAAACAGGGTGACGATGTTGTAGGTCAGGGGAATCGCATAGTGGTCGCCGCCGTAGGTGGAGTTGGACAGCATCACCTCAGGCAGCTGATCGGCGAAGGGCTTGTAAGCGTCGTTCACGCAGTAGACGCGGCCGGCATCGACGAAGTCGCCCAGGAAGGCGCCGGACCAGGTGAAGAAGATGTCGGGCAGATCGGTGCCGGCATTCATCGCAGCCTTGATCTTGGTCTTGTAGGACTCGTTCTCAAAGGCTTCCCACTCGATCTTGATGTCGGGGTGGGCCTCTTCGAAGGCGGCGATAGCCGCTTCATAGGCTGGGCGGTTGGCGTCGCTCTCCGTGGCGATGCACCACATGGTCAGAACGGTCTGACCCTCAGCGGCGGGCTCGGCAGCGGGCTCGGCGGCGGGCTCCGCAGCGGGAGCGGCCGTGGCGGCAGGAGCTGCCTGCTGTCCGCAGGCGGCCAGCGCAAAGATCATAACCAGCGCGAGGGCAAGTGCAAGAATCTTTTTCATGGGTATCCTCCTTTTTTAATATAGACGGTTTTTATTAAGATCTGGGTCGGCGCCGGGATCCCTCGTCCAGGCGGAGCGGTCCGCCGCCGGCCCAAAGTCTTTCAGTTTAAACAGGATCCTGTGATCCTGAAATGGGTACGGAGCAGGCCGGGTGCCCGGTCAGTTCTCCGCTGCGGGGATCGGGGCCTCCAAAGCCCGCGTACAGTGTCCAGCTTCCGCTGCCCGGGATCCGCTCGCCCGCTTCCGTCACCACGGTGAAGGCCGACGGATCGATCCCGACGCAGAATCGCTTCTCTTCTCCGGCCGCCAGGCGGATCCGCCGGAAGCCGCAGAGGATCGGATTCGGCGGCGCCAGAGGACTCTCCTCATCCCGGAGATACAGCTCGATGACCTCTTCGGTCTCCCGCGTGCCTTCGTTGCGGGCCGTGACAAATGCCTGTTTTCCGTCCGCCGTCACCTGGGTGACCAGGCAGTCTCCATAGCTCAGGCCGTAGCCGAAGGGATAGAGCGGCGTGCCGTGATAGTAGCGGTAGGTCCGGTTGTTCATGGTGTAGTCGGTAAAGTCCGGCATCTCCGGGAGCGCTTCGCTGCGGTAGAAGGTGACAGGCAGTTTGCCCGAGGGTGATGCTTTTCCGAACAGCAGCTCGGCCACCGCGCGGCCGCCGCCGGCACCGGGATACCAGGACAGCAAAATGGCATTTGCGCGAGGCTCCGCCTCGGACAGGTCGATGGCGCTGCCGGCCATCAGCACGATGACCGTGGGTTTTCCCACCGCCAGCACCCGCTCCAGCAGTCTGCGCTGGCACTCCGGCAGGAGCAGATCCGCCTTGTCGCCGGAGAAGTAGCTGTTGCCGGTATCGCCCTCTTCACCTTCCAGGGTCTCGTCCAGTCCCAGCACCAGGATCACGGTATCGCTGGCCTTGGCCACCGCCGCCGCTTCCGCAAGACGGTCGTCCGCCTGGGCCAGATGCTCCACACGGTCCGCGTCCAAAGCGCAGCCCTCGGAGTACAGGACACGGCTGCGGCCCGCCGTCAGGTCCTGGATGCCCTCCAGCACCGTGGTGTAGCGGGAGGCGGTGCCGTGGTAGTTGCCGATCAGAGAGACGCGGCTGTTGGCGTTGGGTCCGATCACCCCCAGGACGCCGCATGTGTCCGGGTCCAGGGGCAGCAGCCCGTCGTTTTTCAGCAGTACGCAGGAGCGCAGCGCCGCCTCATGGGCCAGGGCCAGATGCCCCTCACACTCCACGGCGGTATAGGGGATCGCGTCATATTCGCTCCCCTCGTCCCCCATGATCCCCAGCAGATAGCGGGTGGTGAAAAGCCGGACCGCGGCGCGGGTGATCTCCTCCTCGGAGATCATGCCCAGCTCGTAGGCGTCCATGACATGCTGATAGGTACAGCCGCAGTTCAGGTCGCAGCCGGCTTTCAGCGCCATGGTGACCGATTCGGCCGGTGTGGACGTGATCTTATGGTTCTCGTGGAAATCCTGCAGGGCCCAGCAATCGGAGACGAAATGCCCCTCAAAGCCCCAGTCGCCGCGCAGCTTGCGCATCAGCGCGTCGCTGGCGCAGCAGGGTTCGCCGTTGGTGCGGTTGTAGGCGCCCATGACCGCTTCCACCCCGGCTTCCCGGACCAGCGCCTGAAAAGCGGGCAGGTAGGTCTCTTCCATATCTTTTGGAGAAGCCACGGCGTTGAAGCTGTGCCGCAGCGCCTCCGGTCCGCTGTGGACCGCGAAGTGCTTGGCGCAGGCAGCCGTCTTCAGCGTCTCGCCCTTGCCCTGCAGGCCCCGCACAAAGGCTTTGCCCAGTCTGGCCGTCAGATAAGGGTCTTCTCCGTAGGTCTCCTGGCCGCGGCCCCAACGGGGATCGCGAAAGATGTTCACATTGGGGGACCACATGGTCAGCCCGTGATAGATGTCTCTGTCCCCCTCCGCTGAGAGGGCGTTGTATTTGGCCCTGGTCTCTGTGGAGATCGCGTCGGCGATCCGTTCCAGCAGCTCATCGTCAAACATGGCGGCCAGGCCGATGGCCTGAGGGAAGCTGGTTGCCGTCCCGCCCCTGGCCAGGCCGTGCAGGGCCTCGTTCCACCAATTGTATGCAGGCACGCCCAAACGCTCGATAGCCGGCGCGTCAAAGCGCAGTTGGCTGGCCTTCTCCTCCGGAGTCATACGGCCGACCAGTTCTTCGGCAAGTTGTCTGGCTTTTTCTCGCGTCATTGCTTCCTGCTCTCCCTTTTCGTCCTGTGGTATGCGCGGTCTCCGGTTCAATCCATCTGCCGGACCGTTTCTCCCTCCAACAGGCGGCCTTGCACTACAATGTGCCGCGGGGGTGTCGTCCGGGGATGCTCAATCCGCTCGATCAGCTGCTCCGCCGCGATACGGCCCAATTCTTCCGAATTCTGCCGCCAGGTGGTGAGCCGGGGGCTGACCATCTTGGCCATATGGATGCCGTCGTAGCCCGCCGCCGAAATATCCTCCGGGATCCGGAGGCCCGCCTCCTGGATCGCGTTGATGCCGCCGATGTAGGAGTAGTCGTCGGAGAAGAGGATGCAGCTGGGCCGCTCCGGCAGGGCCAGGATCTTCTTCGTGGCTTCATAGCAGCTGATGGGTTCATGATAGATACACTCGCCCACATATTCCTTGGGGATTTTCAGGTTCAGCGCCTCGCAGGCCCGGTAAAAGCCGGTCAGCCGGCTTTCGGTCACCGCCGTGCGGTTGCCGTGAATATAGGCGATGCGTCGGTGTCCCTTGCTGTACACGTAGCGCACCAGGCTCTCCAGTCCGTTCATGTTGTCCGACAGGACCGCCGTCCGATTGTTGAAGGCGTGGTCCAGGCTAACTACCGGGAGATCGGAGAAAATCAGCTCCTGGACCATCGGATCGTGAAAATCCGCACATATGACCGCCACGCCGTCCACGCCCCGATACAGGGCATGCTGCAGGAAGCTGGCATTCCGGGGTCCCACATTGCTGCTGATAAAGGTCAGGTCATAGCCGCAGCGCTCCGCCTCCATGCGGAAGCTGTTCAGCGTCGAGGCGAAGTATTCGTGCATAAAGCCGCTGTTGGACAGGTCCGAAAACAACACCCCAATGTTATAGGTGCGGTTGGTCTTGAGCGCCCGGGCGGCGGAATTGGCCGTATAGCCCAGCTCCTTGGCGACTGCGAGCACCCGCTCCCGGGTCGCGTCGCCGATATCCTGATGCCCGTTGAGGGCCTTGCTGACCGTGGCCACGGAGACGCCGCACCGCTGTGCAATATCTTTCATGGAAACCACGATGCCCGCCCCCGTACTTAATCGTTTTCGTAATTCAAAAATACCTTACTTCCGGGAAAAATGCAAGATAAGTTTCCCGAAAAATTCCCCATCGGAGAAAAATCGTAATATTTGCACAGAAAAGCCATTTTGTTTTTGTCAAATGTGCATAGGGGGTCCCGGGAGCTTTTCTGCCGGATCGCCCTGTTTCGGTAAAAGGCACAAAAATAAAATGAAATACCTCTTGCATTTTGAGGAAAAGTCGGGTAGTCTATGGGAAAGGTCCCTACTTAAACGATTGCGCGGAGGTGTCGGTATGCGCTATGGATATTTCGATGACGTTCGCCGGGAGTATGTGATCACCACGCCCCAGACACCGCTGCCCTGGATCAATTATCTGGGCAGCCAGGACTTTTTTACGCTGGTGTCCAACACCGCAGGCGGCTACAGTTTTTACAGGGACGCGCGGCTGCGCCGCCTGACCCGCTATCGCTATAACAACTGCCCTCTGGATTCCGAGGGTTTTCACATCTATATCAAGGATGGTGACTGTGTCTGGAACCCGGGCTGGCAGCCCACCCAGACGGCGCTGGACCGCTACAGCTGCCGCCACGGTCTGGGCTACACCGTGATCGAGGGCGAGAAGAACGCCGTCTCCGTCCGGCAGGAGATGTTCGTGCCCCAGGGGGACAACTGCCTGCTGCTGCGCGTCACCGTCAGCAACCAGGCTGATGCGGCCAAATCCCTTCGGCTGTTTCCCTATCTGGAGTTCTGCCTCTGGGACGCCATGGACGACGGCTCCAATTTCCAGCGCAACTTCTCCACCGGCGAGGTGGAGGCGGTGGGCGCCGCCATTTATCACAAGACCGAGTACCGGGAGCGGCGGGATCACTACGCCGTGTTCTGGTCCAATCGGGAGCCGGCGGCCTTTGACACCGCCCGGGAGTCTTTCATCGGCGTCTACGGCAGTCCCGCCCGGCCCCGGGCTGTGCTGGAAGACGGCTGCGCCAACAGCGTCGCCCACGGCTGGCAGCCCATCGCCGCCCAGCAGTTCGATCTGGAACTGCAGCCGGGGCACAGCGAAAGCATCCTCTTCGGTCTGGGCTACATTGAAAACCCTCAGAGCGAAAAATGGGCCGCGCCGGGCGTCGTCAACAAGGCCCGGGCGGAAGCCATGATGGCCCGCTATGCCACCGACGCGCAGTTTGACGCCGCTATGGAAACGCTGGCCGGGTTCTGGGCGGAGCTGCTCTCCGGCTTCAAGGTCTCAACCGGGGACGAAAAGCTGGATCGCATGGTCAACACCTGGAACCAGTATCAGTGCATGGTCACCTTCAACATGAGCCGTTCGGCCAGCTACTTTGAAAGCGGCATGGGCCGCGGCATGGGCTTCCGGGATTCCTGCCAGGACCTGCTGGGCTTCGTGCACATGATCCCGGAGCGGGCCCGTGAGCGCATCCTGGACATCGCCGCCACCCAGTTCCCCGACGGCAGCGCCTACCATCAGTACCAGCCCCTGACCAAGAAGGGCAATCTGGATGTGGGCAGCGGCTTCAACGATGATCCTCTGTGGCTCATTGCCGGCGCCGACGCCTACCTGCGGGAGACGGGCGACTGGAGCATCCTGGACGAATCCGTCCCCTTTGACAACGACGCCGGCCTGGCGCAGCCCTTGATGGAGCACCTGCGCCGCAGCTTCACCTATACCGCCACCCACCTGGGCCCCCACGGGCTGCCCTTGATCGGCAGGGCGGATTGGAACGACTGTCTGAATCTCAATTGTTTTTCCGAGCGCCCGGGCGAGAGCTTCCAGATCACCGGGCCCAGCGAGGGCCCTGTGGCGGAGAGCGTGTTCATCGCGGGCATGTTCGTCAAATACGGCCGTGCCTACACCGACATCTGCCGTCACCTGGGTCTGACCCGGGAGGCGGAAGGCTGCGAAAAGGCGATCGCCGCCGTGGAGGCCGCCGCCCTGGACGCCGGTTGGGACGGCGCCTGGTTCCGCCGGGCCTTTGACGCCTACGGCAACGTGGTGGGCGGGAAAGAATGCGAGGAGGGCCAGATCTTCATCGAGCCCCAGGGCATGTGCGTCATGGCCGGGATCGGCAAAGAGAGCGGCCAGGCCGCCAAGGCGCTGAAGAGCGTGGAGGAGCGGCTGGACACCAAGTACGGCATCGTGCTGCTGCAGCCCGCCTATACCCGCTACCGTCTGGAGCTGGGCGAGATCTCCAGCTATCCCCCCGGCTACAAGGAAAACGCCGGCATCTTCTGCCACAACAATCCCTGGATCGTCTGCGCTGAGGCGGAGCTGGGCCACGGCGACCGGGCCTTCCAGGTCTATCGCCGCACAGCCCCGGCATACATCGAGGAGATCAGCGAGATCCACCGCACCGAGCCCTACGTGTACAGCCAGATGATCGCCGGCAAGGACGCGCCCAGCTTCGGTGAGGGCAAGAACAGCTGGCTCACCGGCACCGCGGCCTGGACCTTTCTGAGCATCAGCCAGGCGATCCTGGGCGTCAAGCCCTGCCTGGACGGGCTGCGTGTCGATCCCTGCATCCCGGCGTCCATGAAGGGCTTTACCGTCAGCCGCCGCTTCCGGGGCGCCGTCTATCAGATCTCGGTGGAGAACCCCGACGGCGTGCAGCGCGGCGTGAAGGCCCTGTACGTCAACGGCGATCCGGTCCCCGACGGCGTCATCCCCGTGCAGAGCGCTGGCAGCACCGTGAGCGTCCGCGTCATCATGGGCTGACCTGAGCAGTAAGCTCTGGACCCTCTATGCAAAAGCGTCCGGATATGGTATACTTTTACCATATCCGGACATTTTTGCTGTCGCCTGTGGTGACATAAATAAAAAGGGGGAAATTTGTATGAAAAAGATACTCCTGTTACTGCTTGCCGTTTTCTCTTTGTCCGTCGTGAGCCTGGCCGGCTGCGGCAAAACACAGCGCCGTGGGGCTGGCAAATCCCTGGGTGGAGATCACGGAAGAGAAGGCCCGTGAGCTATGTCCCCGCCTGTTCAAGGCTCCGGAAGGCGCCCGGGAGCAGACCTGGCTCATGTGTGAAGCCCTTGGGGATCCGGCAAACGGTGTGGAACCCATGGTCCAGTTGAGCTTTGTGCTGGATGATATGAACTTTACCGCGCGCGCTCAGATGGGCGTTGCGGAGGACGCCGATATCTCGGGCATCTATACCGAGTGGACGGCCGGTCCGCAGGATGTGACGCTTGCGAATTGGGGCGAAGGCCATATGGCCGGAAAAACCTACCGCTCTGTCAATGATGCCGGTTATATTGACCTGATCACATGGTATGACGTGGAGATCGGCATCAAGTACTCCCTTTCCGTTGCGGCGGCAGATCTTGACGGCTTTGATATCCAGGCCGTGGCGGAACAAATGTACGCGGAAGAAAACGAGCCTGTAATCCCATAAGCGCAGCGTCGCTGAGAAGTACAACAAGATCTATTAAGTGCAATTGTCGAAGGGCACGCCCCATGTTTGCAGGCGCACCTACTGCAGCAATCAGGTATAGCCTTCCGCCACACAGAAGATGTTCAGGGCGGTATAAATCACATATGCCATCAAGGCACTCTGCAAGCTGCAGAGTGCCGTTTTTTAGTGGAAAAATCTATGGTGATGGTGTATAATAAATTGCTTGATTTTGCTGGTGTGACGAGGAAAACGCGCAAGTCGGGATTTTGAGAGGATGAAGGGCATGAGCGTGACTGTGTCGCAAATTATGGAAAAGATGATTGCTGTTTCTGAAGGCAACATCCACGACATTGATCATTTCATACGCGTTTGGACATATGCGAAGACCATCGGCGAATTGGAAAAGTTGGATCCGGAATTACAATTTGTTCTGGAGATCGCTGCTATCACGCATGATATCGCCTGCCCGCTTTGCCGGGAGAAATATGGAAATACCAACGGCAAGTATCAGGAAGCAGAAGGTGCTGAGTTGGTAAGGGACTTCCTGTCAACGTCGGGAATGACAGAAGAACAGATTGGCAGAGTTGCGTACCTTGTCGGCCATCACCATACGTTCTCCAATATTGACAGGATAGACTATCAGATTTTGGTTGAGGCTGATTATATAGCCAATGCGACCGAGAACGGGTACAGCGTGCAGAATGTTGAGAGTTTCATACAGAAAACCATGAAAACCGAAAGCGGGAAACGCATACTGAAATCGATTTTCTGAGCGTGGCGTTCAAATAGATTGACATAGTGTCGTTCTCTTTGATAAACTATAAGGTAGTCCAAATCGGCAGATGAATACTCACCCGACAGATCCCGTACGGTTTTGTCGGCAACAGAACAAATGATACACTTAAAATAATGGAGGAGATCATCATGCATTGCACCAGAAAAATCCTTGACGACCTGATCTGGGTCGGCGCAGATGACAGACGCCTTGTCTGTTTTGAAGGAGTATACGGAGTTCCCGACGGGGTGTCCTACAACTCCTATCTGCTGCTTGACGAAAAGACCGTTCTTTTCGACACGGTAGACAAGGCCGTATATGAGACCTTTTTTGACAATGTCGCCTACGGTCTCAACGGCAGAAAGCTTGACTATCTTGTCGTAAGCCACATGGAACCCGACCATGCGGCAACGCTTGAACTCCTTGTCACCCGCTACCCCGAGGCAAAGATCATCTGCAACGATAAGATCAAGAAGCTGATCGCCCAGTTCTTCCGCGGTATCGACCTCAGCCCCAGGATTCAGACCGTCCGCGAAGGGGACCAGCTCAGCACCGGCCGTCACACGCTCAACTTCGTCTTCGCGCCGATGGTCCACTGGCCGGAAGTCATGATGACCTTCGACTCCACCGACGGCATCCTTTTCTCCGCCGACGCCTTCGGCACCTTCGGCGCCCTCAACGGCAGGATCTTCGCCGATGAAGTCGACTTCATGCACGACTGGCTCAGCGAAGCCCGCCGCTATTACACCAATATCGTCGGCAAATACGGTCCCCAGGTCCAGGATATCCTGAAAAAGGCGTCCACACTTCCGATCAAGTATATCTGCCCTCTGCACGGTTTCGTCTGGCGCAAGGACTTCGGGGCCTATATCGAAAAGTATCAGCAGTGGTCCAGCTACACGCCGGAGGAAAAGGGCGTCATGATCGCGTACGCCTCCGTCTACGGGCACACGGAGAACGTCGCCAACATCCTGGCTGCCAAGCTTTGCGAGCGCGGCATGAAGGTCAGCCTGTACGACACCTCCGTCACCCCAGCCAGCTTTATCGTAGCCGATTCTTTCCGTTTCGGTACCTTGGTTTTTGCCTCCACCACGTACAACATGGGCGTGTTCGTGACCATGGAGAACCTGCTGCACGATATCGTGTGCCACAATCTCCAGAATCGGAAGATCGCGCTCATCGAGAACGGCTCCTGGTCCCCCAACAGCGGAAAGCTCATGCGCGAGATGCTGGGCAAGCTGCCGAAGACTGAGTTCATCTGCGATAATCTGACCATCGCTTCCTCTCTCGCCGACGACCAGCTGGCGCAGCTCGACGCTCTGGCCGACGCCATCGTCAAGGGCCCCGCCAAAAAAGAAGAGGCTCCCGCCGCCGCTGCCGCCGCCGTCAAGAAGTGGAGATGCGCCGTCTGCGGTTATGAGCACGAGGCGGATACGCTGCCCGATGACTACGTCTGTCCGATGTGCGGCGTTGACCGCTCCAACTTCTCCGTCGTCGAGGAGGCCGCGCCTGCCGCTGCCGCCCCCGCCGCCGCCACGGGGAACAAATCCCCCGAGAAGAAGGGCGGAGCCCGCAAGAAGGTCATCTACAACGGCATCCCCGCCAAGGAGATGGTCGCTCAGCTCGTGGCCTCCCTCAAGGCCGACGGCTTCACCTTCGGCGATGAGGTCGACATCATGTCCTCCATCGAAGAGGCGGACCGCGTCGTCAGCATCGGCCAGGGCATCAAGAACAAGAAGAACCTGCCTCTGGCGGAAGATCTT
>CACYXE010000007.1 GCA_902778275.1 Oscillospiraceae bacterium
GGAGGCGCTTTTGAAAACCGACGCGGCGCTGGCCGCCCTGGACAATATCTGCCTGGATATCGGGGGCGAGCTCTACGCGAAGCTCACCCGGAAAGAAAAGGAGCTGTGCCGCATCTCCTTCACGGCAAAGCCGCCCTGCTTCGGGGACTGGCTCAGCCGCATAAGTGCCGGAACAGCAGGAGGGGAAAGACATGAGCTCACCTGAATTTCAGCTGACCGTGCTGGGGACACGGGGCTCTGTTGCCATGAGCGGCGCAGACTACAGGGAGTACGGCGGCAGCACGTCCTGCTACATGGTACAGGCGGGGGAGGATACCGTCTTCCTGGATGCGGGGAGCGGGCTGCTCTCCGCGCCGGGCTCTTATCCCAAGGCGCCGGTGATTCTGCTGAGCCATCTTCATCTGGACCACGTTATCGGACTGGGCATGTTTCCCCCGCTTGCGCGGAAAGAGCTACAGATCGATCTGTATATTCCTTTCTGTGAAACGGTGGAGAGCGCCCGCCTGCAACTGGACCGGATCTATTCGCCGCCCTTCTGGCCGGTGCGCCTGGAGGAATTGGGGGCGGAGCTGCGCCTGCGCTGCGTGCCGGCGTGTTTTTCCGTGGGCAGGATCCGGGTGGAGACCATGACGGGACAGCATCCCGGAGGCTGTATGGTCTATAAACTCAGCTGCGCCGGGAAAACCATCGTCTTTGCCACCGATTATGAGCATGGCGGGGAAAGCGACGCACGCCTTGCCGCCTTCGCCCAAAATGCGGATCTGCTGCTCTATGACGCCCAGTTCGCTCCGGAGGAATACGAAAGGAAAAAGGGCTATGGCCATTCCACGGCGGAAAAGGGCCTGGAGCTCATGGAGCGGAGCCACGCCGGGCAATTGCTTTTGATCCACCATGATTTCAAAAGCACGGACCGCATCCTTCTCGAGCGGGAAAACAAGCTGGGAACAAAACGGGCCTCTTATGCAAGAGAAGGGCAGACGATCATATTGTAGAATACTCATGCGGCAGGGGCCTCCCTGCCGCATGGCTGTACTGGACATTTGTTGGACAGTTGATATTACAATTTTTGTGAATTGGAGATGCGCGCACCCAGGCGGGCGCGCCGGGACGAACGGATAGGATACAGTCATGATACGAAAAAGCATAACCGTAAAGAGCATATCGGGGATCATCCTCCTTTTGGCCGTGTTCGCAGTCCTTGTCAGTTTGGCGGGCATGCGGGCGTTCAGTACTGCGGCAAGGGCGCAGTATTCGGAGGACGCTTTTCGCATCGCGGACGCGGCGGCCATGGAGATCGACGCCGATCGGATCGACTCCTTTTTTGACAGCGGAGGAGACTCGGAGGAATACCGCGCGGTCTGGAAGCGGATGGACGAGCTGTGCAATGCCATGGGGGCGACCTTTATCTACGTAATCCGCCCGGACCTCGATGACTATGGCCAGATCACCTTCGTTTTTTCCACAGTGAACCATGAGAGCGAGTATTCGCCCTATGAGGTCGGCTACGTCCGCCAAACGACCAATGATGAGTACCGGCAGATCTACCGGAATCTCTATGAGGGCACGTCTGAGCGGGAACTGATCTTTCTGGAAAGCAGAAGCTATTCCAAGGCGGAACATCATCTGACCGCTCTGCTTCCCCTGAAGGGCGCGGGCGGAGAGACGGAAGCCATCCTCTGCGTGCAGCGTCAGATGAGTTCTCTTGGCCAGGTGCGCCGGATGTTCCTGCGCAGCATCCTTCGCGTGCTGATCGCCCTGACGATCATCGTGGGCATCGGCCATGGCATCTATTTGAACCGTGTGCTGATCCGCCCGGTGCGCAGGATCACCGATGAGGCTGCACGCTTTGCCCATGAAAACCAGGCGGCGGAGCAAAAGCTCACGCAGCTGATCCGCAATGAGGATGAGATCGGGCTTCTGGCGGCTTCCATCGATCAGATGGAAGAGCGTATCGGGGACTACATAGAAAACATTACCGCGATCACCGCGGAGAAAGAGCGGATCACGGCGGAGCTGGACCTGGCCGGACGGATCCAGGAGGCGATGCTCCCCCACGAATTCCCGCCGTTCCCCGGGCGGAAGGAGTTTGATCTTTACGCCAGCATGACCCCCGCCAAGGAGGTGGGAGGGGATTTCTACGACTATTTCCTGATCGATGAGGATCACCTGTGCCTGGTGATCGCGGACGTGTCGGGCAAGGGCGTACCCGGAGCCTTGTTCATGATGGTCGCCAAGATCATTTTGCAGAGCTGCGCCATGCTGGGCCGCTCCGCCGCCGAGATCCTCACCAAGACCAATGAGGCGCTCTGCTCCAACAACCAGGTGAATATGTTCGTGACCGTCTGGCTGGGGATCCTGGAGCTGTCCACCGGGAAACTGACGGCCGCCAATGCCGGACACGAGTATCCCGTTTTCAAGCGCCCCGGCGAGTCCTTCGAGCTTATGAAGGACAGGCACGGCCTGGTGATCGGCGGCATGGAGGGCGTGCGGTACAGGGAATATGAATTGCGGCTGCTTCCGGGAACAAAGCTGTTTTTGTATACGGACGGCGTTCCGGAGGCGACGGATCCCGACAATATGATGTTCGGGACCCAGAGGATGCTGGACACGCTGAACCGGATGCCGGAAGCGGACCCGGAAACCCTTCTGCGGGAGGTGCATGCGGCGGTGGACCGCTTTGTCCAAGGCGCGGAGCAATTCGACGATCTGACCATGCTCTGTCTGGAATACCGGGGCGCCGGCCCCGAGGAGCCGGCGGAAAGACAAAAGGAGTGAATGACCGTGCGCAGCGAATACAGAAACGATCCGGCGATGGATCCATCGGGTTTCGTCCTGCTTGCGGACTACGTCCCCCATATCGTGCAGGAGATCCGGTATTACTCCACCTACAACTTCATCGGAGATCGGATCGACGGATACGAAGAGCCGTGCGCCCTTCTCACGGTCGAGGCGGCCAGGGCCCTGAAAGCTGCCAGCAGCGAGCTGATCGTGCAGGGATACCGACTGAAGGTGTTTGACGCCTACCGCCCGGCCTGCGCGGTAAAGCATTTTGTGCTGTGGGGGATCGAGGATCAGGACGTTCGCATGAAGCCGTATTTTTATCCGGAGCTGGAAAAGCAGGAGCTGTTTGCCAAAGGCTATCTCGCCAGGCGATCCAGCCACAGCAGGGGCAGCGCGGTGGACCTGACGCTGCTGGATATGGAGACAGGGAAGGAGCTGGACATGGGAAGCCCCTTCGATCTGTTCAGTGAGCGGTCTCATCCCGACTGCAGGGACATTACCCGGGAGCAGTACGAAAATCGGATGCTGCTGCAGCGGGTGATGATCCGCAGCGGTTTTCAGCCGATCGACTGCGAATGGTGGCATTTTTCCCTGCGGCATGAGCCGTATCCGGACACCTATTTTGAATTTCCTGTGTCGTCCGCTTATCTGAAACGAAGCGGCCGGTGAAACGAATGGGGGAAAAGAAATGAAACGGAGCTATAAAAACGGAGAGTTGATCTTCCGGCAGGGGGAAACGGGCTCCTGCATGTATGTGATCCAAAGCGGAAAGGTCGGTATCTATCTGAACTATGGGGAAGCCCGGCAGGCAAAGCTGACGGAGCTTTCCTCCGGGCAGTTTTTGGGGGAAATGGGACTGCTGGATAAGCTGCCCCGCTCCGCGACCGCTGTTTCTCTGAGCGAGGATACCGTGCTGGAAGAGATCGACGAAGAGAACTTTGAGCGCAGCTTTTCGGAAAATCCTGCGAAGATGCTGTCTCTGCTGCAGCAAATGAGCATACGGCTGCGCCGCATTTCCCGGGATTACGCGGACGCCTGCCGCACGGTCAGCGATGTAATGGAGGCGGAGGCGGCGGGCATAGAGAAAGACGCCGCGCTGAAAAACCGCATTGCCAAGACGCTGGCCGGCTTTGAGGCGTCCCGTCTGGAGGATCTGGAAGAGGGAGGGACTGCAGAATGAATACGATCCGTTTCTCCGCCGGCGACCTTATCTTCCGCGAGGGGGATTTTCAGCTCACGATGTACGACATCCAAAAGGGGAGCGTGGGCATTTATCTGGATTATGACACAGAACAGAAAAAGCAGCTTACGGTTTTGCGGGAAAACCAGTTCCTCGGCGAGATGGGATTGGTCGGCTCCGCGCCTCGCTCGGCCACAGCGGTCGCGCTGGAGGACGGGACGGTCCTGAGAGAGATCGGAGAGGATGAATTCTTCGCTTACTTTGAGGACAAGCCGGAACGCCTGCTGCAGATCCTGCGGCAAATGAGCGCGCGGATCCGGGAAAACACGGAGGCATACCAGGAGGTCTGCCGCGCTCTGTTTGAGAAAGAAGAGGCCGAAAAGGCCGGCATAGAAAAAAGCGACGCGCTCAATGAGCAGCTGAACGCGATCAGCAAAGCGGCAAAGAAGAGGAAAACGTATTATCCGGGGCTGCGCTCCACTTTCTACGAGTATGTGAAGGAGGATCTTGCGGCATATGAGGGCAGGCGGGAGGTCGTCCGGGCCAATCTGATAGAGCGGCTGGTGGTACGCAGACTGTCCCCCGAAGACATGCACGCCAATCCGGATGATGAGTTTTCCGATCCCGCTATCGGGCCGAGCGACCGGATCATCAGCGAATACGCCCACCAGCTCTCATGGCTCTACAGGGATAATGAGCCTGTTTTTCCGAGCCCGATCGTGGTTTACAAGCTGGCCTCGGACGGCTATCTGATCCTGAACGGACACCACCGCTGGGCAGCCGCGATCAAATGCGGCCTGAAGAAAGTCCGCGCGGTCATCATGAATCCCCCCAAATGAGCGGCAGAGAGGAGCGCGAGGAGAAGCATGCGCGTATCGTTTGACCTGGATGATGTGCTTTTCGTGTCGCCGGACAGCTATGAGACGGAACCGGCGCCCGGCTTCCCCTTTAACCGGATGTTTCCGGACAGACTGCGGAAGGGTACGCCGGAGTTGATCCACGCGCTGCAGGAGCGCGGATATGAAGTCTGGATCTATACCTCGTCCTATCGGACGGAGACCTATCTGCGCGCGCTGTTCCGCGCTTACGGCATCCGCTTCGATTCCATCGTGAACGCCCAGCGGCATCAAATCGAGGTGCAGAGAGACCGCCGGGAGCGGCTGCCCCAGAAGCTGCCGAACTTTTATCGGATCTCGCTGCACGTGGACGATGAAAAGGCCGTGCAGGAGAATGCCCGCCGCTATGGATATCGGACCATGCGCGTCTATGAACCGGATGAGCACTGGGTGGAGAAGGTACTCCGGGAGGCGGACCGTATTTACAGGCTGCAGCAGGAAGAACACGCATAGCAGGGGGGAGCGGCATGGAAGAGAAACTGCAGAAGATCGAGGCATTGTTTGTCAAATACGGCGCGGTCCCCACGTCGCTGGATGAAGCGAACAGAACGCGTTTCGGGGATCGGGTGATTTTTGAGAGGAGCGGGTGCTATATCCGCGCCGGCGTTGCCGCCTTCGACGGGCAGCCATTTTTGACGCTCTCCAGTATTGACCAGCTGAAATTCGCTGAGCTGGGAATGCTGGAGGACGTTGACGCGCTGCCGGTGGATTGCCCGGACGAGCGCCTGGAACAGGCAGTCCGCTACGCTCTCGGCGTAGAGCCCTATCCGGAAGTATATCCATGAGTATAAGCTGAGAAAAGAAGGAACGCCATGAAAGAGATCTCGATAAAAGACATTCAGAATATCCGGATCGGCCAGGTGGAGAACGCTGGCGGCGGAAGTGATCAGCGAAGCCATCATAAGAGCGGTGGAAAGCGCGGAGAGCGCCTATGGCTTCCCCGCTGCGAGAGATCTTGTATAAGGGCTTTTTCTGTGCCGCTTTTGTGACATTTGCTCTGTTATCCTGTCCTCAGAAACAGAAAAACAAGAAAACGCTTGTAAAGGAGAATGAACATGAGCATCTTATCCAGGCTCCAGGGCTTTCACGCCGCGGGCGAGGGTCCGAATGAGGTCAACACAGAGAAATACGGGGTCCCGGCCCGCTCGATCTACACGGCCCTTGTTTCCGGAGACCTGCACCAGAAGATCGAAGTCAAGGACGAGCAGGGGCAGACGCTGTATTGGACAAAGTCCTCGGTTTTCGCGCTGAAGGGCAAGACGGACGTTTTTGACGCGTCCGGCACACAGGTGGCGCACCTGGAGAAAAAACCGGTCAGTCTGCATGAAAAGCATTTTATCACCATGGCGAACGGGCAGAAGTTCACGCTATCCAACGAATTGCTCCACGTCGTCAAGGACATCACCAACATCGAGGGCCTGGACTGGAAGATCAAGGGCAATATCATCGGCTTGAATTTCACGCTCTTTGATCAGAATGATGAGCCGGTCGCGGCCATCGGGCAGAAAATGGTCTCCATGCATGACCGCTACAGCATTGATCTCTACCAGCCCCAGTATGAAAAAATCGTGGTGGCGATCGTGATCCAGCTGCAGAAGATGCTCACGGCCCGCCGGGAAAACAATGAGTAAAAATAACAGGACGAGAAAAGGATCGGAGGTATTCGTTATGAAAAAGATCACGGCCATTATCGTATTGCTTGCCCTCATGCTCAGCCTTGCCGGCTGCGGCAGTTCGGTATCGATCGGCGGGTTCTCGTCCAAGTATTTCAACAGCGACGCCTACGATGCGGCTGTCCAGGAGCTCATGACCCATTTTGACAGCCTCGGCGGCTGCACGCTGAAGAAGATCGGATACGCCGGCGACAAGACCGTAAAGGAGGCGGCGGAGGCCCGGGGGCTGGCGCCTGAACAGATCATCGTGCTCACGTCCGATTTTGAGACGGATGGAAGCAGCCGCGAAGACGGTCTGGAGCCCAACAAGAGCTATGAAGATTACCAGTGGATCCTGACACGGGGAGGTTCCTTCGACCCCTTCTGGGAGATCGGGGAGCAGGGGTGACGGACGCGGCAGGCGTTTTTGTAAAAGCGGCGCCCGGCAGATAGTCTCACCCGCGATTGATTGCAGAGGAAGCGATCCTCAAAAGCATATGGAAAGGAGCGGCATCATGAAAAAGAATATGAAAAAATGGATTTGTCTGTTTGTTTGCGTTCTGATGCTCCTGGCCCTGACGGCCTGCGGCAGCGCGAAAACAGAGCCGGCCGCGCAGCCGGTGGAAAACAGCTCCGCCGAGTGGACCCGGGAGGGCTACTTCGCGGATGAAAACGGGAACATCCTCTCCGTCACCTGGATGGAGGATATCGACGAGCCCGGCTGGTACGTGGGCTGTATGCTGGGCGAGGATCTTATCGAGGACTCCTGGGGAGGCACCCTGCCGCAGGAAGGAAACACCCTGCGCGGCACCCTCAATTCTTCCGGCAGCAAAGGCGATCTCAACGTCACCGTATCGGAAGAGGGCGAGGACGGTCTCCTTCTCACGGTCGAAGGAGGGGAGACGTACCATTTCACCTCCATGGGCGATATGACTGCCGACATCATGGTGACGATCAACACGGACGGCTCCGGCATGATCGGCTATGAAGCGGGCGAGACCGCACCGGAGCTCGACCCCGAGTGGCCGTTCCAGTCCGCGCAGGTCAATCTGGGCGAGCCCGAGACCTACACCTTTGCCGCGGCGCCCGAGGCGGGCAATCTGTTCGTGAAGTGGACAAAGAACGGCGAGGACTTTTCCACCGAGCCGGTCATCACCGTGCTGCTGGACGAGAGCGCGGACTTTGTCGCCGTATTTGAAGAAGACCCGGACTGGCAGAATCCGGTCATGAACTTCATCGGAGAGTATCAGAGCGGACGGGCCCATGCCCTGGTGGAGTGCTTTGGAAACGAGGAGGCCTGGATCACCATTGAATGGGGCGGCAGCGCCCGGGAACTGGCCCGCTGGGATATCGTGGGCCGGCTGGACACCGATACGCTGACCATTGACTATTCCAACGTCACCAAGTCCATCGTCACCTACGACGACAGCGGAGAGATCGTCAGCCAGGAGCCGGCGTATGAGGACGGCACCGGAAGCATCACCTTCAACGACGACGGGACCTTTACCTGGCACGAGGACCAGTCCGAATACGGGACGGACATGGTGTTTGAGTGGATCCCGGTACAGGAAGGCTGATCTTTCAAATCCATAGGATCAGGGGATCTGCGGTATCCGATGCGCAATGAGGGAGGTAT
Source organism: Oscillospiraceae bacterium (assembly GCA_902778275.1). Classification (GTDB taxonomy): domain Bacteria; phylum Bacillota; class Clostridia; order Oscillospirales; family Oscillospiraceae; genus Limivicinus. The sequence continues at coordinate 8,146 of CACYXE010000007.1, forward strand.
TGTCCATGAAGCACAACATTTTGCGAGTTCTCGTCGCGCTGCTGTCCCTTTCTCTGCTCTGCCTCTGCGCGGGATGCGGACAACAGAAGCAGCCGGCAAGAGACAGCCGGGAGATCCTGGAAGAGATGATCGTGGATTACGGCAGCTACGGCGAAGAGGCGGAGACGCGCGTCGGCGAGCTCATGGAGGAGCTCTCCGCGGCAGACGCCGAAGCTGCTCTTCGGTGGGAGAAGATCATGGACCTCTGGCGTTCCTGCAACTCCGACCTGCCGATCCACTACGATGTTCTGCCGGACGGTTTGCCGGAAACGGATGAATTGGCCATCGCGGCGCTGGGCTTTCAGCTGGAGCCCGACGGGACCATGCGCCGGGAGCTGATCGAGCGGCTGAAGGTCGTTTTAAACAGTGCGGAGAAATACCCTCACGCGCTCGTCATCTGCACAGGAGGCGGAACGGCATCCGAAAACAAAGGAGTAAGCGAAGCCGGGAAAATGGCCGAGTGGCTGATCGAAAACGGCCTCTCTCCTGACCGTGTGATCGTGGAGGATCAGTCTCTCACCACGGCCCAGAACGCGATCTGTACCTTTGATATCCTGGAAGCGAACTACCCCCAGGTGAAGAAGCTGGCCATCGTTTCCAGCGATTATCACATCGCCACCGGGACGCTGCTCTTTGAGGCTGAGTCGATCCTCCGACAGGATAAGGGGGAGGATGGCCGGATCCAGATCGTCTCCAACGCGGCGTGGAAGGCGCCCTCCGGCAGCCTGTCCAGCATGTTCCAGGCGGGGGCGCTCATTGAACTGTCCGGCGATGTGGATACGGCCTTTGAGATTTACTATGAGACCTATGATATCCACGAGCTGCCGCCGCTGCATTAACCCGCCGCCGGCCTTGTTCCGCAACAAAATAAGCTGAAAGCAGGCACTTTTTCAGTGCCTGCTTTCATTTTGCCGGATGCGGCTTTGCCTCTCCGCAGCCCATGCCGCGGGGGCAGCGGTTTTCGCGTTTCCGTCAGCGCCGGGGAGGTCACTTGAGGAGCTTGGGGATGATGCCGTACTTTTTCATCCGGCGGTACAGGGTCGCCCGGCTGATCCCCAGCCGCTCGGCGGCGGCGTCCACGTTCCCGCCGCAGATCGTGAGGGCCGCGACGATCGCCCCTTCTCCCGCGTCCTGGGGGATCGACAGCGTATCGCCCAGGCTGCTGCTGGGACGCTCCAGCACCAACTGCAGGCTTTCACTGGTCAGGATCGGGCCCGGATCGCTGTAATAGGCGCGGGCGATGCTGTTCTGCAGCTCCCGCACGTTGCCGGGCCAGTCATAGGCCTGCAGGCCCTCCACAAACTCCTGCGTCATCGTTTTGGGCGCTTCCGGATTGTTCGCGTTCAGTTCCTGCAGATATCGCTCGGCAAAGAGCAGGATATCCTCCGGGCGGGAGCGCAGCGGCAGGATCTCCAGGGTAAGCGGGCTCAGCCGGTAATACAGATCCTTTCGGAACATGCCCCGTTCGGCCATGTGCGCCAGATCCTGGCTGCTGGCCGCGATAATCCGGATGTCCAGCTTGATGGGATTGTTGCTGCCCAGACGCTGGATGGTATGCGTTTCCACCGCCTGCAGGAGCTTGATCTGCATATCCAGCGGGATCGCGGACACCGCGTCCAGGAACAGGGTCCCCTTATCCGCCAGCTCGAAGCGCCCCGGCTTTCCTTCGGCGGCGCGCCCGGGAAAGGCCACCGGGTCATAGCCGAACAGCTCCATCTCAAACAGATCCAGGGGGATCGAGGCGCAGTTGACCGTCACGAAGGGGCCGTCGGCATTCGCGCCGGCGTTGTGGATCGCCTGGGCCAGCACCTCTTTGCCCGTGCCGCTCTCGCCCTGGATCAGGATATTCCCCTCGTAACGGGCAAATCTCTCCGCCATCGAGAGGGTCTTTTTCATCTTTTCATTTTCCGTGAGGAAGTTATGGAAGGTATAGCTTGCCCGGTTTCCGGACAGCTTGTTGGCCGTCTGGATGAGCTGGGTCTGCGGCCGCATCGTCACGCTGAAGGCGCAGTAGCGATCCGCCATGGGACAGACGGTGATGCTGCAGTAGATCGTCTCCCCGTCCACCAGCACCGCCACATTGTCCGAAAAGAAGCTCTCGTCCATCCGCGATTTCAGCTGCGTGAGATCCGCGCTTGGGATCACGCTTTGGATCCCTTTTTCCCGCAGGCTGTCCAGGTCGCATTTCAGCAGTTCCTTCGCCGCGCTGTTCATCCAGGTCGGCGCATATTTCTGATCGAACAGCAGGATACAATCCTGACTGCTCTCCAGCACCTTGTGCATCATCAGCGCGTTCCGGGCTTCGCGGAGCTGGCCCTCGATACCGATGGCCGCGGCCTGGGCCATACCGAGAGTATGCAGGTGGGCTTTTTCCCGATCTCCCGACAGGTTGATGCAGCCCACCACCTCTCCGTACACGTCATGGATCGGCGCCGCCGAGCAGGTCCAGCCGTGATGGGTGACGCAGTAATGCTCCGGCCCGATGGTCTGGATCGGCATGTCGTAATCCAGCGCGAGACTGATGGCGTTGGTGCCCACCTCCAGATTGCTCCACTTGGCCCCCGGCATGAAGCGCATATCGTTGGACTTGGAGATGATCTCATCGTCGCCCATCATCTCCAGAATATAGCCCGCCGCGTCCGTCAGCACCACCAGGAAACCGGAGACGCGGACGATCTCAAAGATCTCCCGCATGACCGGCAGGGCCAGCGAGATCAGCATCTGGTTCTCCTTGCGGGCGCTTTCCAGGATGTTTATGTCGATGCGCCGCCCCTCCCCGCCGGAGGGGTTCACGCCGGCGGCCCGGCACTTCTGCCAGGCGTCCGATATGGGGTAGCGGATCTCCGGACTCAGCTTCCCCTCAAAGACGAAATCCGCCCAGAGCTCGGTCATTTTCGCGATATCCATGCTGCACCTCTTATCTCAGAATGGTCTCCAGGATCTCTTCCTCACTGATGCCGCCGAACAGCGTTGACAGGTCAAACTGCGACAGGACCTGCCGGATCGCCCCCGCCTCTGCGGGCACGCCCCGCAGGGCGGCGCACAGAGCGTCGTTGGCGTCGGCCGCCATGTAATCCCCCAGGAAGGCGATCTCCCGGATGCGTCCTGCGTGAGCGTCCATGCGCACCTCCAGGGTGCCGCCCGCAAAGCGGCGGCGGTTTTTGAAGCTGTAGTCCGGGGCCCGCCCGTAGGTCCACTCCCAGGAGCGGTATTTTTCCTCCGCCAGCTTCCGCACCTGGGCCAGCTCCTCCTCCGTCAGCGTCTGCCGCTCAAAGCCGTCCGCGGCCAATTCCCCCAGCAGCGCCGCCCAGAAGCCGGCCATGTCCGCGCCCTCGGGCAGATACTCCCGCAGATTGCCCACCCGGCTGCGCACGGATTTGGTGCTCTTGGAGGCAAATTTCGAGGGATCGGCCCGGAGGCTCCCGGCGATCATGGCGCTGTCCGAGTCGAAAAGAAGGGTGCCGTGGTGGAGGACCCGCCCGCCGTAAATGCGCTGCGCCACGCCGGAGACCTTTTTCCCATCCACGAGGATGTCGTTGCGGCCGCTGGTCTCCGCCGTCACGCCCAGGGCGGCCAGCGCCCGGCAGACCGGCTCCGTGAAGCGCCGGATGGAAAGGGCCGCGCTGTCCCCCAGATCGGTGATAAAGGAGTAGTTCAGGTTCCCCAGATCGTGATAGACGGCGCCGCCGCCGGTCATGCGGCGGACCACCGTGATCCCGTGCTGCCGGACGAAATCCGGGTCGATCTCCTCCAGCGTGTTTTGATTGCAGCCCACGACCACCGTGTTCCTGTTTTGCCAGAGCATCAGCCAATCCCCCTGGGTCTTGTGCTCCAGCACGTATTGCTCCACGGCCAGATTCCAGCAGGGATCGGTGCTTCCGGTCTCCAGATAGCGGGTCAGCATACGCATGCGTCCTTTCCTTTATATTGATCTCTATCATACGCCCTTCTGCGCGCGTATGCAAGCAAAAATCTCATAAAAATCTCAAAACTGCGTAAAACTGCCTGGCTGCGCAGCGTTTGCTTTCCCAACGCCTTGTTATTCTTTTGGCTTTCTTTTGTCGCAGAAGAATGAAATGACTAAATCTTCACCGGCTTGCCGCTGAGAATTTGCGAAGAATGAGATTTTGTCTCATTCCCCCGGGGCATCTGGTCTTATCCGATCCATATTGGACGCGAGCGCCTGCAATCATACCCAATTTTTGCTTAAAAAACTGGTACTAACGGAGAAATTGAGGGAGGAATTACGATGGGGATTGAGATTTCCGAGAGAAAAATATATAATATTATCAACGGACAAGGTTTGTCCAACAGGAAGCGGATGGCAGGCCGCGCCTGCCGCCGCGTATTGAGATAGGAGGTTTTTCAATGGCAGTAAGCAGAGAACAGATGAAAGACATCTATACCCGCATGTGCCGCATCCGTGCTTTTGAGACGGCGGCTGCCAAGCTGTTTGCCGAGGGTAAGATCTACGGCTTTGCCCACCTGTATCTGGGCGAGGAAGCGATCGCTCCGGCTGTGTGCGAGTGCCTGCGGGATGATGACTTCATCACCAGTACCCACCGTGGCCATGGCCACATCATCGCCAAGGACGGCGATCTGAACCTTATGATGGCGGAGCTCTTCGGCCGCTACACCGGTTATTGCAAGGGCAAGGGCGGCTCCATGCACATTGCGGACCGCAGCAAGGGCATCCTGGGCGCCAACGGCATCGTCGGTGCCGGCCACAACATTGCTGTGGGCGCCGGCCTGTCCGCCAAGATCCGCGGCACCGATCAGGTTTGTGTCTGCTTCTTCGGCGACGGCTCCACCAACCAGGGCACTTTCCATGAGTCCCTGAACATGGCTTCCATCTGGAAGCTGCCGATCATCTACGTCTGCGAGAACAACCACTATGGCATTTCCATGAGCCAGGATCGCCACCAGGCTATCAAGGACATCGCCGATCGCGGCGCGGCCTACAACGTTCCCGGCGTCGCCGTGGACGGCAACGATCCCATCGCGGTCTATGAAGCGGCTGAGGAAGCGGTCGCCAGAGCCAGAGCCGGCAAGGGACCCACCCTCATCGAATGCAAGACCTATCGTCAGCACGGCCACTTCGAGGGCGACCCCGCCACCTACAAGCCCAAAGAAGAGCAGGCGGCCTGGATGGCCAAGGACCCGATGCCCCGCTTTGAGAAGTACATGGAAGAGAACGGCGTCATGACCGCGGACGAGATCAAGGCCGTGAAGGATGCCGTGGACAAGCAGATCGAAGAAGCCATCGCGTTTGCGGACGCCCAGCCCTTCGCGCCTGAGGAGAGTGCCGTCGTGGATGTTTATTCTGATATTACTGCGGAGGTGCGTGAGAGATGAGTATGATGACTTACGGCGAAGCGATCCGCGAGGCTATGAGCATCCGGATGCGCCAGGATCCTACCGTTATTCTGTTCGGTGAAGACGTCGGCGCCTTTGGCGGCTGCTTCGGCGTCAGCGCCGGTATGATCGAGGAGTTCGGCCCCGAGCGCGTACGCGATACCCCGATCTCCGAGGGCGCCATCATCGGCGCCGCTGTGGGCAGCGCGGCCACCGGACTGCGTCCCATTGCAGAGCTGATGTTCAACGACTTCCTGACTGTCGCCATGGACCAGCTGGTCAACCAGGCGGCCAAGATGCGCTACATGTTCGGCGGCAAGATCTCCCTGCCCATGGTCGTGCGTCTGCCCGCAGGCGCCGGCACCGGCGGCGCTGCCCAGCACTGCCAGAGCCTTGAGGCGTGGCTGACCCATGTCCCCGGCCTGAAGGTCGTGTATCCCAGCAACGCGCAGGACGCCCTGGGCCTGCTGCTCACGTCCATCGACGACGACAACCCCGTCATGTTCTTTGAGAACAAGACCCTCTACGCCACCAAGAGCGAAGTGACCAGCCTGGATCCCATTCCTCTGGGCAAGGGCCGCATCGCCCTGGAAGGTGAGGACGTCACCATCATCACCTACGGCCGCCAGGTCTACACCGCCCTCGACGCTGCCAAGACCCTGGCCGCTGACGGCATCAAGGCTGAGGTCATCGATATCCGCACCCTCTTCCCGCTGGATAAGGATCTCATCCGCCAGAGCCTGGAGAAGACCAACAAGGCCATCATCGTGACCGAGGAGACCAAGCGCGGCGGCTACGGCGGCGAGATCAGCGCCACCATCGCCGAGGAGATGTTCGATCTGCTGGACGCTCCCGTCGCCAGAATCGGCTCCCTCGACACGCCTGTCCCCTTCGCGCCCAACCTGGAGCAGTACTACATGCCCAGCGATGTGGACATCGTGGTTGCCGCGAAGAAGATGTTCTAAACCCTCCGTTCTCCGGTCCTTCCGGGGAAGGGAAATCGAACTGTGCTGCGGCCCAAAAGCCGCAGCACAGCTTGTAAAGAGCGCGTAAACACATGCAAGGAGGAATGACCATGGCGTCCATAGGCATCATCGCAAATCCCCAGTCCGGCAAGGATATCCGGAGACTTGTGTCCTATGCCACCACCATTGACAACAACGAAAAAGTCAACATCTGCAAGCGCATCTCGCTGGCGGCCTACGGGCTCGGCATCGACAAGATCATCTTCATGCCGGACACCTTCACCATGGGCTATAGCGTCCAGTACCAGCTTGAGGATGACAAAATGCCCTGCTGCGAGATCGAAGTGCTCGACTTCCTGTTTGACGCCTCCATGGCGGACACCATCGAGTCCGCGAGACTGATGGAGGAGCGGGGCGTCGGCTGCGTGGTGGTCCTCGGCGGCGACGGCACCTCCCGTGCCGCGGCAAAGTCGCTGAAGAAGACGCCGATGCTGTCCATCTCCACCGGTACCAACAACGTCTATCCGCAGATGATGGAGGGAACCGTGGCCGGCATGGCCGCGGCCGCGGTCGCCATGATGGACGACCCCTACAGCGTCTGCATCCGCGACAAGCGGATCCAGGTCTTCGTCAACGGTGAATACCGGGACATGGCGCTCATCGACGCGGTCATCTCCGACGACGAGTTCGCCGGCGCCAAGGCCATCTGGGATCCGAAAAAGATGAAGTACATCGTCGTCTCCCGCTGCCACCCGGCCTCCATCGGCTTCTCCGCCGTACCCGGGGCCTACCGCATCGTGGAGGACAGCGACCCCTTCGGCTACGCCATCGCCCTGGGCGAGGAGGGTATTCCCGTGAAGGCGCCCATCGCCGCCGGTATCCTCACGCCCATGCACATCAGGGAAAAGCAGCAGCTTGCCCTGGGCGAGAAGTATACCGTGGTGGCGGAAAAGCCCTGCATGATTGCCCTCGACGGCGAGCGGGAGGTCAAGCTCTTCGCCGGAGACCGGGCGGACTTCATCATCACCGACGACGGCCCCTGGCGCGTGCTGCCCCGCAAAGCGCTGTCCAGGGCACAGGAACTGGGAATGTTCAAAGCTTAGGCTTTTTTCATAGAAACAATTGAAAAGACGATATAAGGAGGAATACCATGGCGAAAGAAATCGTAATGCCCAAGCTGGGTCTCACCATGACGGAGGGCACCGTCAGCAAATGGCTTAAAAAAGTGGGAGACGAAGTCAAAGAGGGCGAACCGCTCTTCGAGGTGGAGACCGATAAGCTCACCAATACCATCGAAGCCTCCGCTTCCGGCGTGCTGCGCCACATTTTTGTGGAAGAGGGCACCACCGTGCCTCTGTTCGGCAAGCTCGCCATCGTCGCCGCGGCCGATGAGGATATCAGCGCGCTGATGGGCGAGGCCGCCCCCGCCGCCGCTGCCGCCGTACCGGAGGCTGCCGCCGCCGCGCCCGCCCCTGCCGCGCCGGTCAGAGCGCCCGGCGAGCGCATCGTCGCCGCCCCCGCCGCCAAGAAGCTGGCCAAGGAGCTGGGGATCGACCTGGCGCTGGTCCCGGGCACCGGCCCCAACGGCCGCATCACCCTGGACGACGTGAAGAACTACAAGCCCGCCCCCGCCGCGCCTGCCGCGGAGGAGGAGCCGAAGAAGAAGGCGTCCCCGCTGGCGGCCGCCGTGGCCAAGGATCTGGGCATCGACCTGGAGAAGGTGGAGGCCAAGGACCGGGTCCTGGCCGAGGATATCCTCCGCTTCCTGGAGAATACCCGCGAGAAGGCGGAGGCCCCCGAAGAGGCGGCCCGGGAAGAGCTGGTCCCCATGAACGGCATGCGCAAGGCCATCGCCAAGAACATGCTCAATTCCCACATGACCAGTCCCACCGTCACGGCGAACCTGTCCGTGGACATGAGCGCCATGAAGGCCTATCGGGAGCAGCTCAAGTCCCAGGACATCAAGGTCAGCTATACGGATCTGCTGGTCAAGTTCGTGGCCAAGGCCCTGATGGAGTATCCGCTGCTCAACTGCTCCGTGGAGGACAACAAGATCCGCTACAAGCACTATGTGAACATGGGCGTCGCCGTGGCGCTGGACAACGGCCTGGTGGTCCCCAACGTGGCGGACGCGGACAAGAAGAGCCTCACGGAGATCTCCGCCGAGGTCAAGGAGTTGGCGAAGCTGGCCCGCGAGGGCGGCCTTCCCATGGAGAAGCTCCGGGGCGGCACCTTCACCATCACCAATCTGGGCATGTACGGCATCGAGAGCTTCACGCCCATCATCAATCAGCCCGAGGTGGCGATCCTGGGTGTGACCACGATGGAAGACCGGGCTGTGGTCCGCGACGGCGCGGTGGTGATCCGTCCGATGATGACCCTGAGCCTGACCTTCGATCACCGGGTGGTCGACGGTTCCGTCGCGGCAGAGTTCCTGCAGCGGGTCAAGACGCTGATGGAGAATCCGGCCCTCATGCTGGCCTGATAAGGAGGAGGATCAACTATGGCAAAAGAAGTTGTAATGCCCAAATTGGGCCTGACCATGACGGAGGGTACCGTCAGCAATTGGCTGAAGAAGGTGGGAGACGAGGTCAAGGAGGGCGAACCGCTCTTCGAGGTGGAGACCGATAAGCTGACCAATACCATTGAAGCTTCCGCCTCCGGCGTACTGCGTCACATCTTTGTGGAGGCGGGCACCACCGTGCCTCTGTTCGCAAAGCTTGCCATCATCGCCGCGGCGGATGAGGACATCAGCGCCCTGACCGGCCCCGCTCCCGCTGCCGCCGCCCCCGCGGCCGCGCCTGCGGCCGCCCCGGCCGGCGAGGCCAACACGGTCCTGGTCATCGGCGGCGGCCCCGGCGGCTATGTGGCCGCCATCCGTGCTGCCCAGCTGGGCGCCAAGGTCACCATCGTCGAGCGGGATTCCTTCGGCGGCACCTGCCTCAACCGCGGCTGCATGCCCACCAAGGCAATGCTCCACAGCTCCGAGATCTATGAGGCCGCCACATGCAGCGCCGGCATCGGCATCATCGGCAAGGACGTGGAGGTGGACTGGGAGAAGGTCCAGGGCTTCCGTGCCGGTGTGGTGGAGAAGCTCACCTCCGGCGTCAAGGCTCTGCTGCGGCTCAACAAGGTCACTTCCGTCACGGGCGAGGCTGTCTTTACCGGCCCTAAGACTGTCAAGGTCGGGGACAAGGAACTGAGCGCCGAGAAGATCATCCTCTGCACCGGCTCCTATCCCATCATTCCGGGCATCCCCGGTCTGAAGGAGAGCAAGGCCGCCATCGACTCCACCGCCTGCCTGTCCCTGGATCACATCCCGGAGAGCATGGTCGTCATTGGCGGCGGCGTCATCGGCCTGGAGCTGGGCAGCGTTTACCGCCGCTACGGCACCAAGGTCACCGTGGTCGAGATGCAGCCCCGGGTGCTGCCCCTGATGGACGGCGAGCTGACCATGCTGGCCGAGGCCAAGCTCCAGGGCGAGGGTCTGGAGATCCTCACCTCCACCTCCGTCGTCTCCGTGGAGGACGGCGACAAGGGCGCGAAGGTCAAGGTCAAGGGCCCCGACGGGGAGAAGGTCCTGGACGCCGAGAAGATCCTGGTGGCTGTGGGCCGCGGCCCCAACACCGCCGGCCTCGGCCTGGACAAGGCCGGCGTCACGGTCAAGGACGGCTTCATCCAGACCAACGAGAAGCAGGAGACCAACGTCCCCGGCATCTACGCTGTGGGCGACTGCACCGGCAAGCTGATGCTGGCCCACGCGGCCATGGCCATGGGCGAAGTGGCGGCGGAGAACGCCCTGGGAGGCGACCGCATCTTCAAGCCGGAGATGAGCCCCTCCTGCGCCTACGTCGGACCGGAGTTCGCGGGCGTGGGCTATACCGAGGAGCGGGCCAAGGAGCTGGGCATCGCCTATAAGGTGGGCAAGTTCCCCACCAGCGGCAGCGGCCGCAGCCTGGTGGCCGGCCATACGGACGGCATGATCAAGATCCTGGCCGGCGAGAAGTACGGCGAGATCCTGGGCGTGCACATCCTGGCCCCCAGCGCCACCGAGCTGATCGAAGAGGCGGCCCTGGCCATCAAGCTGGAATGCACCGTCAAGGAATTCGTGGAGACCATCCACTGCCATCCCACCGTTGCCGAGTCGGTGCGTGAGGCGGCGCTGAACATCGACAAGAAAGCCATTCATATTCCCAATAAATAACAGGAGGAGTTCCATCATGTTGGTAGCAGCTTTCATTTTCCTCGCGCCGGGCGCGGATCCGGCTGTCCACCGTAAGACCGTCGAGACCCCGGGCGTGGCGCTCACGGCCATCGGCGTGGAGACCATCGACCAGGCTGTGGCGGTCGCCAAGGAAATGGCGGACGCCGGCTGCGGCGCCATCGAGCTCTGCGGCGGCTTCGGCATCCAGGGCACGGCTCTGATCGACAAGGCGGTCGCCGGCAAGGCCCGCATCGGCGCGGTCCGCTTCGACCTGCACCCCGGCCTTGACAACAAGAGCGGCGACGAGATTTTCCTGTAAGCAGACATCGAAAACAGCAGGGAGCTTCCGGCGTTGCGGAAGCTCCCTGCGGCAAAAAGGAGAGAACGGCATGGATGAGATCCGTGACAAGAACGCGGAGGGCGAGATCCTCGATATCTATACGCCGCAGCATGAGCGCACCGGGCGCAGCGTCCGCCGGGGCGAGCCCCTGGAAGGGGACGATCGCCTGCTGGTGGCCCATGTGTGCGTCCTCAACGGAAAAAATGAGATGCTCTGTCAGCTGCGCTCCCCGGCCAAAGGCCATTACGGCGGCCGCTGGGATCTGACAGCGGGCGGTTTTGTCCTGAGCGGGGAGGACGCCGCCGCCTCCGCCCTGCGGGAGCTGGAGGAGGAGATGGGCCTTGTGCTGAAGCCGGAGGATCTGCGCTTCGTATTTACCGAGCCCTTCTCCTACGTGCTGGACGACTACTTCCTGGCCAAAGCGGAGGCGGACCCTGCAGCGCTGACCCTGCAGGAGGAGGAAGTGGCCGACGCGCGCTGGTTCAGTCTGGAAGAGGTGACCGCCATGATCGGCGACGGCCGCTTTGTGGATTACCCGCCGGAGGGGATCCGCAAGGTCTTTTCCCTGGCTGCAGAGTGAGGCTGAGCCGGGGATCCGGATCGATACAGCCTGCACCGGTCGACACGCCCGGGATCGCTGAGAATGCGATCCCGGGCGGAATTGCCCTTTGGGGCTTTTCGTGGTACAATAAGCTCGCGGGCGGGTTAAAGCAGCCGTCTTGGATGGGCTCGCCGGCGGACACGACAGCCAAAGGAGCGCCGTTTTATGAGCCAGCAGAAAGGGAAAAGCCAGAAGAGCCGCAGGCGGGGCAGAACGACCCTGCTGCGGCTGCTGGTGCTGCTGCTGGTTTTGCTGGGCGCCGCGCTGAGCCTGCGGCCGGAGCTCTTCCCGGAGCCGGTGCAGGCGTTTTGGCAGCGCCTGTTTCCCACCGCCCCCCAGCGGGGGGAACTGGAGGGCCCCTACACCGTGGTCTACGTCTATGACGGCGACACGGTCTGCGTCCGGATCGGGGAAGAGGAGTGCCGGGTGCGCATGATCGGCGTGGACGCGCCGGAGAGCGTCCACTGGGATGAGAGCAAGAACACCCCGGAGGGCGAGATCGCTTCCCGCTGGCTGCGGGAGCGGCTGAGCAGCCGCAGCGTCTATCTGGAATTCGACGAGCAGCGGGAGGACCGCTACGGCAGGCTGCTGGCCTATATCTGGCTCAGCGACGGACAGACCCTGGTGGAGGATGAAATGCTCCGCAGCGGTATGGCGCAAGCCCTCTCCATGGCCCCAAACGATCGGTATACCGAGCAGTTTGAAAAGCTGGAGCGGGAGGCGAAGAAAGCCTCCGCCGGCTTCTGGGGCACCGGCTTCTTCCGGTAAACAGGCATCAAGGGGCTTTTCTGCCCGATTCAGCAGCCGATTTCAAACGAGGTCGGCTGCTTTTTGCGCTCGCGGAAAAAGGCAAAAGAGTGATGCGGGATACAGATGCTTGTTGACGGGAACTGGTCATATTTGATATGATAGAGGCAGGAAAACGAAACAGGAAAGAGGGGAGAGCCATGCTGCGATCTCAGTTCGGAAATCCAGGATGGCGGCTATATCTGGACGATGACGTGCTGCTGAGGCATTCGCCTCAGCAGCCCTTTGCCGTGATGATCCGCCAGGAGAAGCGGTATACCGCCAAGCGCGGCACGGTGAAAACGACGGCGGCGGAGACGGAGCGGGTCCCCCTGACCGAGGCGGAGCGGGTGGACGAAGACACCGTGCGCTTTCACGGCGGCGGCCATACGCTGACGCTGCGTATCGCCCCCTGCGAGGGCGGCGCGGAGCTGCGCCTGGCAGGGGAGAGCGGCTGGACCTATCAGTTCAGCATCCCCGCCCTGGCGGGGGAGGCGGTCTTCGGCGGCGGCGAGCAGTACCGCCAGGTGAACCTGCAGGGCGAGCGGGTGGTCAACTTCGTGTCCGAGCATATCAAGGCTTCCACCATTGTGGAGAAAGCGGCGCTGCCCCGTTCCCGGTATCGGGAAAAGGCCCATCATGAGATCGGCAGCTATTCGCCCATGCCGGTGTTCGTGACGGATCGGGGCCGCCTGATCCTCTTTGACACCGGGGCCGACGGCAGCTCCCAGTTCTGGAAGGGCAGCTATGTTTTCCGATTTGACGCCTGCCCGGAGCGGCTGCTCCTCCTGCGGGGAGACAGCTTCGAGGCCCTGGGCCGCATGCTGGCCCGGCAGATCCCCAACCGGCAGTACATCCCGGACTGGTGCCATGACGGCATGATCCTGGGCATCCAGGGCGGCACCCGGAGCATCCTGGACAAGACCTTTGCCATGCTGGACGCCGGGGCGAAGATCTGCGGCGTCTGGAGCCAGGACTGGTCCGGCGAGAACCGGACGGTCATGGGCAAGCAGGTCTGGTGGAACTGGGAAACGGACGAGTCCCTGTACCCGGACCTGAAAGAGGCCATTGCGAAATTGAACGCCAGGGGCGTGCGCTTTCTGGCCTACATCAATCCCTACCTGGTCAAGGGCAGCCGCCTGTATGACTTCTGCGCCGAAAAGGGCTATCTGATCACCCATACGGACGGCAGCGTGTACCACATTAAGTCCACCACCTTTGACGCGGGCATGCTGGACCTGACTCACCCGGAGGCCCTGCGCTTTCTGAAGGATGAGCTGATCAAGCGCAACATGCTGGATCTGGGCGTCTCCGGCTGGATGGCGGACTTTGGGGAGTATCTGCCCGTGGACTGCGTGCTCCACGACGGGGACCCGGCGGCCCTGCATAACCGCTGGCCGGTGCTCTGGGCCAGGGCCAACCGGGAGGCCATCGAGGAATACGGCGCGAAGGACGCGATGTTCTTCACCCGTTCGGGATACCTGGGCATCCAGAGCTACGCGCCTGTGATGTGGAACGGCGACCAGCACACGGACTATACCCGGGATTACGGCATGCCCTGTGTGATGCCGGCCAGCTTCTCCCTGGGCTTTTCCGGCGCGCCCATGGTGCACAGCGATATCGGCGGCTTCTTCTCCTTCGGCAAGCTGAAGCGGGACGATGAGCTGTTCATCCGCTGGATGGAGATGGACGCCTTTTCCCTGCTGATGCGCAGCCACGAGTCCATCCGGCCCTGGGCCAACAGTCAGTTTGACGCCCCGGGGGTCAAGCCCTATACCGTGGCGCTGACCGGGCTCCACGCGGCGCTGAAGCCCTACATCGCCCACTGCGCCGCCCTGGCGGGGGAGGGCGTGGCGGCCATGCGCCCGGATTTCTGGGAGGATATGGACTATACCGCCGGCCGGGACCCCTATGCCTACTTCCTGGGCGGGGACCTGTTCGTCTGCCCGGTGATCGATCCGGGGGCCGGGGAGCGGCAGGTCCATCTGCCGGCGGGGGAATGGGTGCATTTCTGGACAGCCAGGGTCTATCCCGGCAAGACCGGTTTCCGTGTCCCGGCCCCCCTGGGGCAGCCCCCGGTGTTTTACCGGAAGGGCAGCGCGTATGAAGAACTGTTCCGCCTGGCAGCGGCTGAATATGTAATCGAAAGGTGAAGCATATGGATACATCGTATATTTCCCGCACAAGCGGCATCGGCGCAAAGGATAAGATCGGCTACGCCATGGGCGACCTGGCCTCGCTGCTGGTTTTCGGCCTGGTGCAGAGCGTCCTGCAGAAGTACTACACGGATGTGCTGGGTATCGGCGTGGTGAGCATCATGGTCATGTTCATCGTGGCCCGGATCTGGGACGCCGTCAACGACCCCCTGTGGGGCCGCATCATCGACGGCGCGCGGGTCTGGCCCGACGGGCGCTACCGCCACTGGCTGAAGATCTTCGCCGTGCCGGTGGCCATCTCCGCGATCCTGATGTTTGTGAAGATCCCCGGACTGAGCCAGAAGGGCTATCTGGTCTACGCCTATGTGACCTACATCCTCTTCGGCATGCTCTATACCTGCATCAACATCCCCTACGGCTCCCTGGCCCAGGTGATCACCTCCGATGAGAAGGAGCGCACGTCCCTGTCTGTGTTCCGCTCCATCGGCTCCACCTTCGGCGCTATGCCCGCCATGCTGCTCATCAGCCTCTGCTATGTGAAGCTGGCCGACGGCCGCTCGGTCATGTCCTACGGCAAAATCCTCACCGGCGTTATCGTCATTGCCGCCTTTAGCGTGGCTGCCTACCTGCTGTCCTACGCCTGGACGCGGGAGCGGGTAGTGACCCGACCTGCGCCCAAAGCCAGGGGCCAGGCCGTGAAGGTGCTGAAGATCCTGTTCAAGAGTCGGCCCTTTATGGCGGTGTGCGTGGCCAGCATGCTGTTTTTGGCGGCCCAGATGTTTAGCCAGAGCTACTATACCTATCTGTTCAACTACTACTTCAACGCCCCCGGCCTGTCCATGATGCCCACGGTGTGCCAGTACCTGCCGGTGGCGGTGATCATGTTCTTTGCCGGCAGGATGGGCAACCGCTTCGGCCGGCGGGACGTGTGCGCCTACGGCATGCTGCTGGCGGGAGCCTTCAACCTGGTGCTGTTTCTGATGGGCACCAAAAACGTGTGGCTGTACCTGCTGGTCTGCCTGATGTCCGGGATCGGCGGGGCCTTCATGTTCCTGCTGGTCTGGGCCCTGGCCAATGACGCCATCGACTACAACGAGGTCACCTACGGTCTCCATGACGAGGCCACCAGCTATGCCACCTACACCTTCATGCGCAAGCTGGGCCAGACGGTGGCGGCGGTGCTGGTGAACATGGCGCTGCTGCGCATCGGCTATACCGACAACGTGCTCAACGCCGCCAACATCACCGACAGCACCCTGCGCAGCATGTACGCCGATTCGGTGCTGATCCCGGCGGTGCTGTATCTGCTGGTGTTCGCGCTGCTGCGCTTCGTCTACCCCCTGGGCAAGAAGCGGGTCGCTGAGCTTCAGCTCCAGAAGGAGGAGGCCCTGCGCAGACTCCACGAGGAACAGGGCACAGCCTGAAACCCGGCTTGAACGCAAAAAAGCCTTCCCCGCATGGGGAAGGCTTTTTTGCTTTGATATGAGGATTATCCCTTGACCGCACCGCTGGTCATACCGGCGATGATCTGCTCCTGGAAGAGCACATAGCCGATGATGGACGGGACGATCGAAATCACGATGGCCGCGTACATGGACACATAGTCGGTGGAAAACTGATTGGTGAAGTAACGGATACCTACCTGGATGGTGCGCAGCTTCTCAGAGGACACGATCAGGTTGGCAAAGATGAATTCGTTCCAGCAGGTGAGGAACTGGAAGGTGGCGGCGGTGACGATGCCTGTCCGGCTGAGGGGCAGGATGATATGGAAGAAGCGCCCGTAGAAGCCGCAGCCGTCGATGTAGGCAGCCTCCTCCAGATCCATGGGGATGGAATCCATCAATCCGCGGATCAGAAATGTGGACATGGGGATGCCGATGGCGCTGTAGAGCAGGATCATGCCGCCGTAGGTGTTGTAGAGACCGAGCTTGTTGATGATCACAAAATAGGGCACCATCAAGGCGCTCAGCGGGACCAGGATCCCGGCGGTAAAGAGCGTATAGATTCCCTCACGTCCGCGGAAGCGGAATCGGGAGATACAATAGGCGCCCATGCTGGCGATGATCACGTTCACGACGGTGGCGGAAACGCCGACGATCACCGAGTTGAGAAGCATTCTTCCCAAGCCCGCGACCGTGAGCGCGTTGACATAGTTGATCCACTGGGGAACAGCGGGCAATGCAAAGGGAGATTCCGCCAGGAACTCGAAATTCGTCTTGAGAGAAGAGGACAGCAGCCACAGCAGGCCCAGCCAGATAATGTCGATCAGCGCCGTCAGCACGGTGTGGAGTTTGGATTCCTTCATCTCCGCTCAGTAGCGGCAGACTTCGAAGCCGAACATTTCGGCCAGGACCTTCAGGGCCTCGCCGTGGCGGCCCTTGACCACCACGAAGTGGGGCTCAAAACCGGAGCGGATGCTCTGCTCCACCACGTCCTTGCTGCTGCGGTCGGTCTTCACCACGATGGAGGTGCCGATGAACTGCTTGGGCTTATCCAGCACGGAGCCCTCGGCGATGAAGAAGCGGAAGCTGCCGTCCGGCTTGCGGCCGATGCGGAAGATGGTGGCCTCGGGGAAAGCCTCGCAGCCAAAGTCCATGGCGGGGCCGATCTTCCGGTTGGGGTGTACGCCCACCACCGCGCCGGTATCCTTCCGGGCCAGGCTGCAGGCGGCGGCGCCGCAGTGCCAGTAGGTGATGCTGCTCTCGTTTTCATCCATGGCCACCGGATCGCCGAAGAACACCGGCTCGCCGCTCAGCTGCATGCCGATCCACATGGACAGCGCCCCGTAGATGTCAGCCTCGCAGGCGGCGGCCACGCCCTTGTCGTTGAGCATGCTCAGCACCGTGCACACCGGGGTGCCGAAGGAGGTGAAGAAGTCCGGCCAGCAGCGGGAGGCCAGGGCGCCGATGTGATGCTCCGTCACGTAGTCGGAGTAGGCCTTGAGCAGACGGGCGTGGTCCAGGCGGTTCTTCTCCGGGGTCTTGTCCAGACCGCAGGTCATGCCCTCGGTCTCGGCCAGATAGGCGGCGCAGTCGGCGTCGCTGTAGGTCTTGGCCATGTCGATCAGCTCCCGGGCCTCGATGGACTCCAGCTCCACGCCGAAGGTGTTCATCAGCTCGCTGTCCAGCGCCCGGCCGAAGCCGAAGCCCTGGGGCGTGTGGCCGATGGCGGACATGGTCAGGGCCTTCATGGCCTTCCTGATCCGGGCCGCCTGCACCGTGGCCTTGACGGCGGCCGTCACAGCTTCCTCCTCCGGGGCCCCGAAGCACCAGTTAAAGGCCCTGCCGTTGAAGGCCGCGAGGGCGTTGGCGGCGGAGTAGGCGCCGGTGAGGGAATTGAGCCGGAGGCGCCCGCCGTCGATGACAGGCTCCCGCAGGGTCCAGAGCAGCACGGGGCAGTCATAGCGGCGCAGCACCTCGGACATGTAGGCGGCGTTGGCAAAGGTCAGATTCTGGAACACGATCAGGTCCGGGTCCTTCCCGGCCAGATAGCCGCGCAGCTTGTCCAGGGTCAGCAGCATCTCCTCCGGGCAGACGAAGTCCGCGTCCACGGAGCGCAGCATGGCGCAGGAGCGTTCAAACTGATCCTGCGCGGTTTCCAGGTGATAGGTGGGCACGCCCACGGGAATATAGACAGAACAGAAATCCATAAGAGAACCTCCAAGATGTGATTCGAAATTGCTTAACGCTGTAAAGTAGAATATGCCTTTGGGGCCACGCTGTCAAGCATTATTTTGAAAACCGGGTTAAATCCCAGGAAAACCCAGCAGATCAAAAGAAAAACAAAAAGAATTCCGAAACACATATTGACAAAAGCCGGGGGAGGGGTTACACTGCAATTGCTTAGAAGAATTAAACAATTGCTTCGGGCCAACAGAGCATCAGATTTCATTGAGATGAATTATCAAGGAGGACAAACCGTTGAACTACGATCTGAAAGAAATCTGCAAGGATATCCGCTGTGATATCATGACCTGCATCGGGCACCTGGGCGTCGGCCACATCGGCGGCTGCCTGTCCGTTGTCGAGGCGCTTGCTGTTTTGTACTTTAAGGAAATGCACATCGATCCCAAGCAGCCGCAGATGCCCGGCCGGGACCGCTTCATCTGCTCCAAGGGCCACGCCGGCCCCGCCGTTTACGCCACGCTGGCCAACCGCGGTTATTTTGATAAGAAGGAGCTGCTCACCCTGAACCAGGGCGGCACCAATCTGCCTTCCCACTGCGACATGAACCGCACCATCGGCATCGACATGACCACCGGCTCCCTGGGCCAGGGCTTCAGCTGTGCCGTGGGCGTGGCGCTCGGCTCCAAGCTGGAGAAGGACGGCGCCACCATCTACGCCATGATCGGCGACGGCGAGAGCCAGGAGGGCCAGATCTGGGAGGCCGCCATGTTCGCCGCATCCAAGAAGCTGGACAATCTGATCGCCTTTACCGATTATAATAAGATGCAGATCGACGGCACTGTGGCCGAGGTCAACGACATCGCGCCCCTGGCGGAGAAATGGGCCGCCTTCGGCTGGAACGTCATCGACGTGGAAGACGGCAACGACGTGGAGCAGGTGGAGCAGGCTGTGGAGCATGCCAAGCTGGGTCTCGGCAGCGGCAAGCCCACCATGATCATCCTCAACACCCTGAAGGGCTGCGGCGTGCAGTGGATCGTGGACCTGGGCACCGCCAACCACAACACCAACGTCAGCGAGGAGCAGGCGGCCGCCGCCATCCGCGAAATCAGAGGGGAGGACTAATCCATGGAAATGAGAGCTGTTTACGCCGCGTGCCTCGCGGAAATGATGGAAAATGACAAGCATGTGGTCGTTCTGGACGC
Source organism: Oscillospiraceae bacterium (assembly GCA_902778275.1). Classification (GTDB taxonomy): domain Bacteria; phylum Bacillota; class Clostridia; order Oscillospirales; family Oscillospiraceae; genus Limivicinus. The sequence continues at coordinate 27,420 of CACYXE010000007.1, forward strand.
GGATCTGTCCAAGGCCAGCGGCACCCTCGCGCTGTACAAGCGCTTCCCCGAGCAGATGTTTGACTGCGGTGTGGCCGAGCAGAACATGGCCTCCATCGCGGCCGGCCTCTCCAGCTACGGCTTCAAGCCCTGGATCGAGAGCTTTACCCCCTTTGCCACCCGCCGTATCTGCGACCAGGTCGCCATCTCCATCTCCTATGCCAAGCGCAACGTGAAGGTCGTGGGCACCGATCCCGGCATCGCGGCCGAGCTCAACGGCGGCACCCACATGAGCATGGAGGATATCGGCGTGATCCGTTCCATCCCCGGCATGGTGATCTTTGAGCCGGTGGACGAGGTGCAGCTGCGCGCGGCCATGCCCGTCCTCAACGCCTATGAGGGCCCCGTGTATATGCGTCTGTTCCGCAAGGAACTGCCTGTGGTCTTCGGTGAGGACTACAAGTTCGATCTGTTCAAGGCCGACACCCTCAAAGAGGGCAAGGATCTGAGCATCTTCGTCAGCGGCATGCTGACCGCCGACGTGGTGGAGGCCTCCAGGCTGCTGGCCGCGGAGGGCATCGACGCCGAGGTCATCAACGTCCACACCATCAAGCCCATCGACCGGGAGACCGTCATCGCCTCCGCCCGCAAGACCGGCGCCGTGCTGACCGTGGAGAACCACAACGTCATCGGCGGCCTGCAGTCCGCCGTGCTGGAAGCCCTGGCCGCGGAGAAGATCCCCGTCTGCGCCGTGGGCGTGGAGGATCGCTTCGGCGAGGTGGGCAAGCTGCCCTATCTGCGTGAGGCCATGGGCCTGACCGTTGAAAACATCGTCGCCGGCGCCAGGAAAGCGCTGAGCCTGAAGTAAGCCTGCGGGCTGGGAGGAACTGATATGAAGATTGCAATCGGAAGCGACAAGTCCGGCTATCCCGCCAAGGAAGCCATCAAGGCCTGGCTGACCGAGGCCGGCATCGACTTTGACGATCTGGGCACCACCGATCTGGAGCAGGTGCACCCCTACTTTCAGGTGGCCAGCGAGGTCGCCCCCCTGGTGCAGAACGGCAGCTATGAAAAGGCTGTCCTGATCTGCGGCACCGGCGCCGGCATGTCCGTGGTCGCCAACAAGTACAAGGGCGTGTACGCCGTCGCCTGCGAGGGCGTGTACTCCGCCAAGATGGCCCGGGCTATCAACAATGCCAACATCCTGTGCATGGGCGGCTGGATCGTCGGCCCGGAGATGGCCGTGGAGATGGTCAAGACCTTCCTGAACACCGACTGGTGCCAGGATCTGGAGGATTGGCGCGCGGCCAACATGCACAAGTTCGCCGTGAAGGTCAACGAGATCGAGGAGAGCATCTATGGCGCATGAGTTTTTGTATTCCCAGCCGGTAAAGATCTATTTCGGCGCGGGGAAGTTTGAGAAGCTGGGCGAGGTCCTGGACGAGCTGGGCCTGCAGCGCTGTGTGATCGCCTGCGGCAGGCACTTCACCCCGGAGGCCGAGGCCATGCAGGCCAGAGACAGCCGTATCGTCGCGGTGTTCGGCGGCGTGGAGCAGAACCCGCAGCTGTCCGGCGTGATCGAGACCGCCCGTCTCGCCCGTGAGCATAAGGCCGACGCCGTGATCGGCGTGGGCGGCGGCAGCTCCATCGACACGGCGAAGTTCGCCGCCGCCATCGCCCTGGGCGATGGGGAAGCGCTGGAGTACTATCACGGGGAGAAGCCCTTCCCGGCGGAGCGCCTGACCATCATCGCGGTCCCCACCACCGCCGGCACCGGCAGCGAGGTGACCCAGGTCTCCGTGGTCAGCCACGGAAGCGAAAAGCGCACCATCAACAATCCGGTCTTCATGCCCAAGGTGGCCATCGTGGACCCGGTGCTCAGCAGCACGGTCCCGCCCCGCACCACCATGAACACCGGCCTGGACGCCCTGGCTCACGCCCTGGAGGGCTATTGGAGCAAGAACCACCAGCCCATCTCCGACCTGATGGCGGTGGAGGCGGTCCGCACCGTCCTGGCCAATCTGGAGACAGCCTATCGGGACGGCGGCAATATGGAAGCCCGGGCCAACATGGCCTACGCGTCCCTGCTGGGCGGACTGAGCTTCGCCCTGCCCAAGACCGCCGGCTGCCATGCCTGCAGCTACCCCCTGTCCGAGGATTACCATCTGCCCCACGGTGAGGCCTGCGCCTTCACCCTGGACAGCTTTGTGCGCATCAACGCCGATGAGCGGCTGGAGCTGCTGTGCCGCCGGGTGGGCCTGTCCGGTACCGGGGAGCTGGCGGAGAAGATCGCCGCGCTCAAGAAGCTGGCGGGACTCCGCAGCCGGCTGAGCGACCTGGGCGAAGTGGATCTGGACAAGCTGGCCCATGACTGCGCCGTGCACGGCCTCATGGCCAACAATCCCGTCCCCATGGACGAAAAAGCCCTGCGGGCGATGTTCGAAAAGCTCGCGTGATCGAGAAATCACAGAGGAGATCCCCACTCCGCCGGGGTGGGGATCTCGCGTCTGATCAAGGCAGCACAGAGGATAGACGGCAATGAAGGAAAACCTGAAATATACCCTGATGGTGGCCGGGATGGTGATCTCCTGGTCGATTTATTACGCGGTCAGCAAGATCGTGGTGGACGCTACCGGCTCGGCCCGGCTCGCGGGATTTCTCCTGCGCTCGGCGGCTTTGGTGTTTCTGACGATCCAGCTGTTGGCGGATAAGAATTTCAGCCGCCTGTTTCATCAGGGGAAGGCCGCGCTGATCCTGGTGGTGATCGGCGTGTTCGGCTTCCTGCTGGACCTGTTTGCCAATCTGGGCTATGCGGGCGGCTCCCTGAGCACGGGCACGGCCCTGCTGAAGACGGACGTGCTCATGGTGAATCTGGCCACGGTGATCCTGTACCACAAGCGGCTGTATCTCTCCGACTGGCTGGGGACGGTCATCATGCTCTTCGGCGTGCTGCTGGTGCTGGGTGTGGACTTCGGCGGCATGACGCTGCACGTGACGGATCTGTATTTTATCCTGTCCGCGGCCTGCGTCAGCGCCAATGCCTTCATCATCAAGACTGCCCAGGAGAAATACCACGAAGACGCGGATATGATCTCCTATTACAATAACGCGGTGGTGCTGATCCTCTTCGCCGGCAGTGCGGCCCTCTGCGGCGATTTTCATCTTCCGGCGACCCTGAACCGGGGCTTCTGGCCCCTGGTCGTGCTGGGTGGTCTGGCCCAGACGGGGATCTATTTCTTCTACTACCGCAATCTGAAGCATTTTGAAGTGTGGCTGGTCAAGCTGTACCTGCTGCTGATGCCGGTGCTCAGCTGCTTCATCGGCGTGGTCTTCCTCAACGAGGAGCTGACCGCCAAAAAGCTGCTGGGGATCCTGATCGTTCTGGCAGGCGCCGCGGTGATTTTGCAGCGGGGCCGGATCAACCGCGCGGCTGAAAACGGATAAGAGACCCGATACGGGTCAGCGATACTGACCGAAGGGGGGGAAGGAGTACACATGTCCTACAAGGGCGACAACCTGATGAGCGTCAAGCGCACCAACCGGAGCGTTGCCCTCCGGGCGCTGCACGAAAAGGGCGCCATGTCGCGCAAACGGCTGGCGGAGAGCATGAACCTGACCCCTGCGGCGATCACGAAGATCGTGGGCGAGATGATCAGCGACGGCCTGCTTTCCGAGGGGGAGATGCTCTCCAGCGGAAATGCCGGACGCCGTGAGATCCTTATCGACATCAATGCCCAAAAGGGCTGCGGCCTGGGGGTGCTGATCAATCTGCGCCAGGCGATCCTGTCCGGCACCTGGCTGGACGGCAGCGTAGCCTTCGCGGAGGAGCTCCCCCTGGAGGCAGACGCCCCTGCGGAGGAGACGGCGAAACAGCTCTCCCGGCGGCTGCTGGAGCTGCTGGAGGAAAATGAGATCGCGCGGGAGCGCGTGATCGGCCTGGGCATTGCGGTGCGCGGCATTACTTCCGAGGATGGACGCGTGGTGCGCAACTCCTTCGGCGCCCTGGCGGAGACGGATTACCCCCTGTGCGCTCTGTTCGAGGAACTGACAGGCTTCCACTGCGTGATGGAGAACAACGTGCGCTCGCTGCTGGCGGCCCAGATGTTCCTTTCCCGGGACGAAACGGCGGGCTCCCAGTTTTTCCTGCGCTGCGGCTATGGCATCGGCGCAGCTCTGTCCATCAACGGCAGGATCTGGCACGGCGTGACCGCCCAGTGCGCGGAGATCGGCCATATCCCGGTGATCCGCCGGGGCGGCAAGCCCTGCCATTGCGGCAAGAGCGGCTGCCTGGAGACCATCGCCTCCCCCGGCGCCATCCGGGAGGACGCCCTGGCGATCCTCTCCCCGGAGAAAACGCCCCTGCTGTGGCAGAAATTCCACGCCGATCCCGAGACGCTGAACATCTTCGACGTGTTCAGCGCCGCCAGCAACGGCGACGAAGGCGCCGCCGGGATCGTGGACCGGGCGGTGCAGGCGCTCGGCACGGCCATCAAGGCCCTGATCTACCTGGTGGACCCGGGGAAGATCGTCCTGTACGGCAGCCTGTTTGAGGATCCCTATTACCTCTCCCGGCTCAGCAGTGAGCTGCAGGAGGGCGTGGATACGCGGCATGACGTGCTGATCGAGAAGAGCCGCTACAACCAGCGGCTGGAGGATAAGGCCGCCTGCCTGCTGGCCATACAGGATTTCATAGATAACGGAGGAATACAGTGATGGACGCGGTTTTGAACATGCTCCGGGAAAAGAACCCCGGACTCAAACTCTACAGTGTGCTGGACCCGGAATTTGCCCGTTACGGTCGCGTGCTGCAGGCGGACACGGCAGAGCTGGCGGCCGCGCTGACGGCTGCGGAGATCCCCGCGGAGGGCAATTGCTACAGGGCTTCCGTGCCGGAGCTGGAGGCGGTGACGCTGATGGACATGCTGCGCCGGGTATCCTTCGGCCAGATGCCGATCCAGGCAGGGTACTGCAACGGCAACGGCTTCAAGCTCAACGCTATGGAATACCATAAATGCAGCGAGGTCAATTTCAGCACTACCGGCCTGGTTCTGCTGCTGGCTCTGCCGGAGCAGCTGGATGACGGGAAGCTGAACAGCGCTGACGTGGTGGGCTTCTATCTGCCGGCGGGGGTGCTGGTGGAGATCTTCCCCCTGGTGCTGCACTTTGCCCCCTGCCGGATCACCCAAGAGGGCTTTCGCTGCCTGGTGGTCCTGGAAAAGGGGACCAACGAGGCGCTGGACTCCGTGGACACCACAGCGCCCGGCGAGGAAAAGCTGCTGTGGATGCGCAACAAGTGGATGACCTGCCACCCGGACTCCCCCCAGAGGGAGAAGGGCGCCTTTGTGGGCATCTGCGGCGAGAATCTGGCCCTGCAGATCTGAACAGGCCGGCAGAATTTGTTGCGCCGCGCAGACCAAAACGCCGCCGATGCTTCGGCGGCGTTTCTATAAAAGGTTAAAGCGCCCTCAGATCCCGGGGACGCTTTTCGTTTTGCGGGGCGGATGACAGACGCAGGCGTCCGTGTTATAATGGGTCCCGCCTGCGGAAGCTCGAAAAAACCGGCGCGGAGCACAAAGCGATCAAGCGCGGCTTCCTGACCCATGCGCGCGATGACCATGCCGGTTTTCTCAATGAGGGCCCGGAAAGGAGATTTCCACACAAGGTTATGAAGAAAGTATTCCTGCAATGGGGGCAGATCGTCGCCGGTCTGGCGGTCGCCGCCTTCGGCATCCACCTGACCATCTTTGCCAACATCGGCCTCGCCCCCTGGGACTGCCTGAGCATGGGCATCTCCTACCACACGCCGATGAATTATGGCGTGTCCGCGATGACGGTTTCGATCCTCGTGCTGTTGATCGACCTGCTGATGAAAGAGCGTATCGGGTACGGCACCATCATCGACGCGCTGCTCAGCGGCAATCTGATCCAGGCCTATAACGACCTCAATCCCTTCCCGAAAAACGAAAACCTGTGGCTGGGGATCGTCATCATGCTGATCGGTTTTGTGTTTATGGCGGTCGGAATCTGGATCTATATGAGCGCCGGACAGTGCTGCGGCCCCAGGGACGCGCTTCTGGTGGGCCTGGGCAAGCGCATGCCAAGGGTCCCCATCGGGATCGTGGAGATCCTGCTGTGGGGCGTGGTGGTCGCGGCGGGCTGGCTGCTGGGCGGACCGGTGGGCGTCGGGACCCTCATCAGCATCTTCGGCGCGGGACTTATCATGCAGGCGGTCTATTCGGTGATCCGTTTTGAACCGCGAAGCATTCAAAACCGGGACGTCGCCGCCGTGACAAAAGAACTGCTCAACAAATAGAAAAGCGGAATATAAAACAAGCCCCGGTCGGCACAGGAAAGTGCCGATCGGGGCTTGCCGCTTTTCGCTTGCAAATCAGCCTGCGATGTGGCCTTTGGCGCGGATCACGTCAATGACGGAGTCCACGTACTTCTCGCAGATCTCATCGCTGCCGGCTTCCACCATGACGCGGATCACCGGCTCGGTGCCGCTCTCGCGGACCAGAATACGGCCCTCGCTGCCCAGCTCTTCCGCGACCTTCTTCACGGCCGCCTGGACGTCGGGATCGTTCTGCGCGTCGGGCTTGCTCTTGACGCGGACGTTTTTCAGCACCTGGGGATAGAACACCACAGGGGCCGCCAGCTCGCTCATGGGCTTTTTCTTGGCCAGCATGACTTCCATCAGCTTCAGGCTGGTGAGGATGCCGTCGCCGGTGGTCTCGTACTTGAGGAAGATGGTGTGGCCGCTCTGCTCGCCGCCGATGCGGTTGCCGGTCTGGACCATGTTCTCATAGACGTACTTGTCGCCCACGGCGGTCTTTTCATACTCGATGCCCACCTTGTCCAGGGCCTTGTACAGACCGAAGTTGGACATGACGGTGGTGACCACCTTGTTGTTGAGCAGCTTGCCCCGCTCCTTCATGTACAGGCCGTAGATGTACAGCACATGGTCGCCGGTGACTACGTTGCCCTTCTCGTCCACGCAGAGACAGCGGTCCGCGTCGCCGTCATAGGCAAAGCCGATGTCCAGGCCGTTGTCGACCACGAACTTCTGCAGATGCTCGATGTGGGTGCTGCCGCAGTCGGTGTTGATGTTGTAGCCGTCGGGGTGGTCGTTCATCACGTAGGTCTTGGCGCCCAGAGCCTCGAATACGCCGTTGGCGATCTGCCAGGCGGCGCCGTTGGCCACGTCCAGGCCCACCTTCAAGCCCTTGAAGCTGTACTTGGACAGGGAGATCAGGAAGCCGATATAGCGGTTGCGGCCGGCGACGTAGTCCACGGTGCGGCCGATAGCGTCCCGCTCGGAAACGGGGATCTCCAGCTTGCCGTCGATGTAGTCTTCCACCTTGAGGATGGTCTCCTCGTCCATCTTTTCCCCATTGCCGTTCAAGAGCTTGATGCCGTTGTCATAGTAGGGGTTGTGGGAGGCGGAGATCATGATGCCGCAGTCAAAGTCGTCCACACGGGTGATGTAGGCGACGGAGGGCGTGGTGGTAACGTGCATGATGTAGGCGTCGGCGCCGCTGGCCATCAGGCCCGTGCACAGGGCGTACTCAAACATGTAGCTGGAACGGCGGGTGTCCTTGCCGATGACGACCTTCGCCTTCTTGCCGACCCGGGCGCCGTAATACCAGCCCAGGAAGCGGCCGATCTTGATGGCGTGCTCAAAGGTCAGATCCTTGTTGGCTTCGCCGCGGAAGCCGTCAGTACCGAAATATTTGCCCATCTTACAGTCTCTCTTTCTTCTCGATATCCAGGAAATACTTGTAGGTGTCCACAGTCAGCTCGCCGCAGGCGTCCTCGTCGCAGGCGATGATGGCGCCGTTGTGCATCTGCAGCGCGGAGCAGGTCCACTTCTGGCTGACGCCGCCTTCCACTGTGGCGGCCAGGGCGCGGGCCTTGTTGTGGCCGTTGATGAGGATCAGGACCTCCTTGGAATCGGTGACCGTGCCGACGCCCACGGAGAGCGCCTGAGAGGGCACCTTCTCGGGATCGTTGCCGAAGAAGCGGGAGTTGACGATGCGGGTGTCCGTGGTCAGGTTCCGCACGCCGGTACGGGAGGCGAGGGAGGTATAGGGCTCGTTGAAGGCAATGTGGCCGTCCACGCCGATGCCGCCCATGAACAGGTCGATGCCGCCGTAGGAGGCGATCTTCTCCTCATAGCGGGCACACTCGCCTTCGGGATCATCGGTCATGCCGTTGAGGATGTTGATGTTCTCCGGCTTCATGTCCACCAAATGATCGAAGAAGTTGTCATGCATGAAGTACCAGTAGCTCTGATCATGCTCATGGGGCAGGCCCAGGTACTCGTCCATATTGAAGGTGACCACGTTGGCGAAGGAAAGCTCACCGGCCTGGTTCATCCGGGCCAGCTCCTTATAGACGCCGATGGGGGAGGAGCCGGTGGGAAGGCCAAGCACGAAGGGGCGCGCCTCCTTGTGGGCCTTGATCTTTGCTGCGATGTAACGGGCCGCCCAAAGACTCATCTTCTCATAGTTTTCTTGAATAACGACTCTCATAAAAATACTCCTGTCAGTGATCAGAATTGAACTCCCGGACCGACCGGCGGTGCGCGGCTGCGGCCATCCGCCAATGGATCAGGCTTGTTGTGTCCGGGAAATGCGCGGCGGGAGAACCTCTGTTACAGTTTTGATTCTGCTTTTTGCTTTCTCCCTTTCGACCCGCGCCGGCCGTGGCAGCATCCGCCGAGTCTTTCGATAACTGCCATCCCTCGTCACCCTGTTACGGGCCTGGCGCTAAAACAGTCTCCGCTTGTACCTCCCAGCGGGGAGACCATCCTTTATCTTGGGGTATGTATACGCCCAACCAACTATATATTATATCAAAAAGATCTGCGGCTTTAAAGTAGGGAGTGAAAAAAATTATACAATTTCTGGAGTTTTTTCCTGCAGGTAGAGCGCAAAGACCTTTTTGCCATAGGCGGTAACCTGCCGGACGTTGGCGTTGTAGCGGGTAAAGGTCAGCTGCAGCTGCTCAGGGGAGAAGGATTTGAAATCGCGGCGCCCGGTCATTTCCTCCGCCGCGGAGAGCAGATTCAGCGCGGAGAGCAGGATGTTCGCCTCCGGATCCCGGTGGAGCCGGTACCACATCCACTGCAGGTCCTCGTCCCGGTCCGGCCGCAGGGGCCGCTCCTCGGAGAGCCCCAACCAGTCATAGGCGGGCAGGCCCCGGCTCGCGGCAAAGTTCAGCGCCCGGATGGCCACGTAGGCGAAGATCTGCCCATAGCCGGTAGAGCTGTCTTTCTTGCCCAGGGCACCCCGCAGGAGCCGCGGCGTCCTGCCGCCCCGAAGCCGCCAGCGCAGCCAGTAAAAGCGCACGGACAGATCCGCCACGGGATCCATCAGGTCGATATCGCCCATCTCCTGAGAGAGCACAGCCCGGATGCAGGCAGCGGGCACGCCCGAGCGGGCCGAGACCTGTTCGATCCGGCCGGCATAGCCGGCCAGGAGCCGCTTCACTTTCTTTTTGCTGTAGAGTTTGAGCATGGCACGCTTTTCCCTTCGTGAGCTTATCCGGCCCGGCCCTGCAGGCGGGGCTTCCAGTAACTTCTCCAGTAGAGCAGCAGCTCCGCCAGGACACAGACCGGCAGGGCCGCCAGAATATCCAGCGCGGAGTGCTGCTTGACAAAGCAGACAGCCGCACAGATCAGCAGGACCCAGACCAGCAGGATACCTTTCCAGAGCTTCGAGCTGCCCCGGTACTTCCAGAAGACCGAGAGAATGCCCATGGAGTAGGCCACATGCAGGGAGGGGAAGACGCCGGTGCTGGTATCGAAGGAATAGATGAAGGCCATCAGCCGGGTCAGCACATTGTCCCGCAGGAAGACCTCGGGCCGCAGATCCTGACGGCTGGGGTAGAGGATGTACACAGCCATGGCCACCGCCTGGGTGATGATAATGAAGGTCTGCAGCTTCTTGAAGCTCTCCACATCGTACAGGAAAAAGTACAGCAGGGAGAAGACGATCAGCAGATACCAGGAGACGTAGAAGATGACAAAGAATTCGTTGAAGGGGATCAGATCGTCCAGGGCGCAGTGGATGGGGTGGCAGCGCTCCGGCGGGATCAGATTCTCCGTCAGAAAATACAGGATGAAATAGCCGATCCACCCGCCCAGCAGCTTCATGTGAGAGAAGCGCGGCTCATTGAGCCGGGACAGGCGAAATCCGCTGTAATCAACTGTCGGTTTCTTCATGGGCATAGACCTCGAGAGGATGGTTCTGGGGGTAATCCCGTTTGCGGATGTTCCGGTAAGGGATCACCGTGTGCAGGGGCAGGGACACGGCCTTCTCCGTGATCTGGCGCATCAGGTACTCCCGGATCCGCTGCCGTTCTTCCTCAATGGGCGCATCGGCGCGGAAACGGATGGGCTCGCCGAAAGTCACGGTTTTCAGCTTCGGCGCTATGTAGGTGGGGACAAAGCACAGCTCCTTGCCGCTCTTGCGGTAATAGAAACGGGCCAGGTCGATGAACTTGTCCTCAAAATCGTAGATGACGTTGTTGCGCTTTTGGTTGTGCTCCGGGAAGATCACCACATTGGCGCCCTCCTGCAGGCGGGCGATGGATTCCCGGAAGGTGGTGATGATCCGGGTGTCCCGATAGACGGGGATGGTACGGGCGTTGTTGAACAAGCAGACCGACAGGGGCGTGATCAGATACGAGACGATCTTGAACAGCCAGCGCACAGCCTTGGGCTTGAAGGACCAGAAGTCCTCATAGGCGTAGCCGTGGACCTCTTTCCAGTGCATCATCTGCCCGGCGCACCAGATATAACTGAATTTGGGGAAATAGATCTCCGCCGCGATGGGGCCGTACATCTGGCAGTGATTGCCCACGAAGACCACAGGCTCCCGGGGCAGGTCCTCCGCGCCCTCCAGCTTCATCTTGGGAGAGAAGAGCCAGACCAGCCAGCGGATGAGGCGATAGATCCAAGTTGTCTTTTTATCCTGCATGGTTTTTTCTCCTTTTGCGAATCGCCATTCTATCACAAAAGAAGAAAAAACAAAACCGAAAAAGGTAAATTTCTTCGCAGATTTTCAAAACTGCGCAAAAGCCGGCGATCAGAAGCATGAACGGCAAGTTCATCCCCTGGCAGGTGGTGACCGTCTCCATCGACGGCCGGGTCCTGGACTGAACCGGTTATAAAAGGACAATGCCCTGTATCGTGAGATACAGGGCATTAGTTTCCATAACTAAGTTTACATAATATTAACCTTGATCTTCAGATCGCTGAGTGGCCAGGTGGAGCAGGCGTGGAACCAGCCCATCTCCTTGTCCATGCGGCGGCGTCCGTCACCGATGGGGGAGACGAAGATGTCGCCGCTGAGCAGCTGGCTGCGGCAGAAGCCGCACTCGCCGTTGCGGCAGTGGGTGTCCACCTTGATGCCGGCGCGCTCCAGGGCCACGGCCACGGATTCGCTGGCGGCGGCGGGGATCACGTCCTCATGGATGCCCCGCAGCACGGTGATCTGGAAGGTCTTGGTCTCGGTGCCCTTGGGATAGCCGGGCAGGGTAGACACGTCCGCAGGGTTGTTCACCACGTCGTGGCGGAAGCGCCGCACGGGCACGCCCATCTCGTCCAGGGCCTTCTTGACGAAGTTGAACATAGGCAGGGGACCACAGAACATGTAGGTGCAGTCGGGCGTGGAGTACTTCTCGAGGATCTCCCGGGTGATGAAGCCCTTCTCGCCGGGCCAGTCCGGCTCGTCGGACAGCACGTGCACCACCTTCACGTCGGGGCAGGCGGCCTCGATCTCGTCCAGCTCCTTTTTCAGCACGATGTCGTCGGCCTTGACGGAGCCGTAGAGGATGGTCAGCTTGCAGCCCTTCATCTTGCCGAAGGCGATCTCCTTGGCCATGGAGTGGAAGGGCGTGATGCCCGAGCCGCCGGCCAGGGCCACCAGCTCTTTGCTGTCCCGCAGGGGCTCCCAGTAGAAGAAGCCGAAGGGCAGAGAGCCTTCCAGCATGTCGCCCACCTTCACGTTCTCGAACAGATAGTCGGGCACCAGATAGGGCACGTTGCGCCGTACGGTGATCTCAAAGAAGGGCTTGTCGGTCCGCGCCTCGAAGGGGGCGGAGCTGATGGTGTAGGGGCGGGAAAGCAGGCTCTCGCCGATCTGCAGGCGGAAGTTTACGTACTGGCCGGACTGGAACACGGGGATGTGCCCGTCGACGGACTCAAAGCGGAACACGCGGGAGCTGGGGCTTGCCTCGCGGATATCCACCACCTTGAACTGCATGGACGCCGGGTGCAGCTTGTCGGCCAGTTCCCGGATGGGGTCTCTGGGATCGGGGACGGTGGAGCCCTTGGCGAAGTTTTCCTCTCTCAGTTTGGTGACGCGGGAGGCTCCGCCGACGTCTTTCAGAAAGCCTTTTACCTTGATGCTCATTTCTTCGCAGCCTCCTTTTTCTTCTCCATATCCTCGTGTACGGCCTTGGCCGCGGCGCGGCCGTTGGTGATCTGGGGACCCATGCCGTCGCCGGACATGCCGTGGGCGCCGGCAAATTCCAGACCCTCGATGAAGTGATCCTTCTCCTTCATCTGCAGGCGGGCCACCGCGTGGTCCTCCATGGAGTGCAGGTAGCCGTAGATGTTGCCCTTCCAGGCGCCCACGTAGTGGGACACGGTCATGGGCGTGGTGACTTCAAGCTCCACGATGCGGCCGCGGAAGTCCACCTTGGTGATCTTGATGCACTCGTCGATCATCTCGGAGGCCAGGCGGCGTTTGAGATCAAAGTAATCCTCTTCCTTCACGTCCTCAAAGGGCTTGGAGGGCACCAGCGCCGTGATGGACAGCTGGGTGTAGCCCTCGGGCAGGGTGGGATTGGCGTGGTTGAGGCAGATGGTGGTGATGTAGTTGTAGGGCTCGGTGATGTTGGAGTAGTTCTCCCAGATCTCGTTGGTGTCCATGGTGCTGCCGGAGAAGGTGGAATAGTTGCTGATGCCGTTTTCCTCCGGCGTGCCCTCGATGACCATGATGACGGAGACCGGCACCACGGAGAGCTTGCGGTTGTTGATCATCTTGATGGCGCCTGTCGGCACCTCGCTCAGCGGCTCGATCATCTGGGTGTAGACCCTGTTGGGATAGGGGCCGGAGATCACATAGTCGGCGTAGATCTCATCGCCCCGGGCGGTGCGCACGCCGTAGACCTTGCCGTCCTTCACCAGGATCTTTTCCACTTCCTGCTTGAACTCATATTGGGCGCCGTTTTCCAGACACTTGGCCTGCAGCTTCATGCTCATCTCATGGCTGAAGTTCCGGCACACATAGGAGCCGGTGAAATAGTCGGCCATCAGGAAGGCGTAGATGGTGAAGGGCAGATCGTCCATGCGGTTGCCCACATAGATCCAATAGGGGGTCAACATCTCCACGGCCTTCTTGGGCAGATTGAAGGTGTTGATGACCTCGGTGGCGGTGTAGCCCACGGTCTTGACAAAGTCGGGGTGCTTGAGGAGCATCTGGACCTTGCTCATGGGGGTCACGGACAGGATGTTCATGCTGTCGTATACCCGGCGGCACAGGAGCATCAGCTCGTGCACCTTCTCATAGGTGCCGGGGCAGACCTCGTCGATCTCCTTGGCCACGGTGGTATAGCTGTCGTCATAGTCGTGGTGCAGCACCTTGTCGATGCCGGAATTGGGCAGGGCGACGCGGTAGCATTCGGGCACGGGCAGCCAGTCGATATCCACGCCCATGTCGTCGAAGAACTGGCCCACCTTCAGGCGCTTGCCGGGCTGGCCGATGGACATCATCTCATGGAGCGTGGCCTCGATCTCGAAGCCGTTGCGCACAAAGTCGGTGGCAAGGCCCCCGGGCATGTTGTGCTTTTCCAGGATCAGGATGTCCTTGACGCCCCAGGCCTGCAGCTGCAGGCAGGCGGACATGCCCGCCAGCGCACCGCCGATGATGATCACATCATAGTGGTCTTTGTAAAATTTCATAAGCTCTTCCTTTCGGTGTTGAAAGTCGCAGGGGAAAGCGATGCAAAAAGAGGAAGCGGAGGCTTGGCCTTCGCTTCCTCAAAGTCTCAGAAGAAACGGTCAACCAGCTCGCGGGAGTACTCGGCGGTCTCGTCCATGTCGCCGAAGGACATGACCTCGCCCGCATAGTAGGTGTCGTACTTGCCCTGCATGGCTTCCACCTTGTCGTACCAGCCGGCGGCATAGTCCTCGGAGAACACATGGGGGAAGTAGTACACAGACCACTCGTTGATGATTTCCTTGGCGGGGTTGCCCATGGTCACCAGGTCGTCCTGGACCATCTGGCGGCATTCCTCGTAGGGGATCTCCTTGCTGTCCTTGTGCTTGCGCAGGGCGTAGGTGGTGATGACCTGGTCGATCTGGTCCCTCCAGCGGCGATAATACACCATCAGGTGGCCCAGCTTCTCCGGCACCATGTTGTCGAACACGTAGTAGGAGATCTCGGGGTGCTTGTCGGGCTCGGTCAGGAAGGCCTGCACGTCGTAGCGCTCGTAGTCGATCTTGGAGAACAGCTCCACTTCGTCCTCACGGGCGTCGAAGTATTCCACCATGCCCTTCTGGCCGTCGGCGCGCTTGTTGGGGATGTAGAGAGGCGCGGTGACGATGATCTTGTCGTACTCTTCCACTTCGCCGTTGACGGTGACGAAGACCTTGCCGTCCTTGCGCTCTACCTTCTCGATGGTGGAATTGAGGCGGGCGGGGTGCTTCAGGTGGTCGTTCAGCTGCTCCCAGATGTACTGGGTGCCGTCTTTCCAGGTCCACAGGTTGACCTTGACAAAGTTCATGCAGGTCTGGAAGTCCAGATACTTCAGTACGTAGGCCGCGGGGATCTCGTCAAAGTAGCCGTAGCCGAAGGAGGTGAAGGGTCCGATCCAGATCTTCTGCACCAGGGGAACGCCGTTCATCTCGCAGAACTGCTTGAAGGGCAGGGCCAGATCCTTCAGGTTGGGGTTCTCGCCCTCGATCTTCTCACGGCCCGGGGTGACGGCATAGCCGTCATAGCGGCCCTCGGCAACGCCGCGGTGGCCGTTGACGTCATAGCCCTTGTACTTGGTCTCCAGCAGCTCGCCGAACTTGGTCAGCTGGCCCTTCATCTTCAGCAGCCAAGGGTTGCGGATGATGTTGCCCAGGGTGCGGGCAAAGGGCTCGATGACCTTGCCGCTGCCGTCCTTGTAGTTGCGGTTGAGCTTGGGACCGTCGTGGGTGATGCCGCAGAACTTCTCTACGTCTTCCACAGCGTAGTAGGAGGGCACGCCCATGATGGCGCCCATCTCATAGCGGCGTCCGTTGTAGTGGGGGGACCAGCACTTGCCGCCGACCCGGTCCTGGCGCTCCAGGATCGTATAGTTCTCGTAGCCTTTCTGCTCCAGATACATACCGGCGGAGAGGCCCGCGGGGCCGCCGCCGATGATGCAGATGCGGGTGTTCTTATCCATGTTCTACCTCCAAAAAGATATATAAGTATTTGGTTTATCCCGTTGCTCCTTATTATAAAACATACTGTTAAAAAATGCACGACATTTTTGTGCATTTTCAAAAAAATTCTTTCCTTTGCTGCGGAGTCATGGTATAATTTATACAAATTCGGGAGGTGTGTCATGCGTTTTACCGGTTTTCAGGAAATGCTGGCCCATTGGGCGGAAAAACAAGGCGGCGCTGCGGCCCTCCTGTATGACGGAAAACAGCTCAGCTATGCGGAGCTCTGCGGGGAGATCGCCCGGCGGGCGGAGGCGCGGAGGGCCGGGGGCAAGACCTGCCTGGGCCTGTTGGCCGACGGAAGCCTGGACTGCGTGCTGGAGCTGTTCGCCGCGGTGGCGGCGGGGCTGCAGCTGGTGCTGCTGGACGAGAACACCGACGAAGAGCTGCTGCGGCAGCTGATCGCCTATACGGATATCGACTGCCTCTGGGGCGACGAGGACTTGTGCGAAGAATTGGCCCCCTGTCTGACGGCCGGCGTGAAGGACGGGGCAGGGAAGCTGCTGTTCTTCACCTCAGGGACAACGGAGCGGGCCAAGGCCGTGGTCCTCACAGAGCGGAGCTTTTGCGCCAGCGCCTACAACGGCGGCGCCAAGCTGCCTCTGACAAGCGGGGATACGCTGTTGTGCATGCTTCCGCTGGGCCATGTGTTCGGCTTTGTGTGCGGCCTGCTCTGGGGGCTCAGCTGCGGCTCCGCGGTGGCCCTGGGCCGGGGCGCCCGGCACTATCTGGACGACTGCGCGTTCTATAAGCCCACGGCGGTGTCCGTGGTGCCGCTGCTGCTGGGCTTTTTGCTGCAGCAGAAGGCGATCAATCCGGAGATGAAGACCGTCCTGGTGGGGGCGGGGGACTGCCCGCCGCAGCTGCTGGCGGCGGCGAAGGCCATGGGCATCCGCGTCAGCTTCGGCTACGGCCTGACGGAGACCAGCTCCGGCGTGGCCATCAGCGTGGGGGAGGATCCCTACGCCATGGAGGTCTGCCCGGACGACACCATCACCCTGGCCGAGGATGGGGAGATCCTGATCCAGGCGCCCACCTGCATGATGCAGGGCTATTATAAACGCCCGGCGGATACGGCGGAAGTCCTGCGGGACGGCGTGCTGTATACCGGCGACCTGGGCCGTTTTGATGAGGAAGGGCGGCTGCACATCACCGGCCGGAAGAAGGACATGCTGGTGCTGCCCGACGGCACCAAGGTCTATCTGCCCGAATATGAGGCGGAGATCATGCAGTGCCTGGGCAGGACGGAGCTGGCCGTCAGCCTGCGGGAGGGCCGGCCCGTGCTGGTGCTCCAGGGCGAAGGCACGGCGGAGCAGGTGCTCGTCGCCCTGCGCCCGGTGCTGGAAAAGCGGCCCCGTGGCCAGCAGCTCAGTGCCGTTCTGTTTGTAGATGACCCGCTGCCGCGGACGGCTACGGGAAAAATAAAGCGTTGGGAACTCCAACAGAAAGTGAGCGAGCTATGACAAGACAGGAAGTTCTGGAACAGACCAAGACCGTGATCTTCGACTGCTTCCCCGACATGCGGGAGCTGGATATTCAGGAGGACACCGTGATCAATACGGAGACCGCCATTGATTCCATGGGCTTCGTGCTGGTGATCTGCAAGCTGGAGGCCCTGTTTGACGTGCGCATCCCCGAGCGCCAGTGGAAAAAGCTGTCCACCCTGGGCGACGTGGTGGACGCCATCTATAAACGGATCTCATGAGCGTGTATCGGGAAGAGATCCATCTGCGGGCCAAGGATGTGGACCTGTACAGGCGGCTTCGCACCTCGGAGCTGTTCCGGCTGCTGCAGGAGGCGTCCATCCGTCATACGGAGCAGCTGGGGATGGGCCGGGACAAGACCCTGGACAAGGGGATCCTCTGGGTGCTGACCCAGCAGCGCTGCGAGATCCGGCGCATGCCGGAATATGACGAACACATCGTGCTGAAAAGCTGGCCGGGCAGGAACATGCACCTGCTGTTTCCCCGCCATTACAGCATGGAGACCGCGGAGGGGGAGCCGCTTCTGAAGGCCAGCGCCATCTGGTGCCTGGTGGATGCCAAAAGCCGCAAGGTGGTGTTCCCGGAGAAATACGGGGTACAGATCGACGGCGCGGAGACCGGGGAGGAGATCGAGCTGCCCCGCCCCATCCGGAGACTGGACTGCACGGAGACACGCGACTTCACCGTCCCCTACAGCTATGTGGACCTGAACGGGCACATGAACAACGCCCGCTACTTCGACCTGGCGGAGGACAGCATCCCCGCCGCCGCGGCGGGGGAGAAGCTCCGCCTGGTCTGCGCCGAGTACAGCAACGAGGCCCATCTGGGGGAGCAGCTGCGGCTGCGGTGGAGCCGGGAGGACAGGCGCTGTTACATGGAGGGCGGCGCGGAAAAGACCTGTTTCCGGATGCTTCTGGAGTATAATGGATAAATTTGCATAAAAATGGGAGGCAAAGCGCCTTCCATTTTTGCATATGTATCATATTGAGTTAACAAGACGTTTTTGGTATGATATCGCAGAGGTGATTTCCATGGATCTGCGAACCCTGCGTTACTTCGCCGTGACGGCTGAGGAACTGAACATAACCCACGCGGCGGAGCGGCTGAACATCAGCCAGCCCCCGCTGTCCAACCAGATCAAGGCCCTGGAGGAGGAACTGGGCGTGACCCTGTTCATCCGGGGCAAGCGCCGCCTGAAGCTGACCGAGGCGGGGACCCTGCTGTATCGCCGGGCGGTGCAGCTGCTGGAGCTGGCGGAGCGGACCCGGCAGGAGATCTCCTCCATGGAGGGGCTGACCGGCACGCTGAACATCGGCCTGGTGGAGGGGCGCGCGCCCTTCCTGGCCGCCCGCTGGATCGCGGGCTTTCGTGGGGAATACCCCAGCGTGAAGTTCCGCCTGTGGAACGGCAGCGGCGACGAGGTGCTGGACCGGGTCTATCACGGCCTGGCGGATGTGGCGCTGATCGCGGCCCCCTATGACACGGAGCATCTGGAGGGCTTTCCCGTGGGGCGGGAGCCCTGGGTGGCCCTCATGTCCAAGAGCAATCCCCTGGCGCAGGAGCCGGGCAATTTTCTCCCCCTGGAGAAGTTAGTGGGCCAGCCGCTGATCGTGCCCAGCCGCGCCTCCCGCATCAGCGCCATCATCAGCTGGTTCGAGGAGGTGGGCGCCGAGCCGTATATCCTCTGCGAGCTGTCCAACTATCTGGACGCGGAGGCCCTGGCGGAGCAGGACGTGGGCGTGTGCATCTTCCCCCAGACCACCTACAACCAGAGCGACCTGGTGGTCTCCAAGGTCATCACCCAGTCGGAGCGGCAGGTGGAATACGCCCTGGTCTGGAACAAGAACCAGCACAATTCCGAGCTGGCAGCGGAATTCATCAACTATGTGCAGGACTGTCTGGACGAGGAGAAGAACCAGCGTCAGAAGTACCGCATGCCGGAGCATGAATACATCCCGCCGGAGGGCACCAGGCTGCTGTGAGCCGGGAGCCGTTCCGTCGCGGATACAGGCAAAGAATAAAACGATCGGGCCCCGTCGGCCAAAGCGCAGCCCTGCGCCAAGGCCGACGGGGCCCTGTCCCTTTTTCCGTGAAAAATGCGGGAAAATACCGGAGACAAGGGGCAAAGCTACTGTTGACCCTCGGGGTAAAGCATGGTAAAATACCATGAATTAATATAGGCTCATTCTGTGCTCAGGTTGGTATAGGTATGTGGATCGCGGATCAATGGATAGATTTTGAATTGCTGGACTGCTCCAAGGGCGAAAAGCTGGAGCGCTGGGGGGACTATTATCTGGTACGCCCGGACCCCCAGGCCATCTGGGAGACGCCCCGGAAGAACAGCCACTGGAACGACCGGGACGCCCGCTATCGCCGCAGTGAAAGCGGCGGCGGCAGCTGGGACAAGGGCAGCCTGCCCCAAAGCTGGCAGATCCGCTACGGGGAGCTGACCTTCCAGGTCAAGCCCATGAACTTCAAGCACACGGGTCTTTTCCCGGAACAGGCTTCCAACTGGGACTGGGCCATGAAGAAGATCCGTGCCGCGGGCCGTCCTGTCAGCGTATTGAACCTGTTCGCCTATACCGGCGCCGCCACCCTGGCCTGCGCCCGGGCGGGGGCCCAGGTCTGCCACGTGGACGCGGCCAAGGGCATGGTGGCCTGGGGCAAGGAGAATGCCGCCGCCTCGGGTCTGAGCGACGCGCCCATCCGCTGGATCGTGGACGACTGCGCCAAGTTCGTGGAGCGGGAGATCCGTCGGGGCCGCCGCTATGACGCCATCATCATGGACCCGCCCTCCTACGGCCGCGGCCCGGGGGGAGAGGTCTGGAAGCTGGAACAGAACCTGTGGCCCTTCGTGTCCCTGTGCGCGGGGGTGCTGTCGGAGCAGCCTCTGTTCGTGATCATCAATTCCTATACCACGGGCCTGTCCCCCTCGGTGCTTTCTTACGTGACGGAGAGCATCTTCACCAAAAAGTTCGGCGGCCGCTCCGACAGCCAGGAGCTGGGCCTGCCGGTGACCGACAGCGGTCTGGTCCTGCCCTGCGGCGCAACATGCCGGTGGGAAAGCTGACTTCCGCTGCCGGGGGCAGAAGAAGGAAGGCAGCTTTCTCCGCAGCCGCGCCGTTGGCGGGCCGAGGCGTTTAAGACCGGCCCGGGAACGGCAAAAGCGGCAAGGCGGCATAAGCTGACTTCCGCCGCCACGTCAGAAGAAGCTCGCTGCGCTCTGCTTCCGTGAAGCGTCACGAAAGCGGCGCTCCGCTCCCTCCTTCTTCCTTTATCCTCGCGGACCCGCTTCGCTGGGCTCCGCTCGGAGGGAGGGCGGCAAGGCGGCATAAGCTGACTTCCGCTGCCACGTCAGAAGAAGCTCGCTGCGCTCTGCTTCCGTGAAGCGTCACGAAAGCGGCGCTCCGCTCCCTCCTTCTTCTTTTATCCTCGCGGACCCGCTTCGCTGGGCTCCGCTCGGAGGGAGGGCGGCATTATGAACAGATTTATCGCAGCCTCGAAAGGAAACCAACACTGTGAGTGCGATCATTCGTTTTGAAAACGTACATTTCACCTATCCGGACAACGATAAAGAGAGTCTGACCGGCATCGATCTGGAGATCGAGGAGGGCAGCTTCGTGGCGGTGCTGGGCCACAACGGCTCCGGCAAGTCCACTCTGGCCAAGCATATGAACGTCATCCTGACGCCAACCGAGGGCAGGGTGCTGGTGGATGGCCTGGACACGGCGGATGAGAACAATCTGCTGGAGGTGCGCCACCGGGTGGGCATGGTCTTCCAGAACCCGGACAACCAGATCGTCGCCAATGTGGTGGAGGACGACGTGGCCTTCGCCCCGGAGAATCTGGGCGTGCCCCCCGAGGAGATCCGCCGGCGGGTGGACGAGGCCCTCAAGCAGGTGGGCATGTATGAGCTGCGGCTGCACGCGCCCCATCTGCTCTCCGGCGGACAGAAGCAGCGTGTGGCCATCGCCGGCGTCATCGCCATGCGGCCGCGGATCGTGGTGCTGGACGAACCCACCGCCATGCTGGATCCCCAGGGACGGCGGGAGGTCGTTTCCACCATCACCCGCCTGTGCCGGGAAAAGGGCATGACCGTGGTGCTGATCACCCATCACATGGAGGAGTGTATCGGCGCGGACCGGCTGCTCATCATGTCGGAGGGCGCCATCGCGGCCGACGGCAGCCCGGAGGACGTGTTTTCCCAGGTGGAGCTGATGCAGCGGGAGGGGCTGGACGTGCCCGAGACCACGCAGCTCCTGTATGACCTGAACCGGCAGGGCTGTGACCTGCCCCTGGGCATCCTGGACATCGACGCCTGCGCGGAGCGGGTGGCGCAGCTGCTCCGGGCCCAATAAAGCAAATTCAAAGGACAAGACGTTATGGCAGAGATCATCGTAGAGAATCTGAGCCATGTGTACAGCGCGGGGACCCCGTTCGAGAAGGCGGCCATCCAGGGTATCGATCTGACGATCCCCCAGGGCCAGTTCGTGGGCCTGCTGGGACACACAGGTTCCGGAAAATCTACTTTCATACAGCACCTCAACGCCCTGCTGACGCCCAGCTCCGGCCGGGTGCTGGTGG
This sequence comes from Oscillospiraceae bacterium, assembly GCA_902778275.1. GTDB lineage: Bacteria > Bacillota > Clostridia > Oscillospirales > Oscillospiraceae > Limivicinus. The sequence continues at coordinate 48,954 of CACYXE010000007.1, forward strand.
ACGGAGAGGATATCAATCAGGACAAAAAGACCCGCTACCGTGTCAAGCAGAAGGTGGGCCTGGTTTTCCAGTACCCGGAATACCAGCTCTTTGAGGAGACAGTGTTCGCGGATATCGCTTTCGGCCCGAAGAACATGGGCCTGAGCGCGGAGGAGATCGAGGAGCGGGTGCGGGAGGCTGCCGGCTTCGTAGGCGTGGACGAGAGCCTGTTCCAGGCCTCGCCGCTGGAGCTGTCCGGCGGGCAGAAGCGCCGCATCGCCATCGCGGGCGTCATCGCCATGCGTCCGGGCGTGCTGATCCTGGACGAGCCCACGGCGGGCCTGGACCCCAGGGGCTGCCGCCAGATCATGGATAACATCTGCCGCTATCAGAAAGAGACCGGCGCCACGGTCATCGTGGTCAGCCACAATATGGATGACGCCGCCCGGCTTGCGGAGCGGATCATCGTGTTCGACCACGGCGGCATCGCTATGGACGGCACGCCCGAGGAGGTCTTTTCCCGGCCCCGGGAGCTGATCGACATCGGCCTGGCCGTGCCGCAGTCCACCGCCATCGCCATGGCGCTGCGGGAGAAGGGGATCGACCTGAAAGGCGCGGTCTACACCCATGAGCAGCTGCTGGACGCCATCCTCAGAGCCAAGGGGGTGGACGCATGCTGAAGGACATCACCCTGGGCCAGTTCTTCCCCGGCGACAGCATCGTCCACAAGCTGGACCCGCGCACCAAGCTCATCCTGGTCATCGTCTATATCATCGCCCTGTTCCAGGCCAAGGGCTGGATCTCCTATGCCCTGGTGGTCCTGGTGACGGTGCTTTGCCTGGCCCTGTCCCACATCCGCTTTAAGACCATTTTCAAGGGCCTCAAGCCCATGCTGTTCATCATCGTGCTGACGGCGGCGCTGAACATCTTCTACACCGCCGGCACGCCCGTCCTGCCCGGGTGGATCATCACCTGGGAGGGCATCGACCGGGCGGCCAAGATGATCCTGCGCATCGTGCTGCTGATCACCGGCACCTTCCTGCTGACCTATACCACCAGCCCCATGGCCCTGACCGACGGCCTGGAGCTGCTGCTCGATCCCTTGAAAAAAGTGAAGCTCCCGGTCCATGAGATGACCATGATGATGAGCATGGCCCTGCGCTTCATCCCCACCCTCATCGAGGAGACGGACAAGATCATGTCCGCCCAGAAGGCCCGCGGCGCGGACTTTGAAAACGGCAGCCTGATCCAGCGGGCCAAGGCCCTGCTGCCCATTCTGGTGCCGCTGTTCGTGTCGGCTTTCCGCCGGGCGGACGAGCTGGCCGTGGCTATGGAGAGCCGCTGCTACCACGGCGGCGAAGGCCGTACCCGCATGAAGCAGCTGAAGATGGCCGGGCGGGATGCGATCGCCCTGGTGCTGGGGCTGCTGTTCCTGGCGGGGATGATCCTGTGCAAACGGCTGGGACTGTGAGGCTGCTATGAGAAACATCGCCCTGCGCCTGAAGTATGACGGCAGCCGCTACCACGGCTGGCAGGTGCAGAAAAACGACATTACCGTGGCGCAGACCCTGGAGGAGGCGCTCAGCAAGATCTGCGAGCATCCGGTGAAGACCGTGGGCTGCGGGCGGACCGACGCGGGCGTCCACGCCCTGCGCTACTGCGCCAACTTCCGCACCGGCTGCCGCATCCCCACCGACCGGATCCCGCTGGCGGTGAATTCCCGCCTGCCGGGCGATATCGCGGTGGTGGACGCCATGGAGGCGCCGGAGGATTTCAACGCCATCGGCTCCTGCATAAAAAAAGAATATGTCTACAAAATACTCAACAGCAGCATCCGGGATCCTTTTCTGGAAAAGCGGGTGTGCTTCTATCCCCAGAACCTGGATCTGTCGCTGATGCAGCAGGCGGCCCGCGCTTTTGAGGGCACGCATGATTTTCGCGCGGTGCGCAGCGTGGGCACCGAGACCAAAACCACCGTGCGCACGGTGTACTGGTGCCGGGCGGAGAAGGAGGGAGACCTGATCACGGTCTCCGTCTGCGCCGACGGCTTTCTGTACAACATGTGCCGGGCCATGGTGGGCACCATGGTCTACGCCTCCTACGGAAAGCTCCGGCCGGAGGAGATCCCCGAATTGCTGGAAAAAGGGGACCGGCGTCTGACCGGACCCACCATGCCGCCCCAGGGCCTGTATCTCAACCGGGTGTGGTATGAGGAGCCTGTAGGCGGGATGTTTTTGGAATGACGGGAAACCCTATATTTGTTCACAAATATGTGGTAAACTATATTGTAAGCCTGATTTGATGTTGCCGCGGCCCTGCCGCGAATACATAAAAGGATGAGATGAAGATGAGACTGATCATTGATATTGTTCTGCTGGTGATCGTGGCGCTCTGTACCTGGAGCGGCTACAAAAAAGGCCTGATCGGCGGCATCGCCGGGATCCTGGCCGTGATTATCGCGCTGTTCGGCGGCAGCCTGCTGTCCTCGGCCTACGCCCATGAGGTGATCCCCGCGCTGGAGCCTTTTGTGGACGGCTACCTGGACTCCCAGAAGAACCGGGACGTGATGCTGGAAAAGCTGGGCTACGCCCACAGCGACCTGTCCCTGGAGGATGTCCTGGAGCAGGACAGCTCCCTGCGCTACGACTACGCCTATGAGAGCCTGAAGGACGTGGGCTTTTACGACAAGCGCGCGGAGGATCTGGCGGACCGGGCGGTGGCCTATTCCGATGAAAACGGCGTGAACATGACCGAGGCCGTGGTGGCCGTGCTGTGCGACACCATCAGTTATGTGGGCGGTCTGGTCCTGGGCTTCCTGCTGATTTTGATCCTGATCGTGGCCATCGCCAACATCGGGAACCTCTCCTTCCGCCTGCCCAATATGGAGCTGCTGGACGAGATCGGCGGCGCGGTGCTTGGCTTCGTGAAGGGCTTTCTGTACTGCGTGCTGCTGTGCTGGCTGCTGAGCTTCCTGGGCTTCCTGATCGGGAAGGACACCCTGGAGCATACGACCCTGGCCCGCTTTTTCCTGGCCTTCCACTTCATCACCAACGGCCTGGTCTGACGGACCTTTTCCCTGCGCCTTACAGCCGGAGGGGACTCCGGCTGCATTTTCTCCTGGAGGTACACCATGCAAACGACCATGTGTTCCCGCTGCGGCAAGAACGTGGCGGTGATCTTCATTACCAAAATCGAAAACGGCCAGGCCCAGAACCAGGGCCTGTGCCTCAAGTGCGCCCGCGAGATGCATATCAAGCCTGTGGACGATATGATCAACAAGATGGGTCTGTCCGACGAGGATCTGGAGAGCCTGTCCGGCGATATGATGGCCGCTCTGAACGGGGCGGAGGAGCTGCTGAACATGGAAAACAGCGGCGATGAGGACAACGAGGACGACGACGGCAAGACCGCCACCTTCCCCTTCCTCAACCGGCTTTTCGGCGGCCCCGGCGGGCAGAACGCCAATTCCGGCGAGCAAAGCGGCGAGCGGCCCCGGCAGGAACAGGCCGCGCCCAACAGCAAGGGCGGCAAGCGGAAGTTCCTGGACAACTATTGCATCGACCTGACCCAGCGGGCGAGAGACGGCAAGCTGGATTCCATGGTGGGCCGGGCGGAGGAACTGGAGCGTGTGATCCAGATCCTGAACCGCCGCCAGAAGAACAACCCCTGCCTCATCGGTGAGCCGGGCGTGGGCAAGACCGCCATTGCCGAGGGCCTGGCCCAGCGCATCGCCATGGGCAACGTGCCCTACAAGCTGCAGGATAAGCAGGTGTTTCTGCTGGATCTGACCGCCCTGGTGGCGGGCACCCAGTTCCGCGGCCAGTTTGAGAGCCGCATGAAGGGCCTCATTGAGGAGATCCGCAAGGCCGGCAACATCATTCTGGTCATCGACGAGGTGCACAACATCGTGGGCGCCGGGGACGCCGAGGGCAGCATGAACGCCGCCAACATCCTCAAGCCCGCCCTGTCCCGGGGTGAGATCCAGGTGATCGGCGCCACCACCTTTACCGAATACCGCAAACATATCGAGAAGGACAGCGCTCTGGAGCGCCGCTTCCAGCCGGTGACGGTCAGCGAGCCCTCCATCGAGGACAGCATCGCCATCATCCGGGGTATCGCCCATTACTATGAGGAATACCACGGCGTGTCCATCTCCGACGAGATGTGCCGTCAGGCGGTCCTCATGAGCGAGCGCTACATCACCGACCGCTTCCTGCCGGACAAGGCCATCGACCTGATCGACGAGGCCTGCTCCGACGTGAATCTGAAGGACGCGGACATCAACCGCCGCATGCTGGCGGAGCGGGACCTGGAGAACGTGCGCTTTGAGCGGGAAGCGCTCATGAGCGACAACAGCACCGAGCTCAGCGATCAGCAGCTGGACCAGCGCTATGCCCGCATCGCGCAGCTGCGCAGCCGGGAGATGCAGCTGGAGCGTGAGCTGGAAGAATTGAAGGCCAAGGGCCGGCCGTCCCTGACCGTGGATAACCTGGCCCGCATCATTGAACTCTGGACCAAGATCCCCGCCTCCAGCATCAAGGAAGATGAGCTGGAGCGCCTGGCCAGGCTGGACGAGCGGCTCAAGGCCCACATCGTGGGCCAGGACGAGGCCGTGGACGCGGTCTGCGCCGCCATCCGCCGCAGCCGTGTGGGTCTGAAGGTCAAGCGCAAACCGGTGAGCTTCATCTTCGTGGGTGGCACCGGCGTGGGCAAGACGGAGCTGGTCAAGCGCCTGGCGGCCGACATGTTCGACAGCCCCGAGTCCCTGATCCGTCTGGACATGTCCGAGTTCATGGAGAAGTTCTCCGTCTCCCGGATCATCGGCTCCCCCCCGGGCTACGTGGGCTATGACGAGGCGGGCCAGCTGACCGAAAAGATCCGCCGCAAGCCCTACAGCGTGGTGCTTTTCGACGAGATCGAGAAGGCCCACCCGGATGTGATGAACATCCTGCTGCAGATCCTGGACGACGGCCGCATCACCGACGCCCAGGGGCGCACGGTGAATTTCGAGAACACCATCATCATCATGACCACCAACGCGGGCTCCGGCAACAAGACCGGCAGCGTGGGCTTCGGCGGCACCCTCAGCGACATGAGCCGCGAGCGGGCGCTGAAGGCCCTCAACGAGTTCCTGCGCCCGGAGTTTATCAACCGCGTGGACGAGGTGGTCTGCTTCAACCAGCTGACGGAAGAAAACTTCCGCGGCATCGCGGTCCTGATGCTGGGCGAGGTGCAGGAGGTGCTGCGGGAGAAGGATATGGAGCTGTTCTGGGACGAGGACCTGGTGGATTATCTGGTCAGGAAGGGCTTCTCCGTCACCTACGGCGCCCGGAACCTGCGCCGCCTGATCCAGAAGGAGATCGAAGACGAGATCGCCGCCCGGGTCATCGAGAACCGGGGCGAGGCGATCCGCAGCGTGCGGCTGTCCGCACAGGATGACAAAGTGCTTGTGGAATGTGAGGGATGAACATGTCTGAAAGAATCATCATTCGCCGCGGCGATATCACCAAACAGAAGGTGGACGCCATCGTCAACGCCGCCAACTGCTCCCTGCTGGGCGGCGGTGGGGTGGACGGCGCCATCCACCGGGCGGCCGGACCGGAGCTGCTGGCCGAGTGTCAGACCCTGAACGGCTGCCAGACCGGCAAGGCCAAGATCACCGGGGGCTACAGGCTGCCCGCCAAGTACGTGATCCACACCCCCGGCCCCGTCTGGCACGGCGGCGGCAGGGGAGAGCCGGAGCTGCTGGCCTCCTGCTATCGCTCCTGCCTGGAGCTGGCCTCGGCCAACGGCTGCGAGACCGTGGCCTTCCCGTCCATCAGCACCGGGGTATACCATTTCCCCCTGGATAAAGCGTCTCAGATCGCCATCTCCACCATCGCGGCCTATCTGAAGGACCACGAGGAGATCAAGCAGGTCAGCATGGTTTGCTTCGATGAGAAGACTGAGAGCTATTATGTTTCGGCGCTGAAGGCCTTGGAGGCCGGCGCATGAAGCGGCTGGTCCGTCTGCAGTACAATTCCCCGGTGGTGCTGAGCTTCGCCCTGGCGGCGCTGGCGGCCCTGCTGCTGGGGAAGGTCACCGGCGGCCGGACGAACGCGCTGCTGTTCAGCGTTTACCGCTCCTCGCTGACGGACCTGTTCACCTACCCCCGCTTCGTGCTCCATGTGCTGGGGCACAGCAGCTATTCCCATTACATAGGCAACATGATGATGATCCTGGTGGTGGGGCCCAGCCTGGAGGAGAAGTACGGCAGCCGCAGCCTGTTCTGGGCCATCTTTCTCACGGCCCTGGTGTCCGGGCTGGTGCAGTGGCTGTTCTTCCCCGGCTCGGCGCTGATGGGCGCCTCGGGCATCGTGTTCATGATGATCGTCATGGCCTCTCTGGCGGGCATGCGGGACGGCTACATCCCCCTCACGCTGATCCTGGTGCTGGTGCTGTACGTGGGCGGCGAGATCGTGGACGGCGTGGTCCTCAGCGACAACGTCTCCCAGCTGACCCATATCATCGGCGGCCTCTGCGGGGCCTTCCTGGGCCTGAGCTTGAGGTGAAGCGATGGAGAGCCTGTTGATCAGCGCCTGCTTTCTGGGCGTCAACTGCAAGTACGACGGCGGCAACAACGCTCTGCCGGAGGATATCCTGGCGCGGCTGCGGGAGAAGTACCGCCTGGTGCCGGTCTGCCCGGAGAACGCCGGCGGCCTGCCCACGCCCAGGGAGCCCAGCGAGCGGCGGGGCGGCGGCGTGTGGAGCCGCAGCGGCCGGGACGTGACGGCGGAATATGAAAAGGGCGCGCGGATCGCCCTGGAGCTGGCCCGGCAGAACGCCTGCAGGGCGGCGCTGCTGAAAGAGCGCAGCCCCTCCTGCGGTCATGAGAGGATCTATGACGGCACGTTCAGCGGCGTTCTGGTACCCGGCAGCGGCACGGCGGCGGAGAAGCTGCTGGCCGAAGGGATCCCGGTCTACGGCGAAAGCGAAGTAAATAAGCTCATATAAAGCAAGGACCCTGCGGATACTGAACCGCAGGGTCCTCGCCTGTTTACACCAGTTTTCCGTTTTGATCCACGTAGATCACCGGCGCCATGCCGGAGATCAGCAGCACCATGTCGTCGTAGTTGGTCTCGTGTCCGGCCCGGCTGTAGATGGGCCGGATCCGCAGATCGCCGCTGATGTTGCCGAAGACGGCGGCGTTGGGCATCTGCCCCAGGATGGACGCGCGCAGCCGCTCCCGGAGCACGGCGCCGCTCTCCACCGTGCCCAGCCGGACCCCGTTGACGAAAACGCCGTCGGCCAGCACGATCCCCGGATAGGCCAGGATCAGCGCGTCCGTCAAAGCGGCCGCGTCCCCGTCGGGCCGCCGCAGGCTCAGCCGGCAGGCTCTGCGGCAGCGGGGCGCCTCCGCCTCGCCGGGCAGCAGCTCCTCGGCCGCCCGGGCGGCGATCTGCCCGGCCCGCTTTACCGCGGCGGGCGCGTAGAGCCCATCCAACTGCCGCCCGTCCACCGTGACCCGGCAGTACAGATGCAGGTTGGATATCAGCAGCATCAGCAGCGCAAGTCCCAGAAGCCCCAGCTTTTTTCCAGTCATATGACCACCTCCACGGTTAACATAATACAATAAAACCGCGGGGTCAAGGCCTTCGACAAAACTGGTGCAAAAGCCTCCGAAAGCCCTATTCCGGCTCCGGTGCGATCTCCGAGACGGAGACCTCGAAGGCGGTCTTTTCCACGGCGCCGTCCTCCGTGAGCTTGATGTAGCGGCGGCTCTGCAGACGGCCCGAGAGCCGCACCCGGTCGCCCACGCTCCAGCAGGCGGCCTGTTGGGCGGCCGACCCCCAGCAGATGCAGGGCAGGTAGTCGGAGCGGCCGTAGCGCCGGTTCACCGCCAGCATCAGGTCGCAGATGCTCCGGCCCATGGGCGTGGCGCGCAGATTGGGCGGCTTGCACAGGGTGCCGTGCAGCCGCACCAGGTTGCTCTCCGCCTCGTCACAGAAGCTGAGCTCCCGGGCCAGCACCGTGATGACCAGCCGCGCCCCCTCGCCCCGGCGGTTGTTGAAGCTGCGCAGCTGCCCCTCTACCAGGAGCTTTTCGGCATCCCGCAGCTCCAGCGCCGTGAGCCGGCTCTGCCGGACCAGTACGTTCACCGTGTCCACGGCTCCGGACAGGCGCCGGATCTCCAGCGGAAAGGTATAGAATGCCTGCCCCCGGCTGCTGTGGGAGAAGACAGGCGGGGCGGCAAGACTGCCGCAGAGCCGGGTGTAGTTGGTCTCATGATCCATGTCCATATTCGCTGCCGTCCTTTTCCTTTGAACTGATGCTTCATCCTATTCGCGGCGGGCACTTGAATATGCCGGAAGAAGCATGTATAATACAGGCGTACGAAAAAACGAAAAGGAGACGGAGATATATGGAAATCAAAGAGATCCTGGAAAAGTGCGACCACACCCTTCTGCGGGTGGACTGCAGCAGCGATGAGATCCGCGCCCTCTGCGACCAGGGCATCAAATACAACTGCGCCAGCGTCTGCATCCCGCCCTGCCATGTGGCCGGGGCCAAGCGCTATGTGGGCGACCGGCTGAAGATCTGCACGGTCATCGGTTTCCCCAACGGCTATATGACCACGGCGGCCAAGGCCTTCGAGGCGGCGGACGCGGTGCGCAACGGCGCGGATGAGATCGACATGGTCATCAATCTCTCCATGGTCAAGGACGGCGCCTGGGACGCGGTGGCGGCGGATATCCGCGCCGTGCGCGAGGCCGTGAAGGACAAGCTCCTGAAGGTCATCATCGAGTGCTGCCTGCTGACCGAGGAGGAGAAGGTCACCATGTGCCGCATCGTGTCCGACTGCGGGGCGGATTACATCAAGACCTCCACCGGCTTCTCCACCGGCGGCGCCACCCGGGAGGATGTGAAGCTGATGCGTGAGCATTGCCCGGAGCGGGTCAAGGTCAAGGCGGCCGGCGGCATCTCCAGCCTGCAGGACGCGGAGGATTTCATCGCCCTGGGGGCAGAGCGCCTGGGCACCAGCCGCATCGTGAAGCTGGCTATGGAGATGGAAAACGCTTCCGGCGCCGGATGAGGCGTATTGAGGCATCTTTTCCGGAAAAAGGGCATAAACTCAGGCAGAAAGCACTTGACAAACGCGCCCTGAACTGGTATATTATCAGAGCTTAAAGGAAGAAGGACGGCATCCCCGGCCTCACCCGGCGGCGCATCAGCCAGCCGTGGTCAATAAAAGCAACGCCTCCCCAGGGAGGATCACGCTGTTTTTATGCGCGGATGCTGTGCGTCCGCGCTTTTTGTTTCCGCAATTTTTCGGAGGTGTTATTTATCGCAAACTTGGTTCACCAAATCAACGATGAGATCCACGACAAGGAAGTCCGCCTGATCGGCGACGAGGGCGAGCAGCTGGGCATCATGTCCGCTGAAGAGGCGCTGAAGATCGCGGCCGAGCGGGAGATGGATCTGGTCAAGATCGCTCCGGGCTCCAATCCCCCTGTCTGCAAGATCATGGACTACGGAAAGTACCGCTTCGAGCAGACCAAGAAGGAGAAGGAAGCCAAGAAGAACCAGCGCGTGATCGAGATCAAGGAGATCCGCATGGGCCCCAGCATCGGCGAGAATGACTTCAACACCAAGCTGAAGAACGGTTTGAAGTTCCTGGCCGACGGCGACCGGGTCAAGGTCTCCGTGCGTTTCCGCGGCCGTGAGATGGCCCATACGGAAATCGGCGCCCAGCTTCTGAAGACCTTTGCGGAGAAGTGCGCGGACATCTCCAACATGGATAAGGCCCCCAAGCTGGAGGGCCGCAACATGTCCATGTTCCTCTCTCCCAAGCCTGTGACCCCGCCGAAAAAGCCGGCAAAGCCCAAAGCCCCCAAGGCCCCCGTGGTCGAGGAAGAAAAACAGTAAAACCGCAGGAGTTTCCTGCAAGCCATACGGAAGGAGAAACAACCATGCCTAAACTGAAGACCCACAGTGGTGCAAAGAAGAGATTCAATCTCACCAAGACCGGTAAGGTAAAGCGCGCCCATGCGTATAAGAGCCATATCCTCACCAAGAAGGACACCAAGCGCTGCCGCCGTCTGCGTTCCGAGACTTACGCCGACGTGACCAACGCTGCTACCATCAAGAAAATGATCCCTTACAAATAAGGGAAGACGCGATATAGGAGGATAAACAAATGGCAAGAGTTAAAGGCGCGATGATGACCCGCAAGCACAGAAACAAGGTTCTCGGTCTTGCGAAGGGTTACTGGGGCAACAAGTCCCGTCACTATAAGATGGCCAATGAGCAGCTGATGAAGTCCGGCCGCTATGCTTACGTAGGCCGCAAGCAGAAGAAGAGAGACTTCCGCAAGCTGTGGATCACCCGTATCAGCGCGGGCTGCAAGATGAACGGCATGAACTATTCCACCTTCATGCACGGTCTGAAGCTGGCCGGTATCGACATGAACCGCAAGATGCTCTCCGAGACCGCGATCCATGATCCCGCCGCCTTCACCGCCCTGTGCGACATGGCCAAGGCCGCAAAGTAAATCACCGGGTGCTTATCCGCCCGCCGCTTGTTATAGCGGCGGGCGTTTTGCGGTTTTGAGCAAATCCGGCTGCAGTGCGGCGGCGAGCTGGCGGCGCTGCCGGGGCTGCGGAAAAAGCTGTAATAAAGAAATCGCAGGAGCGGGGGTGCCGCATTGCATCCCCGCTCCTGCTTTCTGCCCGGCAGAGAATTTCCAGTGTTTCCATCTTGCCGGATGAAAAAGCCGGGTGTATGATATGCACATGGAAAAGAAAACGGCAGAAAAACGCGGCCTGTCCGCCATATTCCGGCTCTGCCCCGTGCGCCACGTCCTGGTACTGCTCAGCGCGCTGCTCATCGGGCTGCATCTGCTGACCCGGGGCGATCACGCCCTCAACGTCTGGCTGTCGGAGCATTTTGTGCGGCGGGTCCACCGGGCGCTGAGCCTTGCCACGGCCAAGCTGCCCTTCTCTGTGGCGGAGCTGCTGATCGGCCTGGCGGGGATCGGGCTGATAGTTTACATAATAATTTCAATTATTCAACTGATCCGCCGAAGGGAAGGGCTTCGTAAGGTTTACATAATTTTTGTGACACTGGCAGCCTTCGGCCTGGCGGTCTACGCGGGCTTCTGCCTGCTGTGGGGCGTATACTATTATGGCGACGACTTTTCCGCCCGGAGCGGTCTGGAGGCGGAGGAGATCTCCGCCCGGGAACTGGCGGCGGTGACGCGGTACTTTGCGGAGCTTGCCAACGAATACGCCGGGCAGGTGCCCCGGGATGCGAACGGCGTCTGCGCCACAGACCGGGACCGGGTTTTGGCTCTGTCGACGGAGCTTTACGACAAGACCCAGACGGCCTTTCCCTGCCTGGAGGGGCCGCCGCTCCCGGCCAAGGGCGTACACTTCTCCCGGCTTTTGAGCTATACGGATTTCACCGGCTTCTTCTTCCCCTTCACGGCGGAGGCCAACGTGAACACGGACTTTCCGCCCTGCCTCTTCGCCGCCACCGTGGCCCATGAGCTGGCCCATCAGCGGGGCGTGGCCAAGGAGCAGGAGGCAAACTTTGTGGCGGTGCTGGCCTGTCTCAACTACGGGGACCCGGACTTTGTTTACTCCGCCAGCCTCCTGGCCTACACCCATCTGGGCAACGCCCTGTACACGGCGGACCACAGCGCCTGGGAGGAGATCTACAACAGTCTCAGCGAGCCGGTGCGGCTGGACTTCGCCGCCAATCGGGCCTACTGGCGGCAGTTCGACACCCCGGTGCAGGCGGTGTCCAACACGGTCTACGAGGGCTTTCTCCACAGCTATGACCAGGTCCTGGGCCTGCGCAGCTACGGCGCCTGCGTGGACCTGCTGGTGAATTACTATTACGAGGCGGCCGCTGAAAACTAAAAACGAAAAACCGCAAAAAGGCAGGAGGCGTTTCCCTTGGGAAACGCCTCCTGCCTTTTTGTCTATGCGATCATTCTTTGCCTACGGTGGCGCGCAGGGTCACATCGTGATAGCCGCCCTCCACGATGCTGGTGGAGGAGACCACGGTGAGCCGGGCGTTCTTCTGCAGGTCGGGAATGTTGGTGACGCCGCAGTTGCACATGGTGGATTTCACCTTATACAGGCTCTTGGCCACGTTGTCCTGCAGGCTGCCGGCGTAGGCCACATAGGAGTCCACGCCCTCCTCAAAGGCCAGGGTGTTCTTGCCGCCCAGGTCGTAGCGCTGCCAGTTGCGGGCCCGGTTGGAGCCCTCGCCCCAGTACTCCTTCACGTACTGGCCGTTGATCATCAGCTTGGGGGTGGGGGACTCGTCGAAGCGGGCAAAGTAGCGGCCCAGCATCACGAAGTCCGCGCCCATGGCCAGGGCCAGCGTGATGTGGTAGTCGTGCACGATGCCGCCGTCGGAGCAGACGGGGACGTAGATGCCGGTCTTCTCAAAGTACTCGTCCCGGGCCTTGGCCACTTCGATCAGCGCCGTGGCCTGGCCTCGGCCGATGCCCTTGGTCTCGCGGGTGATGCAGATGGAGCCGCCGCCGATGCCGACCTTGACGAAGTCCGCGCCCGCCTCGGCCAGGAAGAGGAAACCGTCCCGGTCCACCACGTTGCCGGCGCCCACCTTGACGCTGTCGCCGTAGCGTTCACGGATGTAGTCTATGGTCTTCTTCTGCCAGACAGAGTGGCCCTCGGAGGAGTCAATGCACAGCACGTCGACCCCGGCCTCCACCAGGGCGGGCACGCGCTGCTCATAGTCGCGGGAGTTGATGCCCGCGCCCACCATGTAGCGCTTCTGCTCATCCTGCAGGCTCAGGGGGTGCTCTTTGTGCTCGGCGTAGTCCTTGCGGAAGACGAAGTACATCAGGTGGTCATCCTTGTCCACGATGGGCAGGGCGTTGAGCTTGTGGTCCCAGATGATGTCGTTGGCCTCTTTCAGCGTGGTCTCCGCCGGGGCGGTGATCAGCTTGTCCCGGGGCGTCATGAAGTCCCGCACCAACTCGTCCTCACTCATGCGGGATACGCGGTAGTCACGGCTGGTGACGATGCCCAGGAGCTTGCCGTTGGGGCTGGCGTCCTCGGTGATGGCCACGGTGGAAAAGCCGTTCTTCTCCTTCAGGGCCAGCACGTCGCCCAGAGTGGCGTCGGGGGTCAGGTTGGAGGCGCTGACCACAAAGCCCGCCTTGTGGTTTTTGACTTTGCGGACCATGGCGGCCTCGTCCTCGATGGTCTGGGAGCCGTAGATGAAGGACATGCCGCCCTCCTTGGCCAGGGCCACAGCCATGGTGTCGTTGGACACGGACTGCATGATGGCGGAGACCATGGGGATGTTCAGGCAGATGGGGCAGTCCTCCTGCCCGCGCCGGTACTTGACCAGCGGGGTCACCAGGGAGACCTTGTCAGGGATGCAGTTCTCGTCGGTATAACCGGGGATCAGCAGATACTCATTGAACGTGCGGGAGGGTTCGGAATAGAAATAAGCCATGGTGCACCTCTCTTATCTAAAATATTGTACAGCACTTCTGAACAGGCCCATATCGTATTTGCCCGGCACATTGGCATAGAGCCTGCCGCCGATACGCTCGCTGTGGCCCATCTTGCCCAGGACGCGGCCGTCCGGGGAGGTGATGCCCTCAATGGCCCAGACGGAACCGTTGGGGTTGAAGGCGGTATCCATGGAGGGCTGCCCCTCCAGGTCGGTATACTGGGTGGCGATCTGGCCCTTGGCGGCCAACTCCTTCACCAGGGCCTCGCTGGCCAGGAAGCGGCCCTCGCCGTGGGAGATGGGGACCGTGTACACCTCGCCCACCCGGGTCTCCGCCAGCCAGGGGGACAGGTCGGAGCAGATGCGGGTATGGACGATCCTGGACTGGTGCCGGCCGATGGTGTTGTAGCTGAGCGTGGGGCAATTCTCGTCGGTGTCGATGATCTTCCCATAGGGGACCAGGCCCAGCTTGATGAGCGCCTGGAAGCCGTTGCAGATGCCCAGCATCAGACCGTCCCGACGCCCCAGCAGTTCCTCCACCTGTTCCTTGACCGCGGGGTTGCGGAAGAAGGCGGTGATGAACTTGGCCGAGCCGTCCGGCTCGTCGCCGCCGGAGAAGCCGCCGGGGATGACCACCATCTGGGCGCTCTCCAGGGCCTTGGCGAAGCGCTCCACGCTCCGGGCCACCTGGTCGGCGCTGAGATTGCGCACCACCAGGATCTCCGCGCCGCTGCCCGCGTCCAGCAGGGCCCGCTGGGTGTCATACTCGCAGTTGGTGCCGGGGAAGACCGGGATCAGCGCCTTGGGCCGGGCCAGCTTCACCGCGGGCGCGGCCGCTTTTTCGCTGTGGCCGGCCACTGCGGGCAGGGCCTGCTCAGGCTCCTCCACCGCGTTGGGATAGACCTTTTCCAAAACCGCCTCGTTGATAGCCAGCAGCTCCGCGATGGAAGCCGCGTCGTCGCCGATGCGGATGGAGGTATCCGCCGTGGTGCGGCCCAGCAGGACCGCGCCTTCGATCGACCCGCTCAGCTCCGCGATGATGGCGCCGGGCATGGGCGCGAACCAATCCAGCTGCGCCGCCGCGGCGTCGAAGCCGATCTCGTTGCCGAAGGACATGTTCATGACGCCCTCGGCCAGGCCGTGCTGCACGGCCCAGGCGGCCATGACCTTGCCCTCGCTGTGCAGGGCCTGCAGCTTCTCCCAGGCGGCCTTCTGTTCCTCGGGCGTTTCGCCGCAGAACAGATAGACCGGGTGGTCCGCCGCCTTGAACTCGGTGGAGAGCACCTGGGACGCTTCCACCGGAGCGATGGCGAAGGAGATCAGCGTGGGGGGCACGTCCAGATCCAGAAAGCTGCCGGACATGGAGTCCTTGCCGCCGATGGCCGCGGCGCCCAGCTCCAGCTGCGCGTCCAGACCGCCCAGCAGCGCGGCGAAGGGCTTGCCCCAGCGCTCCGGCTCGTTCCGGAGCTTTTCAAAAAATTCCTGAAAACTCAGGTAGGCTTTCTTATAATCCGCGCCCGCGGCCACCAGAGAGGCCATGGACAGGTATACGGAGTCGTGGGCGCCCCGGTAGCAGTCCGCCGCCATCAGCTCCGGGTCAAAGCCCCAGGCCATAACGCTGCCGTTTTCGGTGTGGCGTCCCGGCAGCACCGGGAACAGGGCCGCCATGGCCTGGGCAGGGCTCCGCTGAGTTTTGCCGCCGTAAGGCATCAGCAGGCTCCCGGCGCCGATGGTGCTGTCAAAGCGTTCCACCAGGCCTCTGCGGCTGGCGCAGGAGAGACTGCCCGCCATGCCCCGCAGGTCGCTGTAAGCGGGGTGGGGACGTGCGGTGTTTTCCTTCGCGGGGATCGAGACGCTGCTGTGCTTCACAGCGCCGTTGGTGTCGATGAAGGCGCGGGACAGGTCGGCGATGTTCTCACCGCGCCACTGCATGACCATGCGGGGCTCCTCGGTGACCACGGCCACCGGGTAGGCCTCCAGGTTTTCCTTTTCCGCCGCGGCGATGAAGGCGTCCACGTTCTCCGCCGCCACGACCACGGCCATGCGCTCCTGGGATTCGGAGATGGCGAGCTCCGTGCCGTCCAGACCCTCGTACTTCTTGCGTACCGCGTCCAGATCGATGCGCAGGCCCTCGGCCAGCTCGCCGATGGCCACGGACACGCCGCCCGCGCCGAAGTCGTTGCAGCGCTTGATGAGGCGGGTGACCTCCCCGTCCCGGAACAGGCGCTGGAGCTTGCGCTCCTCGGGGGCGTTGCCCTTCTGCACTTCGCTGGCCATGGTGGTCAGGGATTTCAGGTTGTGGCTCTTGGAGGAGCCGGTAGCGCCGCCGATGCCGTCACGGCCGGTGCGGCCGCCCAGCAGGATGATCACATCCCCGGGGGCGGGTCGCTCGCGGACCACGTTCTCCGCCGGAGCCGCCGCCACCACCGCGCCGCATTCCAGGCGCTTGGCGATGTAGCCCTCGTGGTAGACCTCGGCCACATGGCCGGTGGCCAGGCCGATCTGGTTTCCGTAGGAGCTGTAGCCCGCCGCGGCGGTCTGGGCCAGCTTCCGCTGGGGCAGCTTGCCGCTGAGGGTGTCGGCCAGAGACTTGCGGGGGTCGCCGCCGCCGGTGACGCGCATGGCCTGGTGCACGAAGGCCCGGCCGGACAGCGGGTCCCGGATGCAGCCGCCGATGCAGGTGGCC
The DNA here is from genome assembly GCA_902778275.1 of Oscillospiraceae bacterium. GTDB lineage: Bacteria > Bacillota > Clostridia > Oscillospirales > Oscillospiraceae > Limivicinus. Next base: position 65,098 of record CACYXE010000007.1, read on the forward strand.
GCGCCGCCAAAGGGCTCGATCTCGGTAGGATGGTTGTGGGTCTCGTTTTTGAACATCAGCAGCCAGTCCTGCCGCTCCCCGTCCACGGTGATGGGGACACGAATGGAGCAGGCGTTGATCTCCTCGGATTCGTCCAGCTCCGGCAGCAGGCCCCGCTTCTTCAAAGTCTTGGCGCCGATGGTGGCGATGTCCATCAGGGTCTGGGGCCGGGCCGCGGCCTTCTCCTCCCCATAGACCTCCACCCGGGCGGCCAGGTACCGCGCGTAGGCGGCCTGCACGGCGGGATCTTCGATCTGAACGCCGTCGATGTGGGTGGAGAAGGTGGTGTGGCGGCAGTGGTCGGACCAGTAGGTGTCCACCACGCGGATCTCCGTGATGGTGGGATCCCGCTTTTCGGTGTCCCGGAAATAGACCTGCAGGAATTTCAGATCGTCCAGGTCCATGGCCAGACCAAGCCGGTCCAGCAGAGCGGCTAGGGCCGCCTCGTCCATGACGGTAAAGCCCTCGATGGTCTCGATGGCGGCGGGCCGGGCATAGTCGATCCGCAGGGTGTCGGGCTTGTCCAGAGCGGCCTCCCGGCTCTCCACGGGGTTGATGACGTAGTGCTTGATGCTGTCGATATCCGCCGGCTGCAGGGCGCCGTACAGGGCGTAGACCTTGGCGGAGCGGACGATGGGCCGGTCCCCGGGATGGAGCATCTGGATGCACTGAGCGGCGGAGTCGGCCCGCTGGTCGAACTGGCCGGGCAGGGGTTCCACGGCAAAGACGCAGTCTGCGCCGTCCAGATCCGCCTCATCGCTGACCAGATCCAGCTGGGGCTCGGAGAAAACGGTGCTGCGCGCGTAGGCAAACAGCGAAGCGTCGATGTTTTCCACGTCATAGCGGTTGAGGACGCGGATATCCTTTAAATTCCGGATGCCCAGAAAGTCCCGGCAGTCGGCCAGCAGGGAAGCGGCCTCCGGCGAGACGCCGGGCTTCTTTTCCACAAATACCCGATAGACCATGCTCAGCCCTCCAATACGGCCAGCGCCCGCCTGCCGATATCGCTGCGCATGAAGGCGCCGTCAAAGTGGATCTGTCCGGCGGCGGCGTAGGCGTCTTCCAGGGCCTGCCGCAGCGTGTCCGCCGTGGCGGTGACGCCCAGGACCCGGCCGCCGGAGGTGACCAGACCCTGGTTGGTCAGCTTGTCGCCCGCGTGGTATACGGTGACGTTTTCGGGCAGATCCCGGGGGATGCTGATGGCCTTGCCTTTTTCATAGGCCACCGGGTAGCCGCCGGAGGCCAGGATCACACAGGCCGCCGCACCCTCGGACCACTCCACCTTGATCCGGTCCAGGGTCTCGTTCTCCACCGCCTGCATGATGGTCAGCAGATCGCTTTTCAGCAGGGGCAGAACCACCTGGGTCTCCGGATCGCCGAAGCGGCAATTGTACTCGATGACCATGGGGCCCTCCTCGGTGAGCATCAGGCCGAAATACAGACAGCCCTTGAAGGGGCAGCCCTCGGCCTGCATGGCCCGGATGGTGGGCAGGAAGATGCGCTCCATGCACTGGTCTGCGATCTCCGGCGTGTAGTAGGGGTTGGGGGCTACGGTGCCCATGCCGCCGGTGTTGAGGCCGGTATCGCCGTCACCTGCCCGCTTGTGGTCCATGGAGGAGATCATGGGGCGGATGGTCTTGCCGTCGGTAAAGGACAGCACGGACACCTCCGGCCCGGTGAGGAAGCGCTCGATGACCACGCGGCTGCCCGCGTCGCCGAAGGCCCGGTCCTCCATGATCTGGCGAATGGCCGCTTTGGCCTCCTCCTGATCCTGGCAGATCAGCACGCCCTTGCCCAGGGCCAGGCCGTCGGCCTTGACGACGATGGGAAATTTGGCATTTGCCAGATACGCCAGCGCCGCGGCGGGGTCCTCGAAGACCTCGTAGTCCGCCGTGGGGATGCCGTACTTTTTCATCAGGTTCTTGGCGAAGACCTTGCTGGACTCGATCCGCGCCGCCTTGGCGTCGGGACCGAAGCAGGGGATGCCCAGAGCGTGGAGCCTGTCCACGCAGCCGAGGGCCAGGGGGTCGTCCTGGGCCACCACGGCAAAGTCGATGTCGTGGGCTCCGGCAAAGTCGATGACCCCGTCCAGCTCCGTGGCGGCGATGGGGACGCAGTCGGCTTCCTCCGCGATGCCGCCGTTGCCGGGCAGACAGAAGATCAGCTTGACGGAGTTGTTTTCCCGCAGCTTTTTGATGATGGCGTGCTCGCGGCCGCCGCCGCCCACTACCAGAATGTTCATATCATACCCTCCTGGTCTGCATCAGTGATGGAAGAGACGGATGCCTGTAAAGCACATGCACATGCCGTACTTGTCTGCGGTCTCGATCACATTGTCGTCCCGGATGGAACCGCCCGGCTCGGCAATATACTGCACGCCGGATTTCCGCGCCCGCTCCACATTGTCGCCGAAGGGGAAGAAAGCGTCGCTGCCCACGGTCACGCCGGACTGGGTGGCGATCCAGGCCTTCTTTTCCTCGGCGGTCAGCACCTCCGGCTTGACCTTGAAGATCTTCTGCCAGGCGCCCTCGGCCAGCACGTCCTCATACTCGTCAGAGGTGTAGATGTCGATGGCGTTGTCCCGGTCCGGGCGGCGGATGCCGTCCACGAACTGCAGACCCATCACCTTGGGGTGCTGGCGCAGATACCAGTTGTCCGCCTTGCTGCCGGCCAGGCGGGTGCAGTGGATGCGGCTCTGCTGGCCGGCGCCCACGCCGATGGCCTGCCCGTCCTTCACGTAGCAGACGGAATTGGACTGGGTGTATTTCAGGGTGATGAGGGCCACGATCATATCGATCTTCGCCTGCCGGGGCAGCTCCTTGTTGGCGGTGACGATATTTTGGAGCATGGCCTCGTCGATGCGCAGATCGTTGTGCCCCTGCTCAAAGGTGACGCCGAACACATCCTTGCACTCCTGCGAGGCGGGGACGTAGGCGGGGTCGATCTGCACCACGTTATAATTGCCCTTTTTCTTGGTTTTCAGAATGGCCAGGGCCTCCTCGGTGTAGCCGGGGGCAATAACGCCGTCGGACACCTCGTCCTTCAGATAGGCGGCGGTAGCGGCGTCGCACACGTCGCTGAGGGCGGCCCAGTCGCCGTAGGAGCAGAGCCGATCCGCACCCCGCGCCCGGATGTAGGCGCAGGCGATGGGGGAAAGCTCCGCGTTTTCATCCACGAAATAGATGTGTCTGTCCGTCTCGCTCAGGGGCAGGCCCACGGCGGCGCCCGCGGGGGAGACGTGCTTGAAGGACGCGGCGGCGGGCAGACCGGTGGCCTCCTTCAGCTCCTTGACCAGCTGCCAGGAGTTGAGCGCGTCCAGGAAGTTGATGTAGCCCGGGCGGCCGTTGAGCACGGTGACGGGCAATTCGGTGCCGTCCTTCATATAGATCTTCGCCGGTTTCTGGTTGGGGTTGCAGCCGTATTTCAGTTCAAATTCCTTCATATCCTCAATCTCCCAGGTTTTTATTAAAGAGTTTCACTTCACCCTTGACGTTGGCGTAAAGGGAAACCTTGTTGTCTGCGTTCAGCGCCGCCCACACGGCTTCGGGCTCGGGCATGTCGATCTCCAGGGGCTCGCCCGCAAAGCTGGGCAGGGGAGAACCGTCGCCCTGATAGGTGCTGATGAAGTAGCCCTTGCCCTCGTCGCAGCCCTCATAGCAGAAGAACTCCCGCAGGCAGCGGCCGTCCTTGTGCTTGAGGATGGACAGCTCAAAGCCGCCGCAGGGGTAGAGCATGGCGGAGATGCGGGGCGTGAAGTTGGGCTCGTCCGGCTCGTATTCCCGGGTCATCAGAGCCTGACGGAAGTCGCCCGCGTCCCGGATGGTGTCGGTCTGGTCGCCGTTGGTGACGATCAGGCCCGCCTCGGTTTTGCGCACCGGGTGATAGATGATCAGACTGGGGTCCTCCATCCTGGAGGGGTCGTGGGCCTCGGTGCGGATGCCGTCCTCGGTCAGGGAAAAGATCCGGTTGCGGCTGTTGCCGCTGCGGCCCATGATGAAATAGTAGACCCGGTCCTTGCCCACGGCGATGCCGCGGCCGGGATAGGGATTGCTTCTCAGAAAATCCAGAAAGTCAGTCATGGCGTTTCTCCTTTACGATATTGGCGGAGAGCATCTCCGCCGCCTGGGGCAGCAGGATCCATTCCGCCTGCTCCATGACCCTGCGCTGCAGGGTCTCCGGCGTGTCCTCCGGCAGAATGGCTACGGCCTTCTGCAGCAGGATGCGGCCCCCGTCGGGGATCTCGTTGACCAGATGCACCGTGGCCCCGGTGACCTTGACACCGTAGTCCAGGGCCGCCTGGTGGACCCGCAGGCCGTACATGCCTTTGCCGCAGAAGGAGGGGATCAGCGAGGGGTGAACGTTGAGGATGCGGTCAGGGCAGCGCCGGGTAAAGTCGGCGCTGAGGATGCTCATGAAACCCGCCAGGATGATCAGGTCGATATGGTTTTCTTCCAATGCGGCCAGCAGGGCGGCCTCAAAGGCTTCGGTGCTGCCGCAGTCCTTCCGGGTGATGGTCAGGGCCGGGATCCCGGCCTTCTCCGCCCGCTGCAGGGCATAAGCGCCCGGCTTGTTGGAGATGACCAGGACGATCTCGCCGCTTTGCAGCTCGCCGCGCTGCTGCGCGTCGATCAGCGCCTGCAGATTGGTGCCGCCGCCGGAGACCAGCACGGCGATGCGCGCCTTCGTCAGCATAGCTGCACCTTCTCCTCGCCGGAGACGATCTCGCCCAGTACATAGGCCGCACAGCCCGCGGCGGCCAGGGCGTTCAGCGCGGCGTCCGCGCTGTCCCGGCTCACCACGGCGGCCATGCCCACGCCCATGTTGTAGGTGTTGAACATGTCCCGTTCGGGGATCTGTCCCAGCTCCCGGAGCAGAGAGAAGATGGCGGGGCTGCGGATGGCGGCCTTGTCGATCTTCGCGCACAGCCCGTCGGGCACGGCGCGGGGGATGTTCTCATAGAAGCCGCCGCCGGTGATGTGGCTCAGCCCACGGACCTGCGCCGCCTCCAGCATGGCCAGCACGGGCTTGACGTAGATCTCCGTGGGGGTCAGCAGCACTTCGCCCAGGGGCTTGCCCAACAGGTCGTAGACCTTGCCCAGGTCCGCGTGCTCCACGTCGAAGACCTTGCGCACCAGGGAGTAGCCGTTGGAGTGCAGGCCCGAGGAGGGCAGGGCCAGGACCACATCGCCCGGCTGCATGCTGTTGTTGTCCAGGATCTTCGCTTTGTCCACGATGCCCACGGAGAAGCCCGCCAGATCGTAGTCCTCGGGGGCCATGGTGCCGGGATGCTCGGCGGTCTCGCCGCCGATGAGCGCGCAGCCGGCGCGCACGCAGCCCTCGGCCACGCCCGCCACCAGGGAGGCCACCTTTTCGGGGATGTTCTTGCCGATGGCGATATAGTCCAGGAAAAACAGGGGCTTGGCGCCGCAGCAGATGATGTCGTTGACGCACATGGCCACGCAGTCGATGCCCACGGTGTCGTGTACGCCCATCAGCTGGGCGATGCGCTGCTTGGTGCCCACGCCGTCGGTGCCGGAGACCAGCACCGGCTCCGTCATGCCGCGCACATCCGGGGCAAAGAGACCGCCGAAGCCGCCGATGTCGGACACGACGCCGGGGATCATGGTGCGCTGCACGTGCTTTTTCATCAGTTTGACGCCCTCGTAGCCGGCTTCGATATCCACGCCGGCCGCGGCGTAGGAGGCAGAATGGGAGTTGGACATGGTCTTATTCCTTTCCGTTCCAGCAATAGGTGCAGATCCTTTCCGGGTCCAGGTCGATGGATTCCAGCAGCCCGCTGAGGGACTGGTAGCCCAGAGAGTCGAAGCCCAGCTTCTCGCAGATGGCCTTCAGCATGCACTGATGGCGCTCGGTGGAGCTGTCGGCATACTCATCCAGGTGCTTCTCGCCCTCCTTGCCCTCCAGCTCCCGGATGATGCGCCGGGTGATCAGGTCCATGTCGGAGGTGGAGCGGGAGAAGTTCAGGTACTTGCAGCCGAACATGATGGGCGGGCAGGCGGAGCGCATGTGCACCTCCGCCGCGCCGGACTCATACAGGAAGTCCACGGTGCCCTGCAGCTGGGTGCCCCGGACGATGGAGTCGTCCACGAACAGCAGCTTCTTGCCCTCAATGAGCTCGGGCACGGGGATCTGCTTCATCTTGGCCACCTGGTCGCGCACGTCCTGGTTGGCGGGCATAAAGGACCGGGGCCAGGTGGGGGTATACTTGACAAAGGGCCGGGCGAAGGTCTTGTGGCTGCGGTTGGCATAGCCGATGGCGTGGGGCAGACCGGAGTCCGGCACGCCGGCCACATAGTCCACGTCCGGCATGGTGCCCCTGGCTTCCTCGTCCCGGGCCATGATCTCGCCGTTCTTGTAGCGCATGACCTCCACGTTGACGCCCTCATAGTTGGAGTTGGGGTAACCGTAATAGGTCCACAGGAAGGCGCAGATCTTCATCTTGTCCCCGGCGGGGGAGAGGGTCGTGTAACCGTCAACGCCGATCTTTACGATCTCCCGCGGACCCAGCTCATACTCGTTCTGATAGCCCAGCTTGTGGTAGGCGAAGGACTCAAAGGACACGCAGTAGCCCTCGTCGTTTTTGCCGATGTGCACCGGCAGACGGCCCATCCGGTCCCTGGCGGCGATGATCTCGCCCCCGGAGGTGAGCAGCAGGATGGTCATGGAGCCGTCGATCACGTCCTGGGCATGGCGGATGCCCTCCACCAGATCGTCCTTTTCGTTGATCAGCGCCGCCACGAACTCGGTGCTGTTGATGTCGCCGGAGCTCATGGCCATGAACTGATTGCCGCGGCCGGAAAAATAGGTCTCCAGCAGCTGGTCCATGTTGTTGACGATGCCCACGGTGCTGATGGCGTAAAGCCCCAGGTGGGAGCGGACCAGCAGGGGCTGGGGCTCGGCGTCGCTGATGCAGCCGATGCCGCTGGTGCCCTTGAAGTCCGGCAGGTCTTTTTCAAATTTACTGCGGAAGGGGGAATTGCTGATGGAATGGATCTGCCTCTGGAAGCCCTCTTCCTTGCTCCAGATGGTCATGCCCGCGTTGCGTGTGCCCAGGTGGCTGTGATAGTCCACGCCAAAGAAAACGTCCAGTACCACATCACGGCGGGATACTGCGCCGAAGAAGCCGCCCATCAGGCGTAAACGCGCTCAGTGCGCGCGGTGAAAAGAAGCATACTTGGGTCCTCCAAAAGAATCAATTGTATTTCGCGGAAATCTCCCGGTCCGCGGCCAGGGTCTTGGCGGTGTCCTCCGCCCGGAAGGCGGCCAGCTTTTCCGCCAGCGCCTCGTCGGAGACAGCCAGGATCTCCACCGCCAGCAGGGCCGCGTTCTTGGCCCCGTCGATGGCAACGGTGGCCACCGGGATGCCGGAGGGCATCATTACGGTGCTGAGCAGCGCGTCGGTGCCGTCGGAGCCGGCGGCGCGCAGGGGAATGCCGATCACGGGCAGGGTGGTGTTCGCGGCCAGAGCCCCGGCCAGATGGGCTGCCATCCCGGCGGCGGCGATCAGCACACCGAAGCCCTCTTCCCGGGCGGCCGCGGCGAAGGCCCGGGCCTCATCGGGGCAGCGGTGGGCGGACAGGACCCGCACGGTCACAGGCACGCCGAAGGCCTTCAGCTGCTCGACGGCTTTTTCCACAGTAGGCAGATCGCTTTTGCTGCCCATCACAAGGCCGACTTTTTTCATAGCGTTCCTCCGTTCAAATGTTCAGCTGGGCGCTCAGCTCGTCTCCCGCGTAGCGGTCCAGCACAGGCCGGACCACCTGGGCGAGGAACTCCTCCACCTGGGAGGGGCTGCGCCCGATGTACTTGGCCGGGTCCAGCTCGGCCAGGATCTCGTCCTTGCTCAGGGGGATGCGCGTATCTGCGGCGATGCGGTCGATCAGATTGTTGGCGCCGCCCTCCAGCTTGACCTTGGCAGCGGCTTCGTGGGAGTAGACCCGGATCATCTCATGCAGCTCCTGCCGGTTGCCGCCCCGCTTGACCGATTCCATCATGATGTTCTCGGTGGCCATAAAGGGCAGCTTCTCCATCACCCGGCGCCGGACCACCTGTTCATAGACCACGAGGCCCGCGCTGACGTTCATATAGATGTTCAAAATGGCGTCCACCGCCAGGAAAGCCTCGGACACAGCGATGCGCTTGTTGGCGCTGTCGTCCAGTGTCCGCTCAAACCACTGGGTGGAGGCGGTGATGGCGGGGTTGAGGGAATCGCTGATCACATAACGGGCCAGGGCGCAGATGCGCTCGCTGCGCATGGGGTTGCGCTTGTAGGGCATGGCCGAGGAGCCGATCTGGTTCTTCTCAAAGGGCTCCTCCATCTCCTCAAAGGACTGGAGGATGCGCAGGTCGTTTGCAAATTTATAGGCGCTCTGGGCAAAGCCGGAGAGCACGGAGAGGAAATAGGAATCCACCTTCCGGGAGTAGGTCTGGCCGGAGACGGGGACGCAGCCCTCAAAGCCCATGTCCGCCGCGATCAGCTCCTCCAGCTTCTTGACCTTTTCCTCGTCGCCGCCGAACAGCTCCATGAAGCTGGCCTGGGTGCCGGTGGTGCCCTTGGAGCCCAGCAGCTGCAGCCTGCTCAGCTGGAATTCCAGATTCTCCACGTCGTAGATGAGCTCATTGATCCAGAGCGTGGCCCGCTTGCCCACAGTGGTGAGCTGGGCCGGCTGCAGATGGGTGTAGGCCAGGCAGGGCAGGTCTTTATACTGCTCGGCAAAGGCCGCAAGATTGCGGATGACCTGGGCCGCCTTGCGCAGGATCAGCCGGGAAGCCTCCCGCATGATGATCACATCGGTATTGTCGCCCACATAGCAGCTGGTGGCGCCCAGATGGATGATCCCGGCGGCCTCCGGGCACTGCCGGGCGTAGGCATACACATGACTCATCACGTCATGGCGTACGATCTTTTCCCTGGCCTCGGCCACCTCATAGTTGATGTCGTCTTTGTAAGCCTCCAGCTGGGCGATCTGCTCGTCCGTGATGCCCAGGCCCAGCTGCTGCTCGGCCCTGGCCAGGGCGATCCACAGCCGCCGCCAGGTGCGGAACTTATAGTTTTCCGAAAACAGCCGCTGCATCTCCTCGCTGGCGTAGCGGGTGGAAAGCGGGGAGAGGTAGCCGTCCTTGTTGCCTGTCATAGCGTACTCCGTTTATTCGCCGAAGACCCGGCGCATCATTTCGTTGTAGGCGTCCTCCACGCCGCCCAGATCCCGGCGGAAGCGGTCCTTGTCCAGCTTCTCGTTGGTGGTGGCGTCCCAGTACCGGCAGGTGTCGGGGGAGATCTCGTCGGCCAGGACGATGCTGCCGTCGGGCAGACGGCCGAACTCCAGCTTGAAGTCCACGAGCTTCACATTCAGGTGCAGGAAGTACTCCTTGAGGATGGCGTTGATCTTGAAGGCCATGGCCTTGATCTGCTCGATCTCCTCCCGGGTGGCCAGCTTCAGGGCGATGGCGTGATAGGCGTTCATGAG
>CACYXE010000008.1 GCA_902778275.1 Oscillospiraceae bacterium
GCGCTGCTTCGTCATGGCGAAGAAGGCCGGCGCCACGGACAGCATCACGCTGACGGGCGGCTGCGCGAAGAACGACGGGCTGAAGGAAGCCATCGAGCACGTGCTGAAGCTGAAGGTCGTGGACCTGAAGACCGACCCGCAGCTGATGGGCGCTCTGGGTGCTGCCGAGTATGCCCGCCAGAAGGGCCTGGCCAAGAAGTAAGAAGACTACAACCTCCAAATCAGAAAGGAGCTATTGAAGAATGGCTAAGTTTTTGAAAAAACTCTGCGCGATTCTCCTGACTGTGGTCGGCGTCCTGTTTGTGGTGTATTTCTGGAACCTGGATCAGAAAGTCTTGGGCTGGGCGTACAAGCAGGTCAATGCCATGTTTGACCGCAAGAAAGTGAACTTGAATTTCTAACGTATGGAACTCTATAATTCCCTTATCAAAGACAGCAAAGCGCTGTTGGAAAAAGGTACGGCAAAGGTCTGGGACTATGAACCAGGCCGCTGCTGGACCGATATCGGCTCCAGCGAGTTGGTCCTGCAGAAGGACGCGGCTTATGAGCTGGGTGCCTCCGGCAGGGGCTCGGCAAACTATGTGCTCTTCACCTCCAGCGGGGAGCTGGTGAACAAGGATCAGGTCCTGCTTTACGGGCCGGATCTGAAGGACATCAAGGGCGATGTGGACTTTGCCCGTATCGTTCTGCTCCGCGTGGGCGTGCTGGATGACGACGACGAGATGGTCTACCGGACGCTGAAGGACATCGAATTTGCCAAGTACCATGTCTATCCCGAGGGCTACATGGTCCGCATGTCGCCGGAGTCCTACCGGGAGCAGGTGCGCGTGAGCAAAAAGGCGCTCAAGAAGGGTATCGGCTTCCAGGCCATCGGCAACAGCTACATCAAGGCCTACAAGAAGGATGTGAACGTCCTCAACGCCACCGTGATCTTTGTTACGGCGCCGGGCTTTGATTATGAGCAGATGAAGGGCATCGCCAAGAAGGCCAACGATGTGACCAATACCCTGACCCATATCCTGGAGGGGCTGCCCACCGACTGCTCGGTGTGCTCCCTGAAGGACATCTGCGACGAAGTGGAGGGCATGAAGGAACTGCATTTCGGCGTGGGCGCAAAGGGCGTCGAGAAGGGCCATTCCCACTGAAACAGCGCAAAGCGACAAACAGGAAAACAGGACGGTCACCCGTCCTGTTTTCTATTTTTGCCTGCTGCCGCATATAGTTGCGGCAGGGGGTGAGAACATGCCTTATGAGGAATTGCCGCGCACGCCCGAGCGCTTTCACAGTCTCCGGCTGGAGGGAAGGACAAAGCTGAGCATTACCGGGGTAGACGATGTGTCCGGCTTCGACGAGAACATGGTGGTGCTCAGCACCGGACAGGGGGACCTGTGCATCCGCGGGCAGGAGCTGCACATCGAGAAGATTGACCTGGACGCAGGCCAGATGGAGCTGCAGGGGCACATCCAGGAGCTCAATTACGATGAACCGGCCGCCTCCGGATCTCTGTGGACGCGGCTGTTTGGATGAGCATGAAGACCGAGCTTTGGGAACAGCTTGCCGCACTGCTGTTTTCCCTGCTGCTGGGGGCGTTGGTGGGCCTGCTTTACGATCTGCTGCGCCCGCCCAGGCACAGGACAGGCCCCGCGGTGGGGGCGCTGCTGGATCTCCTGTTTTGCCTGCTTGCCGGAACCGGTGCCTTTTTCTATGCTATGAGCGCAGGGAACGGTCGCCTGGGTCTCTGGGACCTGACCGGGATGCTCCTGGGTTTTCTCCTGTATATGCACACCCTGAGCCCGCCTCTGCTGCGCTTATTTACGGCGGAACTGGATTTTTGCGCCCGTGTCATGGGCGGATGCAAAAAAAGAATAAATAAATTGGAAATTTCAGCAAAAAACCGCTTCCAAAATATGAGAGAATGATTTATATTATTTGGCAGGTCCCGGTTTTCCGGCGCCTTGCCGGAAATGGGGGACGCATGCGCAGCCGAAGCATCATACGGATCGTCGCAGTGGCGCTGCTGCTTTATTCGCTGGCCAGTCTCATAACGGTACGCAGGCAGTTGGACGCCATGGAGAGCCTGCGCGGGAGACTGACGGAGGAACTGGAAGCCCTGCAGCAGGAGCGGAAAACACTGGAGGAACAGCTGGCCGCCTACGGTGAGGATGGGGAGATGCGGCGCCTTGCCTGGGAGCGGCTGGGCATGGTGGCGCCGGGCGAAACCGTTTATTATTTCAGCAGCGGTACGGATTGAACAACGCGAGAGACAGAGAGGAACGGCTATGGATTTGGAAGTCGGAAGCATTTTGGATGGAAAAGTGACCGGGATCACGAAGTTTGGCGCTTTTGTGGCCCTGCCGGACCGGAAAAGCGGCCTGGTACATATTTCCGAGATCGCCAACAGCTTCGTGAGCGACGTGCACGATTTCGTTCAGATGGGGCAGACGGTGCGGGTCAAGGTGCTGAGCATCGGTCCCGACGGGAAGATCAACCTCTCCATGAAGCGTGCCGCAGAGGAGGCAAGGTCGGAAAGCCGGCCGATTCAAAGAACGGCAGACAGGCCGCGGCCGATCCCCGAACCGCCCGCTGCGCCTATACAGGCTCCCCCGACGGAGTCCGGAAAGGACCAGGATTTCGAGGCGAGGCTGAAGAAATTCATGCAGGAATCCGACAGCCGTATTGCGGACAACCGCAGGTATGCGGACCATAAACAGCGGAATCGCAGAAGATAGAAAGAGAGAAGAAATGACAGATTATCAGAAGATGTATCAGGAGAAACTGGCAACAGCGGAAGAACTGTCCGCAAGGATCGGCGACGGCTGGGTGATCGGTACCGACGCGGCGGCGGCCTGCCCGGCAGCACTGCTCACGGCGCTGGCCGGGCGCGCCCGGCAGGACGCGGTCAAGGGCGTAAAGATCCAGACCCTGCTGGACGTGTACCCGCTGGAGTTTTACGCGGATCAGAGCCTGTACGGCAGGATCACCGGCCTTTCCTGGTTCTCCAGCAGCGGCGCCCGCAAGGCCATCAACGGCGGCTGGGCCGACTACATCCCGAACTATTACCGGGATACCCCGGCGCACATTCTGAACAACTACGACTATGACCTGTTCTGCGCTGAGGTCTCACCCATGGACAAGCACGGCTATTTCAGTCTGGGAACTGTCAGCTCCTATTCCGCGGCTATGATCGCAAAGGCCAAACATATCTTTGTGGAGGTCAACGACCGGCAGCCTCGGGCGGTCTGCGGCGCACAGCTGCACATCAGCCAGGTGGACGGTATCCTGGAGTATAGCCATGAACTGCCCGTGCTGCCCGCGGCCAAGCTGGACGAGATCAGCGTCACCATCGGCAATCTGATCGCGGAGCAGATCCCGGACGGGGCCTGCATCCAGCTGGGCATCGGCGCCATCCCCGACGCCACCGGCATGGCTCTGAAGGCCAAGCACGACCTGGGCATCCACACGGAGATGTTTACCGATTCCATGGTGGAATTGATCGAGTGCGGTGCGGTGAACAACAGCAAAAAACAGATCCATCGGGGCCAGAGCGTGACCACCTTTGCCTTCGGCTCCCAGCGGATCTATGACTATGTGGACGACAATCCCGCCATCGCCATCCTGCCGGTGGACTATGTGAACGACCCGGCCGTCATCTGCCGGAACGACAACATGATCTCCATCAACGCCGCCCTGGAGGTGGACCTCTGGGGACAGGCCTGTGCGGAGAGCGTGGGACCCAGCCATATGTCCGGCTCCGGCGGACAGATCGATTTTGTCCGCGGCGCCTGTCAGTCCAGAGGCGGCAAGAGCTTCATCGCCTTCCCCTCCACGGCCAAGGGCGGCACCATCAGCAAGATCAAGTCCATCCTCACGCCCGGCGCCATCTGCACCACCAGCAAGAACGATGTGGATTATATCGTCACCGAGTACGGCCTTGCCCATCTTCGGGGCGAAAGCCTTTCCAGCCGGGCAAAGCAGCTCATCGCCATCGCCCACCCGGATTTCCGGGACGAGCTTCGCTTTGAGGCGAAAAAGCGCGGTATGCTGATCTGATACCGGATTGAGAGCCGCAGATAAGGACAAGGGGCCCCGGGTCACAGCGACCCGGGGCCCCTTGCACGAGAAAAGGACTATTCGGCTCTTTTATATTCACAGCTGGTCCTCAAGGTGCCCGAGCCGTCGTATTTCATATAGGACAGGCGCCCGGCATTGGTGATGACCAGCAGATACATGGTGTTGTCGTCGGGATAGTCGGCAAAACGGGTCTCACCCGGTTCGGCATAGAGGTCCAGGAAATAATCCTCCCCGTCGTTGGCGGAGATGCGAAGGATCGCCCGGTCCTTGCTGAGAAGTACCCGGGTGCTGAAATCGCCGCAGGGCTGGCTGCGGCCGACGGTAAGGGGGATAGCGGTCGTGTCGCCGCCGTGCAGTTTCCAGCCGGCACAGAAGGGCTTGTACAGTTCCAGCAGCGACAGCCACTGCTCCCGATCCGCAAAGTCCCCATCATAGGCGGTCAGCCAGTCATAGGCGCCGAAGATGTCTCCGGTCTCACACAGCACGTAGAATTCCTTGGTGTAGTCGGTGGCGTCCAGGATGCCGTCGATACAGGTCTGGCTGTCTCCGTAACCATTCAACTGCCGGAAGAGGGAGATCACGCTCTCTGACAACGAGCTTCCGTTCTGATCCGGTGCATCTGCCAACTGAATGTCCGACAGGTCGCCGCCGCAGGCGTCCCGCAGGTCCGTCACACATTGACTGCCCTGGGCCAGCGCGGCCTCCTTGGGCAGGATAAAGGTGCTGCCCCGGTCCGGGCTGAAACTCAGATCCGCGTAAAAGTGCCGCACATCGTAGTTGAGGATGAACTGATACAGGGCATAGGCCTTGCGGTAGATGGCTTCGTCAGCCATGTCGGCACTGTCGGAATAGTCGCCCAGTTCCAGAAAAGCCTGGCGGGCCTGACTGTATTCCTTCTGTTCCAGCAGCTGCTTTGCGGCCTCGTAATCCCTCTGCAGAAGAGCCTGCTGTTGCTGCTCCAGGCCGGCTTCACAGCGGGCGATGCAGGCGGCGCTGTCCTTGTAGCCGTCCAGGGCCTGAAAATCCTCCAGCGCGGCCTGATACAGCAGCATGGCGGCGGTCAGGTCTTCCGACAGATCCGCCCGGGTATGCCCGATCATGCCCAGCGCGGAGGGATCGTCAGCCTCGGCCCGGTCCAGGATGACCAGCGCCCGCTGATAGGGGACGTTTTTCTCCGCCTGTTCGACGCTGTCCCGATAGACGCCCAGCTCGGAGAAGGCCTGGGCGGCCTGTTCATAGCGCCCCATGGCCAGCAGGGCCGCGGCGTTTTCATAGGCCCGTTTTTGCTGCAAATAAGGCGGGATGGTCTTCAGCAGACCCAGGGCGAGGATCAGCAGCGGCAGGATAATACCCGCAGCCAGCAGGAGCTTCCGCCGCTGCTTTTTGTTCTCGGCCTTGTCCTGCTCCCGGCGCACTCCCTCCTGCTTGCGGCGGCCCGCCGCCTCCTGTCGGAGGGAGTCCTCATCGACATGCAGCAGCGCCGAGCCCACCCGGCGGCAGCTCCAGCAGCTGTTTTCCCCCTCAGCGTTGACCGCCCCGCAGGTGCAGAACCAAAGTCCTCCGCCCACATAGGGCATATCCCGGCAGTCAGACCCATAGCGGATGCGAAACTGCTCGGCCAGCTGCTCGTCGCCGTAAGCGTCCTCCAGTGTACGCGGCGGCGGGATGTGCCGCCATTCGGCGTCGTCCCGGCACAGCCAGCGGCTGTTGTCCGCAAAGATCACTTCCGACAGGATCACATCAAAGGCGCGCGCATCCCTGCGGGGGAGGATGATGGCCGTGTCCCGGCCGAAATCTTCACCCCTCTGCAGCTTCAGATCCAGGTACTGGTGACGCTTCTCCGGCGGCAAAGGCTCACCCGCGATATCCAGCATACAGATGGACACGGTGGCTGCTTTGACAGGCTGCTCGCTGAGACTGCGCAGCTTCAGCTGGCACAGCAGGTCGCCGGAGTAGCTGTCCAGCAGCAGCGACCCGGCGGTGATGAGCAGGGGAGCGCCTTCGGTATAACGCAGGCTGTCCAGGGAAAAGATTCTGGTATAGCGTTCAGCCATGGCGCGCTCCTTTACAGCTGCGGAAGATCATCGCTCACAAAAGAACCCAGCGCGGGGCCGCCCCGATCCGGCAGCGCGATGACCAGCAGATAGCCGCAGATCGGCAGCAAAAAGCAGATCCAAAAATATTTTTTCTGAGGCCAGCCTCTGGCTACGGCCACCTTGTAAAACTCCCTTGCCATATAAAAGCTGACCACAAGGCCGATGCTTACAGCCACGATGACGGAACCGGACATACAGATCAACTCCTTTTTCCCGGTGTTCTTGACACGACCAGTATATCATAAATATTATGTAAACACAATGACGGAAATGTTAAAACTGAAGGCTGAATCTTGCGCCTTTGCCGGGATAGTGCTACAATATGAAAAAACGAGGAGGGCGATACTATGTTGGCGATTGGTTCTGACCACGGCGGATTTGTACTGAAGCAGGCGATCATGAAGCATCTTACGGAGCGGGGGATCGCGTATAAGGACTACGGTACCTATACGGAAGAAAGCTGCGACTATCCCGATTACGGCCGCGCAGTGGCCCTGGCGGTAGCCGGGGGCGAGTGCGAGCAGGGGATCATCATCTGCGGCACCGGGATCGGCATTTCCATCACGGCCAACAAGGTGCCCGGTATCCGGGCCGCCCTGTGCGGGGACTGTTTCTCCGCGGAGGCCACCCGGCAGCATAACGACGCCAATATCCTGGCTCTGGGCGCCCGCGTGGTGGGCGAGGGCCTGGCATTGAAAATCGTAGACACCTTCCTGGACACTCCCTTCTCCAACGATGAACGGCACATCCGCCGCATCTCCAAGATCGAGGGCTGACGGAGGAAGACCATGCCGCCGGATCGGCGGCAGAATGGAGTAAGCTTTGGCAAGAAAACAGGAATTTTATAAGGGCGCCCGAAAAAAACGCAACTATGCCATCATACCCTTTGTGATCGTGCTGGGCCTGCTAACTGTGACGGTGGTCCTGTTTTACAGCATGCAGAAGTACGCCGTCATCAGCAAGGACGGCGTCGACGTGGTGCTGCCCGGCATGCAGCGGGAAGAGACCACGGTGGACAGTGAGGGCCATGTGGTCAAGGTCTTCGAGCCGGTCTCTACGGAGCTGGTCTTTGATGAGCCGGACTATTCCCGCATCACCGCCGCGGCCGGAAAAAACGTCGGCTCCATGAAAGCGATCTTCGTCGGAACCGATGAACTGAACCGGGACATGCTTCTCAAGTACGAGTCACGTCTGAACGACGGCAACGCCCTGGTGCTGGAGATGAAGCCCCGTTCCGGCCAACTGATGTGGAAGTCTGATTCCGATCTGGCGCGGGATTACGGCATCGGCTCCTCCTCCGACCTGGGGGATGATATGACGCCTATGATCAACGAACTGCGGGAGGCGGCCTCCCTGCGCGGCAGAGATATCTATCTGGCGGCGCAGATCAGCTGCTGCGTGGATGAACTGCTGGCGTCCCGGAGCAGCAGCTTCGCCCTGCGCACCGATTACGGCGCCAACTACAGGGACGACACGGGCACCTGGCTGGACCCTTATAACGCGGACCTGCGCAACTATGTGGTGCAGCTGACGCGGGAACTGTTCGACATGGGCTTTGACGAGGTGATCCTGGCTGACCTGATGCACCCCACTGCCATCCGGGAGGATGACGAGGAACCGGTGGTGTTTCAGTATTCCCGGGAAATGTCCACCACGCCCAATCCGGTGACCGCGGTCTGCGGCTTCGCCGTCTACGTGTCCAATGAACTGCAGGACCGGGGCAGGAACCAGGCCCTTTCCGTCTATGTGGACAGCGCCCCGGCCCTGGTGCGAAACGACCCCTACAGCGGTCAGAACGCCGTGCTGTTTTTGAAGATGTACGACCGGATCTATTACCGGACGGACCGCTATGTGTATTCCTATAACCTGGCCGACGTGGAAGGCAATGTGGAGATCGGCAATGCCCAGGACCGCTTTGTGCCTGTGGTCATCAACTATATCCCCCATGAAAACAGCTCCTGGGTCCTGATCGACACCGAGACGGATATGAAGACCTATGGACAAGAGGAAGAATAAAAAAAGGGATGCGCCGCGGCGCATCCCTTTTCCGCTGCAATAAGGAAACGACCCCGGAAACCGCAAAGGCTTCCGGGGTCGTTTGTTGTTTACTTGGTCCCGAAGATACGGTCACCCGCATCGCCCAGACCGGGGACGATATAGCCGTGCTCGTTCAGATGATCATCCAGCGCGGCCACGAAGATGTCCACGTCCGGATGGTCCTGCTGCATCTTTTCCACACCCTCAGGGGCGCCGATGACGCTCATGAGCTTGATGTGCTTGACGCCGGTATCCTTCAGGAAGGAGATGGCCGCGGAGGCGGAGCCGCCGGTGGCAAGCATGGGATCGACCACGATCACGTCACGCTCCTGGATATCGGGGGGCATCTTGTAGTAATACTTGACAGGCTCCAGGGTCTCGGGATCGCGGAACAGGCCGATGTGGCCCACCTTGACGTTGGGCATCATGCTGACCATGCCGTCGACCATGCCCAGGCCGGCACGGAGAATGGGGACAACAGCCAGCTTCTTGCCGGCAATGCGGTGGCATTTTGCCATGGCCACGGGAGTCTCGATCTCCACTTCTTCCAGGGGCAGATCCCGGGTCGCTTCATAGCACATCAGCATGGCGATCTCAGAGATCAGCTCACGAAATTCCTTGACGCTGGTGTTCTTGTCACGCAGAATGGACAGCTTGTGCTGGATCAGAGGGTGGTCAAATACACATACGTTGCTCATGTTCTCGTTCTCCTTTTTTCATCGTACTATCGTACTATTGTGGCCCGCATTCGCGGGCAGGTATACCTTATGGTTTTGTTTCCCCGGCGAGTCTCGCCTGGCGTTCCCGCTCCGCCTGGGAAAGGCGCAGGTAGACCGGCAGCAGCTCGTCGGCGGTGCCGGGGGCCTTGTCGGCGGCGGCCATAGCCACGCCCCAGGCGCTCTGCCACAGCAGGTTTTCCGGCGCGGTGCGGAAGGGGAGACCCTGTCCTTTCAGAAACGCTGCCGTCAGGGCGGCGCCGTCCCCCACCAGGAAAACAGGCTCCGACAGAATACGCAGTTCCTCAGCCAGCTCCGCAAGGGCGATGGGCCGGTCCGGAGTCAGCCGCCGGGGTTTGCCGTCTTCGATACGAAACAGGGCGTTATAGACCTGGCTGCGCCTGGCGTCCATGACCGGGCAGACGACCCCGCCAGCCGCCAGACCGTGCCAGGCCATAGCCTCCAGGGTGGAGACGCCCACACAGGGCTTGTCCATCGCCCAGGCCAGACCCTTGACCGTGGAAACGCCGATGCGGATCCCGGTGAAGGAGCCGGGGCCGTGGGCCACGGCAAACAGGTCGATGTCCGATATGCGCAGCTCCGCGTTTTTCAGCAGATCTTCCGCCATGGGCAGCAGCGTGCGGCTGTGGGTCAGAGCGGTGCACTGGCTGTACTGGGACAGCAGGGCGCCGTCCCGGCAGAGGGCCACAGACGCGGCCCGGGCCGAGGATTCAAATGCAAGCGTCAGCATAGCTCCGCCCCCTCGATGGTGATCCTGCGGGTGGTGTCATCCAGCTTTTCGATGGTGACGGTGATCTCATCCCCGAAGAAAGCCTCCTGCACATTCTCGCTCCACTCCACCGCGCATACAGCGCCGCGGTTGAGATAGTCCTCCCAGCCGATCTCGAAGAGTTCATCGGCGCCGGACAGGCGGTACATATCGAAATGGATCAGCTCCCGCGGTCCCAGATACTCGTTGACGATGGTGAAGGTGGGACTGGAGACCCGGCAGTCGATGCCCATGCCTTTGGCCATCCCGCGCACAAACGCGGTCTTCCCGGCACCCAGGTCCCCATACATGGCGACCACCGCGCCGTCGGGCAGCTGCTGTGCCAGGAGGCTTCCCAGGTGCTCCGTCTCCTGTTCGGTTTTGGTGATGTGAATGGACATGTCCGCTCCCGCCGTGAATCCAGAAATTGTTTACACTTTGCTCATTATACCACCGTCATGGCCGTTGCGTAAAGAGAAAGAATGTGATAAAATATGCTCCGCGTAAGCATCGGATTTTGTTGAACTCTCAGTTCCCTATGGGAAAGGACAGTGATTTTTTATAAAAAAGTTTAAGCCATATGTTAAGCAGTTTTTCCAGCGGGCCGATATTTTCCTTCTGTGCATCTGTATCGTCAGCGCCCTGTTCGGCACCGTGATGGTATACCGCGCGGCTTCCGGCATGGCGGCCACCGGCGGCGATTACAACCCCACCAAGCTGGTGGTGGTCCAGCTGTTCTCCATGTTCCTGGGGTTGGGCGCTTTCGTGTTCCTGACGGTGATCGACGCGGATCTGCTGGGCGATCAGTGGAAATGGCTCTGCGCCATCAACGTGCTGCTGCTGGTGGCCTTGGTCATTTTCGGCGTGGAGGATAATACCGGCAATAAGAGCTGGATCCGTTTTGCCGGCATCGGTCTTCAGCCCTCGGAGGTCATCAAGGTCATCTATGTGATCGTGGCGGCCAAACAGATGACCTATCTGAAAGAATATCGGGATATGAACTCCTTCCTGTCCGTGGTGCAGATGGCCGGGCACTTCGTCATCGTCTTCGGCCTGATCGTCGTGGTCTCCTCGGACCTGGGAAGCGCGTCCATCATCCTCTGCATCTTCCTGACCATGTTCTTCGCCCTGGGGGTGCGCCTGTACTGGTTTGCCATCGGCGGCGCGGCCCTGGCCGCGGCGATCCCGCTGCTTTGGAACTACTTCCTGAAGGACTACCAGAAGCAGCGCCTGGTGGCGCCCTATGACGCCAGCATCGATCCGGAGGGCTACGGCATCAACTGGCAGACCTCCCAGAGCAAGCTGACCCTGGCTTCCGGCCGACTCACCGGCGTGGACGCGGAACACCGTGCCACCAATTTCATCGGCAAGCACACAGACTTCATCTTCTCCTGCGTGGGGGAGGAGCTGGGGATGATCGGCTGCATTATCGTCATCATCCTGCTGAGCATCATCATCATCCACATCTTCCGGGTCGGCCTCAAGGCCGGGCGCACCTTCGATATGCTCATCTGCGTAGGCGTGGGCTCCGCGGTGGCCTTCCAGACCTTCATCAATATCGGCATGTGCATCGGCATCACGCCGGTCATCGGCATCACACTGCCGTTTTTCAGTTACGGGGGCTCGTCCATGATGACGATGTTCGCCGCCATGGGCCTGGTCTCAGGCGTCAAATACAAGCTGAAGCCGCAGCTGTTTGCCATTTATTAGCAAAAACGCGAGGGGATGAAATCATCCCCTCGCGTTTTTATGCGTTTGCTGTGCCGATGGCTACTTTGGGCGCCTTGGCGGCGATGGCCGCCAGCGCCTGGTCCATAACATCTTCTTTTTCCGAGACCGTGTCACCGAATTCCTTGCCGTCCCGCATGAACACTATACGGAAATAGTGGAACACCGCGCTGCCGCAGCACATCCTGCCGTTGACCTCGTGGACCCGAATAAAGGCCCGGTCCATATCTCCGTAAGGGATAAAGCGGGTGCGAAGGCCATCCTTATAATAAACGCCCTCGTTCCCTACGCGAAGCTTGTCGAAAACCTGCGCCTGTTCATAATCGGCGGAATCTTTCGCCGAAATATATTTTTTCTCTGCCACGGGATCGCCTCCAGCTGTTCTCTGATTTCAGTTATAACAGAAAACAGTTGCATCTGCAAGATTTTCTTTTTATATCCTTTTATAGAAGAACACCGAGTTCATCGGAGACAAGCTGACCATCAAGTCCGCCCTCAAGGAAAGCCAACTGGAGCAGATCGACGCGCTGGCGGACGCCATCGCCCGGAGCATGTAACAAGCGCAGCCTCCCCGCTGTTTCCGCGGGGAGGCTGTTTCCCTGATTGAGTGTGATGCGCGCCTTCCGGCGCGCATAGTTTTTTCCTATGAGAAGGGGCGCGGCAGCGTTGCGCAGGCGACAGGAAAACCCACAGTTTGCCAGAAAAAACACAATCTGTCAAAAAACAGAAAAAACGAATTCCATGTCAAGCAATTAACGGCATTGTTAGAAACTTATCCATGAAAAGCGACAATTTTTGAGTCGATTCGTGTAGACATTTTGTGACACACTATGCTATAATCGACGGTAGACAATCCCCTGGTGAGTTTTTTTACGAGGTGAAGCTTATGTCCTATCAGTTCAAAGGCGGCGTGCACCCCAATTACATGAAGTCTCCGGAGATCCCGGTGACTGTCATCACTCCGCCTGCCCAAGTAATTATCCCCATGGCCCAGCATATAGGTGCTCCCTGCCAGCCTCTGGTGAAAAAGGGCGACTATGTGACGATGGGTCAGAAGATCGGTGAGAATCCGGCTCCGGTTTCCGCACCGGTCCACGCCTCCGTCTCCGGCACGGTCGTAGCGGTGGAACCCCGGCATCATCCACTTGGCGACATGATCATGTCTGTCGTCATCGAGAATGACTACCAGGATACTCCCTGCACGGATCTGGCCCCCCTGACGGAGGAGCAGCTCAAGGACCCCGACGCCATCCTGGAGCGTATCCGGGAAGCTGGCGTAGTCGGCATGGGCGGCGCCATGTTCCCCACGGCCTTCAAGATCCGCGGCGGCATCGGCAAGGTCGACAAGCTGATCATCAACGGTGCAGAGTGCGAGCCCTACCTGAACGGCGACCATCTGACCATGCTCAACTATCCTGAGCAGCTGATGAAAGGCATCGAGCTTGTGCGCATCGCCAGCGGCGTCGAAACGGCCTACTATGGCATCGAAAAGAACAAGCAGGATGCCATCGATCTGCTCAACTCCCTGCACCCGGAGAAGTATGGCATCGAGATCGTCCCCGAAGAGGTCAAGTACCCCCAGGGCGGCGAGAAGATGCAGGTCAAGGCGGTCACCAACCGTGAGGTCAAGCCCGGCGGCATTCCCTCCGGCGTCGGCTGCAACGTGGTCAGCACCCGTACCTGCTATGCCATCTACCAGGCCTGCTATGAGGGCAAGCCCGTCATCGAGCGTATCGTGACGGTGGCAGGCAGCGCCCTGAAGGCCCCGGTCAACGGCCTGACCCGCGTGGGCACACCCTTCGGCTACCTGGCCGAGCAGTGCGGCGGCTTCGTCAAGACACCGCGCAAAATCGTCCTGGGCGGACCCATGATGGGCATCTGCGCCACCAGCTTTGACGCGCCCACAGTCAAGGGTACTGCAGGCGTCCTCTACTTCACTGAGGAAGAGGATAAGCATGTTGACAATCCCACCTGCATCCGCTGCGGCAAGTGCATTACCGTATGTCCCATGAACCTGGAGCCGGTATTTATGTACATGTA
Source organism: Oscillospiraceae bacterium (assembly GCA_902778275.1). Lineage (GTDB taxonomy): Bacteria > Bacillota > Clostridia > Oscillospirales > Oscillospiraceae > Limivicinus. The sequence continues at coordinate 13,458 of CACYXE010000008.1, forward strand.
CTACAGCAAGGGTGACTTTGAAAACATGGAGAAATACCACATTACCGACTGCTTTGAGTGCGGCAGCTGCGCCTACAACTGCCCGGCCAGAATGCCTCTGACCCACGCGTTCAAGACAGCCAAGCTAATGTTCCAGGCCAAAGCAGCCGCCGACAAAGCAAAGGCTGAAGCTGCGGCAGCAAAGGAGGCCAAGAAATGAGCGAGCAGAAAGAAAAGATCGTTCTTGACGTAGCGTATCAGCCGCAAGTCAGGACCAATACCGACACCCGGCGCCTGATGCTGGATGTGATCATCGCACTGTGCCCGGCGGCCATCTGGGCTGTGGTCCAGTTCGGTGTGTCCGCTCTGGTGGTGATGGTGTCCTCCGTGGCCTCCGCCGTGTTCTTCGAGTGGGGCTACCGGAAGCTGATGAAGAAATCGGCCACCATCGACGACCTGTCCGCTGTGCTGACCGGTCTGCTCCTGGCCATGACCCTGCCCCCCACGGCCCCCTGGTGGCTCCCTGTGGTCGGCACCTTCTTCGCCATCGTTGTGGTCAAGCAGCTCTACGGCGGCATCGGCAAGAACTTCCTCAACCCCGCGCTGGCTGGCCGTGCCTTCCTGCTGGCCTCCTACGCGCTGACCATGGGCACCTACGCCATCCCCAAGGCCCTGAAGGGCACGGTGGACGGCATCACCATGGCCACCCCGCTCAGCTACATGTACGGCACCAGCGCCATGCCTTCCTATTTCAATCTGAAGGCCATCTTCCTGGGCACCATCCCCGGCGCCCTGGGTGAAGTCAGCGCGCTGCTGCTGCTCATCGGCGGCATTTATCTGATCGTCCGCAAGGTCATCTCCTGGCGCATCCCCGTGGCTTTCATCGGCACGGTCGCGCTGCTGACCCTGATCTTTGGCCACAACGGTCTGGACCGGGGCGGCTGGATGCTTTACAACGTCCTCTGCGGCGGCGTGATGCTGGGCGCCTTCTTCATGGCGACGGATTATTCCACCAGCCCTGTCACCCTCAACGGCCAGCTGCTTTACGGCGCCGGCTGCGGCATCATCACCGTGCTGATCCGTTACTTCGGCGGCTTCCCCGAAGGCGTTTCCTATGCCATCCTGCTGATGAACCTCTGCTCCTGGGCCATTGACAAGGCCTTCCATCGTCATCAGTTCGGCGTGTCCAAGGAGGACATCGCCGCTGAGAAGGCAGCCAAGAAGGCGGCAAAGGCCGCAGCAAAGGAGGCGGCAAAATGAATAAGATCCTGAAACTCGCGCTGATCCTGTTCGTGATCTGCGCCATCGTTGCCGGTGTTCTGGGCGTGGTCAATGAACTGACCAAGGACCGCATCTGGGAGATCAACAACCAGAAGACCATCGAGGCCTTTGCGGTTGTGCTCCCGGCCGACAGCTATACCGAGGTCGAGTTCGACAAGACCGCTTTCGCCACGGTCGACAATGTCAACAAGGCGGACGGCGGTGAAGGCTATGTGGTGCAGGAGACCTTCTCCGGCGCCCAGGGTATGATCACCATGGTCGTCGGCGTCGACAGCGACTACAAGTGCAGCGGCATCTCCATTATCGAGCACTCCGAGACCTCCGGTCTGGGCGCCAACGCGGCCAGCTCCTCTGAGATCGGCCAGAACTTCCGTGCACAGTTCATCGGGGAAGATGAGAACATCGCCCTGTCCAAGGCCGGCGGCAACATTGACGCTCTGGCCGGCGCGACCATCACCTCCACCGCTGTGACGAATGCCGTAGCTACCGCGATCCAGGTCGCCAAATCTGTCGCATAAGGAGGCTGTGGGAAATGAACATCAAGAAACAATTTGTTGAAGGTCTGACCACCAATAACCCCGTACTGGTCCAGCAGATCGGCATGTGCGCCACCATGGCCATCACCACCACGCTCTTCAACGGCGTCGGCATGGGCCTGTCGGTTCTGATCATCCTGACCTGCTGCAACGTGGTCGTTTCCGCGATCCGTAAGATCATCCCCGATGAGATCCGTCTGGCGATCTTCGTTGTCGTCATCGCTGGCTTCGTGACCATCGTGGACCTGTTGCTGCAGGCATTCATCCCCGCATTGAGCGCCGCTCTGGGCGTCTTCATCCCGCTGATCGTCGTCAACTGCATCATCATCGGCCGGGCGGAAGCCTTCTGCCAGAAGAATCCCCTCGGGCCCTGCTTCTTTGACGGCATCTTCCAGGGCCTGGGCTATACCTGCGTGCTGATCCTCATGTGCGTGTTCCGTGAGTTCACCGGCAGCGGCCGCTTCGGCGGCGGCCTGATTGATATAAGCAACGGCTTCCGCTTCACCCTGGACGGCACCGGCGCCGGCATCCAGATTTTCCCCTCCGAGTACGGCGCTTCCATCATGAACCTGCCCTTCGGCGGTTTCATTACTCTGGGTCTGCTGCTTGCTGTGATGCAGTATGCGCTGAAGAAATCCGCCAAGAAGAAAGAACTGGCAGAGCGTGCTGCTGCGGAAGCGGCTGCTTTGGCGGAGAAGGAGGCTGACGAATAATGCTTACCTCGATTATTTCCATCTCTCTGGGCGCCATCCTGACCAATAACTTTATCTTCTCTCAGTTCCTGGGCTGCTGCCCCTTCCTGGGCTGCTCCAGCAAGGTGGACACCGCCACCGGCATGGGCCTGGCTGTTGTGTTCGTTATGGGTCTGGCTTCCGCCATCTGCTGGGTCATTGATACTTACATCCTGGTTCCTCTGGGCCTGGCATTTCTGGAGACACTGGCTTTCATCCTGGTCATTGCGGCGCTGGTTCAGTTTGTCGAAATGTTCCTGAAGAAGTCCGTGCCCTCCCTGTACTCCGCCCTGGGCATCTACCTGCCCCTGATCACCACCAACTGCGCGGTGCTGGGCGTCGTTCTGCTGAACGTGCAGAACACCTACAACTTCCTGGAGTCCGTGGTTTACGGCGTCACCGGCGGTATCGGCTTCATGCTGGCCATCGTTCTGTTCGCCAGCGTACGCGAGCGGATCCAGTTCTCCGATTATCCTGAATGCTTTGAGGGCTTCTCCATCTGTCTGGTTTCCGCCGGCCTGGTGGCCCTGGCCTTCATGGGCTTCAGCGGCATGAAGATCGTTTAAGGAGGACCTGTCGATATGAATACTATTCTGTTATCCATCGTGGTCCTCGGCGTTCTGGGCGCTATTTTCGGCGCGGTCCTGGCTTTCGCCGCCAAAATCTTCCATGTGGAAGTAGACCCCAGAGAAGCGGCTGTGCGTGAAGTGCTGGCCGGCGCCAACTGCGGCGGCTGCGGCTACCCCGGATGTGACGGTTACGCCAAGGCTGTCGCCGCCGGCGAGGCGCCCTGCAACAAGTGTGTTGCCGGCGGTGCCGAGACCGCGGCCAAGGTCTCCGAGATCATGGGTGTTTCCGCCGGCGAGGCGGAGAAAATGGTGGCCCATGTGGCCTGCTCCGGCGCTGCCGATATCGCGGAGCCCCGCTTCAACTATTCCGGTCCTGTGGACTGTCGTGCGGCTATGCTGTTCGGCGGCAAGAGCAGCAAGTGGTGTTCCTTCGCCTGCATCGGCCTGGGCAACTGCGCCCGCGCCTGCCAGTTTGACGCCATGCATGTGGAAAACGGCGTTGCCAAGGTCGACCGCTATAAGTGTGTGGGCTGCGGCGCCTGCGTGGAAGCCTGCCCCAAGAGCATCGTCAAGCTGATCCCTGAGAGCCAGAAGATCATGCCCGCCTGCTCCAGCAAGGACAAGGGCGCCCAGGTCATGAAGATCTGCAAGGTCGGCTGCATCGGCTGCATGAAGTGCCAGCGCGAGTGCCCGGCGGACGCCATCGTCGTGACCAACAATCTGGCCCAGGTAGATACCAGCAAGTGCATCCAGTGCGGTCACTGCGCCGATATTTGCCCGCGTCATATCATCAATTACTTCGGCTGATGCCGATACCCCGTTCCGGCGGGAAAACCAAAAAGGATCCGCAGTCCCAGAACCTGGGACCGCGGATCTTTTTGTATGGGGATTGACTTTCCCACGGATTTGTACTATTCTGCATGTAGCTTATATTGCGAGGAGTACTCGCTTTTTACCACAAGATATAGGCGAGGAGGGGAATCATGAAGACTTTTTGCAAAAGAGGACTGGCGCTGCTTCTGTGTTTGCTGCTGGCGGTCTCTCTTTTCTCTTCTTTGGCCTACGCGGAACCGGTAGATGAGCCGACGCCGGAACCGACATCGGAGCCGACGCCGGAACCAACATCAGAGCCGACGCCGGAACCGACAACGGAGCCGACACCGGAACCGACAACGGAGCCGACGCCGGAACCGACAACAGAGCCGACGCCGGAACCGACACCGGAACCGACGCCGGAACCGACAACGGAGCCGACACCGGAACCGACGCCGGAGCCGACGCCGGAGCCGACACCGGAGCCGACAATAGACCCAGGCAAGGGAACGAACTCGGTTGCCGGCGCGAATCCTCCATCGGACAACGGTACCGGTGACTTTGCGGTCTCCGGCGAGGGCTCATACGAGTACAAGGATCATGTTTTATATGTCTACAGCGGCAGTCTCACAGTCAGCGGCGCGACCGATGCGGATCGGATCGTGATCGACGGCAATGCCGCCGTGACCATGGACAGTGTGAGTATCGCCGCGGCAAATGCGCCTGCAGTCGCATTGACCGGCGGCAGCTCTGTTTCTCTGCGACTGAGCGGGAACAGCTTCCTCTCCGGCGGCGGCAATTACGCGGGCCTGGAGGTGGGGGCCTCTCCGAATGGCATCCCGGCATCCGTGGTCCTTGGCGGCAAAGGCAGTCTGACGGCTGTCGGCGGCGAGGGCAGCGCGGGCATCGGCGGCAGCATGGGCCGCAGCAGCGCGCTCTGCGGCAATATCCGGATCAACTCCGGCGAGGTCACTGCTTTGGGCGGCGACGGTGCGGCGGGCATCGGCAGCGGCTATCATCAGATCAGCAATGCCGGCAGCAGGATTCCTGCCGCAGTCTGCGGCAGCATTGTCATTGACGGCGGCATCGTCACTGCTGAAGGCGGCGAAAGTGCGGCCGGGATCGGCGGCGGCATCGGCGCAGACAAGGTCTTGGTGACGATCAGCGGCGGCGAGGTCACAGCTGTCGGCGGCGCCAGTGAGCGCGGCCTGAAGCAGGGCGGCGCCGGGATCGGCTCTGCCTATTACGGGGGCTATGATCCCAAATCCGAGCTTTACTATGTGAGTACGGAGACCAGTATCCAGATCAGCGACAGCAAGGTCACGGCCGTCGGCGGATGGGGGGCCAGTGGTATCGGCTCCGGCGCCGACGACCCGGCGGGGGAGTATGGCGCGCATCCCCAGGCCAGAGCGGAGATCAGCATCGCGGACAGCCAGCTGTATGCTTATGCGGACGGCACCAAGTTTGCCGTCGATTCCAAGTCCGGCGGCGGCACGTCTACCGCTTCCGCCCCCGGTGGACCGATCATCGGCGTGCTGCAGGGGACCTTCGTGAATAATGGAAGTCTGGAGGGGCAGGCGGTTCAGGTGGTCTCTGCCGATGCCGCTGAGTATCACAGCTTGCAGCTGCCGGCGGGCTACCGTTCTTTCGCTGTCAATGTGGGCGGCGCGGACGGCTATCAAGTGAAAAACAGCGCCGGGGACACGGCCTATGCCCTCAGTTCCGATGAATACGCGGCAGGGGAGAACGGCGCGCAGGCGGCTGTGCTCTATGCCGCCGGGACCTTCAGCGACGCATTCTATCTGTATGCCCCAGCGCCGACAGCTGCACTAAAAACCGTGAAAACAGCCGGGAGAGGCTTGCTGCTTGGCGCTGCGGACGGTGAGCGCGGCGACGGATCAGAAGCGACAAGCAAGACACTTGCTGTACAGATCATTTGGGAGGACGATAACGACGCTGCGACAAAGCGGCCCGAGAGCGTCACAGTCACCTTGCTGATCAACGGTGAGGCGGCTGAAGACCCTGTGCCTCTGGTCCTCAACGCAGACGAGAACTGGGCGGGCGAATTTGCCGATCTGCCCCTTGCGGGCGAAAACGGCGAGGATATCACATACACGGTTTCCCAGAATTCGGTCGATTCCTATGAAACGGCTGCCCCGGAACTGTCGGAGGATGGCGGTACCTACACCATAACCAACACCTACAGCCCGGAGACCAGTCCGGAGCCCAGCCCCGAACCCAGTACGGAGCCCAGCCCGGAACCCAGTACGGAGCCCAGCCCCGAACCGTCGGCCAGCCCGAGTCCGAGCCCGAGTCCGAGCCCGACAACGGCGCCTAAGCCGGCTACGATCCGTTATGCGACGGACGATCTGCCGGTCAAAAAGCTGCTGGTAGGCAGGACACCGCCCAAGGATGAGACCTTCCGCTTCACTCTCAAGGCTGTCAGTACCAACGTCAGCGGGCTGAAGGGGAAGCTGCCTATGCCCTCCGGCTCCAAAAACCAGCAAAAAACCGTAAAGCTGAAGGGACCCGGCGAGACGGAGTTCGGCCTGATCACCTTCACAAAACCCGGTACCTACATCTATCAGGTCCAGGAAGTCAACGATAAGAAAAGCGGGTATACCTACGACAGCAGTGTGTATACGGTCACCTATGAGATCAGGCAGGAGGGCAACGACCTTTTCGGTGTGCGCGACATCACAAAGGGCGGCCGATCCGTTGCGAGCTGCATCTTTGTCAACGGCTATTCCACCCGCCCCAGGACCGGGGATAACCGAAATGCGGCGCTCTGGGGCGCTGTCGCAGGACTGGCGCTCTGCGGCGTCATGGTCCCGGCGGTGATCCTGCTTCGCAAGCGCAAACGGAAATAAATAAAGCGGCGACGCAAAGGCAAACAGAGAGGCCGGGCCGGCCTCTCTGTTTTAACCCTTGACAGATACCCCTAAGGGGTATATAATACAAAGCAAAGGGAGGGATATGCATGTCTGAATGTTGTTGCGATTCTCCTCTGGAGATGGAGCAGTGTGACGGCCATAAGACCAAAGAGCGGGACCCGGAGGAGTACAAGCGCCTGATGAACCGGCTCAGCCGCATCGAGGGGCAGATCCGCGGAATCCGCGGGATGCTTGAGCGCAGCGCCTACTGCCCGGATATCCTGGTCCAGGCGGCGGCGGCCAACGCGGCGCTGAACGCCTTCAGTCGGGAGCTTCTGTCCAGTCATATCCGTTCCTGCGTGGTCAACGACGTGCGCGCCGGAAATGACGAGGTCATTGATGAACTGCTTGCTACCCTGCAGAAAATGATGAAATAGGGGCAGAATAGCCCGCAGAGGAAGTGTGAATGTGACACAATATAACGTGACGGGTATGAGCTGCGCGGCCTGCTCGGCCCGGGTGGAAAAGGCGGTATCGGCGGTCCCGGGTGTGAGCGCCTGCTCCGTCAGCCTGCTGACCAACTCCATGGGTGTGGAAGGCACGGCGGACGAGCGGGCTGTTATCAAGGCAGTGGAGGATGCGGGCTACGGCGCCAGCGTCAAGGGCGGAGACAAGACCGCCTCCCAGGGTGAAGACGCGCTGACGGATCGGGAGACCCCGGTTTTGAAGCGGCGGCTGATCGCTTCGCTGGGCTTCCTGCTGGTGCTGATGTATATCTCCATGGGCCATATGATGTGGGGCTGGCCTTTGCCGGAATTCATGGACGGGAATCATGTGGCCATGGGCCTGAGCCAGCTGCTGCTGGCTGCCATCGTCATGGTCATCAACCAGAAATTTTTCATCAGCGGCTTCAAGGGGCTGATGCACAGGGCGCCCAATATGGATACCCTGGTGGCCATGGGTTCCGCGGCCGCCTTTATCTACAGCACATATGCGCTGTTTGCCATGACTGCGGCCCAGGTCCGCGGCGGCAGTGAAGCTGCCATGCCCTGGATGGACGAGTTTTATTTTGAGTCCGCCGCCATGATCCTGACCCTGATCACGGTGGGCAAGATGCTGGAGGCCCGATCCAAGGGCAAGACCACAGACGCGCTCAAGGGCCTGATGAAGATCGCGCCCAAGACTGCCACTCTTGCAGTGGATGGGCAGGAACGCACGGTGCCCATCGAACAGGTGAAGAAGGGCGATATCTTCGTGGTGCGTCCCGGTGAGAACATCCCCGTGGACGGGATCGTTCTGGAGGGCAGCAGCGCCGTGGACGAGTCTGCGCTCACCGGTGAGAGCATCCCGGTGGATAAGGCGGCGGGCGATATGGTCTCCGCTGCCACGGTCAACCAGGTGGGCTTCATCCGCTGCGAGGCCACCCGAGTGGGAGAGGACACCACCCTCAGCCAGATCATCCGCATGGTCAGCGACGCTGCGGCTACCAAGGCGCCCATCGCCAAGGTGGCGGATAAGGTGTCCGGCGTGTTCGTGCCGGTGGTGATCACCATCGCGCTGATCACCACGGCCATATGGCTCCTGGCAGGCCGCAGCGTGGGCTTTGCGCTGGCTCGGGGAATTTCGGTCCTTGTCATCAGCTGCCCCTGTGCTTTGGGCCTGGCCACGCCGGTGGCCATCATGGTGGGCAACGGTGTGGGCGCACGCCAGGGGATCCTGTTCAAGACGGCGGCCTCCCTGGAGGAGACCGGGCGGATCCGGGTGGTCGCTCTGGACAAGACCGGCACGATCACCGCGGGTACGCCCAAGGTGACGGATATCCTGCCTGCGGAGGGCGTCAGCGCGGATGAGCTGCTGGCCCTGGCCGCGGCGCTGGAGAGCAGGAGCGAGCACCCGCTGGCGGGTGCTGTCCTGGACTACGCGGCGGAAAAGGAGACAGCCCTGCGGCCGGTGGAAGATTTCCAGGCTCTGCCCGGCAACGGCCTGATTGCCGGTCTCGACGGAAAGACCCTCTGCGGCGGCAGCCGCCGCTTTCTGGAGAGCCGCCTTGCCCTGCCGCCCGATCTGGCTGAGCGGGCGGAGAGTCTGGCCGGAGAAGGGAAGACGCCCCTGTTTTTCGCCTGGGGCGAGCGCTTGCTGGGCATCATCGCAGTCGCGGATGTGATCAAGGCGGACAGCGCCCAGGCAGTCCGGGAACTGAAGAACATGGGCATCCGTGTTGTTATGTTAACCGGCGACAATCAACGCACGGCGGAGGCCATCGGCCGCCAGGCCGGTGTGGATGAAGTGATCGCCGGGGTCCTGCCCGACGGCAAGGAGAGCGCCATCCGGCGCCTGGCGGAAGGCGGCAAGGTTGCCATGGTGGGCGACGGCATCAATGACGCCCCGGCGCTCACTCGTGCGGATATCGGCGTCGCCATCGGCGCCGGCGCGGATATCGCGGTGGATGCGGCGGACGTGGTGCTGATGCACGGCAGCCTTCTGGACGTGGCGGCGGCTATCCGGCTGAGCCGGGGGACCCTGCGCAACATCCACCAGAACCTGTTCTGGGCTTTCTTCTACAACGCCGTCTGCATCCCCGTGGCGGCAGGCGCCTTTGTGTGGGCCGGGCTGACCCTGAATCCCATGCTGGGCGCGGCGGCCATGAGCCTGTCCAGCTTCTGCGTAGTCACCAATGCTCTGCGTCTGAATCTGCTGAATATCCGTGACGCCAGCCATGACAGGCCGTTGAAACAGAAATCCCAGGAAGCGATCCTGCCACCAATAGAATCTGATTACAACAATCAAGAGGAGGAAACAAAAATGGTACAGACTTTGAAGATCGAGGGCATGATGTGCCCCCATTGCGAGGCCCGCGTCAAGAAGGCGCTGGAGGCGCTGGAAGGCGTGGAGAGCGCAGCGGTCAGCCATGAGGCCGGCACGGCTGTGGTCACCGGCAGCGTGGACTTCGAGACTATGAAGGCCGCGGTAGAGGCCCAGGACTATAAGGTCCTCGGCGTGGAATAAACTTCGCACGAACGAAAACAGGACCCGCTCTGCAGTTACAGAGCAGGTCTTGTTTTCGTTTTGGCCCTTACCGGATGGGCACGCCGTTGAGAACGGCATGTGTCAGCGTATCGCCCCGATAGCAGAGCTTCAGGGAAAAGAAGGGGACGTCCCGCTGCAGCAGGCGCAGGAAGATCTTATCGCCCTCCCATATAGGCTTGGCCAGCAGATCCTCTTTGCCGATCCAAGCAAGCTCGCCTTCCGGGCAGGCCGTCAGTTCCCCACTGAAATCGTCGGAGGTGAACAGATGCATATATTCCGTACCCCATTCGTCGGAGACAAAGGTGACGATCCCGCGATAGCGCCAGCTGTGCAGCGTCAGTCCGGTCTCTTCCCGGACCTCCCGCAGCAGGCAGTCCTCCGGGCTTTCGCCCTCTTCAAATTTGCCGCCCACGCCGATCCACTTGTCCTTGTTTTCATCGACAGCTTTTTTCACCCGGTGGAGCATCAGATAGTTGTCGCCCTGTTCCAGATAGCATAGCGTGGTGTTTCTCATAAAAACACTCCCTCTCCGTGTGCCTTGATCATCATACCATGGAAGCGGAAAACAGGCAAGAGTGGGTCACGGCATGCTGTTCACACTTTTTTTTCGGGGACCGTTGACGGTTTTGTTGATGGATGGGGAAGCATACTATGATCAGATTATGAGAAGAGCGACAAATATTCTATTCTTTTCGTTTTTTTCACATTTTTCTTGTAATCTTTTTGTAACCGTGTTAGGATTATGTACAAACATAGGTATGTCTGCTCATACCAGGGCAGGTAAAGACTTGTATTATATTTTTTATCACTTTATCTTAAAAAGAGTGGGCATATACTTTGAAATAATAAATCAGATTTGAATATCCTTTGCAGTACAGTTCTGCACGAGACAGCGCAACGCGATCCTTTGGGGGGTGGCTTTCATGACAGAAAAAGAATTACATAAGCTGAAGCGGGAAGATCTGCTTCGCCTTCTGCTGGCCCAGAGCCGTGAGGTCGCCAGACAGAAGGCGACGATAGAAGAATTGAACACGGAGCTTTCAGCTGCGGCGGAGAGCAACCAGCGTTTAAAGGAAAAACTCAATGAGAAGAACGCCCAGCTGGAAAAACTCAAGAGTCTGCTCAATGAGAAGGACGTACAGCGGGATCAGATGAGAGTTCAGCTATCGGAGAAGGATACCCTGCTGGAGAAGCTGTGGGGCCATCTGGACGAAAAGGATCGACAGTTGAAGTCCGCACTGCGTCAGCCGGCCCCTGCGCCGGCGCCCCGGACCGATCCCGAGAGCGAACGCAAGCTGCGCCGCCAACTGGGTGAGCGGGAGGATGAGATCCTGCGGCTGAAATCCCGGCTGTCACAGGCGCGGGCGGAGATCCAGAAGCTGCAGGCGGCGGCCCGTCAGGGCAGCGATGACGGCTTCGCAGAGATCGAATGTGTGATCGAAGAGTTTCAGGCGTCCATTCAGAAGCTGCGGGAGCAGTTGAGCGCGAAGGAAGCCCACGTGGAGCGTCTGACCCGCCAGATGGAGCAAAAGGAAGACTCCCTGCGGGAGATCCATACGGAAATGCAGGCTTGGCGAAACAGCCAGAAGCAGGAGCAAAAGCAGGCGATGACAGACCTGCGGTCCAGCAACGAACAGCTTCGCAAGGCCGTGGACGCCAAGGATGCGGAGCTCCGGGAATTGAAGCTGCGCTTGGAGCGGAAGGAAACGGAGGCCCAAGAGCTGTGGGCGCGCGTGTGGAGCTTCGTCTCACCGCCTGCCATGCAGCAGAGCGAAGGCGAATAAGATCGCCGATGACAGGGCGGGGGCCTTTTCTCCTGACCTTTCCAAATCAGCCGGGCGGGTAGGACATGGAAGAGCAACAGGTCACGATAGCTTCCATATCAAGCGGGTGATCGCCACCTCGGACGACTGGGTGGATATAGATGCGCTCAAGGGCGTGCTGGGGAACCTGGCGCTTACCCCCATGAATGCGCCGAGCTCGAAGCTGACGGAGCGGCTGCGCGCGGGAACGGCCGAAAACTATGAGCCGTACCTGCGGGAGATCCTCAGCCAGCGGGATAAGATGAGAGCCCTTTGTGCCTGAGCATGGGGAAAACAAAAGGCCGGGACCGGCCTGACAGATCACACTGTCGTGCCGGTCCCGGCCTTTTATCCGTGACGGGATCTCCCAATCATGCCGCAAGCATCGCCTGAAGCTCGGCAAGTTCTTCGTCAGCGGAGCCGTCTTCCGAAGAGAGAACAAAAAGCCGATCATAGTACCCGGCCCCGGCCGGGGTATAAACACGCCCAACGAAGCAGACGGTCCCGGAGGATGTGACGTAGATCGGGATCTCCGCATTGCAGTTTTCCGGGGCGAGCGTTTTTTCCAGACACTCTTCCATCGCCGCCCGGATCTCATCGGATTTGTAATTGGCAGGGTCGTAGCCGATCCGGTCCGACAGCCTTTCGGAAGCCGCGGCGGTAAACGCCTCACCGCTGAGACCCAACGTGTCCAGAAGCTGCGCATTTGTAACCTGTTCCCCATCGGCGGTGAAATGGTAGACCCGGTAAGCGCTATCGTCCCAGTCGTTATGCAGATACACGAGCAGGGAAGTGACCCCCTTGTATTCCGCGGAGCGCCAGGAGGCGCAGGTGGTGATTATACTGTTCCCCGCGTCCATGTGCTGCAGCTCCGGCGCGATGTAAGTCTCATACACCCCATCCAGTTCCTTGTTGACAGCGGCCGCATAATCCGTATCGCCGGACACGAGGGGCAGGGAATAGCTATAGGTATAGCGGTTGCCGGAGCCATCGGTATATTCCCCGGAGATGCTGTCGCCGCGCTCTGTGAAGCCGAGCGCAGCGCCTGCCGGCTCCGTGCCCGCGGCGGCTGCGTCCTGCTGCGCGGCGGTCTCAGGCTGAGCCGTCACCGCGTCCGCATCAGGGGCGACATCGGCCGCAGGGGCCGCGGTCTCTGCTGCTGCCGTATCCTGCGCGCCGGAAGCGCCGCACGCTGACAGCAGCAGGGCAAACGTGAGGATCATCAAAAAGAAGAAACCGGTTTTCTTTATCATCGGATTTCATCGTCCTTTATCTGTGAGATACCCATATTCTACCACAGTTCGCGCGGGAAAGAAATACCATTCGGCAGAAACATTCAAAAAGAAAAAGAGCCGATACGCAGAACGCGCACCGGCTCGTGTGTGCCAGGGGTCGATCAATACATGCCGCCCATGTCGGGGGCTGCGGGCATGGGAGGATTCTTCTCGGGGATATCCGCGACCAGGCTCTCGGTGGTCAGGACCATGGAGGCCACGGAGGCGGCGTTCTCCAGCGCGCTGCGGCAGACCTTGGTCGGGTCGATGATGCCCAGCTCGATCATATCGCCGTAGACGTCGTTGGCGGCGTCGTAGCCGAAGTTGGCGCTCTCGCTGGAGGAGACGGTGTTCAGGATCACGGCGCCTTCCACACCGGCGTTGGCGGCGATCTGCATGATGGGGGCCTTCAGAGCCTTGGCCACGATGGAGGCGCCGGTCTTCTCATCGCCCTCAAGGGTGGCGACCAGCTTCTCGGCGGCCTTGGCGGCGATCACGTAGGCGGAGCCGCCGCCGGGGACGATGCCCTCTTCCACAGCCGCGCGGGTGGCGTTGAGCGCGTCCTCGATGCGCAGCTTCTTTTCCTTCATCTCGGTCTCGGTGGCAGCGCCGACCTTGATCACGGCTACGCCGCCGCTGAGGCGGGCCAGCCGCTCCTGCAGCTTCTCGCGGTCATAGTCGGAGGTGGTGGTGCCGATCTGGTGCTCGATCTGAGCGGCACGGGCGCGGATCTCGGCGGGGTCGCCGGCGCCGTCCACGATCACGGTGTTCTCCTTGGTGACCTTGACCTGGTGGGCCTGGCCCAGCATGCGCAGGTCAGCGTCCTTCAGCTCCATGCCCACGTCGGCGGAAATGACCTGGCCGCCGGTGAGGATGGCGATATCCTGCAGCATTTCCTTGCGGCGGTCGCCGAAGCCGGGGGCCTTGACGCAGACGCAGGTGAAGGTGCCGCGCAGCTTGTTGAGCACGATGGTGGCCAGGGCCTCGCCCTCCACGTCCTCGGCGATGATCAGCAGCTTGCGGCCGGCCTTGACGATCTGCTCCAGCAGGGGCAGCAGATCCTGGATATTGGAGATCTTCTTGTCGGTGATGAGGATCAGCGCGTCGTCGATGACGGCTTCCATCTTGTCGGGATCGGTGACCATGTAGGGGGACAGGTAGCCCCGGTCGAACTGCATGCCTTCCACCACGTCGCTGTAGGTCTCGGCAGTCTTGGACTCCTCAATGGTGATGACGCCGTTCTGGCTGACCTTCTCCATGGCCTCGGAGATCAGGGTGCCGATCAGCTCGTCGCCGGAGGAGATGGTGCCGACACGGGCGATGTCCTTGGAGCCGGAGACCGGCTGGGACACGGCCTTGACCGCCTTGACGGCCTCGCCGGCGGCCTTCTGGATGCCGCGCTTCATGGTCATGGGGTTGGCGCCCGCGGCCAGGTTCTTCAGACCCTCGCCGATCATGGCCTGGGCCAGGACCGTGGCGGTGGTGGTGCCGTCGCCGGCCACGTCGTTGGTCTTGGTGGAAACTTCCTTGATCAGCTGCGCGCCCATATTCTCAAAAGCGTCCTCCAGCTCGATCTCCTTGGCGATGGTGACACCGTCATTGGTGATCAGGGGAGTGCCGTACTTCTTATCCAGGACCACGTTCCGGCCCTTGGGGCCGAGGGTGATCTTCACGGTATCAGCCAGCTGGTTGACGCCGCGCTCAATGGCTTTTCTTGCCTCTTCGCCGTAAATGATCTGTTTTGCCATGATGTCCTTCCTCCTTATTCGATGACAGCCAGAATGTCAGACTGGCGGACGATGGTGTACTCCTGGTCATCCAGCTTGACCTTGCTGCCGCTGTATTTGCCGACCAGCACGTTCTGTCCGGCCTTGACGATCATCTCGACCTCGTTGCCGTCCACCAGACCGCCGGGGCCCACTTCCACGACCTCATAGACTTCGGGCTTCTCCTGCGCGGACGCGGTCAGGAAAATACCGGAGGAGGTGCGCTCCTCAGCCGCGTTCTGCTTGAGGACAACGCGGTCAGCCAAAGGTTTCAGTTTCATACTATATACCTCCAATTATTAGATTACAAAATTCAGCATCGTTAGCACTCAAAACATCTGAGTGCTAACGATGCTTATATTACCACACTTTTCTTTTTTTGCAAGCCCCCAGACGAAAAAAGTTGGGGGGAAAATTATAAACTTTTTGTTACGGGTTTCGCAGATGGCCTACTCGCTTACAGGCTGCGCCGCCGCTTTTGCGGGCGCCTGGCCGAAAAAGCGCATCCCCCGGGGAACTACCAGCTTCATGGCCTTGGGCAGCAGCTCCATCTTCACGGTGTCGCCCCAGATGGCCTCGCCGTCCACATTGACCACGTTCGCCTCGTCGAAGGAGATCTCGACCTCCGTGCCCCGCAGATGGTGGATGATCTCCGGGAACTCGTCCGCCCGCCCGGCGGCGTATTTCCCGATCAGACCGGCCAGCTGGTGCAGCTTCAGATCCTGCACGATGTAGATATCCAGGATCCCGTCGTCCGGACGGGCTTCCGGGCTGGGATTGAAGCCGCCGCCGTAGTAGCGGCCGTTGCAGGCGCAGACGATGGCGTGGGGGCCCTCGCTGCTCCAGTCCCCGCAGCGGACGCGCATGGGCGTGGTGATGCCCTTGAGCACGTTGACCACGGTGGACACCACGTAGCCGGTGGCACCGCCGATCAGGGGCAGCTTGCTGTATTTGTGCACGTCGGTGCCCACGCGGGCGTCGATGCCCACGGAGCAGATGTTGGCGCTGTAGCGGTCGTTGACCCGGATCAGGTCGATGGAGGTCTCCCAGCCGTCCAGGACGGCGTCCAGATCCCGGTAGCATTCGCTCTCCTCACCGAACATGCGGCAGAAGTCGTTGCCGGTGCCGGTGGGGAAGGGACATACCGCAACGTTTTGCAGCAAAGCCGCGCCGCAGACGCACTCGTTGAAGGTGCCGTCGCCGCCGCAGGCGTAGACCCGCAGGGCTTCCCCGTCGGCGGCCTCCGCCCGGATCCTGGCAGCGGCGTCCATGGGGGCCTTGGTCACATAGATCTCATAACTTTCCCTGCGGCAGCGAAAGGCAGCCTGCACTTTTTCCCGGACTTCCGCTGTCTTGTCTTTTCCGCCGGCTGTGGGGTTGACAATAAACAGATGCCGCATAGCCATTTCCTCTCTTTATTTAAAATACATAAACAGGTCGCACTTGATCATACCGTTATACAGCTTTCGCTTTTTATCCGCCTGCCGGCCGAAGCAGCGCTCGAACTCCGTGTGGGAGGAGAGCACGTAGACCTGCCAGCCGCGGCAGCTCTGCAGCGCCCTGCCGAAGCCCCGGTATAGGGCCTCCGCGTCCTGCTTCTCCAGGATGCGCTCCCCGTAGGGCGGGTTGGTGACGATCACGCCCCGCTCCGTGCTGCGCGAAAAGGCCATGGCGTCGGCCGTCTCAAAGCGGACAACATCCTCCACGCCGGCCCGGCGGGCGTTGGCCCGGGCGATCTCGATGGCCCTGGGGTCTATATCCGTCCCCAGGATGGAATAGTCCCCGTGAAACTCCTTTGCCCTGGCGGCCTCCTTCGCCGCGTCCCAGATCCCGGCGGGGAGGGCGGGCCAGTCCATGGCGGCGAAGTGCCGGTCCATGCCGGGAGCCCGGTTTTTGGCGATCAGAGCCGCCTCGATGGGGATGGTGCCGCTGCCGCAGAAGGGGTCGCAGAATTCGCCCCGGCCCCGGTAGCGGGCCAGGTCCACCATGGCCGCGGCCAGGGTCTCCCGCAGGGGGGCGGCGTTGTGGGCCGGGCGGTAGCCCCGCTTGTGCAGACCCGCGCCGCTGGTGTCCAGGCACAGGGAGACCTGGTCCTTCATGATGGCGAAGCGGATCTGGTGCTGGGCCCCGGTCTCCGGGAACCACTGGAGACGGTATGCGCCTTTCAGCCGCTCGACCACCGCTTTTTTGATGATGCGCTGGCAGTCGGACACGGAGAAGAGCCTGGAGTTGAGGCTGTGCCCGGTGACGGGGAAGGCCCCGCCGGCGGGGATCAGCCGCTCCCAGGGGAGGGCTTTGGTGCCCTCGAACAGCTCGTCGAAGGTCTCGGCCCGGAAGCTGCCCAGCTCCAGCAGCACCCGCTCGCCCTTGCGCAGCCACAGGTTGGCCGCGGCGATGGCCTCCGGCCCGCCGCTAAAATACACCCTGCCGTTTTCGGCAGCCACGCCGGCCATGTCCAGCCGCCGCAGCTCGTCCGCCACAAGTCCCTCCAGCCCGAACAGGCAGGGGACGCAAAGCTTGAATTCCATAGAAAACTCCCATTTTTGATATTATTTTCATCATACAACAAAGATTTGAGCTTGTAAACGGTGGAAACCTTTTTACGAATAAAAAAACAATCGCCGTATGTACACTTGCATGAAAGTGTACAATATTTCGTTTTTGAGCAATAAAACCAAAATTTTGCAAAAAAAACTATTGAATTTTTCCAATGAAAGCGTTATATTATCGTCAGGTCATAATTTGTTCATTTTTTCAGGAGGGCTGCTGGATGGCGATCGAGCGTCCCGTTATGCTTGAGGTGCTCAAAGATTCCTACAGCGCCTACTATACCATCGTGGAAGATGTGGAGGAGAGCGGGCTTCCGCTGGCTTTCCGTGCCGATTACAAGGCGCGGGATGAGCAGTACTTCTTTACGAAAAGCGCCAAGATCTGGGGCAATGAGAAGAACGAGTACGCCTATATCTTTTCCGCAACCTCCTTTGATCCGGAGACCGTGAAAAAATGCTTGGACTACGCCTGGGAGGATATGCTGCCCCGGGTGCGGCCCCACAAGGAGCACCAGTGCACCAACGCCAAGGCGGTTTTCCTGGCGGATACGCTGGACGCGGATACGATCAAAGTCATCCGCAGGGCCAGCCGCACCAAGAACTATCGCTTCGGCCTGCAGGGCTTCAGCAATCTGCTCGCCGGCGGGGTGGATCTGAGCAAACAAAAGACCTATACCAACGCGGCCGGGAATGAGCTGGCCGACTACTTCAGGAAACTGTTTGCCGCCCGGGGATAGAGGGTCCGGGAGGCAAATGGTGATATATTATTTATTTTTCATTTAAGGAGTGAAAAGTATGAGCGCACTTGTTATCCTCTTGATCGCGATCGTGCTGCTCGCCCTCGGCTATGTCTTCTATGGCAGCTGGCTGGCCAAGCAGTGGGGCGTCGACCCCAGTCGCGAGACCCCGGCCCATACCAGTTACGACGGTAAGGACTTCGTTCCTGCCAACCCCGCCGTGCTGATGGGTCACCACTTCTCTTCCATCGCCGGTGCAGGCCCCATCAACGGACCCATCCAGGCCGCTGTGTTCGGCTGGGTGCCCGTGTTCCTGTGGTGCGTGCTCGGCGGCATCTTCTTCGGTGCCATGCATGACTTCGGCGCCCTGTTCG
The DNA here is from genome assembly GCA_902778275.1 of Oscillospiraceae bacterium. GTDB lineage: Bacteria > Bacillota > Clostridia > Oscillospirales > Oscillospiraceae > Limivicinus. Next base: position 31,769 of record CACYXE010000008.1, read on the forward strand.
CCTCCATCCGTCACAACGGCGGCTCTGTCGGCGAGATCATGAAGGACTCCATGGGCGTCAAGGCCCAGCGCCTGTTCATCATCTTCGCGCTGGCCGTGCTGATTCTGGTCATCGCCTCCTTCACCGCTGTCGTGGCCGGCACCTTCGCCTCTGTCGATCCTGCCGCCCCCACCTACACGGCCAACGGCTCCACGGCTATGACCTCCATCCTGTTCATCGTCATCGCCGCCATCTTCGGTTACTTCGTGTACCGCAAGAACGCCAAGATCGGCCCTGCCACCGTCATCGGCATCATCGGCATCGTCGCCATCGTTGTTCTGGGCCAGTATGCCGGTCTGCACTTCAGCCGTACCTTCTGGGTGCTGTTCATCGCCGTCTATGTCACGGTCGCTTCTCTGCTGCCTGTCTGGATCCTGCTGCAGCCCCGTGACTACCTGAGCTCCTTCCTGCTCTATGGTATGATGATCCTGGCCATCGTCGCCATCCTGGGCGGCACCTTCACCGGCGCTGCCTCCATGGAAGTTCCCGCCTTCACCGGCTGGAAGAATCCTGCCGGCCAGCCCCTGTTCCCGTTCCTGTTCATCACGGTCGCCTGCGGCGCCTGCTCCGGCTTCCATTCTCTGATCAGCTCCGGTACTTCCTCCAAGCAGATCAACAATGAGAAGGACGCCCAGATCATCGGCTACGGCTCCATGATCATCGAGTCTGCTCTGGGCGTGATCTCCCTGATCGCTATCGGCGTGGTGTGGTCCAAGACCTCCGCCGGCGGCGGCGAGCTGTATCAGCTGTCCGCGCCTCCCACCATCTTCGCCGGTGGTATTGCCACCATGTTCGCTTCCTTCGCCGGACAGGGCAGCTATGCTGTGATCTACAACCTGTTCACCCTGGCCGTCTCCGTCTTCGCTCTGACCTCTCTGGACTCCGCCACCCGTCTCTGCCGTTACCTGTTCGGCGAGCTGCTGACTCCGGAAGGAAAGACCCACGAGGAGCTGACTGGCGCTGCCAAGTTCTTCTCCACCCCGATCGTGTCCACCCTGATCATGGTCATCATCGGCTGCGGCATGGGCTTCATGGGCCTGTCCCAGATCTGGAGCGTGTTCGGCGCTGCCAACCAGCTGCTGGCCTCCATCGCCATGCTGGCTGTCTGCACCTGGCTCGGCAAGATCGGCCGCAACAACAAGATGTTCTACTTCCCGATGGTGTTCATGCTCTGCGCCACCATCACTGCTCTGTGCTTCACCATCATCAACGGCTTCAAGGCCATTGCTGCCGGTGCTGCCTGGGGCACCTACTTCCAGGTCATCTGGAGCATCGCTCTGGTCGTCCTGGCGGTCATCCTGGCTGTCATGTCCTTCAAGACTCTGTCTCAGCAGGCCAAGACCAAGGAAGCCTAAGCGAACCCTCAACATACGAAAGGACGCCCGTTTGGGCGTCCTTTTTCTTTGACCGCTTGCAGGGCGGCCCTCGCCTGTGTTATAATCCCCGGGGGTGATCGGATGGACGTTTTTGAAGAATACCGGCGCAAACGCTGCTCTTCGGAGGAGGCAGTGTGCCTGGTCAAAAGCGGCGACTGGGTGGACTACGGCGGGAACAACGGTTTTCCCGTGGCGCTGGATAAGGCGCTGGCCGCCCGCAGGGATGAACTCACGCGGGTGAAGGTCCGTGGGAATCTGATGCCCGGCCCCCTGCAGATCTGCGAGTGCGATCCGGAGATGGAGCACTTCGTATACCATACCTGGCACTGCTCCGCCTATGAGCGGAGGCTCTGCGATCAGGGGCGGGCTTTCTTTTCCCCCATGGTGTTCCGCCATGAGGACTGGTATTACAAGCAGTTTTTGACCGTGGACGTGGCCATGCTCTGTGTTTCGCCCATGGACAAGGACGGCTGGTTCAGCCTGTCCGGTGCAATGGGCTCCGAGCGTTTTATCGTGGAGCAGGCCCGGCATGTGATCCTGGAGGTCAACGAGGCCATGCCGTATATCTGCGGAGGGCCGGACGTAAAGGTCCATATCTCGGAAGCCGACCATGTGGTGGAAGTGGGGAACCGTCCTCTGTGGAGCATGGCCCTGCCCGCCCCCACGGAGGCCGACCGGAAGATCGCTTCATACATCCTGCCCCAGATCTGCGACGGCGCCACCCTGCAGCTGGGCATCGGCGGCACGCCCAACGCCCTGGGAGAGCTGATCGCCGACTCGGACCTGCGGGACCTGGGGATGCATACGGAGCTGTGCTCGGACGGCTACCTGGCCCTTTACCGGGCGGGGAAGCTGACCAACCGGCGCAAGACCCTGCATCCGGGCAAGGGCGTACTGAGCCTGGCCATCGGTTCCCGGCCGCTGTACGACTGGCTCCATGAGAATCCGGATCTGCTGGGGCTTCCGCTGAGCTACGTGAACGATCCGGCGGTCATCGCCCAAAACGACAACATGATCTCGATCAACGCCTGTCTGCATGTGGATCTCTACGGGCAGGTGGGCTCGGAAAGCAGCGGCTTCCGGCAGATCAGCGGCACCGGCGGACAACTGGATTTCGTGGAAGGAGCCATCCGCTCCAAGGGAGGCAAGGCCTTCCTGTGCATGAATTCCACCTTCAGCGACAAGACGGGACAGGTGCATTCCCGGATCCTGCCCAGCCTGAACAGCGATATCGTCACCACCCCCAGAAGCCTGACCTGTTATGTGGTGACGGAATACGGCGCGGTGAACCTGGCGGGCCTAAGTACGTGGCAGCGCGCGGACGCGCTGATCTCCATAGCCCATCCGGATTTTCGGGAAGAACTGATCCGGGCGGCGGAAAGGCAGCGGATCTGGCTGCCGCATCACAAGAGGTAGAGCTATGTATATTGATAATACTCTGTATACCGGGCGTCCCGCGGAGGCCCGCATCCCCAAGGAGGAGCGCTGCTACGCGCTGCTGGACAGCCTTGGGGTGGAATACTTCCGGGTGGACCATGAGCATGCCGACACCATCGCCGCCTGCGAGCAGGTGGAGGAGCTGCTGGGCTGCAGGATCTGCAAGAACCTCTTTCTCACCAACCGGCAGCAGACGGCCTTTTATCTGCTGATCATGCCGGGGGAGAAGCCCTTCAAGACCAAGCTGCTGTCCAAGCAGATCGGCAGCGCCCGGCTGTCCTTCGCAAGCCCCGAACACATGGAGAAGTATTTGGACATCACGCCCGGCTCCGTCAGCGTCCTGGGACTGATGAACGACAAGGAAAAGGCCGTCAGACTCCTGGTGGACCGGGACCTGCTGCGGGAGCCCAGCTTCGGCTGCCACCCCTGCATCAATACCAGCAGCCTCCGCTTTTCCACGGAGGACCTGTTCGGGAAGGTCCTGCCCGCCCTGAACCACGCGCCGGAATTCGTGGACCTGCCCTGGGAGATCGAGGAATAAAGAAAAGCGCTGCCGCGGTGTTTTCCTGCGGCAGCGCCTTTGTATTTGCAATCAGTCCACATAGACCCGGGGAACCCGCTTGGACACCGAGCACAGCAGTTCGTAGGGGATGGTCTGGGCGGCGTCGGAGAGCTGACGGATATCGCAGCGGGGGCCGAACAGCTCCACCTCGCTGCCCACGTCCACCTGGGGCAGCTCGCTCAGATCCGCCATGCACATGTCCATGCAGATATTGCCCCGCTGGGGCGCGAAGCCGCCCTTGGCGGCAAAGCTGCATTTGTTGGAGATCAGCCGGGGCAGCCCGTCCGCGTAGCCGATGGCCAGCACGCCCATGCGGGTGCGCTTGTCGGTCACGTAGCGGCGGCCGTAGCTGATGCTGGTGCCCGGCTCGTAAAACTTGATGGTGCTGACGGTGGTCACCAGGCGCATGCAGGGGCGCAGTCCCAGCCGGCCGCTGTCGTCCCCGTAGCCGTAGAGCAGCAGGCCGGGGCGCACCATGTCCAGCATCATCTCCGGGTAGCGGACCACCGCGCCGCTGTTGGCGCAGTGGCGGATGGGGAAGCTGATCCCGCCCCTTTCCCGGACGGCGTCGATCACGTCGCAAAACAGCTTGAACTGGGCGCGGGTGTAGGCCTCGCTGTCCGGGTCCGGCTCGTCGGAGACGGCGAAGTGGGTATAGATCCCCTCCGGCTCCAGGTTCGGCAGGCCGCAGGAGCGGATCACGTTGTCCACGCCGCCCTCAAAGTATGAGCCGGCGCAGAGGAAGCCCAGCCGGGACATGCCGGTGTCCAGCTTGATGTGGACCTTCAGGGTCTTGCCCAGGGCAGCTGCGGCGGCGGAGTATTCCCGGGCCTTGGCCAGGGCGCTGACGGTCTGGGTGATGTGGTTGTCGATCAGCGTCTCGGTGTACTCGTGGGGCGTGTGGCCCAGGATCAGGATGGGCATGCGGATGCCGCCCTGCCGCAGCTCCAGCGCCTCGTCCAGACAGGATACCGCCAGGTAGTCCGCCCCGGCCTCCTGCAGCAGCTTCGCCACCGGCAGGGCCCCGTGGCCGTAGGCGTCGGCTTTGACCACGCCCAGGAAACGGCAGCCGGCGGGCAGGCAGGCGCGGATGGCCTCATAGTTGTGGCGGATGTTGTTGAGGCTGATCTCCGCCCAGGTCCTCTTTTGCAGATCGTTCATGGTCTATCTCCAATCGTTTATCTCACAGGTCACGGTCACGGTGTCGCCGCTGATGAGCTCGGCGTGGGTGGGCGTCATGCTGTCGGGCCGGAAGCGGACCCGGGCGCTGAGCGCATCGGTGAGCACCAGCTGCACCACCGGCTCCCCGTCCTCCTGCCAGAGGGAATCCAGATGCCCGCGGCGCAGGGCCTCCACCAGCGTGGGGAGGGCCGACATGGGCGTGAGCCCCGCCTTGTCCAGATCCCCGGTGTCCAGGATCAGATCCTGGTATTCCAACCTGGTCTCCCCGGGCAGGAGCCGGGCCCGGATGCCCGCGATATTCTCCGGCTCCGCCACGGTGACGGTCTGCTCCCCGTCCTTCATGGCGTAGTCCAGCAGGAAGCTCACCGACTTGTCCGGGTACTCGGCCCGCAGCCGCGCCCGGAAATCCAATTGGTCCCGCTGACTGAGCTCCTCGGAAAAAGCCCGGAACTGTTTCTCCCCGGCGGCGCTGCCGCAGCCGGACAGCAGCAGGGCCAGCAGGAGCAGCAGGGGAAGGCATATGCGTTTCATGGCCACCTCCATAGGCGTTGATGCCACAGCATATGCGGACGTCTTCATTATAATCACTCCATGCCCGTTCGTCAAATCCGGTTTTCGTAAAAGAAACCAAAAATACTCTTGCCAATTTGGGCAATTTGTGATACGCTTAGTTTCGCTGTGAACGGGAAAATAGCAGAGATACGGCTGACAGAGAATGAGGGTCGGCGGCTGTGAGCCCTCAAAGTCCGTGCTGCTTGGTTCGCCCGGGAGCTCCGGCCAATCCCCGGCGTGGGAGGCGCGTTAAGCCTCGAGAGTGCGGCGCGTGCGCCGAACGTGGGTGGTACCGCGGAAGTTTTGCTTTCGTCCCTGTTGGGGGCGGAGGCTTTTTTTACGTTCAATTGCGAAAAGACTTCGGCGATCGGTTCCTGTTGTTTTATTTGTATTTTATAAAGGAGAAGCGTATGAAAGAAGCAATGCAGAGGCTGAGAGAGGCCTCCATCCAGGCGATCCTGGAGAGCGACAGCCCGGATTCCCTGGAGAATCTGCGGGTCAAGTACCTGGGCAAGAAGGGCGAGCTGACGGCGATCCTGCGCCAGATGGGCAAGCTCTCCGCCGAGGAGCGCCCGGCCATGGGCCAGCTGGCCAACCAGCTGCGCGGCGATATCGAGGCGTCCATCGAAAAGCGGCGGGCCGAGCTGAACGAGGCCATGCTGGCCAAAAAGCTGGAGCGGGAGGCCCTGGACGTGACCATGCCCGGCGAGAAGCCCCAGCTGGGCCACAAGCACCCCATGTACAACGTGCTGGATCAGATCAAGGAGATCTTCATCGGCATGGGCTTTGAGATCGTGGACGGTCCCGAGGTGGAGCTGGCCGACTATAACTTCACCAAGCTGAACATCGACGAGGGCCACCCCTCCCGGGAGTGGACCGATACCTTCTATTTCACCGAGGACAGCAGGATCCTCCTGCGCACCCAGACCTCTCCCATGCAGATCCACGCCATGGAGGCCAAGGAGCTGCCCATCCGCATGATCGCCCCCGGGCGGGTCTACCGCAAGGACGAGGTGGACGCCACCCATTCTCCCATGTTCCACCAGATCGAGGGCATGGTCATCGACAAGGGCGTGACCATGTCGGACCTGAAGGCCACCCTGAACCTGGTGGTGGAGAAGATCTACGGCAAGGGGACCGTGACCCGCTTCCGGCCCCACCATTTCCCCTTCACCGAGCCCAGCTGCGAGATGGACATCCAGTGCCACAAGTGCGGCGGCAAGGGCTGCCCCACCTGCAAGGGCGAGGGCTGGATCGAGGTGCTGGGCGCCGGCATGGTGCACCCCAAGGTGCTCGCCGGCTGCGGCATCGACCCGGACGTGTACTCCGGCTGGGCCTTCGGCATGGGCCTGGAGCGGCTGGCCATGGGTGAGTACAAGATCACGGATCTGCGTCTGATCTTTGAGAACGACGTGAGATTCCTGGAGCAGTTTTAAGGAGGTGCGGACATGAAGTTATCCAGAAAATGGCTCAATGAGTTTGTGGATCTGCCTCTCGATGAGGTGGACGACAAGGCCTTTGCCGAGGCCATGACCGTGTCCGGCTCCAAGGTGGAGGTCACCGAGGACCTGAGCGCGACCCTCCGCAACGTGAAGGTGGGCCGCATCCTCTCTTTGGAGAAGCACCCCGACTCCGACCATATGTTCATCGCGAAGCTCGACGTGGGCGGGGCAGAGCCCGTCCAGATCGTCACCGGCGCCTGGAACGTCCACGTGGGCGACCTGGTCCCCGTGGCTCTGCACGACTCTCTGCTGCCCACCGGGGCGAAGATCACCCGGGGGAAGCTCCGGGGCGTGGCGTCCGAGGGCATGCTCTGCTCCCTGAAGGAGCTGGACCTGAGCACCCACGACTACGCCTACGCGGAGATCAAGGCGGCGGCGATCCTGGGGGATTACCATCCCATCGACCCGCTCAAGCCCTCCGTCTCCCCGCAGATCCAGTCGGGGGACCGGATCTTCGGCAAGGTACTGGCCGCCGCGGTGGAGAAGGTGGAGACTGTGGGCGTCAACCGCTTCCGCTGTGAGCTGAGCCTGGGCGGCGCAGCGGCCGAGACCGTCACCGACTGCCAGAACCTGCACCGGGGCGACCTGGTGGCCTACAACACGGCTGAGGACAAGATCTGCACCCTGGCCGACCTGCACGCGGAGCAGCGGGAATTCCCCCACTGCATCGAGGACGGCATCTTCATCCTCCACGAGGACGTGCAGCCCGGCGACGACGTGGCCATGCTGCTGGGCCGGGACGACCACGTGGTGGAATTCGAGATCACCCCCAACCGGCCGGACTGCCTGTGCATGATCGGTCTCGCCCGGGAGGCGGCCGTCACCTTCGGCAGGGAGCTGAAGCTCCACGAGCCGGTGGTGGAGGCCAAGGCCGGCGGCGATATCCGCGACTACGCGAAGATCATCGTAGAGGAGCCGGAGCTCTGCCCCCGCTACATCGGCCGCATGGTGAAAAACGTGAAGATCGCGCCCTCCCCGGAGTGGATGCGCCAGCGCATCCGCAACGCGGGCATGCGCCCCATCAACAACCTGGTTGACATCACCAACTACGTGATGCTGGAGTACGGCCAGCCCATGCACGCCTTTGACTTCAGCTGTGTGAACCAGGGCGAGATCCACGTGCGCCTGGCCCGGGAAGGGGAGACCATCCGCACCCTGGACGGCACCGAGCGCAAGCTCAATCCCGCCATGCTCTGCATCTGCGACACCGACAAGCCCGTGGGCGTGGCCGGCGTCATGGGCGGCGAGAACAGCGAGATCGTGGGCGACACGGCCATGGTCCTCTTTGAGTGCGCCAACTTCAACGGCACCTCCATCCGCCGCACCGCCACCGCCCTGGGCATGCGCACCGACGCCTCCTCCCGCTACGAGAAGGGCCTGGATCCGGAGAACACCTACCGGGCCGTGCAGCGTGCCTGCGAGCTGGTGGAGCTGCTGGGCGCCGGCGAGGTGGTGGACGGCATCATCGACGTCTACCCCGGCAAAAAGGAGCGGACCACCGTCAAGCTGGAGCCGGAAAAGATCAACGCCCTGCTGGGCACCGATATCGACGAGGACACCATGCGCAAGATCCTGCTGGATCTGGGCTTTGACCTGGAGGGGGACACCATTTATGTGCCCAGCTGGCGGGGCGACGTGGAGCACTACTCCGATATCGCGGAGGAAGTGGCCCGTTTCTACGGCTACAACGAGATCCCCGTGGCCTTCACCGGTGCCATCAGCACCTGCGGGGGCTTTACCGAAGAGCAGCAGTGCGAGCGGCTGATCGGCCAGACCTGCCGCAGCCTGGGGATGGATGAGATCATCACCTATTCCTTCATCAGCCCCGGCTACTACGACAAGATCCGCATGCCGGCGGACTCTCCCCTGCGAAGCAGCCTGCGCATCCTCAACCCCCTGGGCGAGGACACCTCCATCATGCGCACCACCATCCTGCCCTCCATGCTGGAGATCCTGACGAGAAACTACAACTACCGCAACAAGCGGGCGGCCCTGTATGAGATCGGCCGGATCTATCTCAAGCGGGAGGACGGCCTGGCCGACGAGCCGAAGATCGTCTCCATGGGCGCCTACGGGCCGAATATGAACTTCTTCACCCTCAAGGGCTGGGTGGAGGCCCTGCTGGAGAGCCTGGGCGCCGCCAAGCCCCACTTCGAGCAGGAGCGCAGCAATCCCTCCTACCATCCCGGCCGCTGCGCAAAAGTCTACGTGGACGGCAAATACGTGGGCGTCCTGGGGCAGATCCATCCCCAGGTGGCGGCCAACTACGGCGTGGAGACCGAATTCTACTGCGCGGAGCTGTCCTTCGAGACCCTGCTGGCCGTGAAGGGCGCCCTGCCCGTGTACAAGCCCCTGCCCCGCTTCCCGGCGGTCACCCGGGATATCGCCGTGGTCTGTGAGCGGGAGATCCCCGTGGGCGAGCTGACCGACTGCGTCCTGCGCAGCGGCGGCGAATACCTGGAGGACTGCCAGCTGTTCGACGTGTACACCGGTCACCATATCCCCGACGGCATGAAGTCCGTGGCCTTCTCCCTGACCATGCGGGCGGAGGACCAGACCCTCACCGACGAGCACGCCGAGGAGACGGTGAAGCGGGTGCTGCTGGCCCTGGAGCGGGAGTACCGGGCCGTGATGCGCTGAAGGGGCGGGAAGGATCCACCACCGGGGGGCAAATTTCATCAAATTTTAACGGATTTGTCCCCAATTTCGTCTTTACTTGAGCATCGAATCTGCTATAATAGAAACAACAAATTCGGACGAAGGAGGGAACTTCATGGAGGATGTGACCAGAAAATTCACCGCCCTTGACAGCAAGGCCGAGATGCGGGAGATCCTGTCGTCTGTGTATAACTCCCTCATGGTGAAGGGCTACAATCCCATCAACCAGATCGTGGGCTATATACTGTCTGAGGATCCGACCTATATCACCAACTACAACAACGCCCGCACGCTGATCACCCGGCTGGACCGGGACGAGTTGCTGCAGGAGTTGCTGCGGACCTATCTGGACAAGTAAGCGAACAAGCGACAGAGGAGCGCCTTCCCGACAGGGGAGGCGCTCCTTTTGGTCGTTATATGAATCTTTATATTTTTTACTATGTTTTGAAACAAAAAGCCGTCCGGCGGCGTTTTTATAGGTGAAAGCGCTTTTCAAGGAAAGACAGAAAGAGGTGAGCAGGCATGAACGAAGGGCGGATGCTCCGGCGGATCCGCGGTGGGGACAGCGAGGCCCTGGGCGCGGCCATCGAGCAGTACGCGGCCTATGTGGCGGCCATCGCCCGCAACATCGTGGAGCCGCCCCTGCAGCCGGAGGACGTGGAGGAGATCAGCGCCGACGTCTTCCTCCGGCTGTGGAGGAACGCCTCCGACGTACAGGAGGGCAGGCTGAAGGCCTGGCTGGCGGCGGTGACGCGCAACTGCGCCAGGGACCGGCTGCGCAGGGCGCGTCTGCCGGAGCCGCTGGCGGAGGATTGTTTGGAGATCTCCTTCCCGGGGCCGGAGGACGGCCTGGTCCGCGCGGAGCTGCGGCAGCTGGCGAGGGCGGCGGTGGAGTCCCTGCCGGAGCCGGACCGGGGCATCTTCATGCGCTACTACTACCTCTGCCAGAAGACGGACGAGATCGCGGCGGCGCTGGGAATGAACCCGGCCACCGTCCGCACGCGGCTTGCCCGGGGACGGGACAAGCTGAGAGCATTTCTCATCGAAAGGGGGTATCGCTGTGAAGCTGTCGATTTTTGACCTGGCGGGCGACTGCTTCCCGGAGGATGTGATGCTCGGAACAAAAGACGCGGCCATGACCGCGCGCATCAAGGAGAGCGTTATGAAAAGCATCGAACTGGAAAAGCGGCCCCGGCGCAGGTCCGGGAGCAGGGGGCTGCGGATCGTCGCCTTAGTGGCGGCCATCGCTGCGGCGCTGACCGCCACGGCCTACGCGGCCGGGCTGTTTCGGATGCACATGGACCGGCCGGAGCAGGGAACCGTGGTCAGCGGCACCTGGACCGAGCGGAACGAGGACGGCACCGTGGACCATGTGCAGACCATGAGCTATCCCGACGCGGGCTTCGTTTTCACCTTTGAGGCGGAGACCACGCCCCATGTGGTGAAGTTCAAGCCTGGCTGGCTGCCGGAGCACAGCGGCGGGCCTGTCTTCGGGGAACCGGACGCGGAGGGCTGGTACCAGTATCTCAGCGACAACGGCGAGGGGAAGGACATCCCCTATGTGATCCAGACCATGTACATGAACGAGGGCAAGACCCTGGTGCTCAACGGCGAGTGTCAGGTGATCAAGGAGGGGACCTTCGGGGACTACCAGATGAAGGAGATCCGCTGCAGCTACTATCCGGAGTACCTCAACGACGGCAACTATCTGCTGCTCATCGACGAGACGGAGGGCTATTGCCTCATCGTCAGCGGCACCAACAGCATGGAGGACATGGAGCATATCGCCCGGGAGCTGGAGGTGCTGGTCACCGACGAGCCGGTGGATTACAACCCGGACTACAACGTGGGCCAGATCAACATCGGCCGGGGCTGAAAAGCGAAACAGGCGTGACCTGAGCGGTCACGCCTGTTTTGTCGCGCCTGTGTTGCTGCTCTGTGCTGCCCTCCGCCCTCAGCTTCTGCGGGAGCGTCTTCAGCGCCCGGACCTTTTCTTCATATTCCAGGCGCAGCGCGCTGTCTTTGATCCCCAGCTTCTTGATCTGCTCGATCTCGTATTCATATTCGTCCATACGCGGCGGCCTCCATTGATCTCGGTTTCTCAAAACGCCTGCCGCGGCCCGCCGGGCCGATGCCGCCGTCATGATCCGAAGACCCACAGGTGGGTCACACCGAAGGCCTCCCGGATGAAATAATTGAGCATGACGAAGAAGTAGCCCCAGGGGGCGGCCACGCCGGCGGCCTCCACCCCCTGCATCCGGGCCATGAGCTTTGCCCGGTACAGGTGGTAGGCGCTGGAGACGATGGCCACCTTGCCGGCGGGCTCGTCGCCCCTTTGTCGAATGATGTCGAAAGAGAATTCCAGGTTCTCTTTCGTGGAGGTGGCCCGGTCCTCCTTCAGCACCCGGTCCGGGTCCACGCCATTGGCCACCAGCCAGTCGTACATGGCCTGGGCCTCGGTGACGGTCTCCCCGGGGCCCATGCCGCCGGAGACGATGGCCACGCTGTCCGGGTAGCGCTCCAGATAGTCCAGCGCCCCCTCCAGCCGCCGCACCAGGGTCAGGGAGGGCTGGTCCCCGTAGACCGCCGCGCCCAGCACCACCAGGTAGGGCCGCTCGTCGTCCCTGTCCGTGCGGGCGTTTTTGATGATGGGGATCTCCACAACGCAGAAATACGCAAGGCCGACGCAGACCAGCACGACGATGAAACGCCAGAGCGCCGGGCCCACGAAATGGTGCAGCACGATCAGCGCCGCCACGAAGGCCAGGGCGTAGCCCCAGTAGGCACAGCCCCGCAGGGCGAAGCGGAGGAGGGCGCCGCACACCAGCAGACCGCCGCTCACCGCGGCCCACAGGCCTTTCTTCTTGTTCATCCGTTCAGTTCCTCCCATCTCTCATATTGGAGCAGGAGCGCCTGGTTCAGCTCTTCCTTCTGCGCCTCGATCTCCATCAGCTTCTGATAGTCCGTGGCGTGCTCCTCGGCCAGGGCTTCCAGCCCGGCCAGCTTTTCTTCCAGCCGCCCGATCTCCCGTTCCACCCTGGCGATCTGCCTGTCGTGGTTGGGGGTGCGGGGCTTTTCTTCCTTCTTCTTTTTGGGGGCGGCCTTCTCGATCTGGGTGAAGACGGCCTGCCGTTCCCGCCATGCCGCGTAGTCGGCGTAGCCGCCCCGGTAATCCGTGATCTCGCCCCTGTCCAGGGCCCAGATCCGGGTGGCGAATTTCTCGATGAAATACCGGTCGTGGGACACGAACAGCAGGGTCTGCTCATAGTCGGACAGGGCGTCCTCCATCCACTCCCGGCTGGCAATGTCCAGGTGGTTGGTGGGCTCGTCCAGAATCAGGAAGTTCACGTCGCCGCCCATGAGCATGCACAAGCGCAGGCGGCTGCGCTCCCCGCCGGAAAGGGCCCCCACGGGGGTGAGCACGTCCTCGCCCCGGAAGCCGAAGGCGGCCAGACGGTCCCGGGCCTCCTGGGGCTGGCAGCGGCAGTCGTAGAGCATGGTGTCCAGGGCGGAGCGGCTGTCCGAGGAAAAGGTCACGATCTGGGGCAGGTAGGCGCTGCGCACGGCGGGGCCCAGGTACAGATAGCCAGCGTCCGGGGTCTCCTGCTGCATGATCAGCTTGATGAGGGTGGACTTGCCGGTGCCGTTGTCGCCGATGAGGGCGATCCGTTCCCCGCCGGTGACGGTCAGGGACAGATCCGAAAACAGACGCTTTTCCCCGAAAGCCTTGCTGAGCCCCTCGGTCACCAGCACCTCGTCGCCGTTGAACTCCCTCTGCTTGAACTTCACGCTCAGTTTTTTCCGCTCCGTGGGCTTTTCGCTCTGCTGGAGCTTTTCGATGCGCTTTTCCATGGAGAAGGCCCGCTTGTGCAGCTTGTCGTTGCCCATGAAGGCCCAGAGGTGCATCTGCTCGGCGGCCCGGGTCAGCTGCTCGATCTTGGCCTGGTCCTTCTCGTATTGCTTCAGCTTCTCCTCAAAGCGGCGCTGCCGCTCCTGCACGTAGAAGCTGTAGTTGCCGCTGTAGAATTCGGCCTTTCCCTCGCTGATCTCCACGCAGCGCTCCACCACCCGGTCCAGGAAATAGCGGTCGTGGCTGATGGTCAGGACCGTGCCCTTGAAATGCAGCAGATAGTCCTCCAGCCACTCGGTGGCCCGCAGGTCCAGATGGTTGGTGGGCTCGTCCAGCAGCAGGATGTCCGTATCCTCCAGGATCAGGCGGGCCAGGTTGACTCTCGTTTTCTCCCCGCCGGAGAGGCTGGAGAAGAGCTGGGAGCGCATGGCCGCCGGGATCTGCAGGCCGTTGGCCACCCGGTTGCGGTCGGTCTCCATGCTGTAGCCGCCCAGGCGGCGATAGTCGTCGCTGAGCCGGTCGTATTCCCGCAGCAGGGCGGGGGACTGGTCCTCCTCCATCTGCTGCGTCAATTCGTCGATGCGGCGGCCGATGGCGTAGAGCCGCCTGTGGGCGTCCCGGAGCACGTCCTCCGTGGTCCAGTCCTCCGGGTAGACCGGGATCTGGGAAATGAGGCCGACGCGCTTGCCGGGCGCTGTGGTCACAGTGCCCTCATCCGGGTACAGTTCCCCCACCATGATGCGAAAAAGGGTGGTTTTTCCGCATCCGTTCTGCCCCAGGATCCCCACTCGCTCCCCGGAATTGACGGTGAAGCTCAGACCGTCCAGCACGTTGCTGCCCACCTCGAAGGACTTGACCAGGGCATTCACTTGTACGTCGATCATAGGCTCAGCTCCTTACCGCTGTGTGCAGCACGTTGTAGGCGATCCGCCCGGCCACGGTCAGGCCGCCGCCGCCCCGCTCCACCAGGAACACGAAGGCGTAGGGATGGGCCTCGTCGTTGAGAAAGCCGGTGAACCAGGCGTGGGAGGTGCCGTCGCCGATCTCGGCGGTGCCGGTCTTGGCGCAGAGGGCCAGACCCGGGAAGGACTCGCTGCCCCCGTAGCTGTAGGCCACGTTGAAGCTCATCATCCGGGCCAGGGTCTCGGCGGTGGATGCCTCCATCAGCCGGCTGGACTTGTTCTCCTCATCGTCCAGCAGCAGCGTGGGCTCCACCAGGACCCCGCCGTTTGCGATGGCGGAGACGTAGCGCAGCATGGAGAAGGGGCAGACCAGATCCACGGACTGGCCGATGCCGGACCAGCCCAGCTCCGGGTCGCCCACGAAGTCCGTGGGATAGGCGCCCGCCGCGGTGGGGATGCCGTTGAGCTCGTGGCTGTCCAGAAAGCCGTAGTCTTTTACATATTTTACCATGGTGTCCTGGCCCATCTGCACGGCCATCCGGGAAAAGGCCACGTTGCAGGAATTGGCCAGGGCCTGCTCGAAGGTCTGGGAATAGTGCTCAAAGGGACAGGTGACCTCCACCCCGGCGAAGTCGGTGACCCCCTCGCAGTAGAAGGTCCGGTTCTGCACGCCGTCCAGGTTTTCGATGGCGGCGGCCGCGGTGATCAGCTTGAAGATGGAGCCGGGCACGAAGGCGGCGGAAAGGCCCCGGTTGAGGAAGGCGCCGTCCTCCGGCTCCGTATCCGGGTCCGCCGGGTCCACCGAGGGGGCGGAGACCATGCAGAGCATCTCCCCGGTCTTGTAGTTGCAGATCAGGATCGCGCCCTTCTGGCCGATCAGGCTGTTGTAGGCGGCGTTATTGAGCCTCGCGTCGATGCTCAGTTGCAGGGAGCCGGTGTTGCTCCGGGTGGTGCCGTAGATGTGGCTGAAGCTGCGCATGTTCTGCCAGAAGGCGGACAGCACGCCGGTGCCGCTGCGGCCCCAGTAGTCCCCGGTCACATGGTAGTTGGCGATCCGGGTGGCCCGGTCCTCAGCGAACAGGTTCTCCGTGGGGCTGAAGGAGGCCAGCACCAGGCCGTTGCGGTCCAGGATCTGGCCGGTGGCCTCGGTGTTCAGGCGGGAGAAGTACAGCGCCCAGTCCTCGCCCTCGTCCACATAGCGGATGACGTAGGTCAGAACGCCCACGATGACCAGCGCCGCGATCAGCAAGACGGAGACGGCGCGGTTGGTGATCTTTTTCATTTGGCGGCCCTGCCCCCCTTCGCCTTGCCGCCCTTGGCGGCAGGGGTATTCTTAGCGGCGGCCTTGTCCTTGGCCGCTGCGGTGTTTTTGGCCGGGGCAGTGTTTTTTCCCGCGGCCTTGCCCTTGGCCGCCGGGGTCTTCCCTTTGGATAACTTCGGCCGCTTTTCGGCCATCCGCGGCCCCAGCGGATCGTCCACCACGGAGCGCAGCCGCCCGCCTGGGCGCACGGCAAAGCTTGCGTCCTTGCGGTTGTCGGCGCCCTTGATGAAGGCCATCAGCATCCAGCAGGACAGCAGGGAGGTGCCGCCCCGGGACACAAAGGGGAAGGTGACGCCCGTGAAGGGCAGGATATCCAGCGAGCCGAACACGTTCAGGGCCAGCTGGGTCAGCAGGATGCTCATGGAGGCGCAGGCCGCAATGGCGTAATAGGCCGAGCGGCCGTTGCGGGCGCTGCGCACCGCGAAGAAGGCCAGGGTCAGCATGGCCAGGATGGCGCACAGGCCGATGATCAGGCCCAGCTCCTCGCAGATCACGGCAAAGACCAGGTCGGTGTTGGCGGCGAAGATATCCTTCAGCCAGCCGCTGCCGGCGCCCTTTCCGAAGAGCCCGCCCGCCGCGGCGGCGGACATGGCCCGGGTCTGCTGGTAGCCGGTATCGAACACGTCCTCCCACACATGGCCCCAGGAGGCGAAGCGCTGGGCGATATAGGGCCGGACGCTGACGGCCAGAAATCCCGCCAGGCCCGCCCCGGAGACCGCCAGGAACACGGTGGCGATGGAGCCGGAGCGCATGAAGGAGATGACCAGGAAGCTGACGAAGAACACCAGCGCCGTGCCGAAGTCCCCGATCAGGGCCAGGGCCATGACGCAGATGGCGGAGAAGGCGATGAAGCCGAAGAGGTTCCGCCTGCGGAACAGCTTCTCCAGGGTGGAGGCGCCCACGTACACATAGGCCACCTTGACCAGCTCCGAGGGCTGGAAGGAGAAGCCGCCGATCTCCAGCCAGTTGCGGGCGCCCAGCACCGCGTCGCTGGCCACCACGTTGACCGTCAGCAGCAGCAGGGCCCCGACGGCGATGGGCAGGCGCACGGCGGCGGTGCGCTTGAGATTGCGAAGCCACCAGCCGCTCAGCAGGAACAGGGCCACCGCCGCAATGGTCAGCAGGATCTGCTTGTACATATCGCCGGGGGTGGAGGTGGCGACCACGGACATGCCCAGGGTGCTCAGATAGAAGGCCAGGGTCTCCACCTCGAAGCCGCTGCGGCCCATGATGCGCATGGCGTTGTAGCAGCTCCACTGGAGCATCATCAGCGCGAAGAAGCCCAGGGCGATGGGGGCCAGATATTCCGCCCGGGCGAAGAAGGCGTGCTGCATCAGCAAGAACAGCTGGAAAATGCTCAGCTCCAGCAGGGTGACGGCGGGGGAGAAGCGCTTGCCCGCAATGGTGCGGGAGGCGTCCAGCCGGATGCGTTTGTCCTGGGGGAGGTCCTGGAAGCGGAGCATGTTGCCCTGGAGATTGATCACGTCCCCGTCAAAGACGCACTCGCCCTTGCCACCCACCTTGGTGCCGTTGGCCCAGACGCCGCCCCGGCCGAACACGTCGTAGACCCGCCACTGGCCGGCGTCGTCCCGGGTCAGCACCGCGTGGACCCGGCGCACGCCGGGCTTTTGGATCAGCAGGTCCGCGCTGCGGGAGGAGCCGATGATGTTCTCCCAATGGTTCACGGGCAGGGTCTCCCTGCCGGACTTGATATAAGCCCAGGTCTCGGGCTCGTACCGCTCCTGCAGCATGGAGCGCAGGCAGCGGATGAGGATGGCCAGCGACAGCAGGATCAGCGCGAACTTCGACGTGGTCAGCATGTATTGCGAAAAGACTTCCAAGGAGACACCTCCTCCCGCGTACCGATCGAACCAGCTATGCTTGGTTTTGATCGGGATAAAACTCAATAAAAAGCACAGGATTTTATTATTATACCACAAATGTGGGGGCATTGACAACGGCTGCCAAGTCAACTACAATAAAACCATGGATAAAAAGACAAAAATCTGGATCCTGGTGTTCGTGCTGCTGTGCGCCGTGGGCGTCGGGGCATTTCTTTTGCTGCGCGGCGACCGGGAGGGGACGGTGGCGGTGATCTCCGTGGACGGGGAAGAGCTGGACCGGATCGACCTGTCCCGGGTGAAGGAGCCCTACGATATTGAGGTGCACACCGGCTACGGCCGGAACCTGGTGCATGTGGAGCCCGGCGCCATCTCCGTGACGGAGGCGGACTGCCCGGACCGCATCTGCGTGTCCATGGGCAGGCTCCAGGGCGGCGGCATCCCTATCGTCTGCATGCCCCACCACCTGATCATCACGATCGAGGGGGGCGAGATCGATGGCTGAGCCGCCCCGTTCCGGGACCCAAAAGCTCACGCTGATGGCGCTGCTCACCGCCATGGCCCTGGGCATCTTCATGCTGGAGGCGCAGCTGCCCTCCCCGGTACCCATCCCGGGGGTGAAGCTGGGTCTTGCCAATATCATCACCCTCACGGCCATGCTGCTCCTGGGCCGGAAGGAGGCCGGGGCGGTTCTGGCGGTGCGCATTCTCATGAGCGCCATGTTTGCCGGCAGCCCCTCCACGCTGATCTTCAGCGCCGTGGGCGGGACCTTCGCCTATCTGGTCATGTGCGTGCTGACGGCCCTCATCCCCGAGAAGCGGCTCTGGGTCACCAGCGCCATCGCTGCCGTGGCCCACAACGCCGGGCAGCTGCTGGCCAGCATCTGGGTGGTGAAGACCCCGACTCTCTGGGTCTACGCGCCCATCCTGGCGGTCTCGGGCCTGATCACCGGCGTGTTCACCGGGCTCGCGGCCATGTATCTGATCCGCGCGCTGCGCAGGCTGCGGCGGTGACAGGGTGTTCCGGATCCAAGCGTGAAAGAGAAAAAACCTGAAAAAACAACATCTGCCATTTCATCATCTAGATGATGAAATGGCAGATGTTGTTTGATTTCTCATTTCGACCGGGTGACAGGAAAACGAAAGCCAGTTCAAAAAGCGGCAGCAGATGATTTTGAACGGGGAAACCCCATTGGACAAGGGTCGGGTGAATGAAATCACCGTCATCATCCAAAAAGCAGAATCAATGGGCGACACAAAACAGCAGAAATTGGACAAAAAGGACGGGATTGACAAAAACTGCCGGATTCTATAAAATAATAATGAATAGAATCGACAAACGGCCGCGGGAGACCGGGCCGCGTACGACAGGAAGAAAAGGCCGGGCAGGACGATGCACCTGGACTGCGAAGGGGTGCGCTCGAAAGGAGAGCAAAGATGAAAGCCTGGATCAAAAAAAGCATGGGGTTTGCGGTCTCTCTGCTGCTGGCCTTCGGGCTGAGCGTGAAGGCCGAGGCTGATTTTAAAGAGCCGGTGACGGAGAGCGTGGAGATCCCCGGAGATCCGCTGCCCGAAACCGAGAGCGCGGCGGCGGTCCGGGGGGACGCGGCGTCGGAAGACAAAGCCCCGGTCAAGGAAGCCTCGAGTGAGATAATCCAGGGCCAGAATGACTCGGGCGCGGAAGTCCCGGGTGAGGAGATCCAGGGCCAGGGTGCTTCGGGCGAGGAGGCCCCGGGCAAGGAAATCCAGGGCCAGGGCGTCTCGGGCGAGGAAGTGCCGGGTGAGGAGATCCAAGGCCAGGAAGCCACGGGCGAGGAAATCCCGGGTGAGGAAATCCAGAGCCAGGGCGTCTCGGGCGAAGAAGCCACGGGCGAGGAGATCCAGAGCCAGGAAGCCTCGGGCGAGGAAGCCACAGACAAGGAAATCGCCAAGGGAGTCAAGATGACCGCCCTTGGCGTCAGCGCGCCCGCGACAGGCGGGGATCCGGACGAGGAAGCGGCCGGCGAGGAGCCCGGTGGCGGAGAGGAAGGATCCGGCGAAGACCGGCTCAGCAAGGGGGCGGCGAAGGGCGTCGTGTCCACCGACGAGGCCGGCAGCGAAAACGGAAGCGCCAGCGAGACGGACCAGACCAGCCCCAGCATCACCCTGGGAGATACCGTCATGGACGGCAGCCGGGACGAGCACGACGAAAACATGGGCTTCGTGGAGGTCGGGGTCGGGATTGACCACATCTTTCAGCAAAAGGTCCTGGGCAGCTGGACTTACAGCGCTGCCGACGACTGCCTGTACATGGACAACTACCAGAGCATGAGCAAGACCCTGAGCACCGAGGGCCGTGGCCTGCGCATCCTGGCCGGGGGACTCAACCGGCTGGGCACGCTTTCCATCGACGGCGATCTGGAGATCGTGGGCAGCGGTATCTTCCTGGTGGACGAATTGGAACTGACCGAGGGCTGCAGCGTGACCCTCCACGCCAACACCGCGTTCTTTAACGAGGGCGAGGGCAGCGTGGCCCTGTTCGTCAAGCAGGAGGACGGCACGTATCTGCTGGTCAACGGCAGCCTGCCTGGCCTGTTGATCGACGGGCTTCATGTGCCCGACGACGTGCAGCTGCGCATGCCCGAAAATACCTGTCTGATGATGGAGTCCGTCTATGCCATCAACAATGGAGAACCTTTCAATCCGGACTATACTTACAGCCGCACAGACCCGGGCGGTGATAACGTGAGCGTGCTGGCAGCCGAGCTGCGGGCCACGGGGCTGCAAATGGCCCAAGGGGCGGTGCTGCGCATGCAGGGCGTATGCAAGCTGATCCTCACCGGCAGCGGCTCCCAGCTTGCCACTGTCGACGCCGACGGGACGACCACTCTTGCCCTTGGGGACTACACCCGGATCGAGACTGTCAACGCCCAGGGGGATCTCAAGCTTCGGGTTGGGGAGAGTACCAGCATCGGGGATCTGAGTGACCAGAACGGCACCGTGGAGATCACCGGCAGCGGTAACATCCGGCAAACTGCCCCGGAGCTGACGCTGACCGGGACGGTCAAGGCCGATCTGCGCCTGGCCTCCGGCGTGCTGCGCCTTGGGAAGGACTGCAGCTTCCAAGGCGGACTCTCCACCGGCTACTATATGGGCGCGATCTTCGGGATGATCGATGCCCGGGGCCTGGCGATCCTGGACAACCGCAGCGGCGCCGCCACCTTGGATGATGACTATACCCCGCTGGTCCGGAGCGTCGGTACTGTCCAATCCCTGAAGGAAAGCTACTCCGGCCAGGTCTCCGGCTACTCCGGCGGGGGCGGCTACTCCGGCATCATCCTGGACACCGGCATAAAGACCGAGTATTTCTCCTTGGAGACCTGGCGGGTCCGGCCCGTTATCCAGATGTACGAAAATATAGCGGCGGACTATCTGACCTATTCTTCCGTGGGCGAGAACGGGGTCCTGGCGGTGGAACAGCCGGGGCGGAACCTCCTGCTCACGGTGACGGCGACGAAGGTTGGTGACCGGTACTGTCTGGAGCCGTTCACGATCAGCTATGACATGTTCCAGGAGCAGGAGCTGTTGGCGGACGGCCAGGGCACCTGGCCCAAGATCGTGGAACTGTTGATGAAGAACGACGAGGGCGAGCTCTACACCGTGTATCTGCGCGAGAGCGGCGACAGCATCTCCGACGGCCGGGGACTCTGCGGCATCCGGATTTTGGACAGCATCTACTCGTTTGACCCCAACGCCGGCGGCAACGCCCTCACCAGCACCAGTGTCAGCTATACCGGCACCGGCGTGCTGGGCGGCAGCGGCGCGGGCAGCCTGAGCAACGGCGTGTCCCTGGCGCCCAGTTACATCCATACCCGCGTCGAGTCCCACACCGGGGATGACGACGACAACGACAGCGGCGACAACGACGACAACAACACTGGGGATAACGACGACAACGACACCGGGGATAACGACGACAATGACAGCGTGGATAACGGCGACAACGACAGCGGGAACGGCAATGGCGGCGGAGGAACGACCACGACGGATCCGATCCCGAACGGAGAGACGGAGGACGACACGGACGCCAAGGCCGAGGCGGGGGAGAACCTGCGGGCGGTGGCGGAAGCGGCGGGCGAGGGCTACCGGCTTCGGGCCTTCCGGGGCAAGGAGGAAGTGACCGCGCTCCAGGCGCCGGTGACCGTGCGCATGGCTTGGACAATGCCCGAAAGCTTTCAGGAGGACGCGCCGGTCTACGTGGTGTTCCGGAATCCCGACGGCAGCCTGTACGCCATCCGGGCCAAGTGGGACAAGGACCGGAACGAGCTGGTGTTCGACAGCGACCGGGTGGGGGACTTCGTCGTTGTGGTCTTCCCCTGGGACGGGGAGCCCTTCACCGAGGCCTTTTACAAGGCGCTGGCCAAGGTCGTGAAGTTTGATTGAGGTTTAAGCGGACGGGGGATGCGGATAGCCGCCCCTGCGAGCGGAGGGCTGAGCGCCCCAAAAAGCGGACCGTGCAAGTGCACGGTCCGCTTTCGCGCTCTTCTATAGCCTGAAACTGAAACCGAAAAACACAAAAGCCGCCGGGGGCGGCGCGCCAGAGTCGTGTCGTGACAGGAAGGGTGATAAGCATTATTGACGAAACGCGATTAATTGCATATAATAGCAAGGCTACAATTTGAGAAAGAAGGAATCCCTTTTATGAGCGAATGCACCCATGATTGTTCTACCTGCGGGGAGAGCTGTGCCGAGCGCACGAGCCCCCAGAGTTTTCTGAAGGAGCTCAACCCCTATTCCAGCGTGAAAAAGGTCATCGCCGTGGTCAGCGGCAAGGGCGGTGTGGGCAAGTCCCTGGTCACCAGCCTGATGGCCTCCGAGATGCAGCGCCGCGGCTACAACTGCGCGGTGCTGGACGCGGACATCACCGGCCCCTCCATCCCCAAATCTTTCGGCATCACCGAGCACTGCAAGGGCACCGAGGATTATCTGATCCCCGTCACCACCCACACCGGCATGCAGATCATGTCCATCAACCTGATCCTGGAAAATGAGACCGAGCCTGTGGTTTGGCGCGGCCCGGTCATAGCCGGCGCGGTGACCCAGTTCTGGACCGACGTGCTGTGGACGGACGTGGACTTCATGTTCGTGGATATGCCTCCCGGCACCGGCGACGTGCCGCTGACGGTGTTCCAGTCCCTGCCCATCGACGGCGTGGTCATCGTCACCACCCCCCAGGACCTGGTGGGGATGATCGTGTCCAAGGCTGTGAACATGGCCGGGATGATGAACGTGCCCGTGCTGGGCGTCGTGGAGAACATGTCCTACTTCAAGTGCCCCGACTGCGGGAAAGAACACGCCATCTTCGGCGAGAGCAAGGTGGAGCAGATCGCCAAAGAGTTCGGCATCGCCCACACCGCCCGTCTGCCCATCGACCCGGCGGTCGCCGCTATGGTGGACGCCGGCGAGGTGGAGTCTGTCAGCGGGGAGCATATCGCCTCCATGGTGGACGTGATCGAAAAGCTGGACGCCTGAAAGCGGAGGATCGAGCATGAAGATAGCGGTCGCATACGATAAGGGCGAGATCTTCGGCCACTTCGGCCACTGTGAGATGTTCGCCATCTATGAGTACGGTGAATACGTCACCGACTGCGTAAAGCGCCTGGTCCCCACCGAGGGCCGCTCCGGCCACCAGGCCATGGCGGACCTGATGCGTGAGCAAGGCGTGGACGCGGTGATCGTCGGCAACATGGGGCCGGAGGCCAAGGCCGCGCTGCTGAGCTTCGGCATCGTGCCCGTGGTGGGCTATTCCGGCGACGCTGACACCGCCTCTGACCTGCTGGTCACCGGGCAGCTGCCCATCTCCCCGGCGGGGGACGGCGGCTGCGGCTGCGACGGAAGCTGCGGCGGCGGGGACGGCGGCTGCAGCTGCGGACCCGGCTGCTCCTGCGGCTGCGGCGGCGGTTACGACGGCGAGGAAGAGGATTGGTAAACGACAGCAAGGGCCTGCGGACGCAGGCCCTTGTTCGTATTTTTTACAGGCTTTGCACCGGCAGCGTGAACTCCGCTGCGAAATGTTCCTCATCCCGGGTGGTGGTGAAGCTGCCGCCCATGGCGGTCATGATCTTCTCACAGGTGCGCAGGCCGATCTTGGTGCTCTCCACCCGGGGGGCCGCCGCGGCCACATAGTTGGACATGCAGACGGAGATCGAATCCTCCTTCCGCTCGGTGACCACCAGGATGGGCCGCTCCCTGTCGGCGTATTTCTTGGCGTTGGACACCAGGTTGTCCAGCACCCGCTTGAGATAGAGCGGGTCCGCTCTGACGCCGCATTCGCCCTCAAACTCGATGCGGCTGACGGTGAAGCCCGCGTCGCTGAGATCGAACTCCGCCTCGCCCAGCAGCTGCTCCAACAGCAGCCGCGCGTCGAAGCTCTCCATATTCAGCTCCAGCTCCGAGCGGCTGAACACCAGGAAATAGCGGAACAGCTCGTCGGTCAGATCCTTGAGCTCCATGGCCTTGTCCCGGGCGGAGGCGGCAAACTGCCTGCCCTGCTCCGGGGACTCGAAGCTGCCCTCATGGAGCAGGTCCAGATAGCCCAGCAGCGAGGTCATGGGGGTGCGGATGTCATGGGAGATGGCGGTGATCAGCTCGCTGTTGGCCTCCCAGGCCCGCTTTTCGTTGCCCATGCGCTCGATGACCGAGCGGCGCATGCTGTCCACATCCGTGGCCAGCTCCGCCAGCTCATCGGCGCCCTTGACGGTGATGGGGTGGTCCAGGTCGCCGGCGCCGATGGCGCCCGCCTCCTGAGACAGGAGGATGACCCGCCTGGTCAGCCGCCGCATGTACCAGAGCACCACGGCGAAGAAGCTGACCACCGCCAGCAGCAGGGAGATGTTCCAGTTGATCTGATCCTCCCGGAGGTCGGTGTTGTCGCCGATGGCGATCTGATACTGCCCGTCGGCAAAGCCCATGGGGTAGAGCTTGTTGTATTGGGAGGCGTAGAGCAGCCGCTCATAGCCCTGCATGTCACTGGCGGTCTGGACGATCCCGTCCCAGGCGCGCAGCTGCAGCTCGCCGTCCTGAAAGACCAGGACGGTCACATAGGCGTTGTCCACCGTCCATTGGGCGATGCTCTGCCCGTCGTCGCCCCGGACCTGATACCGGGCCACGAACTGGCTGAAATCGGTATAGAAGGCCGCCTGTCGGGCGGAGACGGATTCCTGGCTCATGTAGATCCGGTCTAGGGCCATGGTTCCCAGCCCGTAGGCGACAAAATACACCAGCAGGGCGCACAGCAGCGCCAGTATAATGATGTACAGGATCTTCGCGTCCAGAGAGCGCGGCAGACGCTTAATCAATCTGATAACCCCTTCCCCAGACGGTGCGGATGATCTTGGGCGCGGAGGGATTCTCCTCGATCTTCCGGCGCAGGTTCAGCACGTGAACCATCACGGTGTTGCCGGAGCCGGAGAGAAATTTCTCGCCCCAAACGGATTCGTAGAGATCGGCGGCGGTGACCACCGTGCCGCGGTTTTTCAGCATGAACTCCAGGATGGAATACTCGGTATCGGTCAGGGTGACGGCCTTTCCGGCGCTCCTGACAGTGCGGGAGGCGAAGTCCACCTCCAGGTTTTCCACCGTCAGCACCCCGGCGGGCTTGCCCCGGTACTCCTGATAGCGGCGCAGCAGGGAGCTGACCTTGGCCAGCAGCTCCGCCTGGGAGAAGGGCTTGGACAGGAAATCGTCCCCGCCGCTCTCATAGGCGGAGACCCGGTCCTGCTCGGCGGATTTGGCCGTGAGGAAGAGAACAGGGACGTTTGAGAGCTTGCGCAGCTCCTCGCAGGTCTGGATCCCGTCCAGGCCGGGCATCATCACGTCCAGCACCACCAAATCGGTGTCCGGGTTTGCGCGGATGAATTCAATGGCGGCCAGACCGTCCGCCGCCTCGGCAACAAAATATTTATCTTTCAGCAAAAGCTGGAGAACTTTTCGGATGTCGGGATCGTCATCTACTATGAGGATACGGGATAAAGCGGCCATAGGCACCTCCGATCTGTCGCTTGACGAGGACATTGTACCACATTTTTTCAGGGATACCAATAATTTAAGAAAACTTAAGATACTTCCACTGTATTATGTGATATACTACGGCTGGCTGAGAAACAAGCATTCTTTACAGGAGGATAAACATGAATAAAAATCTTAGATCTGTGCTTGCGCTGCTTCTGGTCCTGGTGCTGATGCTGAGCCTGGCCGCCTGCGGCAAGCAGAACGAGGAGGAGACCGCGCCCGAGGAGACCGCGGCCCCGGAATACGTCTATACCGCGGCGTATAAGACCGTCAGCGGCGGCAGCGCGTATATGGAACCCCAGGTCTTTACCGAAGACGGCTTCTACGTGACCGCCAATGAAAAGGTGGGGACCAAGGTCCCCGAGGACGGCGTCATCGAATATGAGGGCCAGTACGACATTTATGAGCCGCGGCTGTACTTTGTCGGCAAGGACGGCACGGCCAGAAAGCTGGCGGACTATGAGCCGCTGCCCGCGGCGGAGAACACCGAGGGCTACGCCGGCTTCTATTCCGGCTCCGGCGTGGTAGGTATGCGCCTTGCCGGCGACGGGAATCTGATCCTGGTGGAAAACACCTATGTGAGCTATTTCACCGGCGATGAATCCCAGATGGAAGCGGACGACGCCTGGCAGCTCTGGGAGTACAACGACGACTACATCATCCGTGTCCTGGACAGCAAGGGCAGGGAACTGCGTCAGGCGAAGATCGATTACGATACCGGCGACGGCGGCTCCCTGGACTTTTACAGCATGAAGCTGGACGGGGATGACAACATCCTCGCCACCAGCGATATGAAGCTCGTAGCCTTCAAGCAGGACGGCAGCGTGGCCTACACCATCGAGGCCGACGACTATATGAACGGCATCATCCAGCTGAAGGACGGCAGGCTGGGCGTCAGCCAGAACGGGGAAGAGGGCATGGAGCTGCGCATGCTGGATATGGACGGCCATAAGCTGTCCGGCGAGACCTACGCCCTGCCCAACGAAGCCTACAATCTGATGCCCGGCGGCGGGGACTATGATCTCTATTACAACGGGGGTCAGAGCCTCTACGGCTACAAGCTGGAGACCCAGGAAGGGGAACGCATCCTCAACTGGCTGGACGTGGATATCAACGGCAACTATTTGGCGGGCGTCCATGTAAACGAGGACGGCAGCATCATCGGCGTGCTCAACAGCTATGACCAGCCGGACCAGGTCACCACGGAGCTGGTGAACCTGACCCAGGTGCCCTATGACTCCGTGCCGCACAAGTCGGAGCTGACCCTGGCGGTCATGGATATTAACTACAATTATGAGCTGAGCAGCGCCATCATCCGATTCAACCGCGCCAGCGACACCAGCCGTATCCACGTGGTGGATTATTCCCAGTACAACACGGAGGAGGACACCAGCGCGGGCCTCACCAAGCTGACCACGGAGATCCTCTCCGGCAAGCTGCCCGACCTGCTGTGCCTGAGCAACCTGCCTTACAGCCAGCTGGCCGCCAAGGGACTGCTGGAGGACCTGTATCCCTATCTGGACGCGGACAAGGAGCTGGACCGCAGCGACTTCTTCGCCAATGTGCTCAAAGCCATGGAGGTGGACGGCAAGCTCTATGAGGTCACCCCCTCCTTTGCCGTCAACACCCTGATCGGCGCAAGCTCTGTGGTGGGCGACACCCCGGGCTGGACCTATGCGGACTTCAACGCCGCCCTGGCCAAAATGCCCGCGGGCTGCGATCCCCTGGATCAGTACACCACCCGGGACGACATGCTGCGCACTCTGGTATCTCTGGAGATGGAGAGCCTGGTGGACTGGAACACCGGCAAGGTCAGCTTCGACAGCCAGAACTTCATCGACATGCTGAACTTCGCGGCCCGCTTCCCCAAGGCCTTCGACTGGGACAACTATGAGTGGACCGACGCGGACCAGGCGGAAAACCGCATCAAGGACGGCCGCCAGATGCTTATGAACGCCAGCGTCTACTATGTGGACAGCATCATCTACAACGACATGTACTTCGGCGGCGAAACGACCTATATCGGCTATCCCACCAACGAGGGCGTGGGCAGCATGCTCCGCCTGGGCTCCGGCGACGGCGCTCTCTACGCCATGAGCAGCAAGTGCTCCGACAAGCAGGCCGGCTGGCAGTTTTTGCGCAGCTTCCTGCTGGAGGAGAACCAGAAGAACGGCTGGGGCCTGCCCACCAATGTGAACGCCTTCAACGCCATGCTCAAAAAGTCCATGACCCCCGAGTACCGCAAGGACGCGGACGGCAACTTCGTCCTGGACCAGAACGGTGAGAAGATCCAGGTCAGCCGCGGCTCCTACGGCATGGCGGACGGCTCCATCAAATATGTCTACGCCCTGACCCAGGAGCAGGCCGACAAGCTGCTGGATGTCATCATGACCACCACCAAGGTGGCGGATGAGAGCGACAGCATCTTCGACATCGTCAACGAGCAGGCCCAGGCCTTCTTCGCCGGCCAGAAGAGCGCCGAGGAGGTGGCCCGCCTGATCCAGAGCAAGGCCAACATCTATGTCAACGAACAGCGCTGAATCAGTGTGAAGGAAAAAGGCGGGTTCTTCCCGCCTTTTTCTACCGAAAATTCTTAAGAATCCTTAGCTTGCCTTGCGCAGTGACGCCAGATGTAGTATAATAAAAAGACTACAGACACAAGATATTACGAAGCGGTAACGAATCGATGAAAAGGCACAGCATACAATTGAGCGACCGGCAGAAGGACTTCCTGCACAGCCTCTGTTACCTGTCTCCCAGCCTTCTGGGGGTGGGGGTGTTCTTCATCCTGCCCTTCGGCGTGGTGGTCTATTACGCGCTGATCGACGGGGTGGGCTCCAGGAATTTCGTGTTCCTGCAAAACTTCATAAAGCTGTTTCACAATTCGGCCTTTCTGATGGCGGCCAAAAACACCCTGCACTTTTCCCTGATCGCGGTGCCGCTGGCGGTGGTGCTGGCCATCGTGCTGGCGCTGATGCTGGAGTGCCGCATCCCGATGAAGTCCCAGTTCCGCACCTTTTTCCTCAGCCCCATGATGGTCCCGGTGGCCTCGGTGGTGCTGATCTGGCAGGTGCTGTTCAACTACAACGGCACCGTCAACGAGTTTTTGCTGCTCTTCGGCGCGGACAAGATCGACTGGCTCCAGTCGGATTATTGCCAGATCGTGGTGATGATCCTGTTCCTGTGGAAGAACCTGGGCTACAACATGATCCTGTTCATGGCGGGCCTGTCCAACATCCCGAAGGACCTGCTGGAGGTGGCGGACGTGTCCGGCGCCTCGGAGGCCTACAAGTTCTTTGCCATCAAGCTGCGCTACCTGTCGCCCACGGTGCTGTTCGTCACCATCCTGTCGCTGATCAATTCCTTCAAGGTCTTTCGTGAGGTGTATCTGCTCACGGGGGATTACCCCTATGAGAAGCTGTACATGCTGCAGCACTTTATGAACAACACCTTCCGCAGTCTGGATTACCAGAAGCTCTCCGCCGCGGCGGTGATCATGGCCATCGTCATGGTGGTGCTGATCGCCCTGCTGTTCAAGGTGGAGGACTGGTTCGGAAAGGACGTGGAGGGATGAGGAAAAAGAAGCGCACCTTCGGCCGCGTGGGCATGTTCATCCTCTGCGCCGTCTTCGCCCTGATGTTCCTGATGCCCACGGTCCTGACCATCACCAACTCCTTCATGTCCGAGTCGGAGATCAAATCCAACTACGGCATGATCTTTTCCACCACCTCGGGCGGCTACGTGTCCGAGACGGTGAATCTGAAATTCATCCCCGACAAGGTCACCCTTTCCCAGTATGTGACGGGACTGATCAAGTCCCCGGATTACCTGATCAAGTTCTGGAACAGTCTGATCCTGGTGGTGCCCATCGTGATCTTCCAGGTGGCTGTGGCCGCGGTGGCGGCGTATAGCTTCACCCGCTGGCGGGGCAGGATAAGGAGCGGCATTTTCTTCTTCTACGTGATCCTGATGCTCATGCCCTACCAGGTGACCCTGGTCCCCAACTATCTGGTCAGCCAGTGGCTGGGCATCCTGAACACCCGCTGGGCCATCATCCTGCCCGGGATCTTCGCCCCCTTCTCGGTGTTCCTGCTGACCAAGTTCATGCGCCGCATCCCCTATTCGCTGATCGAGGCGGCCAAGGTGGACGGCGCGGGCGAGTGGGAGATTTTTACGAAGATCTGCCTGCCCCAGTGCCGCTCGGCCCTGTACTCCATTGCCATCCTGGTATTCATCGACTACTGGAACATGGTGGAGCAGCCGCTGATCCTGCTGCAGGACGCGGAGCAGCAGCCCCTGTCGGTGTTCCTCTCCTCCATCAACGCCGGGGAGATCGGCCTGGCCTTCGCCATGGCCACCATCTACATGGTGCCGTCCCTGCTGCTGTTCCTCCACGGCGAGGAGTACTTGGTAGAAGGAATAGCAAATTCCGGAAGTGTAAAAGGATAAATGAAAAACCGGCGGTTGTATACGCCGCCGGATCGGATAAGCCTGTCATACAGGAGGAAGGCTCATGGAATTCAAACCCAAAAACAGAGAATGGGTCAAGAACGCGGCCATCGTTTTCCTGGCCGTGCTGCTGGTGCTCACCTTCTTTTCCAATACCTGGATGAACCGCAGCCTGCCGGAGGTGGCTACCCAGTCCGTGACCGACGGGTCCATCACCGCCAAGGTCCGGGGCACCGGTACCGTGACGGCCAACGGCACCCATCAGGTCAAGGCCGACCAGACCCGGGAGATCCGGGCCGTCATGGTCAAGGCCGGACAGGAGGTCAGCGCGGGCGACGTGCTGTTCATCCTGGGCGAGGGGGACAGCGCCGAGATCGAGGCCGCGGAAGAGGCCCTGCGCGCCCTGCAGGTCAGCTATCAGAAGGCCGCGGTGGGCCCTGTGTACAGCTATAAGGTGCAGGAGCTGGAGATCGAGTCGGCCATGCAGGAATGGAGAGAGGCGGAAGCGGCCCTGCAGGATGTGAAAAACGCCTCGCCCCGGGACCTGCCCAACGCCCAGAAGGAAGCTGCCGAGGCTGAGGTGGAAGCCGCCGAGGCCATGGTGGAAGCGGCGAAGAAAGCGGTAGCGGAAGAGACCATGACGCTCAGCATCTTTCAAGCCTCCTATGCCGAGCAGATCCAACCCGATATTGACGCGCTCTCCGACGCAGAGGCACAGTATCAGGAGGCAAGCGCGATCGCGTCGGATTACAGAGTCCAGCGGGATAAATTGAAGATGGAACTCCAGCAGCTGAAAGACGAAGGGGCCAGCGAGGAAGCGATCAGCGCCAAAGAGGCTGAACTGGAAACGGCCGAACAACTGTTGGAAACCGCGGAGGCGGCGGAGAACGATACCAAAACGGAGCGGGACGCGGCGGAGAGTAAATACAAGCAGGATGACCAGGCTTTGAAGGAAGTGCTTGCCAATTACGAGAAGAATGTGGCTGATGCTGAAAACGATCAAAAGCAGGCAGAACTGGAGCTGGCCTCCGCCAAGGACAAGCTGGCCTCCATCGAGGCCGTGATCGACGAGATCCTGGGCAACTCTACCAGCAGCGAGGAATATAAGAAGGCCAAGGCCGCCCGGGACGCTGCCAAGGTCCACTACGAGACCCTGGTGTACAATCTGGAGCAGCAGAAGGCCACCGACGCCAGATCCCAGGCCCTGGCCGGGATCGACCTGGCGGACCTGGCCGGCCAGATCGAGCGGGCCCGGCAGAAGCTGACCGACCTGTCCGGCGGCGAGGAGAACCAGATCACCGCCAAGGTGTCCGGCACCGTGCAGACGATAGACTGCACAGCCGGGGATACCAAGGCCAAGGGGGACGTGCTCTGCAGCATCGAGGTGCCGGACATGGGCCACACCCTCAGCTTCTCGGTGACCAACGAGCAGGCCCGTCGGCTGCGCCCCGGCGACGTGGGCTCTGTGAGCAATTTCTATTGGGGCAATCAGATCATTGCCACCCTCACCACCATCCAGGTGGACCCGAAGAATCCCCAGACCAACAAGATGCTGACCTTCGATCTGGACGGCGACGTGAATACCGGCTCGGAGCTGACCATCTCCGTGGGGCAGAAGAGCGCCAACTACGACACCATCATCCCCAACAGCGCCATCCGCAGCGATTCCAACGGCAGCTTCGTGCTGGCGGTGGAGGCCCGCAATTCTCCTCTGGGCAACCGCTACGTGGCCCGCCGGGTGAATGTGGAAGTCCTGGCCAGCGACGATGTGAACTCCGCCGTCACCGCGGAGCTGGGCTACGGCGACTATGTGATCACCACCAGCAACGCTCCGGTAAAGAACGGCGATCTGGTGCGGCTGGCGGACAGCTGATATGAAACGACTTCGCTTGAGAAAAAAACGGCTCCTGTTCCTGGCGCTGAACCTGCTTCTGGCCCTGGCGGTGCTGGCCGGGCTGATCGCCATCCGGCATCTTTCCGGCCTGCTGGAGACCCAGAAAGAGGCGCCTCGCTGGCGGGGAGACAATGAACTGGACTTCAGCCAGATCAGCTGCTTCATCCCCACGGACGACAGGATCGGGATCACCGATGTATACGCCTTTCGCTACGCCATGCTGGACAAGTTCCACGAGGCGGCTCTGGATGTGGACAACGACAGCACCCTGTTCGTGGACGCCTGGAGCACCGGCGGCAAGGGCGTCGCCTCCACCTCTCTGGGCAGGGGCGATGTGATCGTGACCGCCGTGGGCGGCGCGTTCTTCGACTTTCATCCCATCCGCCTGCTCAGCGGCAATTACCTGACGGAAGGCGATCTGATGCAGGACCGGGTGCTGCTGGACGAGGATACGGCCTGGCTGCTCTTCGGCGGCACGGACCTGACCGGCCTGGAGCTGCGCGTCGACAATGTGCCCTTTGTGGTGGCCGGCGTTATCCAGCGGGAACAGGACTTCGCCAGCAGAAAAGCCTATACCGACGGCATGGGCCTGTTCATGTCCTACGACGCCTGGAAGCGGCTGCATGAGGACGCGGGCGTCACCTGCTATGAGCTGGTCATGGCGGAGCCGGTCAACAATTTCGCGGTCAATTTCGTCCGGGAAAAATTCCCCATCGGCAACGGGGTCATCCTGGAAAACAGCGAGCGCTTTACCGTGGACCATCTGCTGCGCCTGCTGGGGGAGTTCGGCGTTCGCTCCATGCAGAGCCGGAGCATCAGCTACCCCTACTGGGAAAACGCGGCCCGCTGCATCGAGGACTGGTGTACGCTGCTGCTGCTGTTGAGCAGCGTGGCTTCGATCCTGCCCGTGATCACCCTGATCGTCTGGCTCGTGCGCTGGCTGCGCCGGGGCAAGGACAAGCTGGAGGACGAGCTGCTGCCCGACTGGAAGGAGAAGGCGGAGGAGGCCATCCGGGTCCGCCAGCGGCGGCGCTGGGAGAAGCAGCACGGATATCACGAGAAATGAAAAAAGGGACTGCGCAAAGCATCCCAAGCTGTCATTGCGAGGGCCGCTTGCGGCCCGCGGCAATCCGTTTCCTATGGCAAAAGGCGGATTCCCACGCAAAAAAACGGCCGCGAAAGCGGCCGTTTTTTGCTCGGAATGACAGGAGGATTGCGTTTTGCGGCAGTCCCTTTGCCCGCCGGTTCAGTTCAAAGTCACGTACATGCGCACCGGGTTGTGGTCGGAGTTTTCAAAGCCCAGGTCCACGCTCTCCACGCTGTTGAGCGTCACATTGGGGGAGACGATGAAGCCGTCGATCACATAGTACTGGGTGTTCACCGTGTCGGCGGGGTCATAGGGCTGGTTCAGCAGGCGGCAGGTGGGAGCGGACAGGTCATAGACGAACTGCCAGCCCTCCGGCAGCAGACTGTCGTCCAGGGTGCCCACGGCCCAGAGCTCCGGGTGGGCGTTGGGATAGACCTCCAGGCTGCCCGGGAAGACCTGGTTGAAGTCGCCGCCGGCGATCACGTAGTTGCCCTTTTCATACTCGCTCTGGATGAACTCCCGCAGCTGATTGGTCTGGGCGATCTTGCCCTCGCCGCTGTCGTAGGCCTCCAGATGCAGGTTCACCAGCACCAGCTGGCTGTCACTGCCCTCGATGGGCAGATGGCTGACCAGCAGGCAGCGCTTCAGGTTGGCGGTGCTGACCGGCCAGGAAAAGGGACAGGGCAGCGCGATCCGCTGCGCCTGCGTGATGCCGTACTGCGTCATGGTATAGAGCCCGCTGTGCACCTTGCCGATGGGCGGCAGGGGAAAGGGGACGAAATTGCAGGAGTAGTTGAGGGCGTGGACCCGGGACAGGGACATGTCTCCGCCGGCCAGGTACGCGGTCTCGTCGATGCCATAGGTGCGGGCGGAGTCGGTGTCCACCTCCTGCAGCAGGATCAGGTCCGGCGTATCGCCGCCGTACAGATAGGCGTTGATGCCGTTGAGGTATTCGCCCACGGCGTTGGGACCCGCGGCCTTGACCTCCTTGCCGCCGTCCATAAAGAAGTCCGAGTTCTTGCCCAGACCGCCGTAGCCCACGTTCCAGCTGAGCACGTCCAGTTCCTGGCCCGGGGCCAGCAGCTTGTCCGCAGACTGAAGCAGCGCCAGGTCCTCCACGGCCTCGGGCTTATATTCTGTCGCCGTCAGCCAGCCGAACAGACCGCCCGCAGCCAGGATAAGGATGAGGATCAGGATCAGTAAAAATCTGAGGATCTTTTTCATAGGGATACCTCCAGTCGATAGGATCGCCTCAATTGTACCATCTTTTCTAAAAAGCTTCAAGCATTGGCAAAAACTTCGTATATTTGTCCGATTGCCAAGGGCGGCCGGGTATATTATAATGCTCTCGGTTCCTTTCGTCCTGCGGCGGCACGATCCCCGCCGGGCAAGAAATAGATGGAGGAGAAAGCTATGAGCTATGAATGGGTAAAGAAGCAGGATCCGGAGATCTACGCGTCCATGATGCGCGAGCTGGGACGCCAGCGGGATCACCTGGAGCTGATCGCTTCCGAAAACTTTGTCAGTGAGGCTGTCATGCAGGCCATGGGCAGCCATCTCACCAATAAATATGCCGAGGGTTATCCCGGCGCCCGCTACTATGGCGGCTGCCAGTTCGTGGACGAGGTGGAGACCATCGCCATCGAGCGGGCCAAGACCATCTACGGCGCAGAGCACGCCAACGTCCAGCCCCACGCGGGCTCCCAGGCCAACATCGCCGTATACGTGGCCCTGCTCCAGCCGGGCGATACCATCCTGGGCATGAACCTGAGCCACGGCGGTCATCTGACCCACGGCTCCAAGGCGTCCATCTCCGGCAAGGTGTACAAGTCCTGCTTCTACGGCGTCAATCCCGAGACCGAGACCATCGACTATGACGAGGTCCAGCGGGTGGCGGAGGAGAACCGGCCCAAGATCATCATCGCCGGCGCCAGCGCCTATCCCCGTTTTATCGACTTTGCCCGTTTCCGCGAGATCGCGGATTCCGTGGGCGCTTACCTGATGGTGGACATGGCCCACATCGGCGGTCTGGTGGCCGCGGGCGTCCATCCCAACCCGGTGCCCTATGCCGACGTGGTGACCACCACCACCCATAAGACCCTGCGCGGTCCCCGCGGCGCGGTGATCCTCTGCAAGGAGGCCATCGGCAAGAAGATCGACAGTGCGGTCTTCCCCGGCAGCCAGGGCGGCCCGCTGATGCACGTGATCGCGGCCAAGGCCATCTGCTTCCAGGAGGCGATGCAGCCGGAGTTCAAGGCTTATCAGACCCAGATCGTGAAGAACGCCGCCGCCCTGGCGGACGAGCTCAAGGCCAAGGGCGTGCGCCTGGTCTCCGGCGGCACCGATAACCACCTGATGCTGGCGGACGTGATGAGCCGCGGCCGTACCGGCGCCGAGGTGCAGGAGTTGCTGGACCAGGCCAACATCACCGCCAACAAGAACGCCATCCCCTTTGACACCCTCCCGGTCAAGCAGACCAGCGGCCTGCGTCTGGGCACGCCCGCGACCACCAGTCGCGGCATGAAGGAAGCGGAGATGCGCCAGATCGGCGCCATGATCTGCCGCCTGCTGGAGGAGGGCGAGAGCGCCGTGCCCCAGGTGAAGGAGCAGGTCATCGACCTGTGCCAGCGCTTCCCCCTGTACCCCGAGCTGTAAAGCCAATAACGATCCCATAAAAAAGCGATCGGCAATGCTGCCGATCGCTTTTTTTCTCGCGCTCTGTTTACAGTTCCGCGATGACCTCACACTCCACCAGGAAATCCTTGGGAAGCCTGGCCACCTCCACACAGGAGCGGGCAGGGAAGGGCTCGGTGAAATACTGGGCGTAGATGCCGTTGACCGTGGCAAAGTCGTTCATATCCTTGACGAAGACCGTGGTCTTGACCACCTTGCTCATATCGGTGCCGGCGGCCTCCAGGATGGCGGCGATGTTTTTGAACACCTGGTGGGCCTGTCCCTCGATGGTGTCGGAGACCGCGCCGGTGGCGGGGTCCACGCCGATCTGTCCGGAAGTGAACACCAGATTGCCGACGATCTGCGCCTGGGAGTAGGGACCCAGCGCGGCGGGAGCCTTTTCGGTTGCGACTGTTTTCATATTCGTATCTCCTTTAAAAATGATTATTCGATCTCAACCACGTAGCCCCCTTCCATAAGCCGGGAGACGAGGGCCTCGCCGTGTTCTTTGCCGCCCACCTCACAGGCGATGTGGACGCTGGTCTCGTTGGGGTTGAGGTTGGCGGTCAGCCGGTCATGCTCCACGGACATGATGTTGGCGCCCGCGTCGGCGATGACGTTCAGCAGCTGCACCAGGCTGCCCGGCCGGTCCAGCAGCTTGACCAGGATGCGGATGCGGCGGTGGCGGGCCACCAGGCCCTGCTCGATGATGTTCTGTATGAAGCTCACGTCGATGTTGCCGCCGGAGAGCACACAGACCACGCGCTTGCCTTTCACGTCCAGCTTGCCGCTGAGTACGGCGGCCAGAGGCGTGGCGCCCGCGGGCTCCACGATCTGCTTGCAGCGCTCCATCAGCAGCAAAATGGCGTTGGCGATCTCCGAGTCGGACACGGTGACCACCCCGTCTGCATGGCGGTTGATCAGTTCCACGGTCAGATCGCCGGGCACCTTGACCGCGATGCCGTCGGCAATGGTGGCGGCGGAATCCGTGGTACAGAGCTTACCGGCTGCGTAGCTTCGGGCAATGGCGTCCGCCCCCTCGGCCTGTACGCCGTAGACCTTGACCCGGGGATTGATGAGCTTTACTGCGGAGGCGATGCCGGCCAGCAGGCC
Organism: Oscillospiraceae bacterium; assembly: GCA_902778275.1. Taxonomy (GTDB): domain Bacteria; phylum Bacillota; class Clostridia; order Oscillospirales; family Oscillospiraceae; genus Limivicinus. Next base: position 68,255 of record CACYXE010000008.1, read on the forward strand.
GCCGCCCCCGGCGGGGACTATGATCACGTCCACGTAGGGCAGGTCGGAGAGGATCTCCAGGCCCAGAGTGCCCTGCCCGGCGATCACCTCCGGGTCGTTGTAGGGATGCAGAAAGGCCGCGCCCTCTTCTTCACAGATGCGGCAGGCCTCCGCGTAGGCGTCGTCATAGCAGTCGCCCGCCAGGACCACCTTCGCGCCGTAGCCCTGGGTCGCCTGGACCTTGGCGATAGGCGCCGCCTTGGGCATGACGATGGTAGCGGGGATGCCGAACTTGGCCGCGGCATAGGCCACACCCTGGGCGTGGTTGCCCGCGGAAGACGCCACCACGGGACTGGCTTTGCCCGCCTCGATCATGGAGGCGATCTTGTTGCTGGCGCCCCGGATCTTGAAAGAGCCGGTCTTCTGCCGGTTTTCGCATTTGAGATAGATCTGACCGCCGGTCATCCCCGAAAAGGTGGAGGACAGGTCCAGCTCCGTATGGTGAAGGATCGGTTTGAGGCGCTCGGCGGCGCGCTCGAAATCACGAAGTTCAAGTTCCATGCTACAGACCTCCTTTGCCTCCATATTACTCTTTCCGCACCGCAAATTCAATATAAAAAACGATCCGGGATGCGAGCAGCATCCCGGATCGACAGTGCATTTATCCCTTCAGGTGTTCCAGCACGTAGGGGAGGATCTGATCCCGGTCGATCACGTCCCTGTGCAGCACTTCCTTCTCCCGAAGTCCCGCAAGGCCCCGGGGGATGGGCAGCCCGCTGAGCTGCGACAGCCGCTCCATCTGCTGGAACTCATCGCCGCTCAGCTCGCCGCCGATGGCACCCAGCACGGCGGCAGGGAACTTGAAGGGCGAGGCGGTGGAGAGCACCACCACCGGCGCGTGACCGGGGTTTTGCGTCTTGTAGTTCCGGGCCACATGCATGGCCACGGCTGTGTGGGTGTCGCAGAGATAGCCCTGCTCCCGCCAGACGCGGCCGATGGTCTCTGCGGTTTGCGCTTCGTCACAGCAGCCGGCGGAGAAAACGGCCTGAATCTTCCGCAGCGGCTCCTCGGGCAGCTGATAGAAGCCCTCCTCATTGAGCCTGCGCATGCAGTCTGCCACCAGCTCGCAGTCTCCGTCCGCGGCCAGGAACAGCAGCCGCTCCAGATTGGAGGACACCAGGATATCCATAGAGGGGGAGCTGGTCTTCAGAAACTCCCGGCGCTTGTCATACAGCCCGGTCTCCAGAAAGTCCGTCAGCACCCGGTTGGCGTTGGAGGCGCAGACCAGACGGCCCACCGGCAGGCCCATGAGTCTGGCAAAATATCCGGCCAGGATATCGCCGAAGTTGCCGGTAGGCACCACATAGTCCACCGGATCGCCGCAGACGATGACGCCCCGCTTTACAAGCTCCGCGTAGGCGATGAAGTAGTACACCACCTGGGGGGCCAGACGGCCGATGTTGATGGAATTGGCGGAGGACAGGCGCAGCCCGCTGTCCGCCAGGTCGCCGCTCCGGTTGATGGCGGCAAAGGCCTGCTTGACGCCGGTCTGACAGTCGTCAAAATTGCCGCGCACGGCGCAGACCCGGACGTTGCCGCCGGTCTGGGTGACCATCTGGGCCTTCTGCACGGGGGAGACGCCCTCGTCGGGGAAGAACACGATGATCCCGGTGCCGTCCACGTCGTGAAAGCCCTCCAGGGCGGCCTTGCCGGTATCGCCTGAGGTGGCGGTGAGGATCACGATCTTGTCGCTCAGGCCGGACTGCTCCCGGCCGGCGGTGATCAGCTGGGGCAGCATGGACAGCGCCACGTCCTTAAACGCGGCGGTGGGACCGTGGAACAGCTCCAGCACATGATCTTCCCCTACGGCTACCAGCGGCGTCAGATCCTCGGAGTCAAATTTCCCGGTGTATGCCTGTTTGACCAGACGCCCCATGTCCCGGTAACCGGGGAGCAGATGGCCGAGGATCTTCTCCGCCATCTGGAGGGGAGAGAGGGCCAGGCAGCCCTGCCAGTCAAAGGGACGCTTGTCCAGCTCCGGATCAATGTATAGTCCGCCGTCCGGGGCGATGCCCTGCAGGACAGCGTCGGTATCGTTGGCGCACATGGCGCTTCTTGTACTCTGATAATTCATTTCAGCTTCCTCCTTATTCCATAGCAAGCAGCTTGGGTTTTTCCACGCCGGGGGTACCGCTGATCAGCTCCAGCAGCTCCTGCATGTTGACGGACATGGCGCTGATATCCAGGGTGACGGTCACGCTGGCCCTGCCGTTGATGGGGGGGCTCTGGCTAATGGTGACCACACTGGCGTCCACGGCGGAGATCCGGCTCAGCAAAGCACTGAGCACGCCCGGGGTGTGGTGAAGCATCATGTCCAGGACCGCCTTGCGCCCGCCCTCCATGTCGGAGGGGGCGAAAACGTAGTCCTTATACTTGTAATAGGTGCTGCGGGAAATGCCCACCTGCTTGACCGCCTGGCTGACTTCCCGGACCTTGCCGCTCTCCATAAGACGGCGCACCTGGAGTACTTTTTCAAAATAATCCGGCAAAATGCTCTTATGGATGATCAAATAATTCTCAAGCATGTTCAAATCTCCAAAAACGAAAAATCTGTAAAAAATGGGCTTGATTTTGTCCAGCCCCTATGATACACTGTCCCCGTTGAAAAAACAAGTGTCTTTTTTTCGCGGACACGAATATTTTTTATGGTATTTGGAGGCAGTTATGAAGGTTGCTGTATTGGGCTTTGGGACCGTAGGCGTCGGCGTCTACGAGATGCTGCGGAACGCCCGGTGCCTGGAGGCCGGACCGGTTCTGGTCCGCCCGGGAAAGGACGACGCGCCGTTTAAGGTGACGAGTATCGAGCAGATCGCGGAGGATCCCAGCGTGGACGCTGTGGCCGAGGTGATGGGCGGTATCGAACCGGCCTTCACATACGGCGCCGCGGTGCTCCGGGCGGGCAAGCATTTCGTCACTTCCAACAAAGCACTTGTGGCGGCCAAGGGGATCGAGCTCAACGCCATTGCCCGGGAAAACGGCGCGGCCTTCCTGTTCAGCGCGGCCTGCGGCGGCGGTGTGCCCTTCCTGCACAACCTGTCCATCGCCCGGGAGACGGATGAGATCCTCTCCATGGGCGGCATCCTCAACGGCACCACCAATTATATGCTGGATGCCATGCAGCGCCTGGGTCTGGATTATGAGGACGCCCTGAAAGACGCCCAGCGTCTGGGCTATGCCGAGGCGGACCCCACGGCGGATGTGTCCGGTCTGGACGCCCTGCGCAAGATCATGCTGGCCTGCGCCGTGGCCTATGACAAGCTCCCCGCGGAGGGGTTGCTCCACGAGGGCATCGAGTCCATCACGGCGGCGGACGTCGCCCATTTCCAGGCGAGAGGCTATACCTGCCGCCTGCTGGCCAAGGGCAGCCGGGCGGGCGACAGCGTCTCCGCCTACGTGGAGCCGGTGCTGCTGCGTGCCGGCGCGCCGGAGTGCGCGGTACTCGAAAACTATAACATGGCAAGCTATCTGGGCCAGTGCTCCGGTTCCATCGTGCTGATGGGCCAGGGGGCCGGCCGTTATCCCACAGCCTCCGCGGTGGTGCGGGACCTGACCTGCATCCAGCGCGGGAAGAAGTACATGCTGGAGCCGGGCTGCGCCCACACCGACGCGGACAACAGCCAGGTAAAGCACGCCTACTACGTGCGTCTGCCGGCGGAACTGGCAGGGGAACTGCCCGCGGAGAGCGCGGAGCTGGACGGAGACGTGGTGCGGATGATCACCAAGCCCATCTCGGTTTCTCAGATGCACTTTACGGCGGCCCGGGTCCGCTCCGCGGAAGCGTCGATCTTTTTCGCCGCGATCGGGGGCTGAGTCGATGCTGAAGGTCGCAAAATTCGGCGGCTCCTCTGTGGCCGGAGCCGAGCAGTTTCAAAAGGTCAAGGCCATTGTGGAGGCGGATGAGGCCAGGCGGCTGGTGGTGGTCTCCGCGGCGGGCAAACGCAGCTCTGAGGATCACAAGCTGACGGATCTGCTGTATCTGTGCCACGCCCACCTGACCTACGGCGTCTCCTGTGCGGAGATCATGCATACAATAGAGCGGCGCTTTATCGAGATCCGGGACGCGCTGGGCCTGTCCTATCCCATCGAACAGGATCTGAAAGCCCTGGAAAAGCGGCTTTCCAAGGAGATGTCGGTAGACGAACTGGTCAGCCGCGGCGAATATTTCACCTCCCGGCTGATGGCGGAATACCTGGGCTTCGCTTTCGTGGATGCGGCGGACTGCATCTTCTTCGGC
>CACYXE010000009.1 GCA_902778275.1 Oscillospiraceae bacterium
TCGGGCGAATGATTCAAAGAATCATTCGCTGCCAAACTAGTCGTTTGGCAGCGAAATCAATCGAACTTTCGATTGATTTCGCCATCCGATAATCATTATAACTGCAGGAGGAAAAAAACATGTTTCTGAAGCTGACCAAAATGGCAGGCAAGCCCATCTGCGCGGTGCTGTACGCCGCCTTCGCGGCCCTGGCCGCGAAGAAAAAGCCCGTGCCCCTGATCGTGCTGCTGCTGATGCACACCACCGAATATTTTACCGTGGGCCGCAAGGTGGCGGCGAAACACAAGATTGGAGCGGTGGAGGCACTGCTGCAGTGTCTGGCCTTTGGCTTCACATGGTGGCTGCCTATCAAAAAGGGAGAATAAACAAGAAGACAGCGAGGCCGCAGTTCCCGAAGGAACTGCGGCCTCGCTGTCTTTGACGGGCGCTTATTCGCCGAAGCCGCCCCGCATCACCTTGCCGATGTTCCAAAGGTGGGCCGCCTTCTCCGCGGCCTCCGGGCGTCCTTCGGGCGTCTTGAATTCAAATGCAGCCGTCTGAGCCCCGCAGTCCATGCACATCACGTACCAGCACCAGCCGTTTTCTTCCTCCAGAAGGCCGGCGCCGCCGCAAAAGGGGCAGTCCTGCAATTCAAAGCGTTCAAAAATGTCCATGCTGTTCTCCCATCTCTCGTATATTCTTTTTTGCCGCTCATGCGGTCCTGATTTCTGTTTTTCACTTTACCACAGCCGCGGCTTCTTTGCAATCACGCAGTTCCATCTGCGCCCCGCAGCGCCGCTATTCTCTCAATCCAGCAGCTTCAATGGCTGCCACTTCCGGTAATCGCCGGACACCAGGCTGTACAGCACGTCGTTTTTCTCTCCCTGGATACTGTCGTGGAAGCGGGTCTCGCCGTGACTGTGGGCGTAGAGCAGCTGCTCGGCGCCATACTCCTCCGCCATGGCGGTAACAGGATGCTGGTGGGCGGATAGTGCAGGAACACGATATATTTCCGATAGCCGTCCGCTCTGGCCGCCTCGAAGGAGCAGCGCAGCCGCTGCAGCTCCCGCTCCACCAGCTTTTTGGCGTGGGCTTCCTTCTTCTCGTCCCAGCCGATGATGCGGCCGCGGGCGTTGAGATAGAAGGGCCCCTCGAAGCAATAGCCCTTGGTGCCCACCAGGGCGTAGTCTCCGTAGCTGTAGTAGTTGTTCTGCAGAAAGTGCAGCTGTCCGGCAAACTGTTCGTTCAGCTGTTGGGTCTTGGCCGCCTCCCAGAACATGTCGTGGTTGCCCCGCAGCAGGATCTTCCGTCCCGGAAGCTCACGGATATAGCGCAGGTCCTCCCGGCACTCGGAAAGGTTTCGCCCCCAGCTGTGGTCGCCCAGCAGCACCAGCGTATCCTCTTCGGTGAGAAGCCCGGCGCAGTTCTTTCTGAACTTCTCCTCATGGTTTTTCCAGACCCGCCCCCGCAGCTGTCCCTCGGCCTTGAGGGGCGATTGGAAGTGCAGATGCAGATCTCCGATGGCATACAGGCTCATGCCGTTCTCCTGTTCGTTTTTTGATTGCGCAAAGCAGCCGGCTGTCTTATCGCCGCTCCCGGATCCAGGCGTCCAGGAAGCGCAGCTGCTCCTCCGTATGGAACCAGTGCTCCCCCGCCTCCATGACCGTCAGCTCCGCCCCGATGCGTCCGGCAAAGGCGGATATCGTCTCGTAAGACGTGAGGGCGTCCGCCGCGCCGTACAGGATCGCGGTAGGAATGGTCCAACTGATGGGGTGGGATCGCGCATAGGACAGGTACGCCCAGGACAAGGTCTCGCCGAAGGGCGTGGGGATCTCCCCCCGGCGCCGCAGATCTTCCTCCGACACACCCGCCCCCGCCATCATGTTTCGGATCAGTTGCTCCATATCCACCACGGGGGAGATCAGAAAGGCCTTTTCGATGGGTCGGTCTGACAGCGCGTGCAGCGCGAAGTACGCGCCGATGCTGTTTGCGATCAGCCTGACCGCGTCGTATTTCCCGCACAGGGGATCGACGAACTGCGGGAATTCCGCCTTCGCCTCCCATGGGGTCTGCGCTTGATAATCAAAACCGATGACCGTATCTCCCGGAAACAGCGGGGCATAATGCCTGGCCTCGTCGGCGCTGCCGCCCTTTCCGTGGATGTATACCACACAATGATTCATAGTCTCAGTCATCCAGCTCCAGCCGCATCAGCACCAGCTCCTGCCAGCCGCTCAAGCGGGAGCGGAAGCCCCGGGGATTCCGGCCGTATTCCACAAAGCCCAGGCTCTCATACAGGGCGATCGCCCGGTGATTGTCTGCGACCACGGACAATTCCAGCTGGGCATAGCCGGCCTTTTTGGCGCATTCGATGCAGGCCTCCGTCAAGGCCCGGCCGACGCCACGGCCCCAGTAGTTTTGGTCGATGCTGATGCCAAACTCCGCCCGATGCCGGGTCTTCTCCCGGCGGCCCAGGCTCTCGATCCCGGCGAGGCCCAGCACCCGGCCGTCCATTTCCGCGAGCATTTCGATCTCCGCGGCGTTCTCCGTTTTTCCCTTCAGGAACTGTGCCTCCTGCTCCGCGGTCATGTCGCTTTCATCGGGATAAGAGAGGAGAAAATCCGTCTGCGCGTGTGCCAGATTAAAGTTCTCCAGCGCGGCCCGGCCGTCCGCCTCTGTTCCGTTTCGCAGAAGGCAGGTCCTGCCGTCCTTCAGTTGGATCGTCTTGTTGTATTCCATGATGCTCTTCTTCCATTTCATTCCGCTTTGAGAAAGGGCCGGCATGCGGAAACCGCCGCGCCGGCCCCCGGTTCAAATTACCATTTATACTCTCCGTCGCCGCCCATCAGCTTTGTCATCTCCTCGATCCGCTCCAGCGGGAACGGCGGGGCGGAGACCGGCCGCATGGCCAGAGACATCAGCTTCATGGGATTGTCGTCCGCCGCGATGCGGTTGGAGCTCAAGGCCCCGCAGATCCTGCAGCGATGGATGAGCGCCCACTCGCCGTTTCTGCGTACCCACACGGCGATCGGCTCCATGGCGCCGCCGCAGTCCGCCGCCCGGTCCCCCGGCTCAACGTCCAGATGCTGACTGGTCAGGCAGTAGGGACAGTGGTTGCGGTGCTCCGTCCCCGCGCCTGTGGGTACAACGGTCCTTCCGCAGACCTTGCAGATAAAGCTGTCTTTGCACGGATGGGTTTTATAGTAATTTTTCTCGTATGATTTTTTCTTATTCTCCCGGTTCATGGGGATCGTCCTCCTGAAAGTAAAATCACAAACCTTTTGGGAGGCCTCCGAGATTGCGGCTGACCTCCCGGTCAGGACGCAATCTCCATTGTTTTGTTTTGGATCTTCAAAAAGCGAACTCCTTATGTTGTTTTCGGCTCGATGGCCTGTTCCTATGTTACCATACGCCCCCGGCTTATGCAAGCCGGGGCGATATGCGATCACACCTATGAAAAAATGGCTGCTTTTGCAGCCATTTTTTCGTGGGGTTCCCGTTTTTCAAAAGCCCTGATGCGGTCTCAGCCGCCGGAGACGGGGAAAAAGAAGCCGACCACGTCGCCCTCCTTCAGCTCCCGGTCCAGCTCGCTGCGCTCGCCGTTGACGCTGACCAGCAGGAGCTTCGCCTTGAGCGGGCTGCAGCGCACCAGGCGCAGCGCGTCCCGCACGGTGCTGCCCTCCGGCAGCTCCGCCCAGGAGCGCTCGTCCAGCATGCTCCGGTCGCTGCCGTACGGCGGCAGGATCTTAACCCTCATGGCGCTCCTCCATGCGGATGGCCTCCATGGGACAGGCCCCCGCGCACTGGCCGCAACCGATGCAGCCGTCTGTCACCAACTCCGGGAAGAGGTTGCGATATTTGCCGCTCTTGCCCTCCTTCTGCATCCCCAGCGCGGAGGCGGGGCAGGTCTGGACACAGATGCCGCAGCTGACGCAGAGCAGATAATCGAATACAGGCGTCTTTTTCATCATGCCTCCACCTCCGTCAGTTTATCGATGCCCAGCCGCCGGATGGTCTCTTCCAGCGGTACGCCGGTCTTGTCGTCCCAGCCGAAGGCCCGCCAGTGGGAGGAGACCTGGGCCCGGTGCTGCGCAAGGGTCACGCCCTTCAGCGGTCCTGCGGGGAGCGGCGGCTCGCCCAGCATGCGCTTGGGCAGCTTGAACGAGGCGGGGTCCACGCCCTGCTTGACGTTGAACATCTGCCGCAGGGTCTGGATGCGCTCGCCGATCTCCATATAGTGGTCGCCGTCATAGTTCCATCCCTCGGCGGCATTGAGATACTCCACCAGCTTCCACATGTGCACGCCCATCATCTGCCCGTAGTAGCAGCCGCCGGCGCCGTCGGTGAGCATGGTGTAACAGGCGTTGGCCTTGGTGATCAGCGCCATATCCTCGCTGTCTTCAAGGTCCTTGGACTTGGCGTGCAGCCTGGCCGGCGGCGCCCAGGAGCAGATATCGCACAGGCTCATGGCGCCGTATTCCAGACTCATGCCCACGGTGTGCTTGCCCGGCGCGGGCTCCGCCACAAAGTGGACGCCCAGCTGGGGGTCGTTGCGGGCGTCGTGCATGCCGGGTTCCTGCCCGCCGATGTGCATGGCGTATTCCTTGCCGCCGAACTTCTCCGAGGCGCGCTTGACGCCGTCTGCCAGGGCGTCGCCGAAGCCCTCCCGGGCGATCATCTTCTCCACCAGACTGAGGATGGCCTCGGTATTGCCCCAGCGCAGGGACAGCCCGTCGGTCTGCCGCAGGTTCAGGATGCCCTTTTCATAGCACTCGATGGCCCAGGCCACGGTGTTGCCCGCGGAGATGGCGTCCATCCCCGCCCGGTTCAGCATCTCGTTGAGCTGATAGATGGAGTCCAGGCTCCAGTTCATCAGCAGCGGGCCGAAGGCCTCCAGGGTCTCATACTCGGGCTTATGGGTCGCGTCAAAGGACACGTACTTTTTCCCGCGGATGTTCAGCCGTCCGCCGCAGCCCAGGGGGCAGGAGTAGCAATGGTACTTGGCCATCTCAATCTTGTTGATCTTCTCGGGGTTATACACCGCGTCCATCAGGCGCACGTCTTTGGGCGTGCCGCCCCAGTTTTTGATGGGGCCGTCGCCGCTGGGGATGGCCAGGGAGGTGTTGGCCTGGGTGCCCCACTCCCGGAACATGTAGGCGGTCAGGGAGCCGTCCAGCGGCATGCTGGGCAGATGGCCCATCATCCGGCCGCCGGCGCCGATGAACACTCCCAGTCCCGAGGGCAGAGTCATCTTCAGCAGCTTGCGCCCCAAGTCCCTGGACAGGGCCTTGACCGTGTCAGGGTCATTGCAGGGCATGGGCTTTGTCCCGGCCAGGACCACAGCCTTGAGCTTCTTGCTGCCCATCACCGCGCCCACACCGCTGCGGGCGGCGATACGCCCGCCCTCGTTGCAGATGCCGGAGATCTGGGACAGCTTCTCCCCCGCCGGGCCGATGCAGGCCACGCAGGGCTTTTTGCGGCAGACGCCGTCCAGATCTGCGTGCAGCGCCTTCTCCGCCTCGGTGGCGTCCAGGCCCCAGTAGGCCGCGGCGCTGCGGAGCTCCGCCTTCTTCCCGTCGCAGAACAGATAGACCGGCTCTTTGGCGATCCCGGAAATGAAGATCGCGTCGTAGCCGCACTGTTTGATGGCCGGGGCGAAGAGGCCGCCGCAGTTGGCGTCGCCCCAGCCCCCGGTCAGCGGGCTCTTGCAGGCCACACTCCAGCGGCCGGTCAGAAAGGCGCCCGTGCCGCACAGGGCGCCGGCCGCGAAGGCCAGGATGTTGTCCGGTCCCAGGGGATCGGCGCCAGCCGGGATGTTGTTGTACAGATACCACGCCTCCAGCCCCTTGCCGGAAAGCACGGCCTCGTAGACCTCCGCCGGGACGGCGACTTCCTCGCTGGTCCCGGAAGACAGATCCACCCGCAGGATCTTACCCATGAAAGATGTCATCGATCGTATTCTCCAAATTCACAGCCTGTGCCGACCGCCTCCATCTGGTCGATCAGCGTTTCTTTACCGAAGGGGCCGCGCTTATACAGCTCCGGCACGCCTGTGCCGCTGCCGCCCTTCGCGGGAAAAAGCAATTCTTACGCAAAAGCTCCCTTTTCCTATCGGTCTTTCGCGTAATAAAACTATACATCTTCCGGGCAGGAGCGTCAAGGTATTGTTAGGAACAGGAGGCTCCGGCGGTCTCTTTGAGCCTAAGCGGCATGAAGCAATAAGCCCCCGGATCCCGGGGATCCGAGGGCTTATTGTTCGGCCGATTCGGCCCGGAGCCGATCCAGCCATTCCTCTTTTGTGAGCCTTGATACGTGTTCCGTGCGGATATCATCCATCGGCTTCCAGTGGATATTCCTGTTGGTATGGTGATAAACAAAGCCGCATTTTTCCTGTGCCCGTTTTGATTTTTCGTTGCCGTCGAAGTACCCGCACCAAAGCACCGCCAGAGCCAGATCCTCGAAAGCATGCCGGATCAGCTCCCTGACCGCCTCGGGGATCAAGCCCCGTCCCCAGAAGGGCACGCCGATCCAATAACCGATCTCCCCCTCGTTATCAGGCAGGGCAAGATTGCTGTGCTGGCCGACCGTCAGGCCGGCGCTCCCGATGGCGCGCCGGTCTTCTTTCAGGCAGACGGCATAAATCTCCTCCGCCGACAGCACGTCCCGGATGATCTCGCGGCTGTTTTCCACACTGGTGTGGACCGCCCAGCCGGCGACGGGCCCCACGGCCGGATCTTTGGCATAGCTGTACAGATCCTCCGCGTCCGTTTCCTCCCAGGGCCTCAGGAGCAGACGCTCTGTTTCAAATGTCACGGTAAACCCCACCTCTCGCCTTTACAGGTGATTTCCGGAGATGTTGAAGTCTTTTTGTCAATATACCATATTGACCATGGCGATTCAAGTCCGGGCCGGGTCGGTTTTTGACGGTTTCCCCGAGAACCTGGCAAACCCCTTGAGGCAAAGGCGCCGATACGACAGGGTATGTTGACAGCCGGGGATGTGCCGTGCATTTTTGCATTTTTTCAGCAGCGCGGTTGTCAAGCGATTTGGGATATGTTATCATCAAGCCAAATAATGGATGTATTCAGGATCTTTGAAGGGATGGACAACTGATGGCATATTGTCCGAATTGCAAAAAAGAGCTGCCGGAGGGGTCCGACTTTTGTCCCGATTGCGGCCGGACGGCGGAAGCTCCCGAGAACAAGGAAGCAGTCGGTATGGGCAGGCTCACCTTTTTCAGGCAAAGCTGCCTCACGGCCAAGGCCGTAAAGACAAAAATCATCGTTGACGGCAAAACCGTTGCTGAGCTCAGGGAGAAACAAAAGATATCTGTCTCTCTTCCATACGGGACCCACAGTGTGACCATGAAGGCGCCGCTGGCTCCGTCTTATAAAACCAGCGTTGTACTGGACGCGAACCATCGTGATGTACGCTGCGAGTTTGCGATCAACAAACGCAGCGGCAGGCCGGAGCCGGTCGTCATCCCCAACGGGAAAGCAAAGAAGGGAACAACATATTTGCAGCCGAAAGCACCCAGCAAAAAGTGGGAATGGATCCAGGGTATTGTACTCAGTCTGCTCTTTTTCGCGCTCATGGCTTACGCCAGCTGGCAATCAAACGGCCGGGGCATGAATGTTTGGACCATCCTCCTTCTGCTCGATACGGCCGCAGTTGCGGTCCTGTTGGTTCTGAAACACAGAAAAACGAAACTGTCTCGTTCGACTGCAACAAAAAGGAGCGAAAACGGCATGACGCAGCTTCCGAATGATGAGATGAAGCAGGAGCCCGCGAAGGAACAGCCCGCAGAGAGTGCGGAACTTTCGTCCAAATCGATCTATCAAACGATCCTGGAAAATTTGCAGGAGGGAGAACTGCCCCAGGGTTTCCATATCCAGTGCGGCGATGAAAAGAGCTCCGGGGTCAAGTTTGCACCGGGAGCCATGGACGGCATACTCCTCTATCATACGACGCCATACGCTGCCGATGAAGAGACGCAGCAGCAGATCCTGCAGGCGCTGAAGCTGATCTCCGACGAGGATAACGCCAGCAACATTCCGCAGATCATGGATATATTTGAAAAGCTGACGAGCAAAAGTTCCATCGTGAAGTTGTACGATACCATTGTCCGCGTCATGTTGTCCAATCTCCAGACGCTGGATCTGGAAAGGCTTCTGAGGTTTGGAGATTTTCTGATCTCTTACGGCACCAAATTCATGCCGGTCAAAATGGGTCTCACCCTGCTCTCCATCTTCAATGATAAAATCCCATTCGTGAAAGAAGTTCACCTGACGCTCGGCGCCTATGAGGAGTTTACCTGGTTTGCGGCGAGATATCTGTCCTCCGGCGCCTGCGAGGACGGAAATCAGGCGCTGTTTGACCTGGCCCGGCATGTTCACGGCTGGGGCCGGATCCATGCGGCACATTATCTGGAACCCGAAACCCGGGAGATCAGCGACTGGCTTTTGTATGAAGGGGCAAAGAACACAGTCCTCCCCCAGTATTCGGCGGACCTCTGCCTGATGAAGGCCGGCGCGGAGGAGCGCTTGAACGAGGGCGTATCCGAAGCGGAATTTACAGCGATCAGCTTTCTTCTGGAGTCTGCGCTGGAGAAGGACGGGCCTTGTCCGGGCCTGGGCTTCTCAGACGCCGGCCTGCTCCCGGCATATCTCCGTGCCGCAAAGCAGTTTCCGCTCAACCGGGACTTGATCCAAAGCGTGCGTGACTGGAGCAAAGCCTGGCAATTGGATCCGCAGATCGCGGAAGCGGCAGAACAGCTGCTCCAAACTTCGGAATAAAAGGGATCGGCGCTTTTCACCTGTCATTCTGCCTGGCGTTTCGATCGTTTTATGAATGCGTAATTATTTCTATAATCCGATAAGCACTCCCGAGAAGAGCAAAGCAGGGGCCGCCTGGCCCCTGCTTTGCCTTTTGGAAAACCGCGCTATTATTGATACCAATGCACCCCACGTGTTGCGCGAGGTGCATTTTTGAGGCGGGGTGCATCCGTCAATCCCTGGCCGAAAGCAGGATCTCACCGGTAAAGGCGTCAACTCTATATTCATACTCAATGCTTCCGGATTCAAAATCCACCTCATACCATGAGGAACCAGCACCTCGATCAAGCTCAACATCAAAGTCTGTCACTTGATCTGCAGTCAATCCGGCGTGATCCAACGCGGCCTGCAGAGCGGCGTCCTTCCCAATCTTTTTAGGACCGCCAAAGGCGCAGCCGGAGGCGGACAAAACCAGGGCAAGAACAAGAACAAAAAGTATAATCTGTTTGAAGTGCTTCATTTCTTTCTCCTTTGATCTTCGATTTGTAACGCCATCAGGCGACGGCAGCCAGCGCGTCATCGGCCGGCTCCCACGGGCCATGGTCTTCACGATAAACTAACGGCTCCGTATAGATTCCCAAAACCTCACCGCAACCGGCTTCAACATAGAACTCATATTTCATCCAGGATGTGCACACCAGGAAATGATAAAGGCCATCTTCGTGCTGTTTGAACTTGCAGTCGAACTTTTCGTTTTCGATTCCGGCGTAGATAAGAGCGTTTTGCAGGGCCTGCTCAGAGCCCAGATCGGTAATTCTGTTCATGTTTTATCTCCTTTTTCGTTTTTGTGCTTTCATACAGTTGACGCAGAAGGAGAGAAAAGGTTACACAAGAAAAAACAGGAGAGAAAAAACTCTCCTGTTTTCTGAACACTTAGCCAAGATCGATATCACGAATCACAGTGAACCCGGAATTGCTGTTGACTTCGATCTCATATTCTCTGCCGCGCGGATCCTCAAATTCAATTTTATAGACATAAACCGCATCAAAAATGCTGCCGACGTAACGCAGATGGCGGTGGGCATAATCCACATGGAAATCTTCTGCCTGTTCTGCCCCCACCTCTTCCACCAAACAGGTATGGGCGGCTTCAACAGCCTGTTCTTTTGTCAGCTTCACTTTGCCGGATGCTGAGATATTCGATGGAATGAACAGGATCGAGCAGACGACAGCGGCGATGATCAGAAGGCTGCACAGCACGATCACCACTGTACGGATCAATGTTTTCTTATTAAAAGCCTTTCTGGCTTTTTGTACTGTTTCCAGTTTCGCCTTGCTGATGTCCGGATCGGATAGTCTGGGATCATCCAGAATCGAACTGATCCTGCGGACATTCTCGAGCTCCCGTGCCACGAAAGCGGCTTCCGCATCTGTTGCGGTGCCTTCCCGCAGTTTTTTGTAAGCATCTTCGAAATTCATTGCTCTCCCTCCATAATGGTCCTGAGTTTCTCCCGAGCCCTGCAAAGCAGGACCTTTGTATTGGTTTCGCTTTTCCCGATGATCTCTGCTATGTTTTTGATCGAAAGGCCCGAAAAGTAAAAGAGCATCACGGCTTCCTTTTGCGTATCGGGAAGCAGATCGATCGCACGATATAAAGATCGGTATTCCGCCCTGCGGATGATCGTTTCGATCACTTCTTCCCGGTCATCTGCCAGATCCTCCGGTATCTCTTCTCCCGTAAAGCGCTTGTCTCTTCGGCAGACGCTGATAAACTCGTTGCGGCAGACAGTCAGCAGCCAGGGTTTGAAATCGCGGATCGAATCGTCAGACATGCTCAGCGCTTTGAAAAAAGCGTTGGATACGATATCCTCCGCAACAGTTCGGTTCCGGCAGAGAGAAATCGTATACAAAAGCGCCTCGTTATAATATTGTGAAAACAGTTGATCAATAATATCGGGCTTCATAAACTGCTGCCACATCTTTCATTATTTCCTGTTAAACAGACGCGGGAACGGCAATAAGGTTACATACAATATTAAAAAACCTGCAAAAACATTATATCAAGGGCAAAGCAGGGGCCGCCTGGTCCCTGCCTGCTCTTTGGTCCGAGTAGAGGGACTTGCCTGCATTTTTCGCCTTGCGGGAGACGGCGAAAAATCATAGTATCGCCCAGTGTGCGCACTGGACGATGAACGCCCCACCGGGGCGTTCGACTTTGATTCAAGTCCCTCTCCCGGGAAGAGCAAAGCAGGGGCCGCCTGGTCCCTGCCTGCTCTTTGGTCCGAGTAGAGGGACTTGAACCCCCGACCTGATGGTCCCAAACCACCCGCGCTACCAACTGCGCTATACCCGGTCATGTTCTTTGTGCCCTCGCATTATACCGCATCCGCGGCGGGGGCGCAAGGGTTTTCTGTGCGGCGGCGAAGCGGCCGAGACCATTCGATCCGACAACTCTCACCCAGAAAATACTAAGAAAACTTAAGATTCCCTCAGATTGACATTGTTTTCGCTTCGCGATATGATGGGAATACAGAACGACGCTCGAAAAACGGGAACCTTTTTCCTGTCGACGCCGTCGGATTCAGTATAGCGATGTCCATTGGCTCCGCAGTTTAAGGAAAGGATATGCGATCTCACCATGAAAACGATATGGAAACAGATTTTTTCGCTGGCGCTGGTTTTCTGCCTGCTGGCCGCCTTGGGCGTGACCGCTCACGCTGATAAAAACGTCACCGTCTCCGCCACTATCGGAAAGGAGTTTGAGTACTCCGAGACGATAAACGCCGAGCTCAAGTCCATGCAGATCCGCGGCGAATGCCCCGGCCTGGTCTTCGGCACTGTCACAAACGGCTTTAAGATCTTCGGCACGCCGACCACCACAGGCACCTACACGCTGCAGACCATTGCCGAGAAGAAGGACGGCGGCACCGATACCTACACGGTCACGATCAACGTCAGCGCCGAAGGCAGCCAGAACAGTTCCGGGCAGCAGGCCACCGTCGTCACGGACAACGGCACCAATCCCGTCGTCCCCGCTGTGATCAACAACGGCGAGGTCACCATCACCAAGCATCCCACCGGTGAAACGGTGGAGGAAGGGGGCCGGGCCCTGTTCGTTGCCCGGGCCGAAAACGCCGACAGCTTTAACTGGGGCCTGTACAATCCGGCCACAGACGATTACTACACCTCCTCCCAGGCCCTGGGCCATTTCGCCGGTCTGGATGTGGAAGTGGAGGGTGACGCCAGCGATACCACGCTGATCCTGTCCAACATCCCCTATTCGCTGGACGGCTGGTTTGCGGAAGCCCGCTTCTTCGGGACAGATAAAACCAACCGTGCCTTCTCCAACGGCGCTCGCATCACCGTCATCAGCGAAACGATGCATACCCCCAGCATCACCACGCAGCCCAGCGGCGCGAGCCTGGAGCGCGGGAAAACCACGACTCTCTCCGTGACGGCTTCCGCCCCGGACGGTGCCAATACCCTGCGGTATCAGTGGTATAAAAACGACACCAACAAGAATTCCGGCGGAACCCCTATCAGCGGCGCCACCTCCTCCAGCTACACGCCGCCCGAGACCACCGGGACCACCTACTACTATGTGAACGTGTGGAGCGCGGACGCCACACGGGAAAGCACCCATGTAAATTCCGCAGTCGCCGCTGTGGAATATCCCGCCGCGCCGACGCCTGCGCCCACTTCCGCCCCCTCCGGCGGCCAGGGCGGGCAGGACGGGCAGGCCAACATCGTAAGTGACGGCGGCGGCCAGCAGGGCGGGACCGCCGGGCAGGCCGGCGGCAATGCCGCGGCGCAAAATAACGAGCCGTCCTCCGGCGGGTCTAACCCGGCGGTAGTGACCACCCCCGCGCCGCAGAGTAATTCCTCCGCCGCCCGCAGCCACACGGGAATCATCGTGCTGATCCTGGTCCTGGCCGCTGTCCTGCTGGCAGCCTGCGTTTCGCTGTTTATCCTGAAGAGAAACGGCCGTTACGATGATGAGTAATAATACTTGTCTCTGCTGTCCCTTTCCGCTATAATGACTATATGATAGCGAAAAGCCAAAAAGCTTTTCGCCGCGTCGCTTTGCGGCGCAGCAAAACAGCCCTGCTGTTTTGCCATATATTCATTGCAATGAGCATCGGGCGAATGATTCAAAGAATCATTCGCTGCCAAACTTGATACTTTATGAGAGGTGACAGTGTATGGCATCCAAGGTTTATTTTACCAAAGAAATCACGCCTGAAAAGGTAGTTGAGCTGTTTAAGCTGCTGGGCATCGAGCTGCCCGGCAAGGTGGCCGTCAAGGTGCATTCCGGCGAGAAGGGCAATCAGAACTTTCTGCGTCCCGACTTCTGGAAGCCCATGGTGGAGGAAGTCAAGGCCTTCGGCGGCGTGCGCGACCACACCGAGTCCCACCTGCAGCTGATTGAGTATCACGGCTGGAGCAAGGTCTTTGACGTGGATCTGATGGACGCCGAGGGTCCGGACGTGGTCTGGCCCATCCCCAACGGCAAGATCCTCAAGGAGAACCATCTGGGCAAGAACATTGAAAACTACGACTCCATGCTGGTGCTGGCCCACTTCAAGGGGCATCCCCAGGGCGGCTACGGCGGCGCGCTCAAGCAGCTGTCCATCGGCTGCGCCTCTGCCAAGGGCAAGGCGCTGATCCACTCCGGCGGCGCTTCCAACGATAACATTGACGCCTGGAAAAAGCACGCCAGCAATGTGGTCTTCCCCGAGGCCATGGCTGACGCTGCGTCTTCCGTGGTGGAGCATTTCAAGGGCAAGATCGCTTTCATCAATGTGGCGAAGAACCTGTCTGTGGACTGCGATTGCGTCGGCAACGCCGCGCCTCCCTGTATGAAGGACATCGGCATTCTGGCCTCTCTGGATCCTATCGCCATCGACCAGGCCTGCGTTGATATGGTCTACAGTTCCGACGATCCCGGTAAGGCCAAGCTCATCAAGCGCATCGAGAGCCGCAACGGCATTCACACCATTGAGGCCGCCGCGGACTTGGGCTTCGGCTCCCGTGAGTACGAACTGATAGAGGTCTGATCCTCTCACAAGTTAAAAGCTCCGAGGCATTCGCCTCGGAGCTTTTATATTACATAACAAATTGGATCGTGCAAAAGGCCGCGTAGATCAGCAGCAGCAGGATCCCCTGAAACCGGGACAACTTCCCTCTGGCCAGGGCTGGGACCGTCAGCAGCAGCATCACAAGGAACATGACCGGCAGGTCCAGCACCAGGGACGCATTGTGCCCGAAGAGCATGGCGCTGGAGGGCAGCTGGAAGGGCGCCAGGCTGATGGACACGCCGCAGACCAGCACCAGGTTGAAGAGATTGGCGCCGATCACATTGCCCAGAGACAGGGCGCTGTGGCCCTTCACCAGCGATGTGATGGCGGTGACCAGCTCCGGCAGAGAGGTGCCCAGGGCCACGAAGGTCAGCGCGATGACGGATTCCGGCACGCCCAGCATCTGCGCGATCAGCGTTCCGTTATCCACAAGCAGCTTTGCGCCCACAGCGATCAGGGCCGCGCCCACCACAAGAAGCAGCAGCGCCTTTCTCAGGTCCATGCTCTCCCCTTCTTCAGCGGGCGTTTCCGCTGGGCTGTTTTTCATCTGCCGCACCGTCATGATCATATAGATCACGAAGAGCAGCAGCATCAGCAGACCGAAGATGCGGGTGAAATCACCGATAAAATAGGCGTTGACCGCATAGAAAACCGCAGCTGTGAAGAAAAAGATCACCGGCGTTTTGAGGCTTTTGGTGTCTGCCTTTCCGGGGCGCACCGCGATGGTCAGTGCCGCGATCAGAGCGGTGTTGCAGATGACCGAGCCGATAGCGTTGCCGTAGGCGATCTCCCCATGGCCCTCCAGGGCCGAGGTGGTGGACACCATGACCTCCGGCAGGGTGGTGCCGATGGACACCACGGTGGCGCCGATCAGCAGTTCCGGCACGTGGAAACGGCGTGCGATCCCGGTGGCGCCGTCCACGAACCAGTCACCGCCCTTGATGAGCAGCACCAGCCCCAGTATAAACAAGAAAACAGGTACGAGCAAGTGAGTCCTCCCCTTCCGTTTGTAACCAAACAAGCGGGCTCATTATATCACGCCATGGGCAAATTGCAAGCACCCGCCGGTGCCGTCCCCTACGGGGACGGCACCGGGGCCGATTATTTGCACTTTCTTCACCGTATTCTGTCAGAGTTTACAGAATGGTCGTGTCTTTCTTATCGGCAGGTGTTATAATGATTGTGTTAAAAACAATGCTCTTACCATAGAAAGGAACGGCTTTATGCCAAAACTGATCTCCGATCTTGCCATCATGCTGCTGACCGCCGGCGTGGTGACTGTGATCTTCAAACGACTCAAACAGCCTCTGGTGCTGGGTTACATATTGGCGGGCTTCCTGGTGGGCCCCTACATGCCCTATTTCTTCACAGTGGCCGACGCGGCCTCCATCGAGACCTGGAGTGAGATCGGCATCATCGTGCTGATGTTCGGTCTGGGTCTGGAATTCAACCTCCACAAGCTGGCAAGTGTGGGCGGCACCGCCATCGTCACAGCCCTGACCGAGGTGGTGGGCATGCTGTTGCTGGGATTTCTGACCGGGCAGGCCATGGGCTGGGCCACCATGGACAGCATTTTCCTGGGCGGCATGCTCTCCATGAGCTCCACCACCATCATCATCAAGGCCTTTGATGAGCTGGGCGTGCGGCAGGAAAACTTTGCCCAGCTGGTCTTCGGCACTCTGGTGATCGAGGATATCGCCGGGATCTTCATGATGATCATCCTGTCCACAGTATCCATCAGCCAGAGCATTTCCGGCTCTGCCCTGGCGCTGCAATTGGGCGAGCTGGTGCTGTATCTGATGCTGTGGCTGATCCTGGGGATCTACATCCTCCCCTCCCTGCTGCGGCGGGCGGCGGCCTTCATGAACGACGAGACGCTCCTGCTGGTCTCCCTTGGTATCTGCTTCGGCATGGTGCTGCTTGCGGAGGCCCTGGGCTTTTCTTCCGCGCTGGGGGCCTTCCTGGCGGGCTCACTGCTGGCAGGCACCGTACACGCCGAGCGGGTGGAGCATCTGACGGGCGGCATCAAGGACCTGTTCGGCTCGGTGTTCTTCCTGTCGGTAGGCATGATGATCGACCCGTCCATGCTGCTGCGCTACGCCCTGCCCATCCTGATCATCGCCGTGGTGACGATCATCGGCAAGCTGGTGATCTCCTCCCTGGGGGTGCTGCTCTCCGGTCAGTCTCTGAAAAACGCCGTCCACTGCGGCTGCTCCCTGGCGCAGATCGGTGAGTTTGCCTTCATCATCGCGTCGTTGGGCATGTCCCTGGGCGTAATCGCGGACTATGTGTATCCCATCATCGTGGCGGTCTCCGTCGTCACCACTCTGACCACGCCCACCTTCATCAAAAGCGCGGACCGTATATATTCATTGATCCATAAGGCCCTGCCCGCGAAGCTGGCCGACAAGCTGGAGCACTACACCGGCGACGATGACGGCGAAAAAGCCCAGGACAGCGACTGGCTGCTGTTCCTGCGCCGCTATCTGAAACGCACTGTGCTCTTCGGCGCCCTGATGGCAGGGGTGTCCCTGATTGGCCAGTATGTGCTGCACCCGCTGCTGACGAGGACGCCCCTGGACGACCGGCCCATCCGCTTTCTCTGTGCCGGCTTCTGCATCCTGGGAGTGGGTCTCTTCATCCGCCCCATGCTGGACCTGCACTCCACCGAATACACGACCCTCTGGGTCAAGGACCGCCGCTACCGGC
Source organism: Oscillospiraceae bacterium (assembly GCA_902778275.1). Lineage (GTDB taxonomy): Bacteria > Bacillota > Clostridia > Oscillospirales > Oscillospiraceae > Limivicinus. The sequence continues at coordinate 16,541 of CACYXE010000009.1, forward strand.
TGCCGCTGGTGACCCTGACCGCTCTGCGTTTCGTGCTGATCGTGCTGCTGGCCTTCTTCCCGCTGCAGGAGCTGCTGCATGTGGGCGGCGGCTGGCTGCTGCTGATTGTGACGCTGGTCATGTATCTGATCTATCGGAGCGGATGGATGTCCTCCGCCTATATCTCAGCCGAGGCCCGCTTCATGGCCAATTTCAACGAGCGGAACCTGCAGCGGGGCCGGGACGACGATATCGAGTGGCTGGACGAAAAACTCTATGTGGAGCAGATCGAATGCGCGGAAGCGCTGGCGGGCAAATCGCTGCGGCAGTTGGAGTGGGGCCGCCAGTTCAGTGTGAACGTTATAAAGGTCACCCGAGGCCGCCGTACCTTCAACATGCCCTCCGGCAATCTGGAGCTGCGCATGGGCGACCAGCTGTACCTGCTGGGCCGTGCGGAGGACCTCCGCTCCCTGCGGCTGAGTCTGGGCATCCAGGAGGCCATGGAGCTGCCCAGTCTGCGGCAATTTACCGCCGGGCAGCGCGACGAGGCCACAGACGTCTACGCCTTTGCACTCCCGGTGGATAAGGACTCCGCCCTGCGGGGCAAAAGCATCCGGGACAGCGGCCTGCGGGAGCGCTATGACTGCATGATCCTGGGGGTGCAGCGGGACAAGCTGCCCATCCTGCAGCCGGATATCAGCATGACCATGCAAAACGGCGATCTGGTATGGGTCCTGGGCAGCCGCCGCATGGCGGAAAAGCTGCTGGCCGGCGCGCCAGCGGAATAAGAGTTCTTCCCTTCACGGCAAAGAAGCCATCACCTTTTGACAGGTGATGGCTTCTTTTCTGTATTTTCGCTTTAGATGATGATGCATTTCTTGGGGCAGTTCTCGGCACAGGTGCCGCAGCCCACGCACAGGTCCTCGTCCAGCTTCCAGGTCTTGTTGGCCCGATCTACTTCCAGAGCGCCCGCCGGGCACTTCTTTGCGCAGATGGTGCAGTAGACGCACTTGGACGGATCCTGGACCGGCTTGCCGTCGTCCCGCGGCTGGACAGCGGGCGCCGCCTCAGCGGGGGCAGCCGCCTTGTCCTCGGCGGGTTTGGCTTCCGCAGGCTTGGCTTCCGCCGCGGGGGCCGCCGGCTTGGGCGGGGCCTTCTTGGCGGGCGGCTTGCGGATGTGGGTCCCGATGACCAGCAGATCCTCCTCCTTGGTGGCGATCATGTGGTAGTCCGTAGTGAACTCGATGGCGCCGTGGCAGAAGTCCATGCAGGTAGCGCAGAAGGTGCAGGAACCCAGGTTGAAGGTGCGGGTGACCTTGTCGCCCTCCTCCGTCTTCTCCACCACAGTGGTGATGGCGTTGCCGGCGCAGACGCGCTCACACATGCCGCAGTTGATGCACTTCTCCGGGTGATAGGCGATGCGTCCGCGATAATTGGGCGCCGCCTCTACAGGGACCACGGGGTACAGAACCGTGCTCGGCTTCGAGAAAAGTTGGGATATGGCCTCTCTCACAAACGGGATATCCATTACTTCATTGCCCTCCTTTTTTCCGCCAGGATCTGGGTGGCCAGGGCCAGCCCGTCGATCACCGCCTCAGGCTTGCAGGCGCAGCCCGCCACGTCCACGTCCACATGCACGTACTTGGACAGCGGACCCGCGACGGAGTAGCTCCCGCGGAACACGTTGCCGGACTGGGGGCAGGAGCCCATGGTGACGATGCAGCGGGGTTCCGGTACCTGGGAGATGGCCCGCAGCACACGGGGCAGAGACTGATTCGTGACAGGACCCGTGACCACCACGATATCCGCATGACGGGGGCTGCCCGTCAGCTTGAAGCCCAGACGCTCCGCGTCAAAGCGCGGAGTCAGGACCGCGACCAGCTCGATGTCACAGCCGTTGCAGGAGCCGGCATTGATGTGGAAGAGCCACGGGGATTTGCCGGTGCTCTCTTCGATAAGTTTCTTAAACATGCGCACCCTCCTTACATCCCGTACCAGGCAAGGACCAAGCTGATGACAGCAAGGCCCGTGACCACGGTCCAGTAGTACTTGAAGATCTGCTCGATGCGGAGTCTGGCCGTCGCGGCGTGGATCAGGGAAATGCTGATGATGGTGATGATCGCGCAGAGCACGAACAGTACTACGATCCCGATCAGCACCGCTATCACGCCGGCAGCACCGCCGGTCAGCCCCCAGCTGAGCAGCATCCTGTCGATGCCGCCGCCGATGCCGCCCAGGAACAGCGCCACAAAGAGGCTGGTCATGGTGAGCATCTTGACCGCGTGGCTCAGCTTGTACACGCCCAGGGGCGCGCCGCTGTATTCAGCCAGCATGCCTTCGCAGATCTCGGTCTCCGCCTCCGCCGCGTCAAAGGGGTGGTTCCCGGTCTCGCCGGGGATCACCATCAGCATGGCGATGGCCGCGACGATCATGCTGGGCGTGGCGATCAGGCTGCCATGCTCCGCCTGCCAGGCCACGATCTGCGTCAGGGAGAAGCAGAGGCCGGTGCCCATGGCGTTGCCGACTACCTTGCCCACCGCCAGCAGGACCAAGACCAGGGGAAGCTCCACGGAGATGATGGTGACCATCTCACGGCTCAGGCCCACGCCCGCGTAGGGGGAGCCGGAAGCCGCGCCGCCCATGATGATGGACAGGGCCGGGATCAGCAGCAGATAGAGGATCACGATGATATCCGCCACGCCGGAGAAGGCGCTGAAATTGAATACGGGAATGAACAGCTGGATCACCACCAGGGCCGCCAGACCCACCAGCGGGGCCAGCAGGAAGGTGGTCCGGGAGGCTGCGGCGGGGACGATGGTCTCCTTGCCGCAGAGCTTGAAGAAATCATAGAAGGGCTGCAGTACCGGGGGACCCACGCGCTTCTGCATTCTGGCCACGATCTTGCGGTCAATGCCGCACAGCAGCAGGCCGGACAGGAAGCAGAACAGGAAGCCGGGGAATACCAGAATGTACACCAGATACTTGATCGCATCCATAACTAAACTCATGCTTCCCACCTCCTTACAATACGATCATGGCATAGAGCAGGGCCAGGGCCAGGGCCACGACCGCCCACAGGGCATAGTCGTTGACCACGCCGCTGTGCAGCTCATGCATGAAGCCGAAATAATGTCTCCAATTGTGCTTGAAGCCCCAGAACAGGTCGTCGCCGCCCACCTGGGAGTACACGCTCCGCTCACCGCCGAAGAACAGGTCATACTTGCCTTCGACCTTGGCGCCCTGGTTCTCGCTGACCCGATCATACTTGCTGCTCAAGGCCACGATGCAGATGGCCAGCAGCGCGATCATCAGGATGCACAGCCAGGAGATGGGACTCCAGACGCCGACCTCGGCAAAGTTGACCGCCTGGGCCGCGGGGGCGTTGGCGCCCATGACGCTCTCGGCATAGCCGCTGCCCATCATGGCGTTTATGTAGCCGCCCGCATTGAACACCGCGCGGGTGGCAGGTTCGGTCAGATAGGTGGTGACCAGGCCCGGGAACAGGCCGGTGAGCACGCACAGCAGGGCCAGGATGCCCATGGCCAGACGCATGCCGAAGGGGACTTCCTTCACGTTCTCATATTCCTTGGGCAGCTGGCCGAAGAAGACCGACTGCGTGACCTTGACGAAGGAGGCCAGGGTCAGGGTGGAGGTGACCAGCGCGATGATGGTCACCAGCAGGAAGCCGATGTTGCCGCTCTCCACAGCCTTCATATAGGTGGCCTGATAGACCATCCACTTGGAGGCGAAGCCGTTGAAGGGCGGGATGCCGCTGATGGATGCGGCGCCGATCAGGAACAGGACCGTGGTATGGGGCATTTTCTTGGAAAGGCCGCCCAGCTTGTCCAGATCCGTGGTGCCGGTCTCATGCAGCACAGCGCCGGCCGCAAGGAACAGCAGGCCCTTGAACAGGGTGTGGTTCATGGCGTGGTACAGGCCGGAGGAGATGCCCATGGCCGTGCACAGGCCCACCGCCGACAGCACGTAGCCGATCTGGGAGATGGAGTGGAAGGCCAGCAGACGCTTGAAGTCATGCTGGGCCAAGGCCATGGTGACGCATACGAACATGCTCACCGAGCCGATGAACACCAGCCAGAACTGCATGGTGCCCAGGTTCATGGTCTGGAACAGCACATAGGTCAGACGAATCAGGCCATAGACACCGGACTTGGTCAGCACGCCGGAGATCAGCAGGGAGATCGAAGCGGGCGCAGCGCCATGGGCGTCGGCCGCCAGGGGATGGAAGGGTACGATGAAGGCCTTGGTGCTGAAGCCGATGAACAGCAGGGCGAAGGCCACCTTGGTGGCAGTGTTCAGATTGCCGGGGATGAGTGCGGCCAGCTGTGCAAAGTTCAGCGTATGGGCCTGGGCGTAGAGGATGATCACGCCTGCCAGGATACAGGTGGAACCGATGCCGCCCACCACCATGTACTTGAAGGCCGCTTCCAGCGCGCCGAAGACCTTATGGCGGAAGGCTGTCAAAGCCACCGCCGAGATGGTCATGATCTCCACCATGATGTACATGTTGAACATGTCGCCGGAGAGAATCAGACCCAGCACGCCGCCGATGAGCACCAACAGCAGGATATAGTATTGCTCCTGATTATCGTCATGTGCCATATAGCGGATGCTGTAAATAACCGAGGCAAACAGAGCCAGGGTCACCACCAGGCCAAAGAACAGGCCCAGGGCGTCCACTTCCAGGGCGATGCCGATGGCATAGCCGCCGGCGGGGACGCGGTTGCCCATCCAGTAGGCGATGATCTCACCGCCCAGCATGACGGGCTGGATCAGCGCGATCATGAAGGCCAGGCTGGCGCCGGAGGCGAGCACTGCGAGGCAATGGCGCACGGGCGCTTTCCGGCCGATGGCCGCGATCAGGAAGGCGCCCAGGAACAGCACCATGATCGCATACACCGGGAAGTGCTGATAGCTGAAAATACTCATCCTCTCAGCCTCCTTATCTCCCGGGTATCCAGGGTCTCATAGCTCTCCTCGAGCTTGATGACCAGGGCCAGGGTCATGGCCGTGACGCAGGCGCCGATAACGATGCTGGTCAGCGTCAGGGCCTGGGGGATGGGATCTACAAAGTAGCTGGCGGCAGTCAATTCCCCTTCGGTGAAAATGGGGGCCGTTCCGCCGGGATTGAAGCCCACCGAGATGATCAGCAGGTTCACACCGTAGTCCATGATGCACATGCCGATCACCGTCTTGACCAGATTATACTTGACTACGATGGTGTAAATCCCCAGAACGATCAGGAAAAAGGAAGCAAGATAGTTGAATGTAATCATAACGTCCACCTCACTTCAGATTGTCGATATCCTGCGGGAACAGGACACTCAGCATGCCGATGGACAACACCGTAGCGCTTGTCAACACCTCAAAGGCCACCGTCTCTCCCATCCAGAACACTGTTCCGGAACTGAAGAGTGCTCCAATATCACCATGGAAAGCAAAGACATTTTCACAGAAGCGAACACCAAAGAGAATGCCAAACATCGCCAACATAATATAGATTACCATGGAAACGCCTTCCAGTGTGCGCATGGCATCCGGAACCAAGACCTTTTTTGTCGCCTGATAACCATGGCCAAGATAAATCAGGAGCACCAAAGCTACCGTCAAGATTCCACCCTGGAAACCGCCGCCGGGAGACAGATGCCCATGCAGCATGATGTAAAACATGTAGACCAGACACAGGGGCAGAACCTTATCGCAGCCGCAGCGCTGGATCACACGCTTGACAGTCAGTTCATTGTTGTCCACGTTTTCGGTCCTCCTCTTTCTCTGCCGCGGTTTTCCGCAGAAGAACAGTGACTCCCGCCACGGCAGTTACTAGTATAATGGCCTCACCCATGGTGTCATAGCCACGGAAGTCAAACACGATCGATGTGACGTCGTTGACCGCGTGGGTCTTGGCCAGGTTCTGCTGTACGATGGCCGCAGCCGCGCCATCGGCGGTGGAATCGTCATAGCTGTCAGGCTCCTGCTGCAGCTTGGCGACAGGGACCGTCGCCTTGGAGCCGTCATAGGTACGGGTGAACTTACCCATGGCAAAGCCGCCGGCCAGTACCGCTATCAGCAGCGCACCCAGACAGACCCAGGTGAGAAATTTTTTCATTTATCGTCCCCTCCCCGTATCTTTTTGAGTGTGACGATGAAGATCAGCGGCGTGAGGGCGGCGCCGACGGCGGCTTCGGAAATGGCCACGTCCGGCGCGTGCATCAGCAGAAATGCCGCCGCCGCGAAAATGCCGGTAACGCCCAGCGCGATGACCGAGGACAGGAGCTTTTCGAAGTGCACCGCGAGAATCGCGGATACGACCATGCCCAGGATCACCAGAATATCCAGGACTACTACAAGATTACTCATCGAAATCCCTCCTGAAATCATCGATCTTCATTTCCTTGTCAGGACGGACACCATGGCGATACGCGCCCTTCATAATCGCATGGGCGCCCACCGGATTGATGGTGATCACCAGCAGGCCGATGACCACGACCTTTATGGCGGTAGCAGGGTCCTGTTTGAAGAAAATGGCATACAGCAGCGCGCCCAGGCAGACACCCACCACGCCCAGTGTGGAGGTACAGGTACTGGCCTGCATGCGGCTGAAGGTGTCCGGCATCTTATTGACGCCAATAGTACCAGCCAGGGCAAAGATCGCGCCGACGGCGATCAGCAGGTCGATCACAATACGAAGCGCAGTCATCTCTTATGCCACCTCCCCGTATCCAGATAGCGGCCCACCAGCATGGTGTCGATGATGCCCAGCATGGCGCTGATGATGGCAATGTCCAGATAAATGCCGCGCCCGCTGTAGAGGGAGTAGAGCACCATGGCACAGGAGATCAGAATATCCATGTTGTCACCGGCGACCATACGATCCGCCGCCGTGGGGCCCTTGATGAGCCGGTAGAAGTGCGCAATGGCCAGAGCGCCCAGCAGGACTGCGAAAATCAAAAGATCAATCATTCCCAAATCCTCCTTATGCCTCTCTCCAGATTGCCCTTGATCATCTCACCGGCCTGGTCCGGGTCGGTGGACTGCACGTCAATCCAATGGATGTAATAATACGCCTGCCCCTCCTGGTCCTCGGCGATATCCAGCGTAATGGTACCGGGAGTCAGGGTGATGGAATTGGCAAGCATGGCCTGGGCATAATCGCCCTTCAGGCCGACCGGGACCCGGATCACCCCCGGGTCAATGTTCTTGCACCCGCCGAAGCAGCGCTTCGCCATATCCACATTGGCCTTGATCAGTTCACCCAGGAAGATGAAGACATAGGCGATCAGGGCCCCCAGCCTTGCAGGTCTCAAAAACCAGAAGGCCTTGTCATGGATAAAGAAGCGGGCGGAGAACAGCGCCGCCGCCAGACTCACGATCGCGCCGGCCGCCAGCTCCTGGGCTGAGAAGGACCAGGTCAGCAATATCCAGAAGGCATAGCACAGCACGAAGGTGGCTAACACTGCGGGGAACTTTGTTTTTTGCAAGGTGGATCTCCCCTTTCCTTTCTTATCTCATTCAACTTTCAGACTGTCTACGTAGAATTCTCTGCCGGCGACCATCCGGATCGCGGTACTTTGACACCGGGGGCAGCAGGCCGAGCCCTTTTGCAGGGGGCCTGTATAGCCGCAGTCAAAGCATTCGAAGGCGGCGGGAACCGTTTCCAGTTCCAGCACCGCGTTCTCCGCAGCGGAGCCCTTCGCCGCAATGGGAAAGAATTCCCGGATGCAGGACGGGACCACGCCGGAATACTCGCCGATGCGAAGGCGGATCTCCAAAACCCGCCGGAACCCGCTCTTTTCCTGCTCGGATTCCACGATGCGGATGATCCCCTCCGTCAGCGCCAGCTCGTGCATGCCTCAGCGGTCCAGGCAGCTGAAGCAGGGGTCGATGCTGGCGATGATGAGCCCTGCGTCGGCCACGGTGTTGCCCCGCAGCATGTGCGGCACCGTAGGCGTGTTCTTATAGCTGGGTACATGGATGGACACGCGGTAATTGGTCAGGCTGTTGTTGCCCACCACCATGTGGCTCAGCTGGCCGCGGGGCGCCTCGTGTCTGGCCACCACCTGGCCCTCTTTGATCTTCACCAGCTTGTTGCCCAGGTTGATGGGTGTGGCCGGCAGATTCTCCAGGGCCTGCTGCAGGATCTTGATGCTCTCGTAGCATTCCAGCGCACGGACCACCACGCGGGCAAAAACGTCGCCGCTGTCCACCACGGGGATGTCGAACTCGAAATCACCGTAGGAACAGTAGGGGGCGTCACGCCGCACGTCGATGTTCACGCCGGAGGCTCTTGCATGGGGACCCACAGCGCCCAGGCGGAGCGCGTCTTCCTTTGTCAGGACGCCCACGCCCTTGGTGCGCATGGCGATGGTCTTGTCGGTCAGGGCGATCTCCACGATACGGTCCAGGGGGCCCTTCAGCTTGACGCAGGCGTCCAGGATCTCCCGGCGCAAGTCGTCGCTGATATCCCGGCGGGAACCGCCGATGGTGACCATGGCGTAGTTGACACGGTTGCCGGTCATCTTCTCCAGCAGATCCATGACCAGCTCGCGCTCGTCCCAGATGTGCATGAACATGCTGTCATGGCCGATGATGTGGCAGGCTATGCCCAGCCACAGGAAGTGGGAGTGCAGCCGCTCCAGTTCCGCGGTGATCACGCGGATATACTCGCCGCGCTTGGGCACCTCGATACCGTTGATTGCCTCCACCGCCATGGCGTAGGTCAGCGCGTGGGAATGAGAACAGATACCGCACACACGTTCCACCAGCACAAGGGTCTGGATGGCGTTGCGCTCGGTCGCCAGCTTCTCGATGCCGCGATGGTTATAGCCTACAAAGACCTCCGCGTCCTTGATCACCTCGCCCTCGGTATAGAGCTTGGCGTGGACCGGCTCCTCCAAGGCTGGATGGTACGGTCCGATGGGCACGATATAACTCATTGCTCGGCCTCCTTCCTGTTCTTCTCCACCAGTTCGGACAAGGGTGTCACCATGATCTGGCCCCTGCCCTGTGTCTCCAGCATGTCTTCCGGCAGGAAGAGCCGCTTGGAGGTGTCAAGCCCCTCGAACTGAATGTTGAACAGCTCGTTGAGCTCCCGTTCGGGCCAGATTGCCGCCACATCGTAGATCTCGCCAATGGAGGGAACCGTGGTTTCCCCTACCACATGGTAGGATTCCACCGCCGGGTTCACTGCATAATCCCATGAGATGTCCATCTGGCCCTCCGTGTTGATGAAGGCGTGGATCATCACCAGGTAGCGGTTCTCCTTGCGCATTCGCTCTGCGATGGGGACGATCTGGTCCTTGCTAATGTCGATGCGTTTGTACTCCTGCAAACTGATCACCTCTCATTTAGATGCGTTTTTATTTAAAAAAGTTTGCTAACATATTCTGGGAAGCTGGGCGCCGCTCAGCTTCTGCAGGATCCGCCTGCCGCCCAGGGCCGTCTGCATGACCACCTTGCCCGGATAGCGGGCCGTCACGCTGCCGATGACGGCGGCGTCCTTCCCCTCCGGCAGGGCGCGCATGGCGCTTAACACGGCGTCCGCGTTCTCCCGGGGCACCACTGCCAGGAGCTTGCCCTCGTTGGCGCAGTACAGCGGGTCCAGACCCAGCATATCGCAGGCCGCCCGCACCGCGCCGTTTACGGGGATCGCCCCGTCCTGCAGCTCAATGCCGAGCGTTCCGCCCTCCACGAACTCGTTGAGGGTGGTGGCCACGCCGCCCCGGGTTGGGTCCCGCAGCACCCGTGCCCCGGCGTTCAGGGACAGGATCGCCTCCGCCAGCTTATGCAGCGGAGCGCAGTCGGATCGGATATCCCCCTGGGCCATGCCGCTTCGCGCCAGCATCACGGCGGTACCGTGGTCCCCCACGGTGCCGGAGACGATCACCGCGTCCCCGTCCCGGATGGCTCCGGGGCTGAGCCCGGGATATTTCAATACGCCGATCCCGGCGGTGTTGATATAGATGCCGTCGCCTCTTCCCCGCTCCACCACCTTGGTGTCGCCGGTGACTACCTGCACGCCCGCGGCCTCCGCCGCATCGTGCATGGCGGCGATGATGCGCTCCAGCTCCTTCAGAGGGAAGCCCTCCTCCAAAATGAAGGCGCAGCTGAGATATTTGGGAACGCCGCCGCACATGGCGATATCGTTCACCGTTCCGCAGACAGAGAGCTTTCCGATATCTCCGCCAGGGAAAAACAGGGGGCTGACCACAAAGCTGTCTGTGGAAAACACCAGCTGCTCCCCGCCCGGCAGGACCGCGCCGTCGCCCAGCTGGCGCAGGGCCGGATTGTCCAGCGCCGGGAGAATCTTTTCTTCGATCAGCCGGGAGGTTTTCTTCCCCCCGCTGCCGTAATCCAATGTAATGATCTCGTCCATGCTTACACCGTCTGATATTTATAGGCCGCCGCGCAGGCCCCTTCCGAGGACACCATACAGGGTCCCACCGGGTCCTCCGGGGTGCAGCGTGTGCCGAACAGCGGGCATTCCGCCGGGCCGTGCCGCCCGGTGATGACCTGGCCGCAGCGGCAGGCCGTTGGCCGGGGCGCGGGCAGATGCTCGACGCCGAATTTCTTTTCCGCATCATAGGCGCTGAACTTAGCGCACAGGCCCAGGCCGCTCGCTTCGATCTGTCCAAGACCGCGCCACAAATCGGTGCGCGGTATAAAGCAGTTCGCCATGATCCCCTGGGCCAGGGTATTGCCCGCCGCGGACACGGCGCGGGTATACTCGTTCTGCACCCGGGGCCTGCCCTCCCGGATCTGCCGCAGCAGCAGATAGATGGAAAGCAGGATATCCTCCGGCTCAAAGCCGGAGATCACCGCCGGCATCCCATATTCCGCCGGCAGGAAGGAAAAACCTTTTTCGCCGATGATGGTGGCCACATGGCCGGGGCACAGGAAGCCCTGCACCGCAAAATCCTCCATGGCCATCAGGGCCCGCAGAGCCGGTTCCACGGTTTTCAGCATGGACCAGACGGAAAAATTCCCCACCTGCTGTTCCTGCGCCGTCAGCACCGCAGCCGCGGTACCGGGGGCGGTGGTCTCAAAGCCCACGCCCAGGAAAACCACTTCCCGGTTCGGGTTCTGTTTTGCCAACTCCACCGCGTCCACCGGGGAGTAGACCATCTCCACCCGGGCGCCCAATGCGCGGCGCCGCTGCAGGCTGTCTCCCGGCTGACTGCCGGGGACCCGGAGCATGTCGCCGTAGGAGGCGATGATCACCTCCGGCTCCATGGCCAGATTCAGAATGGAATCGATGACCTCCGCCGGGGTAACACAGACCGGGCAGCCCGGCCCGCTGAGCAGCTTCACCTGCTCCGGAAGCACAGACTTGATGCCCGCCTCCGCGATGGCCATGGTGTGGGTGCCGCAGACCTCCATGATCTGCACCGGAGGCATGTCCAGCGCGTGGATGGCCCGGACCAGCTTCTGCGCGTCAAACGAGGACATCTTTCAGCTCCTCCCAGGCTTCCAGGTCTTCACGCGCCTGCTGCTCCGGCAGGCGCTCGATGGCAAAGCCCGCGTGGACGATCACATAGTCGCCGATCTTCGGCTCGGGGATAAAATCCACCCGCACCGTGCGGCGCATGCCCATGGCCTCCCCCACAGCCTCCTTGCCGTTCACTTCGATCAATTGTAAAGGCACCGCAAGACACATATCTTATCCGTCCTTTATCCGTCCTTTTTCTGCATCTGTCTGGCCGCGATCATCGCCTGGCCAAGGGACAGGCCCTCGTCGTTGGCGGAAACGCGGCTGTGGTGCCAGGGCCGCAGGCCCTGTTCCCTTAGTTTGTCCGGCAGCCTGTGCATGATATACATGTTCTGGAAGCTGCCGCCGGAGAGCACCACGTCTTTCACGCCGGTCTTCCGGGCAATCTGCCCGGCCATATCGGCGGCCATCCGGATCAGCGTATTCATAAAGCGTGCCGCCAGGATGCCTGTCGGCACCCCCTGTTCCTTTTCGCTCACAATCTGCCGGATCATGGGCCGCCAGTCAAAGCGCAGCGGCTCCCCCTCCAGCACCACGGGATAAGCGTCCTCGTCCTCTGCGGCCGCAGCCTCCAGCAGCACCGCGCCCTGGCCCTCATAGCTGGCCAGCGTCTTGATGCCCAGAATGGCGGCCACCCCGTCAAAGAGCCGTCCCATGCCGGAGGACAGCGGACAATTGAGCTTTGCCTGGAGCATGGTTTCGTACAGCGGGGCGTTTCTGATGGCAGAAACGCCGCAGCCGGCATCCCGCAGCAGGGCGAAAGCCACCCGGTCCAGCTCCTTCACCGCCCGGTCTCCTCCGATCAGCGGGATGGGCCGGATGCTGCCGCGCCGCTCAAAGCCCTCGTAGCCGCCCAGCAGGCACTCCCCGCCCCAGGTGGTTCCGTCGGTACCATAGCCGGTACCGTCCCATATGAGACCGATGCAGGGTCCGTCCAGGTCGTTGTCCGCCATGCAGGCGGCCATGTGCGCGTGGTGATGCTGCACCTGCAGCAGGGGCAGGCCCTCCGCTTCCGCCCGATCCTGGGCATAGCGGGTGGACATATAGTCCGGATGCTGGTCGCAGACCAGCAGCTCCGGCCGGATATCGAACAGACGCTGGAAATGGGCGATCTGCCGCTCATAATGCTCCAGCGTTTCCAGATTCTTCAGATCCCCAATGTGCTGGCTGGGAAACACATAATTGCCTTTTGTCAGGCAGAAGCTGGCCTTCTGCTCCGCACCGCAGGCCAGGATGCCGCTTTGCCCTTTCTCCACACGCACCGGGAAGGGTACGTAGCCGCGGGAGCGGCGGGCCGGATATTCTTTTCCGTCCAGCACCCAGCACAGGGAGTCGTCGCAGCGGGTCTGGATGTCCCGGTCATGCAGCAGGAAGCCCTCGGCGATGCCCTGCAGCTTTTCCAGCGCTTCCTCGTTGCGGTACATGATGGGCGTGTCGGACAGGTTGGCGCTGGTCATGACCAGCATGTCGATCCCATCCTCAAACAGCAGCGCATGCAGCGGAGTGTAAGGCAGCATCACGCCGATAAAACCGTTTTCGCTCAAGTGGGTCAGACCCGCTTCCCGCTTTTTTAGCAGCACGATAGGCCGCCGAAAGCCGCTTAGGATGGCTTCCTCCGCCGGGGTCACATTACAGATGCGCTTCGCCGTCTCCGCATCCCGGCACATGATGGCGAAGGGCTTCTCGTCACGCTGCTTGTTGCGCCGCAGCCGCGCCGTGACAGCGGGATCGTCGCAGCGGCAGGCCAGATGCATGCCGCCCAGGCCCTTGACCGCCAGGATCTTCCCGGCCTTCAGCCAGGCCTTTGCGGTCTCAATGGGGTCACCGGGCTGCTCTTCCCCCGCCGCGTCCAGCAGGAACACCCGCGGGCCGCAGACCGGGCAGCAGTCCGGCTGGGCATGATAGCGCCGGTTCTCAATATCGTGATATTCCCGTGCGCAGTCGGGACACATGGGGAAAGCCCCCATGGAGGTCCGCGCCCGGTCATAGGGTACGTCTTTTACAATGGTAAAGCGGGGCCCGCAGTTGGTACAGTTGATAAAGGGATAGCGGTAACGCCGGTCCCCGGGGTCTCGCAGCTCCCGCAGGCAGTCGTCGCAGATGCAGATGTCCGGAGAAATCAGCGTATTGCGAAAGGCCTCCGTCTTGCTCTTTCGGATGGCGAAGCCCCGATAGCCGACGGTCTCCTCCAGATAACGGGGCCGGATCTCCTCGATCACCGCCAGCTTCGGCGCCCGCACAGGCAAGGCCGCCGCAAAACTCTCCAGCGCCTGGCGCTCCCCTTCCAGCTCCAGCTCCACGCCGGAGGAGGTATTCTTGATATAGCCGTTCAAGCCATACTCGGTCACAAGCCGGTGCACGAAGGGGCGAAAACCCACGCCCTGCACGATGCCCCGTATTTCCATGTGCAGTCTTTTCATGCCTGCCTGTCCCAACACTTGTTTGTTATTTGTCAGTCAATATTCTAATACGATTGTCCATCAAGCGCAAGGAAAATTTCAAAAAATCTCCATTTTATTTTTTAATACTATTCCTGCATTTTTATTATATTGCAGCAAGAGATGAATTGCAAGAATTGTAAAGAAAATGTCAGGTTTTTCTTCCGCCTTTTGGTCAGGCTGCACAGCTTGCACAAAAAAACAGCCGCGGTCAATTGACCGCGGCCGTTCAGGAGTGCCAAGTATGTACTTGTTACATTAAAATGCTCAGGCTTCCTTCTTGCCCGCGGCAGCGACGACCCAGAACACCACCAGAGCCAGGACCGAAACGACGTACCAGATCACCTGGTTGCCGCCGAAGAAGTCGATCATCTGACCGGCCAGCACGAAGGCCATGACGATGGGGACTACGATGCGGATGCAGACCTTATAGAACTTCTTGAAGCCTTCGGAGGGATCGCCGTGGGCGACCTCATCCAGGACCAGATCGGGAGTCTTCTCCCAGCCGATCATCAGGGCCATCAGCATGGCACCGAGCGGCATGGCAATGCCTTCGGACCAGCAGTCAAAGAAGTCCAGGAAGCAGTCCAGGAAAGTGGGAACGGTGCTGATGCCCAGCAGGCTCGCCGGGCTGAAGTTCTCGCCCAGGCCGTCGGCCGCGACGATGACGGCGCCGACCAGGATCAGCAGGGATACGATCAGCACGCGCTGAGAACGGGTGTCATTTTCGCCCTTGGCCAGATCCTTGTCGATCCAGTGGGCGGCAATGGTCTCCATCAGGGAGATGGCAGAGGAGATGGCGGCGATCAGCACCAGCACATAGAAGATGACGCCGAACAGGGGGCCGACCTTGCCCATGTTGGAGAACACGTTCTGCAGGGTGATGAACAGCAGGCCGGGGCCGCGCAGGGTGATCTCACCGGGAGCCATGCCCTGGCTCAGGCCATAGGACACAGCGGCGGGGATAACAGCGATACCGGCCATCAGCGCGATGAGGGTATCGGCCGCAACGATGATCACAGAGTTCTTGACCAGGTTTTCTTCCTTGCCCAGGTAGGAGCCATAGGTCAAGATGGCGCCCATGGCCAGGGACAGGGAGAAGAACATCTGGCCGCCGGCGGTGCCGAGAACGGTGACCAGGTCGGGAGCGGAATCAATGAAGCCCGCCTTCACCGCATAGCCGGGGACGAACATGAACTTCAGGCCTTCCGAGGCATTGGGAAGGGTCAGGGAGCGGATAATGATGATGAGCAGCATCACAAACAGAGCGGGCATGCCGATCTTGTTGAACTTCTCGATGCCGCCGGAGACGCCGCCCTGCACGATCAGCATGCAGATGATCGTGAAGAGGATGGTGAACACCACGCAGCCGAAGGGGGTGGTCAGCATGGCGCCGAAAGCGCCGCCGCCGTCGAGGCCAACGCTGGCATTGCCAAAGCTCAGCTTGGTCATGTTCAGCGCGATGTACTGCAGGCAGTAGCCGCCCAGAACGGTGTAGAAGGTCATGATCAGATACGGGGCGATGGTGGCCAGCCAGCCGATCCATGCGAACTTCTTGGACACCTGCTTGTAGGCGTCAATGGGGCTCAGCTTGGTCTTACGGCCGACAGCCAGCTCGGACACCATGATGATCATGCCGACGAAGATCGCCAGCAGCAGATAGACGATCAAAAATGTGAAACCGCCGCTCTTGCCCATCTTGTAGGGGAAGCCCCAGATGTTGCCCAGGCCGACAGCCGAGCCGATGGCAGCAAGCAGAAAACCTAAGTTGCTGCCCCAGGAACTACGATTGTTTTCCATAAATACTCTCCTTCTCTTCGTTTTCTCAAGCCGCCAAATAAAAAAGCCCGGCTCCCATCCGATCTCTGCCGAAACCAAGCCGTGTCCTCTCACGCCGCGATTTCCGAAATCTGCCGGTTCAGTTTCCTGGCAACTTTCATGCTTATCTTAACACGCTATCGGCGCTTTTCAAAGTGCGACATTATTATACATGTAATTAATTTTTCTCATGAATGTCATTAAGCATAAGAAAGAGAAATATTTAACAAGTTGAAGTGATGCGGTAGTTATACGAAAACAATATGGAAAAAGACCGCGTCCAAGGCGCGGTCCTCAAAAGCAGGATCACGCTTGCGTTCTGCTTCAAATTCCGCTGTAACGGGGTCATAGAATGGCGATTCGTTTCAATGTGAAAGGAAATGTCTCCTGGAACCTCCTTACGAATCACCGTTCTTTTGCTTTGTATTGCCGCCCCAGAGGGATCGGAACGCAGACTTCCTTCCTGTGCCCATGGCGGCGAAGATCCGGAACACCGCCATGGCCAGGGGCTGGCGAAGAACAACTGGCCGCCGGCGGCGCCCGGGACAGCAACGGGGCCGGGAGAGGAATCGATGAAATCAGCCGATCCACGCAAATTTCCCGGAGAGCAGCTTGTAGTTTCGATGGCTGCTTTGCCTGGTCCTATGGACCGCGGCCGGCTCTTTCCCGTGATTTGATGAACAAATTGCAGCATTCCTCTTGCTTTTTTCCCAACTCTACATTATTATAGGAGCAATTAGTTTTTCTCATGGATTAACACAAACATAAGAAAGAGAAATATACAACAATGGACATCAAAAAAATTGCCGCTTTGCTTACCGCCGTAGACCGGGGCAGTTTGACTGCCGCGGCGTCGGAGCTTGGTTATACCCAGTCCGGCCTGACCCATATGATGAATTCGCTTGAGGTGGAACTGGGTCTCAATCTGCTGGTCCGCAGCAAAAACGGCGTCCGCCTTTCCCCCGCCGGGCAGGAACTGCTGCCCATGATGCGCCAGCTCATGGACGCCTCCGTGGCTCTGGAGCAGAGCGCGGAAAAGCTCCGTCAGCGCAGCTTCTCCACCCTGCGGCTGGGGGCCTACAGCAGCGTGGCCCGGCAGTGGCTGCCCGCCATTCTGGCGGAGTTCCGCCGCCTCAGCCCGGACACGGACGTGACCATCGACGTGGGCGGCATACTTGATATCTACGACAAGCTCAAGAACGACCAGCTGGACTGCGCCATCGTCAGCTATAACGAGGCCATGTGCCAGGGGCTCAACTACGTGCCCCTGCGGGACGATCCTCTGGTGGCCATCCTGCCCGGGGATTTTGCCCAGGAGACCGTCGCATTTCCCGTGCGGGATTTCTCCGGCCGGGAATTCCTGATGCCCAACGCCGGCTTTGATCTGGACATCAACCCCATCTTCAACCAGGGGCGGGAGAAGGTGACGCCCCGCATCCGCTATACCAACCTGGACGATCCGGCCATCGTCTCCATGGTGAGCCACGGTCTGGGTGTGAGCATCCTGTCCGACCTGGTCATGCAGGACATGACCGAGCCGGTGCTGTCCGTACCCCTGGATCCGCCGGCCTTCCGCCGTCTGGGCATCGCCACCAGCGAGAGGCGGCAAAGCGATAAAAATATCCGGCGCTTTATCAAGTGCGCTCAGTCCGTGATCCGCGATATGTATCAGCAGGAAGCGGCTCGTATCGGCTGAAGCCCGGAATGAGGCAAAGAGCAGGAGGAGCTCCCCCCTGCTCTTTCTCATTTCCAGCTTCCGCTGATCCCATCCGGGGCGGATGGTCGCTCCCGCCCGCTTCCGTCGTTCTCCCGGTCCCCCGCCCGGCAGTCATGCCCATCAGGCACCGGGGCAGGCGCGCGTTCTTTTCGCTTCTTTGTCATGCCATCCCTCCTCTCAGCCGCAGCCCAGCAGCACCAGCAGCAGGCCGTAAACCACGCTGGCGCTGATGCCGTACACGATGACCGGCCCGGCGATCACGAACATCTTGGCCGCCGTCCCGGTGATAAGGCCCTCGGTCTTGAATTCCAGCGCGGGGGCCGCCACAGAGTTGGCAAAGCCCGTGATCGGCACCAGAGTCCCCGCTCCCGCCACCCGGGCGATATCATCATAGATCCCGAGACCTGTCAGAGCCGCGCCGATGAATACCATCGATATGGATTCCGCCGTGCCCGCCGCCTGGGCTTCCAGCCCCATACGGGTGTACAGGTTCAAAAAGAACTGGCCCAGGCAGCAGATCACCCCGCCGATCCAGAAGGCGTTGAGCAGGTTTTTCTTTACCGGCGAGCGGGGCGCGTGCCGCTGCGCATACTGCCGGTATTCCTCATTTGTCATCCGCATTGCATCCTCACCTTTCCATCCAATAGTATCTTCCCGATTCCGCCGGATATTCGAAAAAATAGTCCTTGACTTTGCCTGGTATCTGCATTATAATGTCCAAGCTGACAATTGAACATGTCGTTTTCTTGAGCAAATACGGAGATGTCGCGTAGTTGGTCGAGCGCGCACGATTGGAAATCGTGTAGGGGTCAAAAGCTCCTCGAGAGTTCGAATCTCTCCATCTCCGCCATATTAGCACGGTAATTTTGATAGAATTGCCGTGCTATATTTTTTCGCCTACATAGCGCTCAAAAGCAAGCTATAATCTCACATTTTGCAACAATTGATATCCAAATACAAAAATCATGCCGCTACGGAGTTGTTTCCGCAGCGTTTTTTTGCTTTTTCGGGTATTCCCGGCACCCCTCTCTCGGACAAATCGTTCTCACAGATCGGTATCGTTCAATTTGAGGGGTATCGTTCTCACAGAGAGTAATCGTTCAATTTGATACAATGGATACTGTCTGCGGATGCTATCCTTGTGTTTGAGTTGCTAATATGATAGAATATTTTTCAGAAATACGGTAGGAGGTCATTATTCAATGAATGCAATAAGAATACCTCATGACTTAGATGAACGCATTGCAACTGCAATCGAATTCTTTTGGACAACACGAAATGGACAAATATTTCGCCAAACCCAATCCGGAATCCATGATCAGGGAAACCGGGGCGCAGTAACGGGCGGAAAGCAATTAGACGGATTCGTTGAGCTGATCAAAGATGTTCTAGTATTAAACGGCGTACCAGATGATAAAATATTCATTGATAGCGACCTTGAATTACCCGGGTATTACAGGCCAAACAAAAAATGGGATCTTCTTGTAGTTGATAATAATGAACTTGTAATAGCAATTGAGTTTAAGAGCCAAGTTGGCCCGTCCTTTGGAAACAATTTTAACAATCGCACTGAAGAAGCTATGGGAAGTGCGCTCGACATATGGACCGCGTATCGAGAAGGGGTGTTTGGATCTCAAAAAGCACCTTGGTTAGGATACTTTATGGTTTTAGAAGATTGCACAAAATCGAATGAATCCGTAAGGGTTCGATCTCCGCATTTCCCTGTACTGCAGGAGTTTGTGGACGCATCGTATAAAGAGCGATATGAGATTTTTTGC
Source organism: Oscillospiraceae bacterium (assembly GCA_902778275.1). Taxonomy (GTDB): domain Bacteria; phylum Bacillota; class Clostridia; order Oscillospirales; family Oscillospiraceae; genus Limivicinus. Next base: position 35,774 of record CACYXE010000009.1, read on the forward strand.
AAAAAACTCGTTTTAGAACGGCAGTACAGTGCAGCCTGTTTTACGACAACGAGTGTCTCACCCAGAGGAATCAACTTTGAATTTCCAAAAGAGGAACTGTCATGCAGAGAGTTTATTGTTTCCATGCTGTGGGCAGCAATTTCTCATTTTGGTAGGGAGTAATAAAAATGACACAGCATGTTTTATACCATGCAGATGCACGAGACCTATCTTTTGTTAAGGACAATAGCGTTCATCTAATACTAACGTCTCCGCCATATTTTAATTTGAAAGAATATCGAAAAGGCCGAAACCAATTAGGGATAATTAATGATTATCAACAGTTTATAGATGAATTGGAAAAAGTATGGAGAGAGTGCTATAGAGTCCTTGTACCGGGCGGACGAATTGTATGCGTTGTGGGCGATGTTTGCCTTTCCCGAAGAGCATATGGGCGACACGTTGTAATGCCATTACATTCAGATATTGTGGTGTCTTGTAGAAAAATAGGATTTGATAATCTTAATCCTATTTTATGGCACAAGATATCAAATGCATCTTTTGAGGCAAACACAAATAGTTCCATTCTAGGTAAACCCTTTGAACCTAATGCAATAATTAAAAATGATATTGAGTACATACTGATGGAACGTAAACCAGGAGGCTATAGGAAGCCAACGACGAATCAGCGTGAGGGAAGCCGAATCGAAAAAGAAGATTTCTTGCAATGGTTCAGTCAGATATGGGAATTACCTGGCGCATCTACAAAGAATGGGCATCCAGCTCCTTTCCCATTGGAATTGGCAACCCGTCTTGTCAAAATGTTTTCGTTTGTTGATGATGTTGTTCTTGACCCTTTTTTGGGAAGTGGTACTACTATGCTCGCAGCCATTAACACTGGTAGAAATAGTATCGGAGTAGAAACAGAGGAATACTACTGTCAGTCATCTTTGCGCAGGTTGGACTCTGCAAAAAGTTTATTCTCCGATTTCAAACTATCCTATGTCGACGTTTCTCACGAGATGGATTCCTCTTTTGAAAGAAACTGACGTTCTGAGGCCAAATCTTTCACTTTGAACCTCCTCTGGAATCTGAACCCCCCTCGGCCATGGTTGAACCCCCCTAATGGGCAGTTGAACCCCCCTTACGGAGAATTCTATCAAAACACTGCAACAAATCCAAATAGAAAAGCCACCCAAACGGGTGGCTTTTCTATTTGGAAGAAAGGTCGGAGAGATTCGAATCATGATCGAACATGCCGGGGGCATGTTCATCGCCCGGTGCGCACACCGGGCGATTCCTTTATTCAGCTTTCCGCGCCCCCGCGGAAAACTGAATGCACGCGAATCTCTCCATCTCCGCCAGAACAGGCAGGTAATTCTGATAGAATTGCCTGCCTGTTCTTTTTGTGCTATGATAAGCGCAGACGGGGCCGAGGGCCTGTCCGCACCGCTGGAACACGAGTGGCAAACAGACCGACAGATCGGGATTTGTAGAGGTGAGCTTCATGAAAAGCGGAAATAAACCTGACCCAAATGTGATCCATCCAATAGAGGGATATGATAAAGAAATCTATGTGAAACCGACCATTCATAATCCGAACATTTTGGTGGGAGACTTTACTTATATCGCAGATTCGGATTTCGAAAGCCATGTAACACACTTTTATCCCTGGAGCAGGGACAAGCTCATGATCGGAAAGTTCTGTCAGATCGCAGCGGGCGTCGAATTTGTCATGAATGACGCCAACCATCAGATGAATGCCATCTCAACATTTCCTTTCTATACGCTTGACGCTTGGGAGATGGAAACGCCTGATGTGTCGGATATGCCTTTTAAGGGCGATACTGTAATCGGGAACGATGTCTGGATCGGTCAGAACGCAGTGATCCTTCCGGGGGTCCATATAGGCGACGGAGCAATCATAGGTGCGAACAGCGTTGTCGGAAGTGATGTTGAGCCGTACGCTGTCGTGGCCGGTAATCCCGCGAAGGAACTCCGCAAGCGTTTTGATAAAGAACTTATAGATATGCTTCTCAGATTCAAATGGTGGGACAGGAGCATTGATGAAATCAACCATCTTATCCCGGTCCTTACCTGCGGCGATCTGGTAAAGGCAAAAGCAGAATTGGAGAAGCGATCAGAAGCAGACTTCAATGATTTCGACGAAGACATTCATGATCCATGTCTGCGTTTCCAGAGGTGAAAAATGGTAATTCTTATAACGGGAGCATCCCATGTTGGGAAAACACTTCCGGCTCAGAGGATGCTGGAGAAATACAAATATCCTTGCCTGTCGATTGACCCATGCCCCCTTTACAGGTCTGGTGAACCGCCTTTATGGAAATTCTATCATAACGTGATAAGACTTTTGCTTGGCCTGTATCGTTCCCGCAGAAAACAAATCGTTTGCTTTGCGGTTTAGCTTGATTGTCTTTCCTGTTTCTGTTATTGTTTTAATGACTATATGATGGCGAAAAGCCAAAAAGCTTTTCGCCGCGCCGCTTTGCGGCGCAGCAAAACAGCCCTGCGAAAGGAGAAACAACAATGACGACCGAAGAAAGGGCGGAGCTTGCCGTTGAACGCAAGCAGATCGAAAAAACCAATTGCTGCCAGGCTGTCCTTGTGGTCCTGGCGGATCAGACCGGGCTGGCGGAGGACCTGCTCAAGAGCATGGGCTCCGGCTTCGGCGTGGGCATGGGGAACATGGAGGGAACCTGCGGCGCCCTGGTTGGCGCCGTGATGGCCGCCGGGCTTCACAGTCCGGGGAAAGGCGCCGCGCCTGCGGCAAGGGCCATCTCCGACAGCTTTTACGCCCGCTGCGGGGCGCGGATCTGCAAGGATCTGAAACGCAAGGTGGACGGCGTGCCCGTCTGCGCCTGTGAGGACTGCGTGCGCAACGCCGTCCGTGCCTACGGCGAGGTCGTGGGGCTGGCATAAAGCCGCGGTAAAACGGATTAGACGATACAGGCCGCCCGCAGCGGGTGCGCCCTGACCTGAGGAGGAATTGCTTTGAAAACTTTGATCGCATATTTCAGCGTGGAGGGCACCACCGCACAGGTGGCCAAGGACGCGGCGGCGTCTCTGGGCGCGGATCTGTTCGAGATCCGGCCTGAGGTTCCCTACACGGCGGCGGATATCCGATATACCAATCCCCTGGCCCGCTGCAATCGGGAAAAATTCGGCGGCAAAGAGGTGCCGGTGGAGGGCCGGATCGAGGGCTTTGAGGACTATGAGCTGGTGCTGATCGGCTTCCCCATCTGGTACGGCGCCGCTCCCAATGTGATCAACACCTTCTGCAAGGGCTACAATTGGTACGGCAAGAAGATCGCGGCCTTCGCCACCTCCGGCGGCAGCGGCATCGGCAAGACCGCTGACAAGCTCCGTCCCTATGTAAGCGGCGGCGAGCTGCTGGGTGCCAGGCTGGTCCGCAGCGGCGCGGAGCTGGCGGCCTGGGTCGAGGGCCTGGCCTGAACAGACAGCAAGGCAATATCTTTTTTTTAGTAACAGCAGGCAGGAGCATGGCATTGAACGGGAGCCTGGACTTTGGCATGATGCGTCTGCCGGTAAGAACCGGCGATCCCACAGCTTCTGATCCTCCGGACAAGCAAAACGCAATATAGGTCTGCACAGCATTTTTCACGCTGTGCAGACTTATTTTTAGGCCTTTTTCTATATTGTGATTTTTCGACACTGATAGTATACTAAAGAGGTAGTTAATCCCCTTTACTCAACAGGGTCCGTATTGACAGGAGGCAGCGCAGGATGACGATCAGAGATTTGAAGCCCGGCCAGAGTGCCTGCATAACAGAGGTAGGCGGCAGCGGTTCGCTGCGTCAGCACTTTCTGGACATGGGCGTAATCCCGGGTGCGGAGATCACCGTGGTGAAGCTGGCGCCTCTTGGAGACCCCATGGAGCTGCGCATCCACGGGTATGAACTGACGCTGCGCCTTTCGGAGGCGGAGAAGATCGCGGTGCGGCCCGTGGAGGCTGCCCAGCAGGCCGCAGCAGAACAGAAAGCAAAGAAGGAAGTCCATCATCCCGGCCTGGGCGAGGAGGGCAAATTTCACCCCAAGGGCACCGGCAATCCCCTGACCGAGGATGTGATGCTGACCTTCGCTCTGGTGGGCAATCAGAACAGCGGCAAGACCACGCTCTTCAACCAGCTCACCGGCGCCAATCAGCATGTGGGCAACTTCCCCGGCGTCACGGTGGACCGGAAGGACGGCGCCATTCGCGGCCAGGCCAACACTTCCATCACCGACCTGCCGGGCATCTACTCCATGTCCCCCTATTCCAGCGAGGAGCTGGTCTCCCGCAATTTTGTTCTCAACGATAAGCCCAAAGCTGTTATCGATATCGTAGACGCAACCAATATCCAGCGCAATCTGTATCTGACCATGCAGCTGCTGGAAATGGACATTCCCATGGTGGTGGCGCTGAACATGATGGATGAGGTCACCGGCAACGGCGGCTCCATCGACGTAAACGGGATGGAAGCCCTGTTGGGTGTGCCGGTGGTGCCCATCTCCGCCTCCAAGAACCAGGGCGTGGATGAGCTGGTGCGCCACGCGGTCCACATCGCCCGCTATCAGGAAAAGCCCCTGCGGCAGGATTACTGCAGCGCCGAGGACCACGGCGGCGCGGTGCACCGCTGCCTGCACGCGGTGCAGCATCTGATTGAGGACCACTGTCTGCGGGTGGGGCTGCCGGTGCGCTTTGCCGCCAGCAAGCTCATTGAGGGCGACGAGCTGATCCTCAATCAGCTGGAGCTGGATCAGAACGAGAGGGAAATGCTGGAGCATATCGTGCTCCAGATGGAAAAGGAACGGGGTCTGGACCGGAGCGCCGCCATTGCGGACATGCGCTTTGCCTTCATCAACAAGGTCTGTCAGCAGTGCGTGGTGAAGCCCCGGGAGAGCAAGGAGCATCTGCGCAGCCAGCGGATCGACCGCATCCTTACCGGCAAATATACGGCTTTGCCCGTCTTTATCGCCATCATGGCCCTGGTCTTCTACCTGACCTTTGAGGTACTTGGCGCCTGGCTGCAGGACTTGCTGGCCATGGGCATCGAGTGGCTGACAGGGGCAGTGGATGCCGCGCTGACCGCCTGGCACGTGAACGAGGCCATCCACGGCCTGATCATAAACGGCATCTTTGAGGGTGTGGGGAGCGTACTGAGCTTCCTGCCCATCATCGTCACCATGTTCTTCTTCCTGTCCCTGCTGGAGGACAGCGGCTATATCGCCCGCGTGGCCTTCTTCATGGACAAGCTGCTGCGGAAGATCGGCCTGTCGGGGCGGAGCATCGTCCCCATGCTGATCGGCTTCGGCTGCACGGTGCCCGCCGTCATGTCCACCCGGACGCTGCCCAGCGACCGGGACCGGAAGATGACCATTTTGCTGACGCCCTTCATGAGCTGCACGGCAAAGCTGCCTATCTATGCGTTCTTTGTCAGCGCCTTCTTCCCCGATTACGGCTGGCAGGTCATGACCAGCCTGTACCTGCTGGGCATCCTCACGGGGATCCTGGTGGCGCTGCTGTATAAAAGCACCCTGTTCAAGGGCGAGGCGGTCCCCTTCGTGATGGAGCTGCCCAACTACCGCATGCCCAGCCCCCGGAGCGTCCTGCAGCTGCTGTGGGAAAAGGCCAAGGACTTTTTGCAGAAGGCCTTCTCCGTCATCCTCATCGCCACCATTGTGGTGTGGTTTTTGCAGAGCTTCAACTTCCACTTCAATCTGGTGGAGGACTCCCAGACCAGCATGCTGGCGCTGATTTCCGGCTGGCTGGTACCGCTGCTCAGGCCCCTGGGGCTTGGCGACTGGCGCATCGCCACCTCGCTCATCAGCGGCTTCATGGCTAAGGAGAGCGTGGTGTCTGTGCTGGAGGTGCTCTTCGGCTCCACCGGCGCCGTCAGCGCCATGATGAGCACTTTGTCCGCCGCATCCCTGCTGGTGTTCAGCCTGCTGTACACCCCCTGCGTGGCGGCCATCGCCTCCGTCAAGCGGGAACTGGGCGGCCGCTGGGCAGCTATGCTGGTGCTCTGGCAGTGTCTCATCGCCTGGGTCGCCGCGCTGTTGGTGCGGCTGATCGGCCTGCTGCTGGGTCTGGGGTGAGCGTATGACCACATTGGACATGATCCTTCTGGCCCTGATCGTTGCCGCTGTTGTTCTGGCGATCCGGAAGATCCGGTCTGACCGGCGGCAGGGCAAGGGCTGTCTCAGCTGCGGCGGCAACTGTGCCGGCTGCGCTAGGGACTGCGGCCAAGAAAAGGAGCAGGAAAGCAAATGAATATCGTTGTCATCCTGCTCCTGCTGGCTCTCATCGCCTGGGCCCTGTGGCGCACGGTGCAGAAGTCCCGCAAAGGCGGCGGCTGCTGCGGCGAGCATGAGCAAGTCGAGAAAAAGCTGCGCGCCGCGGACCGCAGCAAAGCCCACTACCCCTATGCCCTTTCCCTGCGGATCGGCGGCATGACCTGTGCAAACTGCGCCCGCAGGGTGGAGAACGCTTTGAACGGCATGGACGGCGTCTGGGCCAAGGTCGCCATCGACACCCACAGCGCCCGGGTCCTGTGCAAAACGCCGCCCGACGAAGCGGCCATCCGTGAGGCGGTAAGTCAGGCGGGCTATACCGTCACGGAGTACCGGGAGAGCTGATCGAAGCCACTTGCTTTTTATATCATCCGGAGGTAAGGCATGCACCCCATTGCACATTTCAAGACCATAACGGAACACTGCCATCTCGTCTGCCGGTACTGCCTGCGCCTGGGGCTGGTCTGGCAGGGGCTGACCCATGATTTGAGCAAATACGCTCCGGTGGAGTTCTGGCGCGGCGCCAAGTACTTTCAGGGCAACCGGAGCCCCAACGACGCCGAGCGCATGGACACCGGTATGTCCCTGGCCTGGCTGCACCACAAGGGGCGCAACCGGCACCACTTCGAGTACTGGATCGACTACGTGATCACTTCCGACGGCCATGTGGCCTACGGCGGCAACAAGATGCCGCTTCGTTATGTGGCGGAGATGTTCTGCGACCGTATCGCCGCCAGCAAGGTCTATCAGAAAGACGCCTATACCGACGCCTCCCCCTACGATTATTTCGTCCATTCCAAGGCGGAACTCCTGATCCATCCGGACACGGCCGACGAGCTGGAGGAGATGCTTCGGGTGCTGAAGGACGAGGGCGAGGACGCGGCCTTCGCCTATGTGCGCAAACGGCTTCGCGAGGGTGAAAAAGTATGATGCGGACGCTGATCGAACTGTATGACGAGCGGCCCTTGGAGAACGTGCTGGGTGTGGAGATGTTCAAGCCCGAGCGGGTGGTCTACATCTGCCCGGAAAACATCGCCTCCAACGCGCGGATCCAGAAAAAGCTGCGGACCTATTTCAGCCACCGGGGCCAGAAGGTGGAGCTGATCTTCGTCAAGGCCAACATTTTCGACACTGAGGCCATGCTCCGTGTATTTCGGAAGGTGGTCATCCAGTACCCGGACTGCGCCTTGGACATCACCGGCGGCACCGACGCGGTGCTTTTTGCCGCGGGCCTGCTCAGTGCGGAGATGCCCATCCCGGTATTCACCTACAGCCGCCGGAAAAACTGCTTTTACGACATCCGCAACGCCCCCTTCGCGGCCAAGCTCCCCTGCGATGTCACCTACAGCGTGGAGGACTGCTTTATGATGGCGGGCGGCTCCATGCGCACCGGCCGGGTAGACAACAATATTCTGGCCAATTATTACGACGATATCGAGCCCTTCTTCCGGCTGTATCTGGATAACCGGCGCGGCTGGACCAAGATCGTCACCTATATTCAGAGGGTCTCCCCCGGCAATCCCGACGGACCCGTTTCCCTGGATGCCGCGGGCGCCTACACCGTCAAGGGCGAGCGGGCCTCCCGCATCAGCGCTCCGGAGGATGCCCTGCGGGGAATGGAGCGGATCGGCTTCCTCCAGGATCTGAAGATCGACCAGGAGAGCGGCGTGTCCTTCTGCTTCCGGGACACCCAGATCCGCGCCTGGCTGCGGGACGTGGGCAGCGTGCTGGAGCTCTATACCTACAAGGCTTGCCTGGACACGGGCCTGTTCAGCGACGTGCGCACCAGCGCCATCGTGGACTGGGAAGGCGACGGCAGTCAGAACGCCGTCACCAATGAGCTGGACGTGATGTGCACCCGGGGCGTCACGCCAGTGTTCATCAGCTGCAAGACCTGCGACGTGAAAACGGAGGCTCTCAATGAGCTGGCCATCCTGCGGGACCGTTTCGGCGGCCAGATCGCCCGTGCCGCCATCGTCACCGCCGAGCGGGGCGGCTCCCCCATGCGCAACCGGGCAGGCGAGCTGAACATCGCCGTGATCGACCTGAACGACCTGAAAAACGGCCGTCTGGAAAAGCGGATCCGGGCCTTGATGAAATAAGAGGCCGCTCTGCCAATTCCATTCGAAACGGCAAATTCTTTAGCAAATTATCACAAAAATGCGGGAAAGATTTGTACGATCTTCCACCGAATGCAAGAAATATTCCCCCGCCCCTTGACAAACAAAACCCGGAAGTTTATCATCGCAGGCAAGATAGAGGCGCGAGGTTCATCAGTAAGCCCCTGCTCAGAAGCAGCTTTCGCGGGGAACGAAAGGGAACATCGCCGAAGTGAAGAACAGCAGCTGCGCTCCTCTTCGCTGGGCCGTCGGAGAATATCCGCCGGACTGTCACGCAAGTGGAGCGCTATCGAGTGCAAAGACCCGGCTGGGGCCCCAGCCGCTTACCTGTTTTTTGTGCCGTAAATGCTCCGTGAGCGTTTACGGCTTTTTGTTTTGCGCCTCATCTGATCCAAACCGATTTTTAAGGAGACGAAAAAGATGAACAACCTGAGAAGAATCCTTGCCATTCTGATGGCCCTGATCATGGTCCTGGCCCTCGCCGCCTGCGGCAGCAGCCAGCCAGCCGCCCCCACCGCTACCGAAGCCCCCGCCGCTGCCGAAGCCGAGCCCGCCGCGGAAGAGACCGCCGAAGAGGCCGATCCTCTGGCCTATCTCAACGGCCAGCTGCGTGTGGGCATGGAATGTGCCTACGCCCCCAACAACTGGCAGGAGTCTGAAGCCACCGATACCAACGTCCCCATTGAGAATGTGCCCGGCGCCTATGCCGAGGGCTACGACGTGCAGTGGGCAAAGATCATTGCCGATTATCTCGGCTTGGATCTGGTCATCATCAAGATGGACTGGGACGGCTTGATCCCCGCGCTGAACGCCGGACAAATTGACGCTATCATCGCCGGCATGATGGATACCGCGGCCCGCCGTGAGTCGATCAACTTCTCCGCAGCTTACCACGAGACCCAGTACGGCATGATGGTCCTCGAGGGCTCCGCCTTTGCGGACGCTGTCAGCATCCAGGACTTCGGCGGGGCCAGCGTGCTGGGCCAGAAGGACACCGCCCTTGACACGGTCATTGACCAGATTGAGGGGGTCAACCACCTGACTCCTGTTGCAAGCGTTCCCGACATGCTTGCCCGCCTCAAGCAGGGCACCTGTGACGCGATCACCGTAAACGTGGAAAACTCCGCTGCCTATATGGAAGCCAATCCTGAGTTCGTACTGATCACCTTCGACGAAGGCAACGGTTTTGAACTGCCCGCCAAGGGCGCCTGCGTCGGCATCCGCTACGAGGACGACGTGCTGGTCGAAATGGTGAACGAGGCACTGGCCACCATGGATCAGGCGGCCCGCGACGTGATGTGGGCGACTGCGGAAGCGAACGCTCCTGCATAAGGATATCCCCGATACCCCAAAGCAAAAAAGCATTCCGACTGACGGCATATGCTGTCAGTCGGAGCATTCAAAGGAAGTACTGCCATGAAACAAACGCCGCAAAAGGGAAACTTCATCACCCGGGACCACCGTTACGTCTATTTGGGCGGCAGCCTGATCGCCTTGCTGGGGCTGAGTCTCTTGTACAGCAGAGAGCATCCTTATAGCTTTATGATATCGGGAAACCTCCCGGAATTCTGTGCCCTGGCCGTCTTCTGGATCTTTCTGGCAATCAGCGGCTTCGCTCTGATCGTCAAATTCTTCTATTGGAAGACATATTCGAACAGCTTCATGAAGCGCCCGGCAGTGATGCGCGTCAGCCGATGGCTGTCCTATCTGGTAGTGCTTGCGTGCATTCTGGCAATCATTGACCGCGGTCTCCTGCAGCTTATCTACACCGTACAAATTTGCATGCAGGCAGAGCGCAACCCCCAGGAGTTTGTCTCCTCCATGATCTATATGAGCATTGAGGGGAAAAATATCATCCTCACAGGTATCTGGACTACCATCCGCATCGCGCTGCTGGGCACGGGCATTGCCTTTGTGCTGGCCATCTTCATGGTCTTTCTCCGCATCCAGGAGCCGGACAAGCGGGATAACGACTTTGTCAAGGCTGTCAAATGGTGCGCCAACCGCTTCGCACGGCTGTATGTGTTCGTCATCCGCGGTACCCCCATGATGGTGCAGGCGCTGATCTTCTACTACTTCGGCTTCAATCTCTTCAAACGCACGGGCATGACTGTCACGGAGATCAACAATGTGTGGAGTTTCTTTATCTCCGGTTTGTGCACCGTGTCGCTCAACTCCACCGCCTATCTGACCGAGGTGCTGCGCGGCGGCATCCAGTCCATCGACCGGGGCCAGACTGAGGCGGCCCGTTCCCTGGGCATGTCCAACTGGCAGGCCATGATCAAGGTGGTCTTCCCCCAGGCGGTGAAGAACTCCATCCCCGCCATCGGCAATGAGTTCATCATCAACATCAAGGATTCCTCCGTGCTGTCGGTCATCGGCGTCATGGATCTGATGTACGCCACCAAGTCCGTCAGCGGCATCTACTTCCGCTCTCTGGAGATCTACTGTGTGGCGGCCATTCTGTATCTGATCCTCACCTGGTTGTCGTCCCAGCTGCTCAAGTACCTGGGCAGCAAGCTGGATACCCCTTACAAGGGCATCACCAGCTCCAATTAAGGAGGTCGTCAAATGAATGAGACCGTACTGAAAATTGAAGGGCTGGAAAAGTCGTTCGGCAATCTGGAAGTGCTTAAGGGCATCGATCTGGAAGTCCAGAAGGGTGAGGTGGTGTGCATCATCGGGGCCTCCGGTTCCGGCAAATCCACCCTGCTGCGCTGCATCAACCTCCTGGAGGAGGCCGACGCGGGCCATATCTGGTTCGATGGGCAGGATCTGATGGATCTGAATGTAAATCTCAATGCCCTGCGGCAGAAGATCGGCATGGTGTTCCAGAGCTTCAATCTGTTCAACAACAAGAACGTCATCGACAACTGCACCCTCTCCCCCATGACCGTCCGCAAGGTCCCCAAGGCCCAGGCGGAGGAGACCGCCATCCGCCACCTGACCACCGTGGGTCTGGCCGACTTCATCTACGCCGACTCTACCCGCCTCTCCGGCGGGCAGAAGCAGCGGGTGGCCATCGCCCGCTCCCTGTGCATGGAGCCGGAAATCATGCTTTTCGACGAGCCCACCTCCGCCCTGGACCCGGAGATCGTCGGCGAGGTGCTGGACGTCATGAAGGAGCTGGCCGCGGAGGGCATGACCATGATCGTGGTCACCCACGAGATGGCTTTCGCCAAGGAGGTCAGTGACCGGGTCATCTTCATGGACCAGGGTGTGATCTTAGAGCAGGGCAGTCCCCGGGATATTTTCGGCAATCCCCGCAACGAGCGCACCCGGGAATTCCTCAGCCGTTATCTGGAGGACAAGCAGGAATGAAGTCTGTCAGCGAATACTTTGCCAATGAGGAAGCGTATCCTGACCTGAACATCGACGCGGCGGCGGCCCATCTTTCCGCGGCCATCCGCTGCAAAACCATCAATTATGCCGACCACAGTCTCACAGGCTTTTCGGAATTTGACAAGCTGCACGCCCTCATGCGGGAGAGCTTTCCCCATGTGATGGCCGTCGGCAGCTTTGAAGAGATCGGCCACGCGGTGCTGATCACCATCCCGGGCACGGACGAGAGTCTGCTCCCCTGCCTGTACATGTCCCACCAGGACGTGGTGCCGGTAGTGGAGGGTACCGAAAACGACTGGCTCCACGGCGCCTTCTCCGGCGATATCGCAGGCGGCTGCATCTGGGGCCGCGGCACGCTGGACGTCAAGGAGATGGTCTTCGGCATCCTGGAAGCCGCAGAATACCTGCTCGCCCATGGCCGCAGCTTCCGCCGCACCGCCTATCTGGCATTCGGCGACGATGAGGAGACTCTGAACACCGGGGCCCTGGCCATTGCCGAGACCCTGGAGTGCAGGGGCGTGCGCCTGGAATTCGTCCTGGACGAAGGCGGCGGCAAGATCGACGACGGCGCCGTGTTCGGCGCGCCCGGTCTGAGCATCTCCCAGGTGGACCTGATGGAAAAGGGCTACGCGGACCTGGAACTGACGGTGGAGAGTGAGGGCGGCCATTCCAGCCGGCCTTTCGGCGGCAGTTCTCTGGAGCATCTGGCCCGGGCCATCACGTCCATCACCGACCACCCCTTCCCCTGCCGCCTGCCGGAGCCGCTGATCGCCTGCTTCGAGACCTTGGCCCCATATATCACCGAGGAGCCCTTGCGGAGCCTTGTACAGGATGTACGCGGCAACGCCGATGCCATCGCCGCCTGCTGCGCCGGACGGCGGGAGACCTACTCCTTTGTAACTACCACCATCGCCCCCACCATGATCCAGGGCGGAAGCGCCGCCTGCAACGTTCTGCCCCAGAATATGCGCGCGGTCATCAACTTCCGGCTTGCTCCGGGTGAAACCACGGAAAGCCTGATGGCCCATTGCCAGGCGGTCACCCAGGGGCAAGCGGTCACGCTGCGCTATCTGCAGGCCAACGATCCCTCGGCCATCGCACGCTGCGACGGTTACGGATATCGGAAGCTGACGGAAGCCATGGCGGCTTTTCTGCCGGAGGTGCTCTTCGTTCCCTGCATGACCGCCGGCGCCACCGACGCCCGCCGCTATGAGCGCATCTGCGACACCTGCCTGCGCTGCAACCCCTTTATGGCGGAAGCGGAGGATGTGCGCACCGGGGTCCACGGCACCAACGAGCGCCTGCCTGTCCGCTCCTACGCCCAGGGCATCCGAATCCTGATCCGGCTCATGGAGCTCGCCAACGTGGAGGGCTGAACAAACAGCGAAATGCCGCGGAAGATCCGCGGCATTTCGCGTTTTCATTGCCATTTTTCAAAAAAGAAGCTATACTGTCAGCATAAAATGATTCGCCAAGGAGATCGCAGTCTATGAAAATCAGCCACGATCAGGAGCGAAAGCTCGTCACCGGGATCCTCACCGCCGCCCACTACAGCCCTGAGGACGCGGAGATTATCAGCAAGGTCATCACCCACTCGGACTTTACCGGTGTGTACTCTCACGGTCTTTCCCGTCTGACCCGCTACCTGAAACAGATCGACGTGGGGGCGCTGAATCCTTCGCCAAAATTTGAGAAAGTGCTGGACGATCAGTCCCTGCTGGTCTTCGACGGGGATAACGGCTCCGGCATCGTCTCGGTCAACAAGGCCTACGATGAGGCCCTGATCAAGGCGAAGACCTACGGCGTGGCCGTGGCCACCGGCCGCCGCAATGCCAACATCGGCTGCGGCTCCTACTACGGCTGGCGGGCTGTGGAGGACGACATGATCGGCGTCCTCTGCTGCAACACCTACGCCTTTTCCGCCCCCTACGGCGGCGCGGACCGGCTGATCGGCACCAACCCCATCGTCGTGGGTATCCCCACCGGGGAAGAATATCCCATGGTGCTGGACATCTCCACCACCAACGTGGCCATGGGCAAGATCCAGGCCGCTCAACGCGAAGGGCAGAGCATCCCCCTGGGCTGGGCCAACGACTATGACGGCCGGCCCACCACCGATCCCGCTCAGGCCTACGCGCTGACATCTATTGCCGCCCACAAGGGATACGGCCTGGCAGTGATGGTCGACGCGCTGAGCACCCTGCTCAGCGGCGCCTGCTACGGCACGGACGTGGGGCTGTTTTCCAAGCTGGAAAAGGAGAACACCGGTTTCTTCCTGCTGCTCATCGACCCCTCCCGCTTCATGCCCATTGAGGACTTCAAGCGCAGTGCCGACCGCTACATCCGCATGGTCAAGGCCAGCCGCAAGGCGGAGGGTGTGGACGAGATCTTCTTGCCCGGCGAGATCGAGCGGAAAAAGTTTAAAGAATTTATGATGACCGGCATCGAGGTCAGCGAGGCTCTGCAGGCGGAGCTGACCCAGCTGAGCCGCAAGCTCGGCGTCGACTTTGCAGGTGACAGCTTCCCGGATCTGCTGCGGCACTTCTGCGGATAAACCACATATGGAAAGCAAGGGCCCGCTGTCAGTTGACAGTGGGCCCTTGCCGTATCCTTTGATCACAGTCCCTTGATCATGGCCAGATCGCCGTAGAGGATGGAGTCGTCCCCCAGGGCGGCCGGCTTGAGTTCCACGGTGGAGCGGATCTGCGGCATGCAGTATTTGTCCACCTCGGCCAGGATCTTCTCCATGAACAGATCGCCCATGGCCTCCATCACGCCGCCGCCATAGACGATAAGGTCAGGGCTGAAGGTGTTGATCATATTGCCGGTGGCGATGGCCAGATAGTGGCAGGCCCGATCCACGGCCTCCATGGCCACCGTATCCCCCGCCTCCAGGGCTTTCTTCAGCTTCTTGCTGCGGAACACCCCGTCCTGCACAGCCTCTGCCATCATGCTCTTGCGGCCCCGGGCCACCTGCTCACGGATGTAGGCGCTCATGCCCTTCTTGCTGGAAAAAGCCTCCAGACAGCCCCTCTGACCGCAGCCGCAGAGGGGTCCCTCCGGCTCCAGGATCATGTGGCCGTATTCCGCCGCTTTGAACTGGTTGCCGGTATACAGCTCCCCGTTCAGGATCAGGCCGCCGCCCATGCCGGTGCCGACAAAGAAGCCCACTACGTTCTTGTAGCCTCGGGCGGCGCCGTATTTATATTCGCCCAGCACGCCCAGATTCACATCGTTGCCCACGAAGAAGGGCACCTGGAAGCGCTTTTCCATGGCGCTGCGCATATCGTAGTCGCGCCAGGGCAGATTCGGCGTAAAGAGCACGATGCCGTGCTCCTGGTCGATGACGCCGGGGGCGCAGGAGGCGATGGCGTTGAGCTTGCTCCGGTCGATCCCGGACTCCCGGATCATCTCCTCCACCACGCTGACGATGACCTTCTCCACGTCGGCGGCGCCTTCGCCGCTGTCCTTGGAGCGTTTTTTCAGCCGGTAAATGATCTCATCCTTTTCGTTGAAGATGGCGCCCAGGACCTTGGTCCCGCCCACATCCAGACAGATATTATAGGACTTTGCCATGTGTAAGCCTCCTTTATCGTTTCAGCCGCGCAGCATCTGCCGCAGTCTCTGCCAGAAAGAACCGTTCTCCGCTCCCGCCGCTGCGGCCGGGACTGCCTTTGCCGGCAGGGTCCCGTCGGGCCGGACCCTGCGGGTGCTGAAGTATCGGTACAGGGCCTCCTGGGACGAGGTCCCTTCGCCGCCCTCCTCCCGGACATAACTGCCGTCGGAGAGCATTTTGCGGGATTTCTCCCGGTCGTTGCGCAGAGCAGAAAGCACCTGGTCGATCTGCTCACGGGTGTCGGGGGTGACCACCTCGATAAAGGCCTCCACCCGGCGCTCCAGATTGCGGTTGAGCAGGTCGCCGGAGCCGATGAACATCCTGGCGTCCTCGCCCTCGCCGAACTTATAGATCCGGGAGTGCTCCAGCCAGCGGCCCACCACGCTCTTGACCACGATGTTGTCGGTTTTGCCGGGGATACCCGGCCGCAGGCAGCAGATGCCGCGGATGAACAGCTCCACCTGGACTCCGGCCTGGGAACACTCGATCAGCTTCTCCATCACGTCCAGGTTGTTCATGGCGTTGACTTTGAAGGACACGCGCCCCTCGCCGCCCTTGGCGATCTCCCGGTCCAGCAGCTCCAGCACCCGGCTTTTGAAGCTGCTGGGCGCAATCCACAGGGTGTGCGCCTCCGGCGGCAGCTGGCCGTTTTCCAGCGCCGCGAAGGTGGCCTCCGCCTCCTCGCCGGCAGCCTCGTTGGCGGTGATGAGGATCAGGTCCGTATACTGCTCACCGGTCACCTCGTTATAGTTGCCGGTGCCCACCTGGGTGATGCGGCTCAGGTTCCCGCCCTTGCGGCGGGTGATGACGCAGAGCTTGCTGTGGACCTTGTGCTCCGGCAGGCCGTAGCAGACCCGGCAGCCGGCGTCCTCCAGCATCTCGGAATAGTCGATGTTGTTCTGCTCGTCAAAGCGGGCCCGCAGTTCCAGCAGGCACAGCACGTCTTTCCCCCGGTCCGCCGCATAGGCCAGGGCAGCGGCGATCTTGCTGCTGCCGGACATGCGGTAGAGGGTGATCTTGATCGACAGGACCTCCGGGTCGTCCGCCGCCTCGTAGATCAGATCCACAAAAGGCATCATGCTCTGGAAGGGGAAGCTCATCAGCAGATCCTGTTTTTCGATATAAGAGAAGTATTCCCCTTTTTTCAGTCCCAGCTCTCTGGCGGGCTTGCGCTCCTCATAGCGGAAGCTGTCATGTCCGCTGATGGCGGATCGGAAGGACAGATCGAAGGGCACGCTCTGGGAGAACACGCAGCGCTCCGGCACCCGCAGCTTTTTGATCAGCATAGCGCGGGCCTGGTCCGTGATCTTGCCGTAGATCCGCACCCGTACTGGCATCTCCCGTTTGCGCTTGGAGAGCATACTGGACACCTTCTGGCGCAGATCCTTGTCCTCGCTCTCCTCCACGCCGGAGAGGAACACGTCCGCATTGCGGGTCACGTCCAGGATCACCGACTGGGCGATGGTCTCCTTCTTCAGCAGCAGGGGCAGGAAATGCCGCACCAGCTGCGCCGTCAGCACGATTTTCCGGTTTCCGTCGATCTCAAAGGTCAGGTAAGACGGCACCCGGTGCAGGGGGATGACGGCCAGCTTCTGCTCGCCGCTGCGGCCAAGGAAGGCGATGATGTTGGCCTCCCCGCTCCACAGGAAGGGCAGCGGCTGATTCATTTCGATGATCTTGGGAAACAGCAGGTCCTTGATGTCCCCAAAGAGCTTTTTGCTCATGAGCTCATCCACCTTGCTGATCTTCTTGAAGTCCAGCACCTCTATCTTGTTGGCCCGCAGCTCTTCCCGGATGGCCTTCCAGATGCTCTCCATCAGGGACTGCTGCTCCCGTGTGACGCGCAGCACCTCCTGGATCTGGGCGTCGGGCAGCATGCCCGACAGGGGATCCGCCTTGTCCGGCGTCAGCAGGGCCCGGTGGGTCAGGATGCCCATACGCACCCGATAGAACTCCTCCAGGTTGGACTGGTAGATCATCAGGAATTTCAGCCGCTCCAGCAGCGGCACCGCCGGGTCCGCCGCCTCCAGGAGCACCCGCTCGTTGAAGGCCAGCCAGCTCAGTTCCCGGTTGATGTACAGGCTCTCGGCCGCGCCGCGCTTGACCGATTCGCTTTTTTTCTCTTTCGAAGCCATATCGAACCTCTTATGCCATGTGATCCTCGCAGGCTTTTTCCAGCGCGTCGATCACGATTTTCAGGGTCTTGATGCGGGCGTATTTCTTGTCGTTGGATTCGATGATGAACCAGGGTGCGAACTCTGTGCTGGTCTTATGCAGCATCTCGTCGATGGCCTCCTCGTACTGGGGCCATTTCTCCCGGTTGCGCCAGTCCTCCTCCGTCAGCTTCCACTGCTTCTCCGGGGTGCTCTGCCGGTCGTTGAAGCGCTGCAGCTGGGTGTCCTGGTCGATGTGGATCCAGAACTTCAGCACTACGGCGCCCCATTCGGTCAACTGGCGCTCAAACTCGTTGATCTCGTTATAGGCCCGTTTCCAGTCGTCCTCGGTGCAGAAGCCCTCCAGCCGCTCCACCATGACCCGGCCGTACCAGGTCCGGTCGAAAATGCACACATGACCGCTGCGGGGCAGCCTTGTCCAGAACCGCCACAGGTACTGGCGGGCCAGCTCATGAGGCTCCGGCGAGGCAATGGGGATCACATCGAAGCCCCGGGGATCCAGGGGCTTGGCCACCCGGCGGATGTTGCCGCCCTTGCCGGCGGCGTCCCAGCCCTCGTAGCAGAGAATCACCGGGATCTTCATGCGGTAGATGCGGTTGTGCAGCTCGCCCAGACGCTTCTGCAGCTTTTTCAGTTCTGCGCGGTAGTCCTCGTCCGTCAGGGTCGGGGACAGGTCCACCGTACTCAGCTTCGGCATTTTCCGCAGGGGGAAGCTCTCCTTGAAGGGCTTGCCCACATAGCGTCCGGCCTCCAGAGCCCGGTCGACGCTCTCCACCAGCAGCTTCATGGCGTCCCGGACCGCCAGGTTCTTCTTGTTTCCGTCCAGCACATGCCAGGGGATCAGGCCGCCGGTCTTGTCCATGAAGCTCTCATAGCTCTGCTTGAAGAGCTTATACTCCCGCTGCTGCCAAAGATCCTCGTCGGTGACACGCCATGCGGTCTCGTAATTCTCCCGCAGGGCGCTCATGCGCTTGCGCTGCTCCCCGGCGTCGATGTCCAAAAACAGCTTCAGCAGCAGATAGCCGCCGTCCCGCAGCTGGCGCTCAAACTCATTGACAGAGCGGACACGCTCCCTGTACTGCGCCCGGGTGATATCCCGATGGAGGTATTTACGCACGACATCCTCCATCCAGCCGGAGTCATAGAACATGATCTTCCCGTTTTCCGGGATGGCGCAGGCATAGGGGTACAGGAAGGGATAGCGGCTCTCCGCCTCGCCGGTAATGACGGAAGTGGTCACATTGTAGAAGCGGGGGTCGATCTCACTGATCAGCTCGTTGATCAGACTGCCTTTCCCGGCAGCGGCCCAGCCCTCCACCAGCACGATGATGGGCAGGCCCTTGGCGCGGATCGCCTGCTGCTGACTCAGCAGCTGTTCCCGCAGGGATTTGATCTCCTCCTTCAGTTGGGCGTTTTCCGCTTTGACAGCGTCTTTCTTTTCTTTTTTCATGGAAGACTCCCCCAGCCGCAGGTGTTTTGTATCCGTTTTCGTTGTCTTTTATTCTACGATACAGCCTTGCCGAAGTCAACAGCGGAATTGGCTGACAGCGATTGAAAAAGACCGCGTTTCCTGCCCATTTCCCGGAAATCCCCGGCTTGCCATTTCCGGGAAATGCCGTTATACTGAAAGCGATAACGTGTCAGGATCTGCCGGCCCATATCGCAGAAAGGGGCGTGTCCACGGACTCTTTTCTTTTCTTTGGTGATCGTGTCGGCCATGTGGTATACTGAGCAAAAAGAGATTTGCGGCAGGGGGGCTGGGACCGCTATGGACAAGTATGTATATGACGCCTTCATCAGCTACAGTCATCGGGACCTGAACTGGGCCCGCTGGCTGCAGCGTCGGCTGGAGGGCTTTCGCATTCCCCGGGACCTCTGCGAGCTTGGGAAGGAGCGACGGCACCTGCGCGTCTTCCGGGATCAGACAGATCTGGCGGGCGTGGAGCTGCAGCTTGCTCTGCAGAAGGAGCTGTGCGCCTCGCGCTTTCTGATCGTGATCTGCTCCCCGGCCAGCGCGGCCTCACCCTGGGTCAACGATGAAGTCAGTTTCTTCCGGTCCCTGGGCCGTGAGGAGCAGATCATCCCCTTCATTGTCGCCGGCGAGCCGGAGAGCGACGATGAAGCCCTGGAGTGCTATCCGCCCGCCCTGCGCAGTGACAAGGACAAGCATCCCCTGGGCGCAAATGTGGGGGAGATCGGGAAAAACAAGGCCTTCCTCAAGGTCATGGCCATACTGCTGGACCTGCGCTTTAACCGCCTTGTGGATCGGGATAAGCAGCGCAGGCGCCGCACGGTGATGATCGCCGGCGGCATCACGGCGGCGGTGGCGGCTTTCGCGGCGGGGCTGATCTGGCGTAACGTGGTGATCTCCCGGAAAAACCAGGAGCTGTCCTATGACATCTACGGCGCGGCCCTCGTCTCCCTTGCCCAGAAGGACGAGATAGAGGCGGCGGATGTGGAATTTCTGCGCGTTTCGGCGGAGGCGGGCAACGCCTATGCCGCGTTTCTCCTGGCCGACTGCTATCAGAAGGGCTGGGGGATCGGCCAGGATCCGGCGCAGGCGCTGTACTGGTTCACCCGCGCCGCCGAGGCCGGGGATCCCACAGCGATGGTGGCCGTTGCCAACTGTTACTGGAACGGCATCGGTACCGAGACAGACTTCGAGCAGGCCTTCGCCTGGAACATGCGCGCCGCCGAGGCCGGAGAGTCCGGAGCCATGCTCAACGTCGGCATCTGCTATGAGCAGGGCAGCGGCGTGGAGAAGGACGAGGCGCAAGCCCTCGCCTGGTATCGCAAGGCCGCGGAAAGCGGCAACGAGCTTGGCATGTACAACTTGGCCCTCTGCTACCGCGACGGCATCGGCACCGAGGCGGATCTGGAGCAGGCTTTTTATTGGATCAAAAAGCTGGCCGAAACCGGCAACAGCGAGGCGCTGTACAATCTGGGGCTGATGTATCAGTATGCCTTCGGCACCGAGGAGGACCCGCGTCAGGCCTACCTATGCTACCGCGCGGCGGCCGAGGCCGGGGACAGCGACGGACAGTACATGCTGGGTTGGTGCATCGAGAATCACTACGGCACGGAGGATGCGGCCCTGGAGTGGTATCTGCAGGCCGCCGAGGCCGGCAGCGAGGAGGCCGCGCAGGCTGTGGAGCGTCTGGAGCAGGAGCAGGCAGCGACATCCGACAATGCCGCAGCGGATTGAAAGGGCGATTGAGGGACATATCAAGTTGATATAGAAAAGGCAGGAATAATCCTGCCTTTTCTATATGAAAGCTCCTGTGAGGGCACAACATCCTGCTTTTGTGACTGCTTCCACGATTATCTTCATTCTCTTCTCTATACGCTTTACTCTAATATTCAGGTACTGGCTTGTTACATCATAACGATTGGCTCCAAGAGTATTATTGCTTCCGTTCTGCTGTATGTATCCTGCGTTTTCCAAATCCCGCAGCATAGTGTCAAAGGAGGGTTTTGTCAGTTGTAACATCTTATGGTCGATAAACTGATAACGATAAGTTGCTTCCAATAAAGCGCAGTAGCGTTTTCCCGCATTATCAAACTTGTACCTATACGGATTGAATGGATACCTTGACCCCTCCGCAAATGATATACTTTCATTTTCCTTGATAAGGCCAGGGATCATATCTAAATCCCGATAAATAAGCTTTTCGCTAACGCCGCTATACTTTGCCAATTCTTCTATGGTCATATGCTACCCCCATTTTTTCTTTCAAATGACAGTCATCGCAGGCCGTGTCCGGGTCTATCTGTTGGCGGTTTTCGTATGCTTCTATGCTATAGGTAATGTAATAGTCCCCTCATATCCCGGGATTGAAATAGTCACACTTTCTATCCCTACATTTGCATAGTACACCATGGACACCCGCTTTTTTTCTCCAACAAGTGTATCTGCCGATACTTCGTACAAACCATCACTCGGCCCGGACCAGCCACTGCTTTCAAGCCCAAAGCCGTCCTGATCTGCAACAATCAAATTCTGTTGTACAAAATATGTGCGTAGATAATCGCCAACGGAGTCTTTGTAATTAATATTTTCGATTACTCCGTGAACGGAAATGAAAATACAGTTATCTCCTCTCTGCTTAGCAAGCGTCATCCATTTTTCATCAGTCAAAAAATGTGCGCTCTCTATTGCAATTTTAAAAGTTCCATCTTTTGTCGTGATTTCAATTGGCTCTCCAAGCGCCAAAGGTTTTCCCTTTGATACACTATCATTACTGGTCTGCGGGGTAGAGTTATTCGTTGAACCAAACGTGGGATTGAACGTAGAAGCATTTCCCCGATAATTGTCAACCATGCCGCTGTCAATAGGAAGATCATATTGTTCATACATTGTTACAATGATTCCTCTTCTCGCTGTGCTTCCGCCATCCCATAAGGCATTATACAGTGTAGCATTCCGTACATTCTCAGTTGCGGTAGCCTGCATCTGGCACGCATGAATATAATGATGCGCTAACACATCAAATTTGCTGTCCTCAAAGATGGCATCATCGTATTTTTCAATCTGATCAAGTTCGTATTTAACTAATCTGCTGTAATATGCCGCTCTCTGCTCATCTGTATCGTTTGCATGCTTTGCGTCATCAACATTGGAAAGCCTTGTCTGAATTCCTTTTGCCATGGCCTTCAAAAAGGCATCTTGGTCGGCATATTCTCCTGTATCTGCTTTTGCAACGGGAGTGGTGCCGCATGCTGCAAGAAAAAACAAAAAAATAATTAGAATAGAGCTTATCAATTTCTTTATTGTTTTCATTGTATTCTCAAATCCTCTCTGCATAGATAGATTGTTTGCATTAAACTCAGCATAAAAAACTATTTTTCCTCCACTTCGGCATCGTATATCTTAATAGTCCAGTTTGTTTCATTTTGAAGGTTTCCATCACATTCAAATGAAAAAATAATTGCAATTTCTGAAGAGTAAACTGATTTGGCTGTTAATTCAACCTGTCCCTCACAATGAACCACCTCCCCGTGAATATCAATTCGTGAGAAGCTTACTTTCTTACTTTTACAGAGTTCGTCCTTCGATTGGTAAAGGCTTATAATCGGAGCGTTCTCTTCAATGATTGGCCATATCTGCGTGGAAATAACTTGATCAATACACATCCCGCATAATTCCTTTGCTTTTTGTTGTGTGTTAACTCCAAAAATGATTTTCCCAAGTATTTCATCATCATCTCTATGAATAACATACGAGCCGTCATTCCATTCATATTCTATATAATTGAGGCCTGTGGTCCCCTTTTTCTTTTCTATACTTGGTGTCCCAAGCTTTTTAGTAAGATCGTCTATAAGATTGTCAACAGCATCAGCATTTGTTTTCTCATAAACAGCTTCAAAATAGACTTGAATCAAAGAATTCTTATCAATTGTAAAATAGAACTCCAATTCAGAGCAGTTTATTCCGCAGAAAATAGATCCCGAATCATATCTTATCCAAGAATAATAGTTTTCTTCTTCATCTTTTTTCATGCTCGCTTCGCCTATCCGCTTTTCAATTTCTGCCATTGTAGTTTTGCTTGAATAATCTCGAACGGAATTGGAGTTGCCGCATCCTGCCAAAGAAGTCAACATCACAAACAGAAGTACTATTACAATCGCATTTCTCTTTATTCCCATTCTTTTACCAATCCTTTCTTTGGAATTACCATTTGATTGTTTTCCAGCAAAATAAAAAGGCGCGCAGCCGAAGCCACGCGCCGAAAAACGCACAACTCCGCTTGCCGCGACGCAATCAGTTGACAGACATAGAGAATGCCAAAAGGGAGAGTGCGTTTTTACCAAAAGGCAAAAACACATTCTCTACATCTGTCCGTATTCGATTGCGTCGCAAATTTATAATATCATATCCTTCCGGCCTGTACAAGCACTTTTCCCAGCTTTTCCCTTTCATTTTTCTGTAAACAGCAAAAGCACATGATCCCTTCCGGGTGGGGCGTCTTATGATGAAAAACGAAAAAAGCAGTATCCGTGATGCTTTCGGATACTGCTTTTTCCGTTTTATGCGCACTGCCCTTCCGACCGTGGGGAGTTATATCGAGCAGTGTTTACTTTTTCAGCAGGTTCTTGGAGAAGTACTCCCTGGTGATCTTGGCCACCACGCCGGACAGCAGCAGCAGCGCGATCAGGTTAGGGATGGCCATCAGGCCGTTGAGGGTGTCCGCGATATCCCACATGAGAGTGCCGGAACCCACAGCGCCCACGATGCAGACCAGAGCGAAGATGATCTTGTAGACCAGCAGGAAGACCTTGTTGTTGTTGGTCAGGTAGCCCCAGCAGTTCTCGCCGTAGTAAGCCCAGGACAGGATGGTGGACAGGGCGAAGAACAGCAGGCTCAGCTCGATGATCTTGCCGCCCAGAGTGCCGGGCAGGATGGTGTTGAAGGCTGCGGCAGCGGCAGCGCCCTTGGAGGCAAAGGCGCCCAGGCCGCCCTCGGCGTTCAGGATGCCGGAGAGAAGCACCGCGAAGGCGGTGATGCTGCAGATGACGATGGTGTCGATGAAGACCTCGAACACGCCCCAAATGGCCTGCTCGCAGGGCTCCTCGGTGGAGGAGGCCGCATGGGCGATAGGCGCGGAGCCGAGGCCGGCCTCATTGGAGAACACGCCGCGGGCAAAGCCCTGCTTCATGGCCATCATGATGGTGTAGCCGAACAGGCCGCCGCCCACGCTCTTGAAGGAGAAGGCGCCTGCGAAGATCTGACCGAAGACCGCGGGGATGTGCCCGATACGCATGATGATGATGACGATGCCCGCCAGGATGTAGAATGCGGACATGAAGGGCACCAGCAGCGAGGTGACCTTGCCGATGCGCTTGATGCCGCCCAGGGTGACCAGGGCCACCACAATGGCGATGATGATGCCGGAGACCACCGGCGGGATGTGGAACAGATCGCCCAGGGCGCCGGAGATCTCACTGCTCTGGGCAATATTGCCGATGCCGAAGGAGGCAAGACCGCCCAGCAGGCAGAAGATGATCGACATCCACTTCCAGCCCTTGCCGATGCCGTTTTCGATGTAGTACATGGGGCCGCCGTGGTATACGCCGTTCTCGTCCTTGACGCGGTACTTCATGGCCAGCACGATCTCCGCGTACTTGGTGATCATGCCGAAGAAGGCCGCCACCCACATCCAGAACACAGCGCCCGCGCCGCCGGTGAAGATGGCGCCGGTCACGCCGGCGATATTGCCGGTACCCACCGTGCCCGCCAGGGCCGTAGACACCGCCTGGAACGGGGAGATGTTGGCGCCGTGGTCCTTCTTCTCCTGCTTGCCCCGGAACAGGGTGCCGATGGTGTTCTTCATGATGCGGCCGAAATGGGTCACCTGCAGCCACTTGACCTTGACGGTCAGGAACACGCCGGTACCCACCAGCAGCAGGAGCATCAGAGGCCCCCACGCAAAGCTGTTGAGCGCGCCGTTGATGGCTTCAACCTTAGAAACAAATCCTTCCACTTTCATCCGTCCTTTTCTCGTTTTTTAATCCAACCCACAAAAAAAGAGCTGCCCCCAAAAGAAGCAACTCCGGAGAAAAATCAAACTTCACAGCTGCCGGGCAGCTGTCAAAGGCTGATAATTCCGCTCTGTCCTTTTGCCTGAGAGATTCAGCATGCGCTTTGCACCTTCGGCACCCGCCTGGGCGGGATTCTCCAGAGTTCCTCCGCTTCCGGTCTCCCACAAAGGATTCCGAAAGCATCAATGGTATTGAATTATGGATTAACCATACCACTTCAACACGGTAAATGCAACAACTTTATACATCTCATCCGGGATTTTGTGTAATCTTACATTACGCAGGAAGAATTGCGCTTGATCTTTTTGCAGATTATGCAATAAGGCCCCTCCTTTCGGAGGGGCGCTTGTTGGCGATCAGGCCCGCCGGCCGCCCAGGACTCGCAGGATGAAATTGCGCCCCACCCGCATGGCGCCTTTGGGGCAGAACTCCTGGCAGCAGAAGCAGTGGATACAGCGGCTCCGGTCGATGGCAGGTCGGCCCCTCCCCATGGTGATGGCCTTGGCCGGACAGATCTGGGCGCATTTGCCGCAGCCGATGCAGTCCTCCGCCTTCAGCTTTGGGCGGGGCGTCATAACGCGTGTGGCCGCCCGATCCACCAGCCTGCCCACCGGTCCCCTGCCCGCTATGTGAAAGAACACGCTGCTCTGGGCCGGGGCCGTCTGAAAGTCCGTCACCGCGAAGCGCCGGGGCTCTCCGCTGATCGTCAGCTGTGAGACGTCCGCCGGCAGCAGCCCCCGGTCCATGGCCGCCCGGATAGTGGGCACCTCCCGGGGGGCAAGGCCGATAAGCCCGGCCGCGGTCATGTCCAGCATATGTCCGCTGCGGCTGGCGATCAGACAGCCAAGGGCGCGGGGCGTGCCCTGGGTGGGCCCGTTGCCCTCCATGCCCACCACCGCGTCACAGATACAAAGCCGGGGCTTAAAGAATTCGTATAAATCCACAAGCATGGAGGCGAAATCCTCCGCCCGGGGATACCGGTAATGAAACTCCGGCTTTTGGGTACCTGGAATGGCGCCGAAGAAATTTTTCACCGCGTTGGTCATCCCCATCATACCGTGGCTTTTCAGCTTGCACAGGTCGATGATCGCGTCCGCCTTGGTCAGATAGGCGGTATAGGGGAAGCGGCGGGCCTGCGCGCCCTGGGGGAAATCCGCCTCCGCCTGGGAAAAATCGTCGTTCAGCTCCGCGCCCAGGGCCTCTGCCCGGCGCATGCCGGTGACCTCATATACATGGCGCAGATGGGCGGGGGTGAACACGCCGCCGGGGCTGTCGCCCAAAACCACCTGAGCGCCCCGCTCCTTCAGCAGCTTCACCAGGGCGCACACCAGATTGGGGTGCACCGTGGCGGCAAGCTCCGGCTTCATGGCGGAGACCAGGTTGACCTTGACGGCAATACGCATCCCGGGCTTTACGAAGTCCAGGCCGTCCAGCGGCTCCAGCACCGCGGCCAGAGCCGCCTCCACCTCCTGCTGCTCATAACTGCCGCAGGGGACGATCACCACATCAGCGCTCATGGTCTTCTTCCTCATACTGCAGCAGCGTCCGTTCCACGATATCGTTGAGGAGAACGCTAAGCTCGTCCACGGAGCTGTCGATGTCCCCATCCATACCGGTCCACAGATAGTGCAGGAAGTGGCCGATCAGGGCGTAGCGGCAGATATCGATGATCCCGTCCACCCGCCGGGGCGGCAGCTCCCGCCCTTCCACCAGGTGCCGGATATAGGCGGTGATGGGATTGCCGGTGGAGGTGAACACATACTGCTCGATCCGCCCCCGGGAAATGGAATTGTACAGGTGGTACACCTTCCGCTTGTTGGCCTTGCAGGTCCGCAGGAAGGCCTTCATCTGCTCTTCCCAGGCCGCTTCCTTCCCGTCAGCGGCAAACCTGCCGAACACCGCCTGCAGCCAGTCGTCCAGCAGCTCGTAGATGTCCTGGTAATGATAATAGAAGGTGTTGCGTCCGATATGGCAGGCCTTGATCAGAGCGGAAACTGTGATCTTTTCAAAGGGCGTCCTGTCCAGCATCTCACCGAAGGCGGAGCGGATCACGTCACGGGTATAGTTCGCCATACAGCAGCTCCTTTCCCAAGGATTACAAGTAGTTTAGCATTTTCCGAAACAACATGCAAGCGCCCGCCGCGCGGCTTCACGCCCTTGTCATCCTCTGTGCTTTCTGCTATACTGCTTTTATGAACACGACTGCAGTGGGGCGCTTTGCCCCCAGCCCCTCCGGATATATGCATATGGGCAATCTTCTGTCCATGCTGCTGGCATGGCTGGATTGCCGCGCCCTGGGCGGCAGGATGATCTTCCGCATGGAGGATCTGGACCCCGCCCGCTCCAAGGAGGTCTATAAGACCGCCCTGGAGGAGGACCTGCGCTGGCTGGGCATGGACTGGGACGAGGGCTGGCCGGATCCCGCCTGCGCCCAGAGCATGCGCACAGGCGTGTATGAGGACGCTTTCCGCATGCTGGAGCGAAAGGGGCTTGTCTATCCCTGCTGGTGCAGCCGCGCGGACCGGCTGGCCGCCGCCTCCGCTCCCCACCCCGGGGAGGCGGAGCATGATCCGGGCTGTCCCTGCGCACGGCTGAGCCGGAAAGAGCTGGCTGAACGGGAACGCAGCGGGCGCCGCCCTGCCTGGAAGCTCCGGGTCCCGGAGGAGACCGTCACCGTAGACGACGGGCATTACGGCCGCATCTCCCAGAACCTGGCACAGGACGTGGGGGACTTTATCATCCGCCGCTCCGACGGGGTCTTTGCCTATCAGCTGGCCGTCTCGGTGGACGATATGTTGATGGGCGTGACCCGGGTGGTCCGGGGCCGGGACCTGTTGTCCTCCGCTCCCCGCCAGCGCTGGCTGATCGAGACCCTGGGCGGCGTCGCCCCCGACTACTGCCACGGACCGCTGCTGTCCTCCGGTGAGGGGAAGCTGTCCAAGCGTCTGGGCAGCCTCAGCACCCAGGTCCTGCGGCAGGAGTACCGGCCGGAGGAATTGACGGGAAAGCTGGCGCAGCTCTGCGGGCTGACAGAAACAGACGAGCCCGTCACACCTTGGGAACTGCTGTGCAGCTTTGACTGGAACCGTATCAGCCGGCAGGACATTCCCCTGCTTGAACAATAAAATGTTTACCAGAAACCGAAAGGAGATAAATCCCATGAAAAAATGGAAAGTGCTGGCGCCCCTGTCCCTGGCCGCTGTCGGCGCAGCCGCGCTGGGCGTGGCCGCCCTGCTGAAAAAACAGCCGCAGAGTGCAGAGAGCGGTGCGAAGAAGACCGCCCCCGCCAAGGCCGCCGCACCCAAAAACCTGCAGACCGGCAGCTACAGCTTCATCTCCGGCTTCAAGGACGCCGTCACCGTGGACGTGAGCCTGGACTATGACGCCGACAAGTACAGCTACGCCGTCATCGCCGAAGAGTTTCTGGCCTACACCAGCGACTCCCATGTGGCCGTCCTGTCCGGTGAGGATTTCAGCTTCCAGCTGGAGTACGCGGGCTACTATCACGGCGAGGGCTTTGAGGATCTGATCCGCCAGGTCAGCGAAAAGTATCCGGACTTCGCCCCTGTGGCCTATGGGGACAATACCGGCGTGTCCTACACCGCGGGTGACAACGTATGCCTGTGCTTTCCCGCCGGGGAAGATCCCTACAGCTACCTTCTGGTCACCCTGCTCAAGGGTCCCGGCTGGGACGACGCGGTCACCGACCCGCTGGCGTATAAGGACTTTGCCGCCGTCATGAGCAGCCTGAAGGTCAGCATCCAGCGCTGAGTATAAAGATAAAAAGCCTTTCCCTCGATCGTTCAAGGGAAAGGCTTTTTTATTGGTCCAGGATGCGCAGGATCTCTCGCTTGTAATCGGCATATTCGCGCGTCAGCGAAAAATCCTTGTCCCGGGGTCTTGGCGGGTCGATCTTCAGTTCTGCAAGGATGCGGCCAGGCTTGCCGCCCAGAATATAGATCCGGTCGCTGAGACGGATCGCCTCGTCGATATCGTGGGTGATAAAGAGCGTACTCAGTTCGATCTGATCCATCACATGCAGATACCAGGTATGGATCTCCGTCTTTGTGAGCGCGTCCAGCGCGGAAAAAGGCTCGTCCAGCAGGGCCACGCCCTGGGACCCCAGATAGGTCCTCAGCAGGGCGGCACGCTGGCGCATGCCGCCGGACAGCTGCGCCGGATATTTCAGCTCCGTTCCCGCCAGGCCGAACTGTTCAAAGAATGTGCCGGCCTTTTCACGCGCTTCCTTTTTTCCGGCGCCGCGCAGCAGCAGCGGCAAGGCCACGTTATCCACGATTTTTTTGTGGGGCAGCAGCAGATCTTTCTGCAGCATATAGCTGATGTGCCCGGGCTTGCCGGTGATCTCCTCCCCGCGCAGGAACACCTTTCCCTCCTCCGGAGGATTCAGGCCGGAGATCACATGGAACAGAGTTGTCTTGCCCGAGCCGGAAACGCCCAGCAGACATACAAGCTCCCGGTTTTCCAGATGAACGGATACATCCTCGATGATGGGTATGCCGTCATAACATTTGGTGATATGCTCCGCCCGTAAAATGCTGTCGCTCATGGGAGAAAGTCGTTGGTAAAGCCAGTTCCCGGCTCCAGAGGCTTTGCGCACAGATCATTCTCCGTCAGCCAGGTATAAAAAGCGTCCCAACGGGCGGGGTCGATATACCCCCAGCGGTCGACTTCCGCCTTATACTGATCGCACATCCATTTCTGGCTGGCCAGCACCAGTTCTTCCGAACCCTTCAGGGAACCGGTATTGTCCCCGTCGATAAGGATCTGCGCAGCTTCCTCGGGGTTCTCGATGGCATATTCATAGCCCTTGGCCGTAGCCGCCATAAAAGCCTTGGCCGCCTCCGGGTTTTCCGCCAGGAAATCCGTATTGGCCGTCATGATGGGCGTGTAGTAGTCCATGACCTGGCCGTAGTCCTTGAAATAGATAAAATCGTAGTCAAAGCCCCGCAGGTCCGCGGTTATGGCGCCCCAGCCATAGAAGACCCAGAGCGCGTCCACCTGGTTTGCCGCCAGAGCGCCCGGCTCATCGGTAAAATTGTTGGGGATCAGGGTTACCGTATCGTAATCTGCGCCGTCGGCTTCCATCATATATCGGATCATGGCCAGCTCCACCGGGCTGTTCCAGGTGGCATAGACTCTGCCCTCCAGGCCGGCAGGCCGGTCAAGCCCCTCACCCGCTCTTGCGATCAGGCCGGACGTGTTATGCTGCAGCAGCGCCGCCACAGCGGTGACCGGCAGAGGCTCATCCAGAGCCAGCGCGCCCGCCAGCGTGTCCTGTCCGGTAACGCCGAACTGGGCCTTGCCCGCGCCCACCAGCGCGGTGGCGCCGTCCTCAGGCGGCTGGACGATGGTCACATCCAGACCCGCTTCCTCATAAAAGCCCTTGGCCTGCGCCACATAAACACCGGTATGGTTGGTGTTGGGCGTCCAGTCCAGCACGAAAGTGATCTTCGTCTTTTCCGGCTGTGCCGCAGTGCTTTGGCCGCCTGCGGAGCCGCAGCCGGCCAGCACCAGCATCGCCAGCGCCAGCAGCAGGATCATGGTCTTCCTCATTGTGAATCAATCCTTTCTTTCCATTTTTTCATACACTTCCCACGGCATGGATGCACGCCGCAGAAGCGTCACCGCTGCCATCAGCAGCAGACTGACCGCCGTGATAAACACGATCACGGCAAACATTTTGTCGAAAGCATAGGCCTTTCGCACTCTCGTCATATAGACGCCCAGGCCCTCAAAACCACCCAGCCATTCGCTGACTACCGCGCCGACCACAGCATAAGAAGAGCTGACCCGCAGTCCGGAGAAGAAGTGGCTCAGCGCCGCGGGGAACTTCAGATGCCGGAACAGCTGCCAACGGCTGGCCCCCATGCTGCGCAGCAGAGCCGCTGCCTCCTTGTCTGCGGACGCATAGCCGTCCAGCAGACCGATGGTGATGGGGAAAAAGGTCGTCAAGGCCACCAGGGTCACTTTGGGCGCCGCGCCGAAGCCCATCCACAGCACCAGCAGCGGGGCGACCGCGATCGTGGGTATGGTCTGCGTGATGATGATCAAGGGATACACTGCCCGGTACAGGATGGTAAAGCGATCCATAAGCGTCGCCGTTATGAAGGCCACAGCCACGCCGGTCATCAGACCGTAAAAAGCCTCCAACAGGGTCACCCTCGCATGCTGCAGCAGCATCGGAAAATCTTCAGCCAAAGCCCTCAGCACCGCGCCCGGGGCGGGCAGCATGAAATTCGGCACCCAGTCCAGATCACAGGCCGTGTGCCAGATCAGAAGCAGTAAAGCGATCGCGCAGACAGCCGGCAGCTTACTTGTGATGCTTGGTGACTTTCTCATCGATGGTCAAAATCTTGCCGTTGGGTGCATAGCTGAACTTAATGTAGGCGGCGATCTTTTCGGAACCGGCGTCGGCGGCGGTCTGGATACAGTTGCGGACCACATCCATCAGCTGATCGAAGTCGTCCCCCTCGACAGTGGTCTCGAAGGGCCCCACATAGTAGCTCAGGCCGGTGGATGCAATGTAGGCGATCACCTCATCCACCACGCGGATGGTCTCCTCCGTAGTGCCCATATTGGGCAGGATCTGAATAGCAAAGCTGGTTTTCATTTTGGATACCTCCTGATAAAAAATAGCCGCCCCATCGGGGCGGCTTAACTGACCGGTCAATCAAAACTCCCTACGATGGCATTATCCAACAGGTTCAAGGGTCACAGGCGGCTAACGCCTGAATCTCAGCCGGATTTCGCTCCAGCACCCCTGTTTTTCAATTGTCGCTCTTATTATATCATGCATTTGGAAATATGCAAGTGGTGATTTCCATTATTGAGAAGAGAGAAGCTCCCGATCCGGAAGCTTCTCTCTTTGATGGCTACCGATAATTCAGCCGAACAGAGGCTGGGTCCAGTAGTGCTGCTGATACAGGTCGGTGAAGCGGTAGGTCAGACGCACGGCGCCCTCGCCCACGTCCACATTGGAAATCTCCATGCTGCTGTCGTAGATGACAGGATCGCTGATCTGGTAGCTGTTCTCGTAGCCGCCCTCGTAGGTGTAAGCGTCCGCGATGAAGATCAGCTCGTCGCCGTCCTGCAGGGCCGCAACAGCCTCGCCGTCCACATCGCCGAACACGTCGCTCTTGGCCACGGTCTCGGTCTCCCCGTTCACATAGACGGTCCGGGCGCCGGTGATGGCGCCGTGGGGATTGGCCGAGTCGAAGACTACCAGCAGCTCCACCCGCTCGCCGTTGAGCAGCGCGGGGATATAGCCGGAGATGACCTGCTCGTCCCCCTCGCCGGAAGTGTACTGGTGATAGTAGGCCACCGGCCAGCCGTCCACCGCCAGCCAAGTGCGGTCGGTGGGCGCAAGGAGATTACCCTCATCGTCAAAGTCGAACACGTTGTCCAGGCCCAGGTCGATGTAGCCCTCACCGTCGTCGTAGAACATGTTCAGGTCAAGGCCTTCCACCAGCTCCCACTGGTCCTCCGCAAGGCGGATCACAGTCTCCCCGGCGTCGTTCTCCGTCCAGACCAGGGCGCCCGCGTCGAAGAAGTTGTTCTCGATGTAGGCCACCGTATCCTCGGTGCTCAGGGCGCGGCCGTAGAGGAAGTTGGTGTTGGCGCCGGACAGGCCGGACACGGAGCTGACGTTGCCGCCCAGGAAGGCGTTGAGCAGGGAGCCGATCATCTCGGCGCTGCCGGCGGAGCCGCTGTAGGAGGAGGCCGTACCGCCGGTGTAGCTGTTGCCGTACAGGGAGCCCAGCAGGGACGGCAGCGCGCTGTAGCTGCCGCCGGTGGCCGCCTGGCCGCTGACTTCCAGGCTGGCGAAGGCGCGGATGCACTCGGAGTAGCTCTCATCCATGCCGATGGCGTTGTAGGTGCTGACCGCCTTGTCCACGTTGGAGGCCCTGCGGTACGGGAAGTAGATGGATACGCCGTAGGAGTTGGTCATATCCGAGGAGGTGCGGTTGTATTTCACCGCGCCCAGCAGGGCCTCGGCCAGTTCCTTACTCTCGGCGTTGCCCACGTTCCGGGCAAAGTGCACCAGGTCGATCTGATCGATCATGGTGCTGCGGGCAAACTCGCGGGTACCGTTGCGGGCGCTGGAGACGGTTTTGTACTGGTTGTTGCTGATCATCTGGCTCAGGGACTTGGAGAAGTCCTTCATGGGCTCCGGCGCGGTGTTGGCCAGTTCCGCCAGGTCGATGACCGACAGGGTGGCCGACTGCCCGGCGCACTGGGAGGCGCAGGTGCTCACGAAATCGTCCACGATCTTCTTGCCGATCTCCACCGTGGGCTTGGAGGTGTTCTGGCTCAGCTCGGTCAGCCAGTTGGTATAGTACCAGCCGATGCCCGGCTCGGTCTCCTCGGAGGCCACCAGATAGTCGGCGAACTGGTCCAGCATCAGGGCGTTCTCCATGGTGGCCATCAGGCAGGCGTCGAAGCCGATGAAGTCAAACTTCATGCCCGCGTCCGCCAGAGCCTGGTTGATGCCCGCCAGGGACATGGAACCGCTGCTCTTATATTTCTCGTCATAGCCGTAGCCGCTGACGGAGCCGCCGCCGTGATCCCAGAGGATCAGCTCATTGCGGTTGGCCGGGTAGTTCTTGGCGCACCATTTGATGAACTGTGTCAGGGTCGCGGGCTTGACCATGGCGGCGCTGCCCAGGTTGGCCTCCAGCTGCTCCAGACCGCCGTCCTTGATCTCATAGATCTGGTTGGTCTGGGCGCTGATGACCTGGTTGTTCCACTTGGCGCAGCCGCCGGTGTAGACCAGCACATGCACATTGCTGCCCAGCTTCGCGCGGGTCATCTCCACCAGGTCACGGGTGGCCATGGCGCTGCGGGACTCCAGATCCGTTCCGCACATGTAGATCATGATGGTCACGGTATCCTTGCCGCCGCCCAGAATCTGGGTATACTTGGCGCGGGTGCCGCTGGCCACTTCGCTGTCCAGAGTTCCCACGTTGGCCGTCTGGCTGTTCCAGTTGGATGTGCTGCCCTGGATCAGGTTGCTGTAGGCGCTGGGAACGGTGGGCGCTGCGGTAGGCTTCACCGTGGGCTTGGGGGTGGCCACCGGGGCCGCCGTCACCACAGGGGCCTGATTTGCCGGTGCGGTATTCGTGGTGGTGTTGCCGCCCAGGTTGCTGAGCAGACCGCCGCCTCCGCCGCCGAGCAGCAGCACCAGCAGCACGATGATCAGCAGTGGACTCATACCGCCGCCGCGGGTGATGCCGCTGCGCTTGCCGCCGGTCTGCTGCTGGCCGGCGCTGTTGGGATTGGCATGCTGATCGCCCACGGGCCCGGTGTTCAATCCGGAGCCTCTGCGACGGATGCCCTTACCATTATTGGTTACATACTTATCTCTGCCTTGGGGTCTCTTATCGTCTGCCATGGCCATGCCTCTCTTTCTTTTGCCTTGCCTTGACAATGCTTGTGATCCTGTCCAGTAGTATACCAGAAAAATGCGAAAATGACCAGACCTTTTCTTGTCGGAAGAGGCGCTTTTCCCACGTTTTTCCGTCCCGGCTTGCAATCGGGGCAGCATTCGTGTATAATTGCCACACAGCAAGGGAAATTTGCTCTCTGCCAATTGCAGCGAGCCTTGCCCATATCCGGAGGGTTACCGAAGCGGGGACGTTTGCGAGCGCCGCCGGCGGCGGATGAAGCGAGCAAAAAGGAGTGGCAGCGGTCGAAATCTTGCGAGCGGTCAGCGAGCGGAAGATTTCGGGCACCGCAACAGGACATAACGGGGCGCCCCGTGATGTAAAAGACAATCTCATATCGTCGCTGATCTCCCAATCGGGAGTTCACATATCCGGAGGGTTACCGAAGCGGTCATAACGGGGCGGTCTTGAAAACCGTTAGGGCGAAAGTCCACAGGGGTTCGAATCCCTTACCCTCCGCCAAATGTGAACATCCCTCACCGTCAGGTGGGGGATGTTTGCATTTGGAAGAACTCCCGCGGGGATTCGAACCCGAGGGCACTTGGCAACATGCCGGGGGCATGTTGCAACCCGAGGTGGCCTCCGCCGCAGCGGAGGTCGAATCCCTTACCCTCCGCCACATCGGTACACAGGCTATGATACAATAGCCTGTGTACTTTTTTGCGTTTCCAAGCGGAAAACCCCTTGATACAAACCAATTTGCGAGGAGATGGGCTCAAAGATTGAACCCATCCCCTTCCGCAGACTTTTTTCAGTTATTCATCGCAGAGAAAAACCGCTTTTTCTGCACCCACGTGGCATAACAATTTGGTGAATGTAGTTTACATAACTTTCAGCTTCTTTCGGTTGATTATGACAGGGCTATTGCAACCGAATAAAAATGATGGTATGTTATTTGCATATTATCAATGGGAAGCGAGGTGAGACCCTTTGGCTAAAGCCACGACCGATACCTGCTGTTTGACTTTGCCATTAAAGCTTGAAAAATGGCAGGCTGACCGTTTGGAAAAGCGGCTGGAAATTGCCAGGCAGATCTATAACACCTTACTTCGCTTTGAACTCAAGAAGCTGCGCCGTCTGGAAGAGAGCAAAGAGTACATTGACATTCAAAACCTGCTTAAAGAAACTGTTGACAACACCGAGAGGAACAAGCTTTACAAACAGCTGAACAAGCTTCGCCAGAACGCAGGCTTTTCTGAATACGCTTTTAAGACCGATATAAAGGATTTCTATAAACACTATAATGCCAATATCGGCTCCAGCGTAGCCGTCCATGGTATTGCCGCACAAGTGTGGACAGCATTCGAGCGTCTGTTTTACGGGAACGGAAAGGCGGTTCATTTCAAGCGACGCGGAGACTTGACTTCGCTGAGAGGGTATTCCGTCGCAGGGAAAAGCGGCGGCGTGGAGATCATTTTCCGCGGAACCTATATCGAGTGGAAAGGCCTGAAGCTCCCCATCAAGCTTGAGCCGAGGAACGAATACGAAAGCGAGATGCTGCGGCAGCGCGTGAAGTATTGCCGGATCGTCAAAAAGCCGGGAAGAAATAAGCCCCACTGGTATGTACAGCTCATGCTGGAGGGCAAGCCTGTCATCAAGGTCAACAAAAACACCGGGAAACTCCTTCATCCCATCGGGCGGGGAGCCGTCGGCATCGACATTGGGCCGCAGACCATCGCCTATGTATCGGAAAAGGAAGTGGCATTGAAAGAGTTGGCCGACCAAGTCAACAGCATCGAGCAGGAAAAGCGTGTCCTTCAGCGAAAGTTAGACCGCAGCCGCCGTGCCACGAACCCGGACAACTATGCACCCGACGGCACGATCAAACGAGGCGTGAAGCTGACCCGCAACAAGTCAAAAAGATATTTAAAACTCCAGCGTGAACTTTCTTATTTACAGAGCCGGCAGGCAGATATCAGAAAACGTCAGCACAACGAGCTTGCAAATCATCTGCTGTCCCTTGGAGACCGCTTTTTCGTAGAAGATATGGAATGGCCTGCGCTGACTCACAGGGCGAAGAAAACCGAAATATCTGAAAAAACAGGCAAGTATAAACGAAAAAAGCGCTTCGGGAAATCTGTGGGAAACAAAGCGCCCGCCACGCTGATCGGGCTGTTGGATATCAAGCTGAAATCAAGAGGCCTGGAAGGCGTATGCAAAGTTCCCACATCTGTACGCGCCAGTCAGTATAATCATCTGACAGACGATTACAAGAAGAAAGAACTGAGCGAGCGCTGGAACCACATGCCGGACGGACGACGAATCCAGCGCGATCTATACTCGGCATTCCTTTTGCAGCACATCAGCGAAACCCAAACCGACTTCGACAAAGACACGCTGATCCGCGATTATGAACGATTCACCGTACTCCACGACCAATGTATTGAAGAATTGAGAAGAGCACCGAAAACACTCGCAAGCATGGGCCTTGTGCGAAGGGCAAGCTAATCTGAAATCGTTGGGAGCTTCGCACCTCCTGACCCGGTCTATTGTCAGTCCGAGGCTGTCGTAAATGGCGTCATAGGACGCCTTGGCAGCAGAAGAGCCAGGGAAAATAGTCAGCGCAGGCGTTCGGCCTGAAAAGCTATCTACCTGCTCACAGCGTTATGGACAACATATTGCGTCATCTATTGTGCATTTTTGCCGACGCAATCCGCGCAGCGGGCGCTGAGGCAAAGGTTGTCGTACATCGTCACCACTCTCTTTCTGGAAGAGACGCAATCCGCGCAGCGGGCGCTGAGGCAAAGAAGAATAATCGCCCAGGTTCGTGGGCCAGCAACGACGCAATCCGCGCAGCGGGCGCTGAGGCAAAGTAATCAAGAAAACTCTACCTTTGCGGGAAATTACAGACGCAATCCGCGCAGCGGGCGCTGAGGCAAAGATTTATGCGCTTGCTGCCTGGCAGTACGACAACGACGCAATCCGCGCAGCGGGCGCTGAGGCAAAGCTTGCCAGATGCCGTATAACCTTGTCCCTCCAACCGACGCAATCCGCGCAGCGGGCGCTGAGGCAAAGCCGTATCTGGCTCTCCACTCGCCCATATCCCAAGACGCAATCCGCGCAGCGGGCGCTGAGGCAAAGATTCCTCCTTTGGCGGCTCTATAAGTTGCGGTATAGTGATGCGATCCGTGATGATGACGACGACGCTTGGTTATTGTTATGTTCATCACAGCAGTTTGCACCCACTTTTGCACCCACCTCCGCTTGAAGCTAAGAAACGCCGAATTGTATGATTACTGGTGTCCTAACGCACTTCGGTACACAGGCTATGATACAATAGCCTGTGTGCTTTTTCCCTGTAGAGCACACGCAAAACCTTTCCTGAGACCGGCTTGCGTCCCGCTGATGCAAGCCGGTTTTCTTTTTCTCCTGTCTATGGCTCAGGTCAATCTGCCCAAAACCCGGTCGATTTTTTGGGCAAATTGCCTATTTTTATCCCAACAAAATATTTTTTCTTGAATTGCCGCCCAGCTTGTTCTTTAATAATAAAAAGCGAATTCTTTTTGATTGCAATTTGCATTTCAAAACCACACCATTTCTCTTTGGGGAGACCATCCCTCAGGATCAGAGGAGGACACGAACATGAAGCTGATGAACACTGTGGACGCCGTTGGGCAGGTGCTGTGTCATGACATCACCCAGATCATCAAGGACGAAGTAAAAGGCCCTGTTTTCCGCAAGGGCCATATCATCCGGGAGGAGGATATCCCCGTTCTGCTGAGCGTGGGCAAAGACACCATCTATATCTGGGAAAACGACGAGAACATGCTGCACGAGAACGACGCGGCAGAGGTTCTGCGGGATATATGTCAGAACGAGAACATGCACGCCACCGAGCCAAAGGAGGGCAAGATCGAACTGATCGCCGATGCGGACGGGCTGTTTCTGGTGGATCTGGAACGACTCCGGGCCATCAACGCCCTGGGCGAGATGATGATCGCCACCCGCTCCGCCGGCTTCATGGTCAAGAAGGGCGACAAGCTCTGCGGCACCCGGGTGGTCCCTCTGGTCATCGAAAAGGCCAAGATGGAGAGGGCCAAAGAGGTGGCGGGCGACACGCCCATCATGCGCCTGGTGCCGGTCAAGGCGAAAAAATACGGTGTGGTCACCACCGGCAACGAGGTGTTCTACGGCCGCATCCAGGATACCTTCACGCCCGTCATTGAGGGCAAGCTGAAAGCTTTCGGCTGTGAGATGATCTCTCATGTGGTCCTCAACGACGATCACGCCAAGATCACCGAGGCTATCAACTCCATGCTGAACGAAGGCTGTGAGATGGTCTTTTGCAGCGGCGGCATGAGCGTGGACCCGGACGACAAGACCCCCCTGGCCATCCGCAACACCGGGGCCAATATCATCTCTTATGGCGCGCCGGTGCTGCCCGGGGCCATGTTCCTGGTCTCCTACAGCGAGGACGGGCGCCCCATCTGCGGCCTGCCGGGCTGCGTCATGTACGCCAAGCGCACCATCTTCGACCTGGTGCTCCCCTATCTGGTCACCGACACGCCGGTCACCAAGGAATGGCTGGCAGGTCTCGGCAACGGCGGGCTCTGTCTCAACTGTCCCGTGTGCCACTTCCCCAACTGCGGCTTCGGCAAGGGCGTATAAGCCGGAGCGACAAATTCATATCTCTATTCCCTTTTCATCTCTGTATATGAACACGTAAAGCCGTGTTTGTATAAATATATTTTTCCCTGAAACATGGGAGGAGGAAAACAGAATGAAAAAAATCTTAGCACTGCTGCTTGCACTGGTCATGGTGTTTGCGCTGGCCGCCTGCGGCTCCGGCACCACCACGACGGCGCCGGCAGCGACCGAGGCCCCCGCGGCCGCGGAGGAACCCGCCGCGGAAGAGCCCGCTGCCGAACCGGCGGGAGAGTCCGCTGCTGAACCGGTAGAGATCATTGTCTTTGCCGCCGCTTCCATGACCGAGACGCTCACGGAGATCAAAGGGATGTATGAGGCTGCCAACCCCGGCGTCACCATCACCTACAACTTTGACTCCTCCGGCACCTTGAAGACCCAGATCCAGGAAGGAGCGGACTGCGACGTATTCATCTCCGCCGCGCCGAAGCAGATGAACCAGCTGGACGCGTCCAAGGACAGTGATGCCAACCCCGACGGTCTGGACTTCGTGCTGCAGGGCAGCCGCGTCAACCTGCTGGAAAACAAGGTCGCCCTGGTGGTCCCCGAGGGCAACCCCAAGGGCGTCGAGTCCTTTGACCAGCTCTCTGAGCTGCTCAAGGGCGGCGACATCCTCATGGCCATGGGCAACAGCGACGTGCCCGTTGGCCAGTACACCCAGAAGATCCTGGCCTATTATGAGCTGAGCGAAGAGGATCTGGCTGCCGCCAAGGTGCTCAGTTACGGCACAAACGTAAAGGAAGTCACCACCCAGGTCAGCGAGGCCAGTGTGGACTGCGGCGTGGTCTACGGTACCGACGCCTTCTCCGCCGGTCTGGAAGTGGTGGATACCGCCACCGCCGAGATGTGCGGTCAGGTCATCTACCCCGCCGCCGTGCTGAACATCAGCAAGGCCCCGGAGGCCGCCCAGGCTTTCCTGGACTACCTCTGCGGCGACGAGGCCATGGCCGTGTTTGAAGCCGTCGGCTTCTCCCGCATGGCCTAAAGCAAGGAGCAGGCAGGGGATTCCCCTGCCTGCTATCTCAGATTTTTGGAGTTGTAGCTATGTCTGTCGACTGGTATCCCCTTTGGAACTCTCTGCGCATTGCGGCCATCAGTTGTGTCCTCGTCTTCTTTCTGGGGATTTTCTTCGCCTACTATGCGGCGAAGCTGCCCCGGATGATCAAGGGCATCCTGGACGTGTTTCTGACGCTGCCCATGGTGCTGCCGCCCACGGTCTGCGGCTATTTCCTGCTGTTGATCTTCGGCGTCAAGCGCCCCCTGGGCATCTTCCTGCTGCAGTTCGGCGTCAAATTTGTCATGACCTGGTACGGCGGCGTGCTGGCGGCAGCGGTGGTGGCCTTTCCGCTGATGTACCGCACGGCCCGCGGCGCCTTTGAGAGCTTTGACAAGACCCTGGCCTATTCCGGCCAGACCCTTGGACTTTCCAATACCTATATCTTCTGGCGTGTCCGCATGCCCGCCTGCCGCCAGGGCATCCTGGCCGGCACGGTCCTGGCCTTTGCCCGGGCCTTGGGCGAGTACGGCGCTACCAGCATGCTGATCGGTTACACGCCCGGCCGCACCGCCACCATATCCACCACGGTCTATCAGCTGTGGCGGACCAACGACGAAGCGGGCGCCCTGTTCTGGGTACTCATCAACCTGGCCATCAGCACGGTGGTGCTGCTGACCGTCAACATGCTGGAGGCCCGGCAGAAAAAGGCGGTGGCGAAATGAGTCTGCAGGTCACCATTCAAAAACA
The DNA here is from genome assembly GCA_902778275.1 of Oscillospiraceae bacterium. Taxonomy (GTDB): domain Bacteria; phylum Bacillota; class Clostridia; order Oscillospirales; family Oscillospiraceae; genus Limivicinus. The sequence continues at coordinate 76,708 of CACYXE010000009.1, forward strand.
GCTGGGCAGCTTTCTGCTGGACGTGGATTTTGAGGCTGAAAATGAAGTCACCTGTCTGCTGGGCGCCTCCGGCTGCGGCAAGAGCATGACGCTCAAATGCATCGCAGGGATCGAAAAGCCGGACGCCGGGCACATCGAGCTGGACGGCAGGGTGCTGTTCGACTCCGAAACAGGGATCAATCTCCCGCCTCAGAAGCGGCAGGTGGGATACTTGTTCCAGAACTACGCGCTGTTTCCCAACATGACCGTGCGGCAGAACATCCTCTGCGGCCTCAGCCGAGAGAAGGACCGTTCTGTCAAGGAACAGCGGCTGGCAGACATGCTGCGCCTGATGCAGCTCAATGGCTTGGAGAATCACAAGCCCCATCAGCTCTCCGGCGGGCAGCAGCAGCGGGTGGCCCTGGCCCGTATCCTGGTCAGCGACCCCCAGGTCCTGCTGCTGGACGAGCCCTTCTCCGCTCTGGACGGGCACTTGCGGGACGCGCTGAAGATCGAGCTGCGGGACCTGCTGGAACGCTACGGGCACGAGGTGCTCATGGTGACCCATGACCGCACCGAGGCCTACAACATGAGCAGCAGGATCGCCGTCATGCATGAAGGCCGCCTGCTGACCGTGCAGCCTACCAAGGCTCTCTTTGCCGATCCCGGCAGCGTACCCGCCGCCGTCCTCACCGGCTGCAAGAACATCGCCGGGGCGAGGAAGCTCGACGCGCACACCGTGGACGTTCCCCAGTGGGGCGTGCAGCTGGAAGTGGCCCAGGAGGTAAAGGACGACCTGAAGGCCGTGGGCATCCGCGCCCACTACTTCAATCCCAACGCCGCCCGCAACCGCTTCCCGGTCAGCTACGTGGAGGAGATGGAGGAACCTTTCGAGACTATCATCCAATTCCGCTACATTGGACAAGACCCGGACAGTCCGCCCATCTGGTGGCGGCTGGCCAAGGACAGGCGTCCCGGACAATTTCCCGGGGAATTGGGGATCGCCCCCGCAAACGTCTTATTGCTGTATGAATGAAAAAGGAGAATAACAATATGAAACTCAGTGCAAGAAATCAGTTCAAGGGTACCATCACCGACATTCAGGAAGGTGCCGTCAACGGCATCGTCAAGATCGACATCGGCGGTGGAAACGTGGTCAGTGCGACCATCTCCATGAACGCCATCAAGGAGCTGGGCCTGGCCGTGGGCAAGGAAGCCTACGCCGTCGTCAAGGCCACCTCCGTCATGGTGGGCGTAGACGAATAATTCCCGAAACAGCGCAAGGCGGCCCCGGCATTTTCAGCCGGGGCCGCCTGTTTTTATATCTGCTCAGCTTTCGCTGCCGTCCTCCACCAGCACCCGCATGGTGCCGCCGCAGACCATGCCGTCCGACTCGGCCACCTCGCCGGTCAGGTCGATGTCCACGATCTTGTAGCGGCCGGTGCCGATGATGCGCACCGCATCCTGGATCACCGCCGCCTCGCTGCAGCCGCCGCCGATGCTGCCGGTGACCTTGCCCAGGGGGCTCACCGCCATCTTGGCGCCGGTGCCCCGGGGCGTGGAGCCTTTGGTCTCGATGACGGTGACCACCGCCTTTGGCTCGTGGTTCTCCGCCAGATACTGCAGGGTGGACAGCTCCACATCGGAGTCGTTGCAGTAGCGGTCCGGATTGCCGTGCTCCGGCAGGCGCTTGTAGGCGATGACCTCCGACAGGATGGACACGGCGATCTCCGCAGGGGTCACCGCGCCGATGTTCAGCCCGATGGGCGTGCAGATCTTGTCGATCCGGGCCTCGTCAAAGCCCTCCTCCTTGAGCATGGCCAGCAGCCCCTTGGTGCGGCGCCGGGAGCCGATCATGCCCAGATAGGCCGGCTCCTCCCCCGGCAGCAGCACCCGCAGGCAGTCCGCGTCGTGCCGGTGGCCGCGGGTGATGACCACCACGTAGTCGAAAGGCGTGATGTTCAGTTGACGGATGCCGTTTTCAAAGCTGTCGCAGATCACCTGGGCCGCATCGGGGAAACGGCTCCGGTTGGCAAAGTCCGGCCGGTCGTCCACCACGCAGACGTGAAAGCCGCATTTGGCGCCAAACTCACACACCGGCATGGCGATGTGGCCGCCGCCCAGCACGATCAGCCGCTCCTGTGGCAACACCGGCTCCTGCACGGTCAGGGCACTGTCGTCCCCCTCTGCAGTGACCCGGGCATAGCTGCGCCCCTTGGCGTCGGCCACAGGCTTCACCGCCGTCAGCCGCCGCTCCAGATCGGTCTTCAAATCGCCCGACGTGCCGTGGATCACAGTCTCCACCGCCACCGCCTGGTTTTCGTCCAGTTTACCCAGTATTTTCGAATATAGGTTCTCCATTTCTCTACGGCTCCTTTCCGCCTGTCAGTTGATCACTTGCCGGCCGCACAGTCCGTTGATCCGCGCCTGTATCCTTTTTGCCGCAGCCAGCCGCCGTGCGTGAGCGGCCTTGGCCTCCGGCGTTTTGCAGCGCTCTTCACTGCCCGCAAAGCGCCGGGCCAGTGAGACGCGCCGGTCCTCCCGTATACACTTATCGGCGATGTACAGGATCGCCGCCTCGTTCAGTTCCTCGCCGCCGAAGTCATGGTGCTGCTCTATCAGGTCCGCCGCTTCCGGATAGCCCAGTTCCCGCAGCCAGGCGGCGCCCAGCCTGGCATGCTCCGGTTCCCGCCGGGCTGTATCGTGCAGCAGCGCCGCGCTGCGCAGCAGCTTCGTGTCCAGTTCCATGGGCAGCGCCTGGGCGATCCGCAGAGCCTCCGCCGTCACCGCCCGGCTGTGGGCCAGGACCCGCTCACCGGGATCAGCCGCCTGCAGCAGCTTTTCCGCCAAGTCCGGCGTCAAAGGCAGCTGCGGCAGCAGCTTCTGCTCATCCAAGTACAGCGCCCCGTCACAGCGCAGCTTTGCATAGGACCCGTAGGGCGGCCGCAGGGGGCGGCTCTCCTCCAGCGGGATGCCGCAGACCTCCGCCAGCAGCGCCTGGATCACCGAGGCGTGGGCAACGATCGCGATATCGCCGCCGGAGCTTTGCAGGCATTCTTCCACCGCGGGGATCACGCGCCGCCGCACCTGCTCCAGCGTCTCCGCCCCGGGCGGCACCAGCAGGGGCTCCCCTGCCCGCCGCGCATAGAGGTCGGGCCAGCGCTCCCGGATCTCCGTAAAGTCCAGCCCATCCCAGGGGCCCATGTCCTGTTCCGCCAGGGCGTCCACAAGGATCGGCTCCGGTCCCAGGGGCGCCGCCGTCTCCCGGCAGCGGGTCAAGGGGCTGGCGCAGACCGCCGTCAGGCCGAGGTCCCGCAAGCCCTCCCCCAGCAGGCAGGCCTGCATGCGGCCCAGGGGACCCAGGGGCGTGTCCGTCCGGCCCAGGCAGACATGGGCGTTCAGGGGGAAATCCGGGTGCCCGTGCCGGATCAGATAAACCGTCCGCATCAGATGCTGTCCTCAAAATACCGGGGATAGAGCCTGGCCGCCTCCTCCCGCAGGGCGGCGGCATAGGCCTCATACTGTTCCAGCAGTTTTTTCCCATCCTCGGTCAGATGGCTCTTGCCGCCGCCGGCGCCGCCCTGGCTCCGTTGGATCAGGGTGCGGCTCAACTGGGATTCCAGAGCCCGGATCACATTCCAGCCGCTGGAGTAGCTCATCTGCATCCGTTGGCAGGCGGTTCGCACGGAAGCGGTCTCCTCCACCAGACGCAGCAGCATGGCCGTGCGCCCGTCAAAAAACACCTTCTCCCGGGCAAGGGCCACATTGATTACCGGCCGCACCAGCTGTTCGTTGTGGTAGGCCAGCAAGGCCCGATAATCCTCCGGCGTGTCCGCGTCGTGGAGGACGCCCTTGTCCGCCACCTGGATCCGGACCATGGGCTCTCCGCAGCGGTCCAGCGCGCCGCGCAGCCCCTCGCTGCCGTCATCAGCCAGGATGTTGTCGATCAGTTCGCTGGCGATCAGCGTGGGGTGTCCGATCTCCCCCTCACAGACGGGGGAGGCCAGCCTGGCGTCGGAATCCAGCAGAGTCTGCACCGTGGCCGCCGTGAACAGCGGGATATCCACCGGTGTGAACAGCACCCGGTCGCACTTGTCCTTCAGATAGTTCAGCCCGATGCACACAGAAGCAAACATGGGCGTCGTCTGGAATTCCTCATTTCGCAGAAAGATGATGCCGTTGCCGCTCAGATGCCGTTCCAAGGCGATGGCGTTGTAGCCGGTGACCATTACGATCTTGTCCACGCCCGCCTGCTGAAAAGTGGCCACCACCCGCTGGGCGATGGAGATGGATCCGATATTGAGCATGGGCTTGAAGTCCCCCATCCGGGAGGACATGCCCGCGGCAACGATCAGCGCAGCGGTAGTCATTTGCTTTCCCTCCTTGGTCCGTCACAGGTCAGGCTGCGCCGCAGGGGCTTCACGTTTGCAAATCCATGTCCGCGTTTCGCAGTCCATCCGCTTTTTTACAGTATAACCGATTGTTTTTATTTTGTAAATCGCTCCCCCTCATTTTTGCCTGTACTTTTGCCGCAAATATGGTAAGATGAAAACGAAACAGAGGAGGCTCGGGTATGGAGATCTATGTATACGGCACCGGCTGCGGCGCGGGCGATCTGATAGACAGTGCGCTGCCTTTGGAAAAAGTCACCGCCTTTGTGGACAGCAGGCCCATGAGCGACAGCTTTCTCGGCAGGCCGGTCATCCTGCCGGAGGAGCTGGCCCGTCGGCGCTATGATCTGATCCTGGTCACCAGCCGCCAGGCGGAGGCCATCACCCTGCACTGCGAGTCGCTGGGCATTGATCCGAACAAGCTGTTCTTTCTGAAAAACCACGCCGCTCTTGCAGACCGCAACCGCTGTTATGAGACCGCGGAGCAGGTTCTGGGCGCCGACTTTGTGGAAAAGCTGTGCAGCTCCCAACGACTGATCCGCACACCCCTCTGGTCGGAGGGCGAGCCGCTGCCCGCATCCGAGCTGGAGGGCGACTATGTGCGTCTCAAGACCCTGGAGGCCCTGTGCCGGGAGCTGGACGGCATCCCCGGCGCGGCGGCGGAGCTGGGAGTGTATAAGGGCGGCTTTGCCCGCTGCATCAATCAACTGCTGCCGGAGAGGACGCTCTATCTGTTCGACACCTTTGAAGGCTTCGACCCGCAGGAGGCGGCAGGCTATGGGGAGGGCTTTGTCAGCGCCCACCGGAACACCGCCGCGGAGCAGGTGCTCTCCGCCCTGCCGCACCCCGGTATGGCCGTCCTGCGTCCGGGCCTGTTCCCGGCTTCTGCTGCTGGACTGGAAGTGAGCTTTGCCCTGGTCTCCCTGGATGTGGACCTGGAGGAGAGCACCCTGGCCGGCCTGAGGTGGTTTCTGCCCCGCATGTCTCCCGGCGGCTATTTGCTGCTGCACGACTACAATTCTCCCCGTCTGCCCGGCGTAAAGGCCGCGCTGCGCCGCTATGAGGCGGCGTGTGGGCAGCGCCTGCACGCAGTCCCACTTTGCGACGTAAACGGCACTTTGGTCCTCTCCGTGTAGATAGTTTGCACTGCTGATATCCCAGATAATTGTACAAGTTTCACAAAAAGCAATTCGCAGCTTCTGCGAATTGCTTTTTGTTGTAAGTTGAAACCTGAGCATCTGCGGGCGTACAATTATGATTGAAAAGAACTTGTTTATGGATAGGTATGAACTATGGATGAAGAACTGTTTGAGTTGTCCGCCAACGTCGTGACCGTGGAGGTCAAGGATGAGCGTACCGGGAAAACTTACCGCCGGGAGCTGCCCATCGATTTTTATGAGAACGCCAACTTCCTGCGTCTGAGCGGGGAGAATCTGGACGGCAGCGTGTCCCAGCTGGTGTTCTATACCGCCCGTGGTCTGGAACGGATCAAAGACATCTCCGGCAAAGGGCCGGATCATGACCGGTGCGGCGGACACTCCCATTGAGCGCACACCCCTTTTTAAGGCAAACATATAAATAATATACAATCAGGAGGAAAACACATGATCAGAAAAACGCTTGTCATCAACGGTGTCACCCGTCAGCTGGTCCTGGAGAACGACGAAACTCTGGCCACTTGTAAAATCGGCTGCGGTGAGGGCCACTGCGGCGCCTGCAACGTCATCATGAACGGCAAGGTCACCAAGGCCTGCATCGTGAAGATGAGCAAGGTTCCCGACAACGCCGAGATTACCACCATTGAAGGTGTCGGCACCCTCAGCGACATGCATCCCCTGCAGGTAGCCTGGATGGCCCACGGCTGCGCCCAGTGCGGTTTCTGCACCCCCGGCTTCATCATCAGCGCCAAGGTCCTGCTGGAGCAGAACCCCAACCCCACCAGAGAAGAAGTCCGCGATTGGTTCAACAAGACCCGCAACCTGTGCCGCTGCACCGGCTACAAGCCCCTGGTCGACGCCGTCATGGACGCCGCCGCTGTTCTGCGCGGTGAAATGAAGAAGGAAGACCTGGTCTTCAAGCCCACCGGCGACAGCATCAAGGGCACCAAGTACATCCGTCCCTCTGCTGCGCAGAAGGTCACCGGTACCTGGGACTTCGGCGCTGACGACGCCCTGAAGATGCCCGGCTGCCTGCGTCTGGCCCTGACCCAGGCCAAGGTCTCCCACGCCAACATCAAGAGCATCGACACCTCCGAGGCCGAGAAGATGCCCGGCGTCGTGAAGGTCATCACCTACAAGGACATCCTGGCCGCCGGCGGTTCCAACAAGATCAACGGCCTGGTCATGCTGCCCAAGCACAACAAGACCGACGGTTTCGAGCGTCCCGTCCTCTGCTCCGACAAGATCTTCCAGTTTGGTGACGCCATCGCCATCGTCGCCGCCGACACCGAGGCTCACGCCCGTGCCGCCGCCGATGCTGTCAAGGTTGAGATCGAAGAGCTGCCCGCCTACATGAGCGCTCTGGACGCCATGGCTCCCGACGCCATCGAGATCCACCCCGGCACTCCCAACGTCTTCTTTGAGACCAACTGCATCAAGGGACCCGACTTTGATTGGGACAGCATCCCCGATTCCCAGCAGGTCGAGATCGAGAGCTATTGCTCCCGTCAGCCCCACCTGCATCTGGAGCCGGACAACGGCTACGGCTACATTGACGAGGACGGCATGGTCACCGTGCATTCCAAGTCCATCGGCATCCACCTGCATATGCCCATGATCGCCGACGGCATCGGCGTTCCCATGGAGAAGCTGCGTCTGGTCCAGAACCACGCCGGCGGCACCTTCGGCTACAAGTTCTCCCCCACCAATGAGGCTCTCATCGGCGCGGCCGCCAAGATCCTGGGCGTTCCCGTGTCCCTGAACTTCAACCAGTTCCAGAACATCACCTATACCGGCAAGCGCTCCCCCGCCTTCATGCACATCAAGCTGGCCGCGGACGAGAAGGGCAAGCTGCTGGCCCTGTGGGGCGACAACTATGTGGACCACGGCCCGTACTCCGAGTTCGGCGATCTGCTGACCATGCGTCTGAGCCAGTTCACCGGCGCCGGCTACGGCATCAACTCCATCCGCAACAAGAGC
>CACYXE010000010.1 GCA_902778275.1 Oscillospiraceae bacterium
CTGGTGCAGAAAGGGCGGGTATACCGCCCCCTGCTGCAGCAGTTGATCCGGGAGCAGATCCAGGAAAGCCTGGGCCGATACACGGTGCTGAAGGTCGGGCAGGAGACCACGCTGCCCGGTTCTGCCGCCGCCGCGCTGCTGAACCTGTAAAATATGAATGGAATAAGCGTCTGCCGGATTTGATGCCCGGCAGACGCTTATTTTTTGTTTTTGTCATTGGGGCGAAAGAGCAGCGATACCAGCAGACCGAAGAACATGGCGGCGCAGATGCCCCCGGCCGCGGAGCTGAAGCCTCCGGTAAAAGCGCCCAGCAGCCCCTGATCCGCAATCGCCTGCTTCACGCCCTTGGCCAGATTGTTCCCGAAGCCTGTCAAAGGTACCGTGGCACCCGCTCCGGCCCAATCCGCCAGGGGCTGGTAGAGGCCCAGCGCGCCCAACACCACCCCGGCTACCACGTAGGCTGTCAGGATCCGCGCGGGGGTCAGGCGGGTATAGTCGATCAGAAGCTGGCCCAGGGCGCAGAGCAGCCCGCCCACGGCAAAGGCTTTCAGATAGGTGAAGAACAGGTCCATGGTTCAATCCTCCCGCTCGATCACAAGGGCATGGCAGATGCCGGGGATGCTGCTGCCCTGCTGGGCGCTGGTTGCGGAAAGCAGAGCGCCGGTGGCGGAAAACAGGACCCGTTTCCAAAGGCCCCGTTCCATGGCGGGCAGAATATGGCTCGCCAATACCGCGGCGCAGCAGCCGCAGCCCGAGCCGCCGGCGTTCACGTCCTGCTTATCCGCGTCATAGATTAAAACGCCGCAGTCCATATAGCGCGGCCCCAGCTCTATGCCGTCGCCGCGAAAAAGGTCTTCCAGAATGTCATGTCCCAGGGCCCCCAGGTCGCCGGTAAAGATGGCGTCGTAGTCCGCGGGACCTCGCCCGGCGTCGTCGAAATGGGCGCGAAGCGTATCATATGCGGCAGGGGCCATGGCGCTGCCCATGCTGTTGGCGTCGTCGATCCCGGCGTCCACGATCTTTCCGGCGGTGAGCTGCGTGATACGCAGGCTGCCGCCGCTTTTCCCAAGAATGACGGCTCCGGCTCCCGTAACGGTCCACTGGGCCGTAGGCGGCCGTTGGCCACCGTACTCCAGAGGGAAGCGGTACTGCCGTTCAGCCGAGCAGAAATGCGAGCCGGTGATGGCGCAGGCGGTACCGGCATAGCCGCCGTCGATCAGCATGGCGGCCAGAGACAGGGACTCCGCCATGGTGGAGCAGGCGCCGTAAAGTCCCAGATACGGGGCGTTGCTGTCTTTCATGGCGAAGGAGGAGCTGACACATTGGTTCAGCAGATCGCCGGCCAAAATGAAATCCAGCGAGGAGGGAGAAAGCCCCGCCCTGTCGCAGGCAATGGAGAAGCAGCGCTGCAGCATATGGCTCTCCGCTTTCTCCCAGGTCTGTTCCCCAAAATAGGAATCCTCCGAGATGAAATCAAGTTCGTTTTTCAGCGGCCCTTCTCCTTCTTTCTTCCCGGCCACACCGGCCCAGGAGAGGATGCGGGGCGCGTTCTCCAATACTATCGTTTGTTTTCCGAGGCGTTTGAGCATGCCGTTGGACCCCTTTGCATTGTTTCCGTTAGCATGCCCGGAAAAGATAAAAATAACCGCCGCAGCCTGCGCTGCGGCGGTCGTCGCTTCAAATCGTCAGCTGATCTTCAGCTCTTCCCAGAGGGTGTTCACATAGTCCAGGGTCTCGGCGTCCAGATTGCGGTAGGCGTATTCGTTGTACAGGGCGCTGAAATCCTCGATGCCGGGATATAGGATCTCCATGGCCTCTTCGCCCAGCTCGTCGGCGTAATCCGCATCCTCATACACGAGGGAATTGGGGGAAGCGTAGTAGATATACTCGGCGTTGGCGATGGCAGGCTCGGCGGAGAGCATGTAATTGATGAAGATCTCGGCCAGTTCCTTGTTCTGGGCAGACTTGGGGATGCACATGGCGTCTACAAAGTAGTTGGTGGGCTCGGGATAATAGAACTGCAGGTCGATGTTGTCCGCCTGGGCGTCCAGCATGATGAAGTAATCGCCTGCATAGTAGGCGCCCACAGCGGCTTCGCCGGACTCCATCATGTTGTAGATCTCGTCCATCACATAGCTTTTCACCAGGGGAGCCTGGGTCTTGAGCTCCGCCAGGGCGGCGTCCCAGCTGGCCTTGGAACTGTCGTTCACGTCAAGGCCCAGCTTGTACTGAGCGGTGGCAAAGGCGTCGCGGGAGTTGTTGAACTGGAGGATGTTCCCGGCGTACTTGCTGTTCCACATCAGGTCCCAGCCGCCCACGTCGCCCTCATCCACCACGTTGGCGTTGTAGATGATGCCCACGATGCCGTAGGTGTAGGGGACGGTATACTGGTTGTCCGGGTCATAGTACAGGCCGCGGAAGCCCTCATCGATATACTGATAATTGGGGATGTTGTCAAAATCCAGAGGCAGGAGCATATCCTCGGCGATCATGCGCGCGATCATATAGTCAGAGGGGATGATCACATCATAGCTGACGGCGCCGCTGGAGATCTTGCTGTACATATCCTCATTGCTGGCGTAGGTGTCATAGTTGACCTTCAGCTTCTGGCCGTAGTTGGCCTCATACCATTTCTCAAATTCCCGGATGGTGTCGAAGGAATCCTCGGCGCCGTCGGAGATATATTCACCCCAGTTGTACACGTTCAGGGTGAGCGTCTTGGACGAGCCGCAGCCGCTGAGCAGAAGCGCGCAGACCAGTGCGGCAAGGACAAAGAGAGAAACGAACTTTTTCATGTGGATACAGCCTCCTTAGCTTTTGCTTTTTTGCGTTTCGCTTTCTTCACGGTCTCGGCGCTGTCGCTGTCAGACAGGTTGGAGATCAGCAGCAGGGCCAGGATCACAAAGAAGATGATGGTTGCCAGGGCGTACATTTTGGGCGTGACCGTTTTCTTGGTCATGTTGTAGATGCGGATCGGGAGAGTCTGGAAGCCGTTGCCGGCGGTAAAATAACTGATCACGAAATCATCCAGCGAGAGGGTGAAAGCCATGATCAGCCCGGTGATGACGCCGGGCAGGATCTCCGGGATCTCCACCTTGAAGAAGGCCCGCAGGGGCGTGCAGCCCAGATCCATGGCGGCCTCCGGCAGGGATCTGTCCATCTGCTGGAGCTTGGGCAGCACCTGCAGGATCACATAGGGCAGGCAGAAGGTCACATGGGCGATCAGCATGGTGGCGAAGTTCAGACTGGTGGCCGCGCCGAAAAGCCGGCCCACGAACACGAACATCAGCATCAGCGAGATGCCGGTGATGATATCGGGGTTGATCATGGGGATATTGGTGACCGTGTCCATCATGGTGCGCAGGTACTTGCTGCGCAGCTTGTTGATGCCCACGGCGGCGGCTGTGCCCATGACGGTGGAGATCAGCGCCGCGCTGACGGCCAGCACCAGGGTGTTGCGCACCGCGCCCAGCGTCTCCGAATCCCGAAACAGCTCCCGGTACCAATAGAGAGAGAAGTGGGAGAACACGGAAAGACTCTTGGCCAAGTTGAAGGAAAAGACCAACAGAATGGCAATGGGAGCGAAAAGGAAGAGCATGATCAGGGCCGTGTAGACCTTGGAAATGGGTTTCAAGTTCCGTCCCCTCCCTTCAGACCGCGGCCCGCCGGTTGGCGGAGCGCTGCATCACGGCCATGCACACCAGCAGGATGACCATGAGGATAAAGGCGATGGCGGCGGCAAAGTGCAGATTGTTGGCCACGTACTGCCCTTCAATGGCGTCGCCGATCAGGTAGAACTTGCCGTTGCCCAGCTTCTGGGAGATGTAAAAGGTGCTGATGGAAGGGATGAGCACCATGGTGATCCCGGAGAAAACACCCGGCAGGCTCAGCGGCCAGATCACCCGGCGCAGTACGCCGAAGCTGTTGCAGCCCAGGTCCCGGGCAGCCTCCAGGAGCTTGACATCCATCTTGGCCATAACGGAGTAGATGGGCAGGATCATGTAGGGGAAATAGTCATAGACCATGCCGATGACCACGGCCCCCTCGGTGCCGATGATGTGGATGGGCTTCAAGCCCAGAAGCCCCAGCATGCCGTTGAAGATGCCGGTGTCCTGCAGGATGGTCATCCAGGCGTAGGTGCGGATCAGGAAGTTCATCCACATGGGGATCATGATCAGGGCGATCATGATCTTCTGGGTTCGGGCCGAGGCGGTGGAGATGATGTATGCCGCCGGATAACCCATAATCAGACAGATCACCGTGGAGATGACTGCCAGCTTCAGCGAACGCATGAAGATCAGCAGGTAGGTGTGGACCTCCCGGGTTCCGGCCTCATCGGTCACATTGGAGGTGGCGGTGAAAAAGCGCCGCACATTATCCAGCGTAAAGTTGAACGCGTTGTCGGTAAAGGCATAGTAGGCCACGAAGATCAGCGGCACCACGATGAAGAGCGCTGCCCACACGGAGTAGGGCGCCAGGCAGAGCCGCTGGATCAGGCTGCCGCGCCGGGCGGCCATGTTCTTATTCCCCATGCTCCACCTCGGCTTCTTCCAGCACCTCTTCCATGACTTCCTCTTCCAGCACGCCGATCTCATCCATCTCCATGGAGAAGGAAGAATAGTCGCCGTACATGCCCGAATACTGGGATTTGCGCATAATATGGATCGCGTCGGGTTCAATATACAGGCCGATATGCTCGTCCACATCCACAAAGTCCGTGGTCTGGATCATCCACTTGAAGCCGTTGATGTCCACGATGATCTCATAGTGGACGCCCAGGAAGGTGACAGAGGTGACCACGCCCTTGAGCATGCCCTTTTCTTCGGACACGATATCCACGTCCTCCGGGCGGATGACTACGTCCACCGGCTGGCGTTTTTCAAAGCCGAAGTCCACACAGTCGAACACATGGCCGGAAAAGCTGACCTTCCGGTCCGCCAGCATGATGCCGTCCAGAATATTGCTCTCGCCGATGAAGTCCGCCACGAAGGCGTTTTCCGGCTCATTGTAGATATCCACCGGCGTGCCGATCTGCTGGATACGACCCTCGGACATGACCACCACGGTGTCGGACATGGAGAGTGCCTCCTCCTGGTCGTGGGTGACGAACACGAAGGTGATGCCCGTGGCTTTCTGGATCTTTTTCAGTTCCGACTGCATATCCTTGCGCAGCTTCAGGTCCAGGGCTGCCAGCGGCTCGTCCAGCAGGAGGACCCGGGGGCTGCTAATCAGGGCGCGGGCGATGGCCACGCGCTGCTGCTGGCCGCCGGAGAGGCTGGTCACGCTGCGCTTTTCAAAGCCGTTGAGGGCCACTAGCGTCAGCATCTCGTTGACCCGCGACTCGATCTCCGCCTTGGGGACGCGTTTTTCCCGCAGGGGAAAGGCCACGTTTTCAAACACGTTCAGATGGGGGAACAGGGCATAGCGCTGAAAAACGGTGTTGACGTTGCGCTTATACGGGGGAACGTTGTTGATGTTTTCCCCCAGGAAGATGATATCGCCCACATCCGGGCTTTCAAAACCCGCGATCAGACGCAGGGTGGTGGTCTTGCCGCAGCCGGAGGGGCCCAGAAGCGTCAGAAACTCATTGTCGTAAATGTCCAGATTGATGTTATCCAGGACGACCTGCCCGTCAAAGGACTTGGTGATGTTCTTCAGCTCTATGATCTTCTTCATGCCGTACCCTCCGAAAAACAAAATGACGTATGCAAAAGCATACGTCACCTGGAAATCCTGCAAAGCGGCCCTCATCAGAAGGCTGCTATTTTCCCAATGGGTTTAGAGTCTATATAGCAAAGATTACTTTTACTACTCTTATTGACCATTTTACAAGTTCGTATGCATTTAAGCACTGGTTTATAGTAACCAACTAGCAAAACTTGAGCTTTTAACTCAATCAATAAGGCAACAGAAGTTGCCACCGCACCTGCGGTTTTCGGCATTCGACCCGGCTGTCCGTGTGGCCTTGGGCGCTCATAGAGCGGCGGTCGCTATCTTGCTTCGGATAAACTCTATCCAATTGAGACGACTTATTTTAACAGTATTCTCCAACACTGTCAATAGAAAAACGAATTGTAAGCATTTTACTTTTCGCCCTCATAATTCACGTCCCAGAGGGTGAGCCCGTGGGCCGGAGCGGCAGGCCCGGCGAGGGCACGGTCCCGGCTTTCCAGGGCGCTCAGCACGCTCTCCGCTGTGCGTTGGTGAAGGCCCACTTCCAGCAGCGTTCCTGTCAGGATCCGCACCATGTTATATAGAAAACCATCGCCGGTAAAGATCAGACGGACTTCCTCGCCCGCTTGGACGATGCGAAGCTCACGAAGTTCCCGGACCGGGGATTTTTTCAGCTTTTTCAGAGAACAATAGGCGGAGAAATCATGCCTGCCAAGCAGAAGCCGCGCGGCCCTCTCCATAGCCACCAGATCCAGCCGGTCGGGAAGCTGCAGCATATAGCGCCGCCGGAACACATTGGGCGCTGCGCTGTTCCAGATCCGGTACACGTAGGTCTTGCCCGTGCAGCTGAGGCGGGCGTGAAAGCGGGGCAGGGCGGGCTCCAGCGATACGGCGCCGATATCCTCCGGCAGATGCGTGCGCAGCTCCCGCAATAGCTCCTCACAGTTTCTGCCGGTGTCCGCATGGAAAGAGCAGACCTGACGCCGGGCGTGCACGCCCGCGTCGGTCCGGCCGCTGCCGGCCAGCTCGATCTCCTGGGAAAGCAGCCGGGAGAGGAGCGCTTCCATCCGCCCCTGTATGGTGTTGCCGGTGTTGCCCTGCTTCTGCCAGCCCCGGTACCGGGTGCCGTCGTAGCAGAGCACAAGCTTGAAGTTCTGCATGGCTCATGCCTCCTGCGGTCATTGTACCCCGGCGGCGGGACAAATGCAAGCGCATGCGGATCGGGATGGGCCTCATATTGTGTATTCTATATATTTTTCACCCAAAAGCGGGAGCTTTCCCCCTGTATTTCCGTCTATTTTGTTCGTTGATGATTCTGCATAAAAATGCTAAAATAATACCCGTGATATTAGATTCAGGCAGAGAGGTTGCGACTATGTTTATCGATTCCTTTTTTAATCGTTTCGTACTGCCCGAGGACCTGAAAGAATCTCTGGGCAACAGCAGTTGGCGCTGCTATCCGGAGACCAAGGAGCAGCTGCTGGAGCTCTGCTATGGACCCACCCACAGCTCCCGCTATGATGTGAGCTACTCCATCCCCGGTATCGGCATCGTCAAGGAGGCGGAGGTGGTCCGCTGCAAGAACGGGCCTGTCGTCAACTTCATGGAGGACTATATGCGCCGCCGTGACCCGGACTGCATGCGCATCGGCGACGATCTGCCCACCGACAAGCCCCGTTTTAAAGATGTGTATGGCTATGAGTTTTCCAAGCTGCGGGCCGAAACCATGCAGTGGTTCGAGACCCAGGGCGTGATCATGCTTCCTTTCCACGCGGGCGGCAAATATTATGGCTACGACGCGCTGATGATCTGCCCGGCCAACGCGGCCTTCTTCGCCCTCTCCCTGGCCAACATGCAGGGCTTTGTGAGCATCCACGACGTGCCCCGCGGCTATACGCCCCGGGCCATCATCTATGTGGCTCCGCCCTTCCGCATGACCCATTTTGCGGGCAAGCAGGTTGTGGTCCACCAGCGCAGCGAGAATCTGCATGAGGTGTTCGCCTACAACCTGTATCCCGGTCCCTCCGCCAAGAAAGGCGTGTTCTCCATGCTGCTGGATATCGGCGAGAACGAGGGCTGGGTGACCAACCACGCTTCCGCTGCTATCCTGGAGACGCCGTATGAAAACGAAGTGGTCTTCATGCACGAAGGCGCTTCCGGCGGCGGCAAGAGCGAGATGCTGGAGGAGATCCACAAGGAAGAGGACGGCAAGATCCTCCTGGGCACCCATCTGGTCAGCGGCGAAGATTATTTCCTGACCATGCGTGAGACCTGTAAGATCCACCCCATCGCGGACGATATGATCATGAGCCACAAGAGCTTCCAGAACGGCTCCGGGCACCTGGTCATCGCCGATGCGGAGGACGGCTGGTTTTTGCGCATGGACGGCGACAACTACTACGGCAACAGCCCCATGTATGAGCGCATCAGCATCCATCCGCCCGAGCCCCTGGAGTTTTTCAACATGGACGGCACTCCTGGCGCCACCTGCCTGATCTGGGAGCATGTGCTGGAATCCACTGGCAAGCCCTGCACCAATCCCCGTGTGATCATTCCCCGGGACATGATCGAGAACATCGTGCCCGGCAACCAGCCTGTGGAAGTGGACGTCCGCTCTTTCGGCGTGCGCATGCCGCCCAGCACCGTTATGGAACCCAACTACGGCGTGATGGGCATGGTCCAGTTCGTGCCCACCTCCATCGCCTGGCTGTGGCGTCTGGTCTCCCCCCGCGGCTTCAAGAACCCCTCCATCGCCGACTCCGGCGCCGGCAGCGGTCTGAAGGCCGAGGGCGTGGGTTCGTATTGGCCTTTCTGCACCGGCAAGAAGGTCACCCAGGCCAATCTTCTGCTGCGGCAGATGCTGGATACGCCCAACACGCTGAACATCCTGATCCCCAACCAGCACATCGGCGCTTACCGTGTGGGCTTTATGGGCGAATGGCTGACCCGCGAGTACCTGGCTCGCCGCAACGGCACCGTGCGCATGAAGCATCTTGTCAAGGCCCGCTGCCCGCTGTTCGGATACTCCCTGGATGAGATGAAGATCGACGGCCAGTATGTGCGCCGGACCTTCCTGCGTCCGGAGCTTCAGTCCAAGCTGGGCTATGAGGGCTATGACGCCGGCGTGAAGATCCTCACTGACTTTATGAAGAATCAGCTGATGGAGTTCATCACCGATGAGCTGGATCCCATCGGCCGGCAGATCATCAATCTCTGCCTGCACGACGCCCCGCTGGAGGAGTATCTGGCCATCACCCCCATGAACATCAAGTAAACCTGACCATGAAAGGCCGCGCAGCCACGCGGCCTTTTCGTCATAATTCGGTCTTGTACGAATAAGGTATTGATGGTATCTTATGAAAGTGGATTTGAGTTTTGATCAGACAGGAGAAGCAGCATGAAGATCGTTGTTTTGGGCGGCGGCATCAGCACGGAACGGCATGTGGCCCTGGTCACGGCCACTTCTGTGTGCAAGGCGCTGCGCAGCCTGGGCCATAAGGCCGTTTTTGTGGATATGTTTCTGGGCCTGGAGGACTATTCCGGCCCTCTGGAGGACGCCTTTGAGGCGCCGGACGGACTCTGCGGCCAGGTGGCCATCGAAAAGCAGATGCCGGATCTGGAGGCGGTCATCGCCTCACGCAAGCTGAAAAGCCCCAGTCGTCTGGGGAAAAACGTGCTGGAGATCTGCCAATTGGCAGACTGCGTGTTCCTGGGCCTCCACGGCGCGGACGGGGAGGACGGCAAGATCCAGGCCACACTGGATCTGCTGGGCGTGCCCTATACCGGCTCCGGCCCCCTGGGCAGCGCCATGGCCATGGATAAGGCCGTGGGCAAACGGATCATGGAGAGCGCCGGCGTGCTGACGCCCGCGTGGCAGGAGCTGGTTTACAGCGAGGAGGATATCCCGGCGCTGACCGAGACGCTGCCGCTGCCCTGCGCGGTGAAGGTGGTCAACGGCGGTTCGTCCCTGGGCGTGGCTCTGCCGGACACCCGGGAGGAGCTGGAGCGGGCGCTGCATGAGCTGCTGCACTATGGGAACCGTGTGGTGGTGGAGGAGAAGATCCGCGGCCGGGAGTTGACGGTTCCGGTGCTGGACGATCGGGCTCTGAGCGCCATCGAGATCATCCCGCCGGAGGGCACCAGCTTCGACTATGTGGCCAAATACCAGAGCGGGGCCGAGGGCGCCCGGGAGATCTGCCCGGCGAATATCACCGCGGAGGAACAGCAGCTGCTGGGAGACGCGGCGCTGCGCTTTCACAGGGCTCTGGGGCTGTCCGTCTATTCCCGCACGGATTTCATCCTGGACAAAGAGGGAAGGGCCTGGTGCCTGGAGGTGAACACCCTGCCCGGCATGACGCCCAACAGCCTGATTCCCCGGGCCGCGGCCGTGGAGGGGATGAGCTATGCCCAGCTGTGCGAGAAAATCGTCCTGTTATCTCTCGAGAAATACAAGTCTTGACGATATGTTAACAATTTCTTGATGTTTTGCTTTGCAAATGTGTTAAAATGTTAGCTTAGAAAATCATGCTGCAGGGTGAGTACATGAGAGAGCGTTTTGCAAGATTCATGGCCGGCAGAAACGGCAATGATCAACTGAATACTTTCTTACTTGTGATCACGGTGGCCCTGCTGGTTTTGGGGAGCATCTTCACAAAACGGTTGGGCGCGGTGCTCTATCCGCTGATGTTCGTGATCCTGGTTCTTGTGTATTTCAGGATGCTTTCCCGCAATGTCTACAAGAGGCAGGAGGAGAACGGAAAATATCTGCGCTGGCGGATGAAGCAGACCGGCAAGCTGAGACTGGCGAAAGAGCGCTGGCAGCAGCGGAAAGAGTATAAGTTCTTTACCTGCCCCTCCTGCAAGACGGTCCTGCGGGTGCCCAAGGGAAAAGGCAAGATCAAGTTGGTCTGCCGCAAGTGCGGTACCTCCTTTATGGGGAAATCCTGAGAGATGTTCGGTTACCTTGTGGCGGCGCCCGGCGACTTGACGGAGGCGGAATATGCCCGTTACCGCGCCTGCTACTGCGGGCTGTGCCGGAGCATCAAGGAGCGCCACGGGCAGCTGGCCCGGATGAGCCTGACCTATGATATGACCTTTCTGGTGCTGCTCCTGGGTTCTCTGTACGAGCCGGAGGAGACCGGCGGGGAGGAAACCTGTCTGCCCCATCCTATTGAGGCAAGGGCCTGGTGGCGCAGCGAGATCAGCGCCTACGCGGCCGACATGAACGTGGCTATGGCCTATTTAAAATGTCTGGACGACTGGGAGGACGACGGCAATGTGGGCGCCCTGGCGGAGGCAAAGCTGCTGCAGAAGCCCTATGAGCAGATCCAGACTGCCTATCCCCGGCAGTGTGCGGTCATCCGGGAGAGTATGGACGCCCTGCACGCCCTGGAGAAGGCCCGCTGCGAGGAGCCGGACGCCGCAGCGGACAGCTTCGGCCGACTGATGTCGGAGCTTCTGGTTTATCGGGAGGACCGGTGGAGCGAAACCCTGCGTGCCTTGGGCTTTTCCCTGGGCCGCTTTATCTATGTGATGGACGCCTGCATGGATCTGGACAGTGATACGATCCGCAGCCGCTACAATCCCTTCCGGCGCTATTACGGACTGGATGACAACGAGCAGCGCTTCCGGGACATTTTGAAGATGCTCCTGGGAGAAGGACTCATGGCATTTGACCGCCTGCCTCTGGTACAGGATTCGGGCATTTTGAAGAATATCCTCTGCGCCGGGCTATGGACGCAGTTCGATCAAAAATACAGCAGCAAGAAGGGACAGGCAGATGGTACAGGATCCGTATAAAGTGCTTGGCGTCTCTCCGGGTGCCTCCGATGAAGAGATCAAAAAAGCCTATCGGGAACTTACAAAGAAATATCATCCGGACCTGAACCCCGGAGATCCCGGCGCCGCACAGAAGATGAACGACATCAACGCGGCCTACGATCAGATCAAAAACGGCGGTGTCCAGCAGCAGGCTTACGGGCCTTCGGCCGGTGCCCAGCAGCAATACGGATGGTACGGATGGGACAGTTGGAATGGCTGGCAAGGCCAGCAGACCCAGCAGCAGACTGAGCGCAGCGAGTATACCGCCGCAAAGAATTATATCCGCAACGGGATGTACAAGGAAGCGCTCAACGCCCTGTCGGGCGTGCCTGTCCATGAACGGGACGGCAAGTGGTATTATCTCCACGCTGGCGCCAACATGTATCAGGGCAACAAGATCGCCGCTTTGGAATCTGCCAAGCGGGCGGTGGAGATCGATCCGGGCAATGAGGAATACCGTATGCTGCTCCATCAGCTGCAGAGCGGCGGCGACTTCTATAACAATTACACCGTGCGCTACAGTCGGGGGCTCAGCCCCGACCGGCTTTGTCTGGCCATGTGCGCGGCCAATATGTGCCTCGGCCCCATGTGCGGCTACCGCTTTTTCTGCTGCTGAGATATCGTGAATAAAAAAGATCAGCCTCCGGCTTTGGGCCGGAGGCTGTTTTGTCAGCGGAAGAGCTCCGCAAGCAGAATGTCCGTATAAGCTGTGAGGGCGGGGAAATCCATATACCGTTTGTATATGGCCTCCATTTCATCATGGAGGGCCTTGGCCCGCCGCAGCTTGTCGAAGGCCAGCGCCAGACAGCGTTCCCTCAGCTGCCGGGTCTCTGCTTCTGCCGCGAGTACCGGCGTGGCCGGAACAAGGGAACGCCAGACCGGCAGCAGCCAGCCGCTGTCTACAAAGGCCAGCGAGCGCTTCGGGAGCAGGATCGCCTCCAGTGTTTCCGGATCCAGCGGGGAAGGGCACAGGATCGCCGTTTCCCTGCAGCTGCGGCTGATATATGTGAGGGCCGCCTGCCCGTCGACTTGAACAACTTGTTTACATAACTTTTGTATTTCTCCGTTGAGACGCACATCCCCCTGGCAAGTGAGCGCGTGGAGAAAGCGTCGGCTCCGCGCGCCGGTTTTACCGGACGGCTGGAGCAGGGAATCGATTTCCGCAAGCACGGCAGGCTCTGGTAATGCGCTCGGTTTCCCGGCTTTTCCCAGATCGGCCGCGGCGGACAGATAGCGGTAAGCCTCTCCGTAGAGTGCTTTGTAAGTGCGGCTGATGTGCGAAATTTTCTCTGCATCCGCAGCGGTAAAGGGAAGCCTGCAGAAGTGGCCTAAGTTTACATAATCTGAATCCACGCCAAATCGGCGCGGCTCAGCCGCGTGAGGCGCGGTCCCGTCGACCCAGGCGGCGCGCAGGGCGGGGAGGTAGACGCCGTCCAGGGAGTCGGGATCACCGGAGCATAGTACGTAATGAACGGCCATTCCGCGTTCCTGCGCCGCCTGGCCGATCCGGCGCATGAAGCTGGATTTCCCGGTGCCGGGTCCGCCTTTGATGATATGGAGAAAAACGCCTTCGTCCGGCGGGAACCCATCGTAGAGCGAGGCAAAGCCGTTTTTGGAATTTGCCCCGAGAAAATAGGTCTGTGTCATACTCTGCCTCCTTGATCTGCTTCAACATCAGGATATGCACAGTTTGCCCGAGTTGACAATGTTTCAGACGACAGGTATAATCTGCCCCAAAGGGGGCGGAACCTTGTACGAGACCATTTTATTTGATTTTGACGGGACGGTATTTGACACCATTGAGGGTATCACCAAGTCCCTGCAATATGCCCTGCGCAAGCACGGGGTCGAGGCGGAACCCGCGGAGCTGCGCTGCTTTGCCGGGCCGCCGCTGATCGATATGCTCCTGGAGCGGTACCCGTTTTCGCGCGAAGAATCGGAACAGATCGTTGCAGATTTCCGGGAGCGCTATCAGCCCGTCGGCCTGTATGAGTGCCGCGTGTTCCCCGGGATCGGAGACTTGCTGGAGCATCTGCGGGCAGCCGGGAAAAAACTGGGCCTTGCCACCTCCAAGCCGGAACACCTGGCCAGACGCCTGCTGGAGCGGGAGGGACTGCTGGACCATTTTGATGTGATCTGCGGCACCCTGGGCGACGGGAACGACGCCAAGTGGCAGGTGGTGGAGCGGGCCATGGGGATCCTGGGCTCCGCGCGGGAGAGCACCGTGCTGATCGGCGATACCAAATGGGACGTGGCCGGCGCCCATCGCTGCGGCATCCCCTGCATCGGCGTGGGCTATGGCTACGCCGCACCCGGTGAGCTGGAGGCTGCGGGCGTGGACGGACAGGCAGCGGATATGCAGGTCCTGGAACAGCTGCTTTTAAAAGGCGAATAAAACGAAAAACCCCGGGAGTTCCCAGGGTTTTGTGCTGTCTTACGACATGAATTTGTCTATGGCTTCATTGAGGGCCTGGAGGTCCGGATTATCCGCCCCCGCGTCCGAGACGCAGTGTTCCAGATGATCCTTCAGAATCACTTTGGCGGTGCTGTTCAGGGCGGAGCGGACCGCCGCCAGCTGGACCAGGACCTCTGTGCAGTCCCGGCCGTCTTCCACCATGCGCTTAACGGATTCCAGGTGCCCGATGGCCCGGGAAAGGCGGTTGATGACCGCCTTGGTCTGGGTATGGGTATGACCGTGATCGTGGCTGTGCGCATGCTCGTGCTCAACCGGATGGCTGTGCACATGCCCGTCGCCGTGGTCGTGATAATAGACTTCCTGTTCGTCTGCCATAAAGATCCCTGCCTTTACCGGTTATACTTACTATACAGTATTTTACAGGTTTTCACAAGCCCCCCGGGGGGATATCAGAGCCGGACCTCCACAGGCGCGTGCACCCGGAGACTGTCCGGCGTGACCGCACAGTCCAAGGCCAGGATGTGTACGCCCGCCTCCCGGGCTTCACAGAGCGCCCGGGCAAATTCCGGATGGGTGGCGCGGTTGGGCTCAAAGTACCGCACATCCCGCATCTGCACAATGAAAACGACCCAGGCTTCCAGTCCCTCGCGGACACAGTCGATCAGACCGTGGAGATGCTTGACGCCCCGCTGGGTGGGCGCGTCGGGAAAACGGACCACGCCGTTTTCCTCCAGGGTGACTCCCTTGACCTCGGCAAAGCAGCTGCGGCCATCCCGCACGAAGGAGAAGTCGAAACGGGAATCGCCGTGCCGCTGCTCGGCTTTGATCCAGGATGGGATAAAGCCCAGACCGCCGGCGGCCAGGTATTCCCTGAAGACCGCGTTGGGCGCCGCGGCGTCCATGTTGATGAGCCGACCGTTTTTCTCCACGGCGATCAGATCGTAGGCGGTTTTCCGGGCGGAGGAGTCGCTGTGCTGCACATATACGGCCGCGCCGGGGACCAGCAGTTCCCGGCAGCGGCCGGTATTCTTCACGTGGCATACGGTTTCCGCTCCGTTCAGCAGCACGTGGGCGATGAAGCGGTTGGGTCGGGCGAGGAAGATCGCCGGGCTGATCTGTTCATACTGCATGGTCAAACTGCGTACTGTTTGACCCAGGCATTTACCGCCGCCGCAGCGTCGGCGTCGTCGGGCCCCGTCATCTCCAGCACCAGTGTGTCCGCATCATCGGCCAGGGCCTGGTGCAGGCGGTCGCAGTGGAGGGTGAAGCGCTCTCCGATCCCCAGATATTGCCGGAACATCTCAGCCTCTTCCCTGGTTTTCAGGGCACCCAGAATGGGCACGTCCGTGTTCAGCAGATCCTCCAGGGCCTGCCGGAATTGCGGGATGATCAACTCAAAGCCGCCGATCTCATCCAGCACGGCAAAGGGATAGTAAGCGGCCTCGTTCAGAAGTCTGACGCCATAATTGCGGTACACTTCATTGTCGGTCTTGGGGCCCTGATCCAGAAAATACAGGAAACGCTGGGCTTCCAGTCCTTCGTAACCTGCCAGCGCCGCGGGGGGGAGAAGATCATAGCCCAGCATGGCGCCGTCGTCGGAGAGGGCCTGTCGGGTCACGAGTCCCCCGGCAAAACTCATTTGATCCCCCAGCGCTTTCCGGATCAAGCTGGATTTGCCGCTGCCCGTGGGGCCTGTCAGAAAAAGCCGTTTTTGCATCGTTGTACTCCCAAAGATGTTTTTCCACATTATAATCGGCCGACCGATCTCCGTCAAGCGCACAGGGGACTGGCAATCCACAGACTTCTGTGGTATGCTGTGTCCGGAAGAAAACATAAAGGAGAACAGCCCATGGAGACCTACACCAAAGCAAGCCGCTCCGACGCGGTGAGCGAGCGGGAAAAGAGAAACCGCCAGGTGGCCTATCAAGCTGCGCTGGAAGGAGTCGTGCTGCTGAAGAACGAAGGGGCGCTGCCTTTCCAAACCAAGCGGGTCGCTCTGTACGGCGCTGGCGCTGCCAGGACCGTCAAGGGCGGCACCGGCTCCGGCGAGGTGAATGAGCGCTACAGCGTCAGCATCCTGGAGGGACTGAAGGACCGGGGGTTCCAGGTGACTACCGGCCGTTGGCTGCGGGATTATGAGGAAGAATACGCCCGGCAGCTGGCGGCGTATGAGAGGGAGCGCAGGCAGTTTTATAAACGGATCGGCGAGAAGTCGATCATCGATCTGATGATGACCAGCTTTCAGCTGCCGGGCGGCAGAGCCGTCTCCCGGCAGGATGTGGAGGAGAGCGCCACGGACAGCTGCGTCTATGTGGTCAGCCGCCAGGCGGGCGAGGGCGGCGACCGCCGCGCCGAGGCCGGGGACTATTATCTGACCGAAACGGAACTGACCAGCATCCGCGTCTGCGCCGCCAACTACAGCCATTTCGTGCTGGCCATCAACTGCGGCTCCGGCATGGATATGGCTTTTCTGGACCGGATCGAGGGGATCGACGCGGTGGTCTACCTCTGCCAGCTGGGGACCGAGGGCGGTCACGCCTTTGCCGATCTGCTCTCCGGCGCGGCCACGCCCTCCGGCAAGCTGTCGGATACCTGGGCCAGGACCTATACAGACATTCCCTTCGCCATGGAATACAGCTATCTCAACGGCGATTTGAAGGACGAGTTCTATCGGGAAGGCATCTACGTGGGCTACCGTTACTTTGACAGCTTCGGCAAAGAGCCCCTGTACCCCTTCGGCTTTGGATTGAGCTATACGGATTTCTCCGTGGAGGCTGAATCTGTTCAGATCGACGGAAAGCGGCTTTGCGTTTCCGCAAAGGTGCAGAATACCGGCGAGCGGTTCAGCGGCAAGGAGACCGCACAGCTCTATGTCAGCGCGCCCAATGGGCGGCTGTACAAGGAGTATCAGAGCCTGGCCGCCTTTGCCAAGACCAAACTGCTGGCGCCGGGGGAGACGGAAACACTGTCTCTGAGCTTCTCTATGGAGGATCTTGCCAGCTATGACGAGGGTTCCGGCCGCTACGTGCTGGAGGCGGGGGACTATATCCTGCGCCTGGGGAACTCGTCCCGCTCGGCGAAGCCTGTCGCAGTTGTGTACCTGGATCGGGAAGTCACGGTCTCCGAGCATGAGGCCGTTTGCCCGCTGAACCGCCCCATGACGGAGCTGAAGGCAGCTGCCTTTGCCTTTGAGCGGACAGGCGATCTGCCGCGCTGTGAGCTGAAGGCCGGGGACTTTAAGACGGCGCGATATCACTATGAGACGCCAGCGGTCAGCGGAGATCCCCGGGTGCGCGCTTTCCTGGAGAGCCTCAGCCTGGAGGAGATGGCGGAAATCGTCGTAGGCGTGGGCATGTTCGGCAAAAGCCGTTTCGACCTGCCCGGTTCGGTGGGCAATACCACCTCCCGCTTCTGGGATCGGGGCCTGGCCAATGCGGCGCTGTGCGACGGCCCGGCGGGACTGCGGATCCAGAGCCGCTCCGCATTGGATAAGAAAGGCCGCATCAAGCCTCTGCAGATGTCCCTTACCGTTTTGGAGATGCTGCCCGAGATCGTGAAGAAGCCCATGCTGGGCGACCCAGAGAAGGACACGCCCCTCTACCAGTACAGCACCGCTTTCCCGGTGGCCACGGCCCTGGCCCAGACCTGGAATACGCCCCTGCTCCGGGAGATCGGGCAGGCGGTCTATGAGGAGATGAAGGAATACGGCTGCACCTTCTGGCTGGCACCGGCCATGAACATCCACCGCAATCCGCTCTGCGGCCGGAACTTCGAATATTTCTCCGAGGACCCGTACCTGAGCGGACAGATGGCGGCGGCTCTGTGCCGGGGGGTTCAGCGGGAGGAGGGCTATTATGCCACCGTCAAGCACTTCGCCTGCAACAACCAGGAGGAGAACCGCAACGGCGTATCCAGCAATGTGAGCGAGCGGGCGCTGCGGGAGATCTATCTGAAGGGCTTCTCCATTGCGGTGCGCCAAGGCGGGGCCAAGGCGGTCATGACCTCCTACAACCGCCTCAACGGCGTCTATACCCCCAACAGCTATGATCTGTGCACCAAGGTGCTGCGCAACGAGTGGGGCTTTGACGGCGTGGTGATGACAGACTGGTTTTCCACCATGAAGGGGCAGGGGGACACGGCCTTGGCCATGGCGGCGGGGAACGATCTGATCATGCCCGGCGGCAGGTCATACAAGAACGCGATCCTGAAGGCCGTACAGCAGGGGAGGATCGGTATGGCGGACGTGGCCCGCTGCTGCGGCAACGTGCTGCGGGCGATCCTGAACAGCCAGACCCAGCGGGACTACATCGCTTGAGCCGAAAAACAGACTCATCTGCCCGGAAGTGGGACCAAATCGGCCCCGCTCCCGGGTCGATTTTTATGTCAATATAAACAAACTGTTAAAATTTTAAAAGTATTTTGGGCTTTGAAATTGATTTTGCAAAATCATTAGAGTATAATATGCTCTCGTGCGACAGACGAAAACTGTCACAGAATGCCGAAGGAAAGGATAGACGGCGGCATGTGGAAAGCAGGGCTGGACATTGGCTCCACTACCATCAAATGCGTTGTGCTGGATGAAGAGGATCAACTGATCTACACCAGCTACGAGCGCCATTACAGTCATATCGTGGAAAAAGCCGAAGAGCTTCTTCGCAAGATGGATTCGGACTTTCTGCACGGCAGGCAGGTGCTGCTGTCCATCTCCGGCTCCGCGGGCATGGGCCTTGCCAAGAGCTGCGGCGTGCCCTTCGTGCAGGAGGTGTTTGCCACCCGCGTGGCGGTGAACCGGCTGCAGCCGGGGACCGACTGCGTGATCGAACTGGGCGGCGAGGATGCCAAGATCCTGTTTTTGACCAACGGCCTGGAGGTTCGGATGAACGGCAGCTGCGCCGGCGGCACCGGCGCCTTCATCGATCAGATGGCAACGCTGCTGAAAATGGGCGCGGATGAGATGAACGAGGCTGCCCGCGGCGCCGCAAGGATCTATACCATCGCCAGCCGCTGCGGCGTGTTTGCCAAAAGCGACGTACAGCCCCTCATTAACCAGGGCGGCCAGATCGGCGACATCGCCGCCAGCATCTACAAGGCGGTAGTGAACCAGACCATCGCGGGCCTGGCCCAGGGCCGCCCCATCCGGGGCAAGGTACTGTATCTGGGCGGACCGCTGACCTTCTCCGACGTGCTGCGCAAGAGCTTTGACGAATCTCTGGGCGTCACGGGCCTCTGCCCGGAAAACAGCCTTTACTATGTGGGCATGGGCGCGGCCTTTTATTCCGATACGGCCTTCGACCCGCTGGAAGTGGCGCAGCGGCTGAAGAATTACAGCGCCACGGCCACCTATGCCAGCGAGCCGCCGCTGTTTGAAAACGCTGAGGAGCTTGCGGCGTTTCGGGCGCGGCATGCCAGGGCAAGCGTGCCCACGGTGCCTTTCGTGGAGGACTGCGGACCGGTACATATCGGCATCGACTCCGGCTCCACCACGGTGAAGCTGGTGGTCATCGACGGGGAAGGCCGGATCGTATACACCAACTACCAGCCCAATCTGGGCAACCCTCTGCCGCTGATCCGGGAGCAGCTGATGAAGCTGTACCGGGAGCATCCGGGGCTGCGCATCGCCAGCGCCACCACCACCGGATACGGCGAGGAGCTGGTGAAAAACGCCTTCCACACGGACTACGGACTGGTGGAGACGGTGGCCCATTTTACCGCGGCCAAGACCTTCCTGCCCCAGGTGGATTTCATCATCGACATCGGCGGCCAGGATATGAAATGCTTCAAGATCGAGGACGGAGCCATCAGCAATATCTTTCTCAACGAGGCCTGTTCCTCCGGCTGCGGCAGCTTCCTGCAGACCTTTGCCCAGGCGCTGGGCTATGACGTGAAGGACTTCACGGCCCTTGGGCTCTTTGCCGACCGGCCTGTGGATCTGGGCAGCCGCTGCACGGTGTTTATGAATTCCAGCGTCAAGCAGGCCCAGAAGGACGGCGCCTCGGTGGAAAACATCTCCGCCGGCCTGTCCATCAGCGTGGTCAAGAACGCGCTGTATAAGGTCATCCGCGCTTCCAGCCCTGAGGAGCTGGGGCGGAACATTGTGGTGCAGGGCGGCACCTTCTATAACGAAGCGGTGCTGCGGGCATTTGAAAAAGAGATGGGTGTGGAGGTCATCCGACCGGATATCGCGGGGCTGATGGGCGCCTACGGCGCGGCCCTGCACGGGGCAAAGCTCACATCCCCGGAGCATATCAGCACCATCCTTGATCTGCAGGCCCTGGAGGGCTTTACCCAGAAGGTGCGCAGCATGCAGTGCGGCGGCTGTACCAACCACTGCCAGCTGACGGTCAACACCTTTGCCGATGGGGCGCGCTTCGTGTCCGGCAACCGCTGCGAACGACCTGTCACCGGCAAGGCCACCGATGAGAGCATGAATCTGTATGCCTATAAGCGGGAGCTTCTGTCAGCCTATACGCCTCAAGAGGGGAAGCGGGGGCGCATCGGCATCCCCCTGTGCCTCAACATGTATGAGCTGCTGCCCTTCTGGCATCGCTTCTTTACGGAGCTGGGCTTTTCTGTGGTGACCAGTCCGGTCTCCTCCCGAAAGCTGTACCTTGACGGACAGGCGACCATCCCCAGTGACACAGCCTGCTTCCCGGCAAAGCTGGCCCACGGCCACATCAAGGCCTTGAGCGAGATGAATCTGGACGCCATTTTCTACCCCTGCCTGACCTATAACATGGACGAGCAGCTGGGGGACAACCACTATAACTGCCCGGTGGTGGCTTATTATCCCGAGGTCCTGGCGGGCAACTGCCCGGAGCTGGAGAATACCAGATTCATCTATGATTATGTGGGCATCCACCGCCCGGCGGATTTTGTGCGGCACATGACGAAGATCCTGGAAAAGTATTTCCCGGGGATCGCCAGAGCGGAAGTGAGCCGTGCCGCGGATGCGGCCTATGCCGAGTACCAGAGGCATATGCAGCAGCTTCGGCAGCGGGGCAGGGAGATCATTGAGCGGGCCCGCGCGGAGGGCCGGCGCATCATCATCCTTGCCGGGCGGCCCTACCATGTTGACCCGGAGATCAATCACGGGATCGATTCCCTGGTGGCGCGCTACGGCGCCGCCGTGGTCAGTGAGGACAGTGTCAGCTGGATGGAGCATAAGTTCCCCACCTCGGTCCTCAACCAGTGGACCTACCATTCCCGGCTGTACGCCGCGGCCCGGCTCTGCACCGAGCAGCGGGATCTGAACCTGGTGCAGCTGGTCAGCTTCGGCTGCGGGCTGGACGCCATCACCACCGACGAGACCCGAGAGATCCTGCAGCGGGGCAATAAGCTCTATACCCAGATCAAGATCGACGAGATCACGAATCTGGGCGCGGTGAACATCCGGCTGCGCAGCCTGCTGGCCGCACTGGATGAGCAGGACCGGCTCAAGAGCGCCGGTGAACAAAAGGAGTTGGCCTATGCCTGATTTTGATCCGGGACAGTATCCCCGGTTTACCAAGGAAATGAAGCAGACCCACACCATCCTGATCCCCAATATGGCGGTGCTGCATTTCCGGCTGATGAAGATCGCTCTGGAGCAGGCCGGATACCATGTGGAGGTGTTGGGAAACTGCGGCAGCCAGGTGGCGCAGCTGGGGCTGAAATATGTCCACAACGACACCTGCTACCCCGCACTGCTTGTGATCGGGCAGTTCCTGGACGCGCTGAACAGCGGCCAATATGACCTGGATCACACAGCCCTGCTGATCACCCAGACCGGCGGCGGCTGCCGTGCCTCCAACTACATCCATCTGCTGCGGAAAGCCCTGGTGAAGGCGGGCTATCCCCAGATCCCCGTGGCCTCGCTGAACTTCTCCGGTCTGGAGAAGGACAGCGGCTTTCAGCTGACGCTGCCGCTGATCCGACGGCTGCTGGCCTGTATCTTTTACGGCGATTTGCTGATGACCCTGCGCAATCAGGTGGCGCCCTATGAGGACACGCCGGGCCAGGCGGATGCGCTGACGGACCGCTGGATCCAGGAACTGGGCAACCGCTTTGCCCTGGGACGCGGCATCTCCGCCGGAGAGATGAAGCGGGCCTTCCCCGGGATCGTGCAGGACTTTGCCGCCATCCCCATTACGCATGTGCCCAAGGTGAAGGTGGGCGTGGTGGGGGAGATCTATGTGAAATATTCCCCCCTGGGCAACAACAGCCTGGAGGAGTTTCTGGCAAGCGAGGGCTGTGAGGTCAATGTGCCCGGGCTCATGGGCTTCTGCCAGTACTGCATCTTCAACATGTCCGAGACCAAGCGGCTGTACGGCGGCAAGGCCTGGGAGGAGTTTGCCCCGGAGTTCCTGCTCAGCTATCTGGACGGCATCGAGGTGGCCATGGGTGATGCCTTGAGGGCCGGTGGTTTTCACGCACCGGCACGCTTCAAGGAGCTGATCAAACTGCCGGATGGGATCATCAGTCTGGGCGCCAAGATGGGCGAGGGCTGGCTGCTGACCGCGGAGATGATCGAGCTGGTCGAAAGCGGCTATGAGAACATCGTCTGCGCGCAGCCCTTCGGCTGCCTGCCCAACCACATCGTGGGCAAGGGCATGGTCAGCAAGATCCGCGCAGAATACCCGACAGCCAACATTACCCCCATCGATTACGACCCCAGCGCCACCAAGGTCAACCAGGAAAACCGCATCAAGCTGATGCTGGCTGTAGCCCGGGAGCGGCTGGAAGCGAAAGCGCAGTAAAGGAAAAAGCACAGACGATGATTCGTCTGTGCTTTTTATATTCAGGAGTTTTCAGAATCGGGGTCTTCGCCGGGCTCGTCCGATTCCGTACTGGGTTCGGGCGAGGGCTCCGCTGAGGGCTCGGGGCTGGGTTCTGTCGTGGGTTCCGCGGACGGTTCGACAGACGGCTCCGTGCTGGGCTCCGGTTCCGTACTGGGCTCGGGCGAGGGCTCGGCAGAAGGCTCGGCAGAAGGCTCAGTGGAAGGCTCCGTACTGACTTCCGGCGAAGGCGAGGGCTCCTCCGGCGTCGGATCCGGCTGAAGGAGTTCCGAAGGCCCCGGCGAGGGATCGGGAGTCAGGGTGGCTTCCGGCGTGGGCGTAGCCGACGGACTTGGGGTGGGGCTTGGCGAAGGCGTCGGAGAGGGTGTGGGCGTCGGTGTTGGCTTTGGCGTGGGCGTCGGTTCGCGGTTCCAGGGATTGGCAGGGTCCGGATCGCTGGGGTCCCAGCCGCGGCAGCGTTTGTTGCCGGAGATCTTGGGAGCGGAAGGCTTGCCCATGGGGCCGGGATCCGAGGAACTGTAAAACTCTACGCCGGCGATGCTGTCCCGGTTGTCGTAGACCCACTGGGCATCCTTTACCTGCAGACGCACACAGCCTGCCGAGCAGCTGGTCCCCAGCTTGTCAAACTCCCAGTATTCCAGGGAACCCTTGTCACCGAACACGGTATAGGGGACGGAGTGAAAGAGGATATTCCCGGTGATCTGGGTCACATATTGTCCGTAAACCTCGCCGAAAAGCGTCTGCCAGGTCTGCCGCCAGCCCAGCGAATAGATGCCGGAGCCGGGTGTGGCAGAGCCTGTGGAGCAGATCATGGCCCGAACGGGAACCGTATACTCGTTGTTGTCGTCACACATATAGACGGTGACGGTGTTGGCCTGGACGTTTACTTTCAGATAGTAGCCGCCCGGCCAGATCACCGGAGCGGCTTCCACGGCCTGAGCAGGCGCGGCTTCTTCTTCGGCAACATCCGCGGCCACTTCCGCAGGCGGCGGCGTGGCAGTGACTGCCGGAATATCGGAAGGGCGCGGAGACGGTTTCGGCGTGGGCGTCGGGGCCGATGTGGGACTGCCGATCACCGCTGTGTTTGCGGGCAGAATGACCGTTTCCGCCTGCGAGACTGTCGCCTGATGGAGCAGGACGAGACAAAATACGATAATGCCCAGGAACACGACGCTCAGGATCAGGAGCAGCCAGTCCCGGAACGAGAGCTTTGCCTGTTTGACGGGAGATACGGGGGAGGACTCATCCTCCGCCTCGGCGGGATCCGGAGCCTCGTCGACCTGGCCGGCGGCCTGCGGGGACGCTGGCTCCTCCGGGGCTTTTTCTCCCTTGGCCAGGCGCAGGAGCGTATCCATGATTGCTGCTTCCTGCGTCAGCAGGAAGGCGTCGATCTCCGCCTGCCCGGTGCCCTTGGGGACCGTGACCGTCAGGGAGCCGTCGGCAGCAATATCCAGTTCCGGCGCTTCAACGTGAGCGCGGTTCAGGCGGTATCGGATCTGACGCCCGTTGAATTCGATCTTTCGATTCACGAGGATCTCCTGTTCCAGCGTTTTCTTTCTTTTTCAGTATTATACGAAGTTTTCCGCACAGCGTCAATACGGGTAAGCTGACGAAGCCGCGCGAATTTGGACCGGCGGTATTTGCATAGGATGACTCGAGGTGATCCTATGCTGGAAACTGCATTTATCCTTTTGCTCAACAGTCTGCTGTTCATGCTCCGCATCGCACCGGGGGATTCCTTTCCCAAGCCCCTGAGCCGACAGGAGGAGAGAGAATGCCTTGCCCGTTGGGCGGAGGGGGATATCGAAGCGCGCAATCATCTGGTGGAGCACAATCTGCGCCTGGTGGCCCATATCGTGAAAAAGTATTATGCGCAGGCCGACGACGTGGATGATCTGATCTCCATCGGGACTGTGGGACTGATCAAAGGCATCAATACCTACAAGCCCGAACGGGGCGTGCGCCTTGCAACCTACGCGTCCCGCTGCATCGAAAACGAGATCCTGATGCACTTTCGCAGCCAGCGCAAAAACGCCGGCGATCTGAGCCTGTCGGAAGCCCTGGACACCGACGGCGACGGCAGCGGCCTGTCGGTCATGGACGTGATCGCCCAGGAGGACGATATGGCCGAGCGATTGGGCAGCGCAGAGATCTGCGGCCGTCTGCGGGACTGCATCGACACGGTACTTACTCCGCGGGAGGCGCGGATCGTCCGGCTGCGATATGGCCTGGATGGGCTGCCGCCCAGGACCCAGCGGGACACGGCGGCGCTTTGCGGCATCAGCCGCTCCTATGTCTCGCGGCTCGAGAAGCGGGCGCTGGAAAAGCTGCGCACGGCACTGGGAGAAGACGCAAATCCCGGATGATCAACAAAAAGACCGGGTATTGAACAAAAAACCAGTTCGTGATATAATGACACGAAATCTTGAGAAAAAGGCAGGTGAGAGCAAAGTGCAAAGAAGGCGTGTGTTATGGCTGCTGTGCATGGCGGGGCTGTGCCTGGTGCTGTACACCATTGTGATCTCCCGCGTGGAGAACCGCACAGACGTGATCTTCGGCGGCGCCGACGGCGCGTATATCCGCAGCGACAGCGTTTCCTTCCTGGACCCCAACACGGTGGAGACGCCGGAGCCCACGGAGGATATCTGGCCGCAGATCGACATTACCCTCACCCAGTATTCCATGGTCAACGTGGACAATCTGCTCTCACCCCGTTATACCCCGGACGTGGATACGATCAGCATCACCAACTATCAGCTGTTCAGTACCGCGGCCATGCCTTATCTGGACGCACTGATCGAGGATTTGCAGGAGCACGGCTTCAGTGTCTATGTGGCGGGCGCCTACCGCTCCTACTCTTATCAGGAGAAGCTCTTCAACGGCAAGGCCAGCCAGATCGCCGCCGGCATGGGCGTCACGGATTATATGGATCCCCGCTATCAGGAAGCGGTGGAGGAGGCGAAGACCATCACGGCCTTCCCAGGCGGCAGCGAGCACCAGCTGGGGCTGGCGGTGGATCTGATGGATCGGCCCTACAACAAGCTGATCTATGAGAACATGAACCATTCCTTCTTCGAGTATCTGGACAGCATCTGTTTCAAGTATGGCTTTATCAAACGCTATCCCACCCGCAAGCTGCTGCTGACCGGCTGGGATGAGCCCTGGCATTACCGCTACGTGGGGGAGGAGGCCGCCACCTTCATCATGGAAAACGGCTTGTGCTACGAGGAGTTCTATGCGCATTATGTGCCGGACTTCCGCTATTGAATCGTTTTTTGCGGCGGCGTTGCGTACGCCGCCGCAAAATGCGCTTTTCCCCTATAAAAAATGCTTGCAAACTACAAAGGATAGTGTTATAGTAGCACAGTAAGGATCAAGGTTTAGTCAGAGTGGGTTGCGGCCCACTCTTTTTTCGGGGCTTTTGGTCCTGCAAGCCGCTTCTCTGCGGCTGGGAAAACAACAGGAAGTGAACATCATGAGTAAAGTCACGGATCAGATCTTCACGATGGCAAAGCCGGTTGTGGAGGAAGAAGGCTGCTCCCTCTGGAATGTGGAATATGTGCGTGAGGCCGGCACCTGGTATCTGCGCGTGTTTATCGACAAAGAGGGCGGCGTCGGCATCGACGATTGTGAGCGTATCAGCCGCCGGCTGGATCCCATGCTGGATGAGGCCGACCCCATCGCGGGCAGCTATGTGTTTGAAGTGGGTTCCGCGGGAGCGGAGCGGGAGCTGAAGCGCCCCTCGGACTTCGAGCAGTTTTTGGGCAGCGAGGTGGAAGTGAAGCTCTATCAGCCCATGGATGGCCGGAAGGCTTTCGTGGGCACGCTGCAGAGCTATGCCGACGGCGTGGTCGTCATCTTGGACGGCAAGCAGGAACGCCGTTTCGTCTCGGGCCAGTACGCGCAGGTCCGGCTGCATGTGAGTATATAACAAGGATTTCATCTGATAGAATGGAGAAGGGCAATGAACGCAGAATTTTTTGACGCCATTGAAATGATCGAAAAGGAAAAGGGCATCCCCAGGGGATATATGTATGACAAGATCAAGCAGGCCATGCTGACGGCTTTCCGCAAGGATTACCCCGAGTGCGAGGACAATGTGGAGATCGTCCTGGACGAGGAGAAAAAGCGGATCGAGATGCACATCAACAAGACCGTCGTGGACCAGGTGGAGGATCCCAGCCATGAGATCATCATGGAGGCGGCCAAGAAGATCAGCCGTCGGGCCAAGCTCGGGGAGACTCTGGCCGTCCCCGTGGATACCACCAAGTTCGGCCGTATCGCCGCCCAGTCGGCAAAGCAGGTCATCATCCAGGGAATTCGCGAGGCTGAGCGCGGCATCATCTATGAGGAGTTCACTTCCAAGGAGCATGAGATCCTGACCGGCGTGGTCTCCCATGTGGAGCCCCGCAACGGCAGCGTTTCCATCCGCATCTCCTCCAACAGCGAGTTCACCGAGGCTATGCTGGCTCCCAATGAACGCATCAAGACCGAGGAACTGGTGGAGGGAGACCGGATCAAGGTCTATGTGGTAGAAGTCCGCAATTCCACCCGCGGGCCCCAGGTACTCATCAGCCGCACCCACCCCGGCCTGGTCAAACGCCTGTTCGAGCTGGAAGTGCCCGAGATCTTCGACGGCACGGTGGAGATCAAGTCCATCGCCCGTGAGGCGGGCAGCCGCACCAAGATGGCCGTCTGGTCCTCGGATCCCAATGTGGATCCCATCGGCGCCTGCGTGGGACCCAGAGGCGGCCGTGTGGCCAGCATCGTGAACGAGCTGGGCGGCGAGAAGATCGACATCGTCAATTACAGCGACTATCCCGAGGAATATATCGCCGCGGCCCTCTCGCCCTCTGAGGTGATCAGCGTCACCATGCTGGAGGACGGCAAAAGCTGCCGCGTGATCGTGCCGGATTCCCAGCTGTCCCTGGCCATCGGCAAGGAGGGCCAGAACGCCCGCCTGGCGGCGAAGCTGACCGGCTACAAGATCGACATCAAGCCTGAGAGCGAGGCTTAATCCCATCCGAAAGAAGGTGGCCAAAGTGCAGAAGAAGATCCCCATGCGGCAGTGCCTTGGCTGCCGTGAAATGAAACCCAAGCGGGAACTGATCCGGGTCGTCCGCTCTCCGGAAGGGGAAATCAGCCTGGACTTCAGGGGCAAGGCCAACGGCCGGGGCGCTTATCTGTGCCCCAACGCCGAATGCCTGAAGAAGGCGGTAAAGGCCAGGGCCCTGGAGCGGGCTTTCTCCGCCCAGATCCCGGATGCGGTATACGATAAGCTCAATCAGGAAATGGAGGCCGGCGAGTGAGAGAGAAAACGCTCAATTTGCTTGGCTTGATGCGAAGGGCGAACGCCATCGCCCTGGGGGAGGACAACACCGGCGCTGCCGCTCAGAGCGGGAAGACAAGGCTCCTGCTGCTGGCGGCGGATGCCTCCGACAATGCCCGCAAGCGGGCGGAGGCTTTTTCCCGCGGGCACAGCTTTCCGGTGGTTGAACTGCCCTTCAGTAAGGAAGAAATATCAGCCCATACCGGCGTGGGCGGCTGCTCCATGGCGGCTGTCACGGATATGGGTTTTGCGGATGCGCTGATGCGTCTGCTCGCCGAACAGTGGCCGGAGACCTATGGGGAGACGGCCCGGGAGACGGCGGCGCGCCTGGCCAGAATGAAACGGCGCAAGCGCGGAGCAGACAGCAAAAGCAAGAGGATCGGAAAAAGGAGGACTAACGTATGAGCATGATCAAATACAGAGTGCACGAGGTGGCAAAGGATTTCAATGTGACGAGTAAGGTGATATCCCAGATACTCACCGATTATATCGCCCCGCCCAAGAACCACATGCAGGTGCTGGAGAATCATGAGCTGGACGTTATCTTCGAGTACATGACCCAGCACAATCAGGCGGAGAGTCTGGAGGCAATCTTCAAGAACGCCCCCGCGCCCCAGCCTGCCAAGAAACAGCCGGAGGCCAAGGCGGAGACCAAGGCTCCCGCCCAGCAGAGCGCGCCGTCCAAGGGCGCCCAGCAGCCTGTACAGCGGCAGGCGGCGCCTGCGGAGCAGCCCAAGGCGGAGAAGAAGGATAAGCCCTTCGTGCCCCGCAAGGTGGCGGAGAAGCGCGTGGTGGATACCCGCGGCGGTGCGGCGGTCAACATCGAGAAATACAACGAGAAGTTTGAAAACCTGGCCGGTACCAAGGCCAACAACAGCAACATGCGCCGCGGCAACAAGGAAAAGATCACCAGCAAGGCCAAGCAGCGCGGCCAGCAGAGCCCCTCTGCCAAGCGCCGCCAGGAGGAGCGGGACAAGATGAACCGCCTCCAGCTGGAGATCGCCCGCAAGCAGCAGGTGAAGGTGGAGATCCCGGACGAGATCAGCGTGGGGGAACTTGCTTCCCGCATGAAGAAAAGCGCCAGCGAGGTCATCAAGCAGCTGTTCAAGATGGGCGTGTTCGCCTCGGTATCTGAGATCATCGACTATGACACTGCCGCGCTGGTCGCCATGGAGCTGGGCTGCAAGGTGGAGAAGGAAGTCATCGTCACAGTGGAAGAGCGGCTGATCGACGACCACGAGGACAAGGAAGAGGATCTGCTGCCCCGCGCCCCGGTGGTCGTGGTCATGGGCCACGTGGACCACGGCAAGACCTCTCTGCTGGACTACATCCGCCATGCCAATGTGGTCTCCGGCGAGGCCGGCGGCATCACGCAGCATATCGGCGCCTATACCGTTGAGATCAACGGCAGCCCCATCACCTTCCTGGATACCCCGGGCCATGAGGCCTTTACCTCTATGCGTGCCCGCGGCGCCATGGTCACCGATATCGCCATCCTGGTGGTTGCGGCGGACGACGGCATCATGCCCCAGACCGTTGAGAGCATCAACCATGCCAAGGCGGCCAATATCCCTGTAGTGGTGGCCATCAACAAGATGGATACCGTCGGCGCCAACCCCGAACGCATCAAGCAGCAGCTGACCGAGTATGACCTGGTCGCTGAGGAGTGGGGCGGCGAGACCATCGTCTGCCCGATCTCCGCCAAGACCGGCATGGGCATCGACAACCTTTTGGAGAACCTGGTCCTGCTGGCTGAGGTGCAGGAGTTGAAGGCCAATCCCAACCGGGCGGCCAGGGGCACCGTCATCGAGGCGCGCCTGGACAAGGGCCGCGGCCCCATCATGACCGTCCTGGTGCAGAACGGCACCCTGAAGCTGGGCGACATCATCATCGCCGGAACCGCCGTGGGCCGTGTGCGCACCATGATCAACGACAAGGGCCAGCGGGTCACCGAGGCCGGCCCCTCCACGCCTGTGGAGATCTCGGGCCTGTCCGAAGTTCCCAGCGCGGGCGACGTGTTCAACGCCGTTGCCGATGAGCGTATGGCCAGAGAGCTGGCGGAGGAGCGCCGTATCCAGCAGGCCAGCAACGCCATGCCCGGCACCAAGAAGGTGAGCCTGGAGGATCTGTTCAACCAGATCCAGGCCGGTGAGATGAAGACCCTGAACCTGATCGTCAAGGCCGACGTGCAGGGCTCCGCCGAGGCGGTCAAGACTTCGCTGGAGAAGATCTCCAACGACGAGGTCCGCGTGAAGGTCATCCACAGCGCGGTGGGCGCCATCAACGAGTCCGACGTGATGCTGGCCGCCACTTCCGGCGCCATCATCGTGGGCTTCAACGTTCGCCCGGACAACGCCGCCCGGGACAGCGCCGCCCGCAGCAATGTGGATATGCGCATGTACCGCGTCATCTACGACTGCATCAATGAGATCGAAGCCGCCATGAAGGGCATGCTCGCGCCCAAGTTCCGCGAGGCGGTCATCGGCCACGCGGAGGTACGTGAGACCTACAAGGTCTCCAAGGTGGGCACTGTCTGCGGCTGCTACTGCACCGACGGCAAGATCCAGCGCGGCTGCGAAGTCCGCGTCCTGCGGGACAACATCGTGATCCATGAGGGCAATCTGGCTTCTCTGCGCCGCTTCAAGGACGACGTCAGGGAAGTTGCCAGCGGCTATGAGTGCGGTATGCAGGTGGAGAAGTTCAACGACATCAAGGTGGGCGACATCATTGAATGCTTCGTGATGGAGCAGATCACAGAATAAGGATCCCACAACACGACATGCGGGCGCTCCCTCCGGGTGGTGCCCGCATCGTTTCGAGCGAAAATCGAGGTGAATGACATGCCTTCCAACAAACTGGCAAGGACCAACGACGATATCCAGCGTGTGCTGTCCGCACACCTGCGCAACATCAAGGACCCCCGCGTACAGCAGGGGATGATCAGCGTGACCCGGGTGGAGACCACCGGGGATCTGCGCTATGCCAAGGTCTGGCTTTCCGTGCTGGGCCTGGAGAATGAAAAAGAGTTCAAAAAGGGCCTCAAGTCCGCCTCCGGCTGGCTGCGGCGGGAACTGGGCCGCTCGCTGGAGCTGCGCTACACGCCGGAGCTGGTGTTCGAACTGGACCACAGCATCGAGTACGGCGCACACATCAACGAGGTCATCAATTCCCTGAACATCGACAGCAGCGAGAGCATCGAGGAGTGATCGTATGAATTTTCGGGAATGTGCCAAGCTGTTGAAGGAGCACGACGGCTTCCTGCTGGTGACCCATAAAAACCCGGACGGCGACACGGTATGCAGCGCTGCAGCGCTGTGCAGCGCGCTGCGCCGGGCGGGGAAGACGGCCTATCTCTACCCCAATCCCCAGATCATCGAGAAGATGCAGGCCTACGCCGCTCCCTACTACGCACCGGACGGCTTTGCGCCGGCCTATCATGTGGCGGTGGACGTGGCCACGGAGGAGCTGTTCCCCCGGGGTTTCGCAGGGCGGGTCGACCTGTGTGTCGACCACCATCCCACCAACTCCCATTACGCCGGGGAGGAGCTTATCCGGGCGGAGAAATCCTCCTGCGGGGAGATTGTTCTGGACCTGATCAAATCTCTGTGCGGGGACGTGACCAGGGAGGAGGCAACCATGCTGTATGTGGCCGTCACCACGGACACCGGCTGTTTCCAGTATGCCAATACCTCTTACCAGACCCTGGGGGCCGGGGCGGAGCTGCTGCGCCTGGGGGCCGACGGCTATGCCGTGACCCAGGCCTTTTTCCGCAAGGTGTCCATCGCCCGGATGAAGCTGGAGGGAATGATCTACTCCAACATGAGCTTCCACCGGGACGGCAAGGTGGTGATCGCCCTGGTCACGCTGGACATGATGGACAGGGCCAGCGCCACCGAGGACGACTGTGACGATCTGGCCGGGCTCTCCGGCCGGGCCGAGGGCTGTGATATCAACGTGACCATCCGGGAACTGAAGGACGGCAGCAGCAAGATCTCCGTCCGCTCGGTGCCGGGTGTCAGCAGTACCGAGATCTGCGCCGCCTTTGGCGGCGGCGGCCATGAGATGGCCGCGGGCTGCACCATCCCCTGTGCCCCCGAGCGGGCCAGGGAGATGCTGCTGGCCGTTATCGACGAGGTTTATAAATGACAGGCATCCTGCTGATTGACAAGCCCCAGGGCTGGACCAGCAGCGACGTGGTGGCCAAGCTCCGGGGCATTCTGCATGAGCGGCGCATCGGTCATTCCGGCACACTGGACCCCCTGGCAACGGGCTTGCTGGTGGTCTTCGTAGGCCGGGCCACCCGCGCGGTCTCCTTTGCCGAGGGGCACGATAAGCGCTACCTGGCGGGACTGCGCCTGGGGGTCGAGACCGACACCCAGGACGTGACAGGTACCCGGACCGGCGGCGATCCGCGCCCGGTGACGGAGGCGGAACTGGAGGCGGCCCTTGCACAGTTTCGGGGCCCGATCCAACAGATCCCGCCCATGTATTCCGCCATCAAGGTGGGCGGCAAAAAGCTCTACGAGATCGCCCGCCGGGGCGGGGAAGTGGAGCGCAAGCCCCGTCCCGTTACGATCCATGAGCTGCGGCTTGCGGGCCGCGAGGGAGAGGACTGGCTGCTGGATGTGGCCTGCTCCAAGGGCACCTATGTGCGCACCCTGTGCCATGACCTGGGCCGGAGCCTGGGCTGCGGCGGCTGTATGAGTTCCCTGCGGCGTGTGCAGGCGGGGGACTTTTCTGTTGCGCAGGCTCACACCCTGGATCAGGTCCAGGCGGCTGCGGACCGGGGCGAGGCGGAGGCGCTGCTCCTGCCGGTGGACAGCCTGTTTGCCGGGCATCCGGCGCTGACTGTATCGCCTGCCCAGGAGAAGAAGCTCCGCACCGGAGCCGTCCTTGTGACGGCCGAAGCCTGCAGCGGCCCGTACCGCGTGTATGGGGCGGGCGGTGATTTCCTTGCGCTGTGCGAAGCCCGGGCAGGGCAGCTGAAAACGATAAAAAGCTTTTTCGAGGTAGACAGAGAATGACGAAGATCAAGAGAGCGATCGCGCTGGGATTCTTTGACGGACTGCACCTGGGCCACGCGGCCCTGCTGAACCGGACCAAGGAGCGGGCGGAGCAGGAGGGGGCGACCCCTTCGGTGATGACCTTTGACGTGCACCCGGACACCCTGGTGTTCGGCAAGGAGGTGCCGCTGATCA
The DNA here is from genome assembly GCA_902778275.1 of Oscillospiraceae bacterium. Lineage (GTDB taxonomy): Bacteria > Bacillota > Clostridia > Oscillospirales > Oscillospiraceae > Limivicinus. The sequence continues at coordinate 33,211 of CACYXE010000010.1, forward strand.
ACAGCGCCCTGGGGCGGGAGGATATCATCCGCCGGGAGTTCGGCATCAACAATGTGTTTTTTCTGCACTTCAACCAGCATTTGATGCGCATGCCCTGGCGGGATTTCCTGGACTCCATCCTGGCGGAGCTGAATATCTGCTGGATCGTTGTGGGACACGACTTCTGCTTCGGCTACCGGGGCGAGGGCACGCCGGAAAAACTGAGGGATTACTGCGAAGAGCATGGCATCGGCTGCGACGTAATCCCCGCCGTGAAGCTGGACGGGCGGATCGTCAGCTCCACCTATATCCGCGATTTGCTCTTGAACGGAGACATGGAACAGGCCAACCGCTACCTGGGTCATCCCCATACGCTGGCGGACACGGTGCGCTCCGGCTATCACCTGGGCGCCAAGCTGGGCACGCCCACCATCAACATGGTGTTCCCGGAGGGGGTGCTGGTGCCGAAGCACGGCGTTTACGCCACCAAGGTCTACCTGGAGGACGGCAGCAGTTATATGGCCGTGACCAATGTGGGTGTGCGGCCCACGGTCAGCGAGCAGAACAAGGTCAGCGTGGAGAGCCACCTGCTGGACTATTCCGGCAATCTCTACGGCCGCCAGGCCCGTGTGGATTTCTATCACTTCCTGCGGGAGGAGGTTCGCTTTGAGAGCTTTGAGGCCCTGTCCCGGCAAATCAAAAAGGACGCCGAAGCGGCCCGGACCTACTTCGCCGGGAACGGAGAATGAGAGATTCCAGACGGCCTGAGCCGACGGGTTCGATAAGTGGATGAACAAGAGAATAACAAACACACAAGGGCGGGAGCCGAAGCTCCCGCCCTTGCGCGCGTGAGAGGATTCTTTGAAAGGATTTGGATCAGGCAAAGCAATAAGTGGCAATGTACTCCGTCCCGGCTTCCGTGGGCAGCTGCGGATCTGCCAGCTCGAAGCGGAGGGGAAGCCCTCTTTCCGCAGCAGCCAGGGCAAAGTGCGCCAGGGCGATGCCCATGTCGATCTTCTGCATATCGCCATTGGTCTGGCTGACAAAGCCCTTGCTGGTTTTCTTGTAGAAGTGGGCGGCCGTATCGGTCACGACGACGCGCCAGGGCTGTTTGTTCACCGCCGAGGGGGCCAGGCGCACAGCCTCCAGCACCTCCGCCAGGACCCCGGCCTTCTCCGGCGTCAGCGCTTTGTCAAAGCTGCCGTCGAAGAACACTTCGCCAAAGGAGAGGCGGTTGTCGGCCTTTACACCCTTGCGCATCATGATCTCCCGCACCGCCATCTTCTCCGCCGGATAGCCGATGGGGAACATGCACAGCATCCGCTCCTCCGCCGTCAGGTCCATGGCCTTCTCAAAGGCGGCGCGGTTCATGGTCCCGCCGACCCAGACGGTGCCGATCCCCAGGGACTGGGCATAGAGCACGACCTGCTCCAGGGAATAGCCGAAGGCCTCCTCCGCGTGGGAGACAAGCCGGATCTTGGTGCCGAGAAACTGTTCCGTCCCGGTGACGACGGGGCATTTCAACTGCTGCTCTCTCGCGTCCAGCAAACGGAAGCTGACCGGGATCCCGTAGGGGTTTTCCACTTCCACCATACAGGCCTTGAGCTTTTCCAGATCCGTCCCACTAAGCCGCTGACCGTTGAAGGTTCTGACGCTGCGCCGCTGCCGGGCAAGCTGCAAAATGTTTTCCATAGACACCTCCGGATGTACTGATTTTATTTGATTATATAGCACGCAATCAATGCTGTCAAGTACAATGCCCGGGCCGATTCGGCCCGGGCATTGTACGTCGAACAGCTTCGGCGCCGCCTCATCTTTTCTTATAGAGAACAAGCTCGGGGTCCGCGCCGCCCTCCGCATAGGTACAGATCAGGATAAAGTCCATGTTTGCCAGCACCCCGAAGCAGCGGTCTCCGCCATACTCCGGCTCCAGCTGGTTTCCCAGATAGGTCGTCCCGTCATCCAGAAATTTGACAAGCTGACCGTTGGGCAGCCGGTATTCGAGATTGACGTAGCTTCCCACAAGGGCGTTGAGTTTTTCCACTTTGGGCATGCCCTCGATATGAAGCGCGTTGATCTCTTCGATCAGCTGCGCCTTGAAGGCTTCAAATTGCCCGTGGTCGCTGAGCTCCTCGTAGTGCTTCCAATACTTGAGCTGGGGCAGCCTGTGTTTCAGATAGGCGCGGGCCTGGCCCTCGGAGAAATTGTCGCCGGCCATATGTGTGACGCAGACGTCGATCAGATCATCCATGTTGCTGTAGGTGTATGTACCGTCAGCATAGCACCATTTGCAGTATTCTTCATTCATGGACCCGTCTTTGTTCCTGCCGATGATCGTATCTTCAAGCGGCATGCCGCAGCACTGGCAGATCAGCTGCTGCGGGGCCCCGAGCAGCGTGTTGATGGAAACGTTGAAAAGCGCGGACAGGGTCTTCAAGGTCTCTGTATTCGGGACGGTTTCACCGGTCTCCCAACGCGAAACAGCCTGCCGTGTCACAAACACTTTTTCGGCAAGCTCATCCTGGGACAGACCGTTCTTCGTCCTCAACTCGTAAATAACGTCTTTCGTATGCATAAGAGCACCCCCTTGTAATGCATTCTACCACCGGATAAGCGATATGAAAAGCAACCCGCTGTTGCTCTTCTCGGGCAGAGAGCCACAGGATGGAAATGCGAAAAAAGGCCCGCGGGCAGCGGGCCTTTTTTGACCGGCGGAAAGGAAGGGCTATGCCGTCAGGAATCGTAAAATTCCTGCCCGTCCTCCAGCTTCAGCTTTTCCGCTTTGGGGTATTCGAAGATGCGGCTCTTGTCGGCGTTCTCGAGATAGTCCACATATCTCGCTGCCTCCCACTTGGCCATGGGCAGATCGTGCATCAGATAGGTGCCGCAGTTAACGGGCGTCGCGCCGGGCACCTCGCCCTCATAATCGCGCATGTACCGGAAGGAGTCCAGCATGATGGGATACATTTCAGAGGCAGCAGGGCGGCCTTTCACGATGATGTAAAAGCCGGTGAGGCAGCCCATGGGACCCCAGTAGATGAGCTTGTCCTTCCACTCGGGGTGGTTGCGCAGATAGGTGGCGATCACATGCTCCATGGTGTGCATGGCGGCGGGGGCGATCGCCGGCTCCGCATTGGGCGTCTTGATCCGGATGTCAAAGGTGGTGACCAGCTCCTCACCCAGGACGTCCACCCGGCTCTCATAAATGCCGGGGATGATTTTTGTGTGGTCGATGGAAAAACTGGGGATCAGTTCCACAGCGTGTTCCTCCCTTTATGAGAATAATAATCGACGGATAAAAGGGGAGCTTATACGAACTCCCGTGTCCCACCGATTCGGAGCCCGGCGTCAGCGGGTCCGAATCGGAAAGGAAGAAGGACGCAGCGGAAACAAAATAGAACTGCGTCCTTCTGACGTGGTGGAGATGGGGGGAGTTGAACCCCCGTCCGAAAGCACTTTAACAGGAACTTCTCCGGGCGCAGACGGTCATTTCCATTCCCTCGTCCCGGCGCGGACCGTCACGCTCGAGGACTTGGTAGCTTCATGATGCATGGTATGCGCAAAGCTTAGCATACGCACGTTCACCACTCATCGACGCTCCATCCCGGGCCGTGGTACTCCCGGGTGGAACGCTCGCTAATTAAGCAGCGAGAAGAACAGTGTTATCGTTGTTCTTTAATTTATAAAGGTCGCCCATTTTAAGGATGGTAGGCGCATCCGCCCGCTATTCCTGCCTCCACACCCCCGTCGAAACCGTTACATCCCCACGAGGCGGACGCAAACCGCGTCCGCTGAGCTTACAAGGTTTTGACGCTTGGTCAGGCAAAAGGTTTCAGCACTTCTCCGGCTCGGGATACGCTACGCCGAAGGTCTCAACGGTGACCTTCTTCATCACCTGGGGGATGCGGGGCTTGTCGTTGTAGTCGGTGCGCACGGCACAGACATGGTCTACAGCCTCGATGCCCTCGATGACCTTGCCGAAGGCGGCATACTGGCCGTCCAGATGGGGGGCATTCTCGTGCATGATGAAGAACTGGCTGCCGGCGGAGTTGGGGTCCATGGCGCGGGCCATGGAGAGTACGCCGCGGTCATGCTTCAAGTCGTTGGGGAAGCGGTTGGCGGCAAATTCGCCCTTGATGGAGTAGCCGGGGCCGCCAATGCCGATACCTTTGGGGTCGCCGCCCTGGATCATAAAGCCGGGGATGACCCGGTGGAAGATCAGGCCGTCATAAAAGCCCTTGCTGACCAGGGAGATAAAGTTGTTCACGGTGTTGGGCGCGATCTCGGGATAGAGTTCCGCCTTGATCACGTCGCCGTTTTCCATTTCAAAGGTTACGATAGGATTGCTCATTGGTAATTCTTCTCCTTCATGATTCTGTCTATGTCGCGTTTGGACTGTCGGTCCGCCTCGCTGCTGCGCTTGTCGTACAGCTTTTTGCCCTTACACAGGCCCAGCTCCACTTTGACCCGGCTGTCCTTGAAGTACAGGGACAGGGGGATCAGCGCCACGCCGTCCTGCATGATGCGCGCGTGCAGCTTCAGGATCTCCCGCTTGTGCATCAGCAGCCGCCGGGGCCGCACAGGGTCTTTGTTGAAGATGTTCCCGTGCTCGTAAGGGCTGATGTGCATACCGCGGACAAACAGCTCGCCGTCCTTTACGGTGCAGAAGGAATCCTTCAGATTGACCTGACCGGCCCGGATGGATTTGACCTCCGTACCCGCGAGCTCGATCCCGGCCTCGAAGCGGTCCAGCACAAAGTATTCATGAAATGCCTTGCGGTTGTCGGCGATCTTCTTTACGCCCTGCTGCTTCGGCGCCACATCTCTCACTTCCTTCCACATGCGGAGAAATAAATAAAAATAAAAGAAGAAAATATAAAGAGTAAGAGGGGACCGATCAAAGCTGTAACCGGATTGTTTCCAAAAAGACAAGAAAAGTAATCAAAATGATGGATTAATGTTTTAATATGACGGTTTTTCACGAAAAAAATTTGATTTTTCATGGAAAAAGGATGGAAATCATCAGCAAGCTGTGCTATACTCTTTAATGCAATTATGTAAATCATTTTCGTTATGCGACAGGTACTGCGGACGCGCCGCTGTCTCTCGCGGGAAGGAGCACGCTTGGATTATTTTGAAAAGCGCCTGGATGGCGAGGAGAAGTACAGGGGCGTGATCGTCAACGTGCGCCTGGACCGGGCGGAACTGGTCAACGGCGCCGTGGTCCGGCGGGAGGTGGTGGAGCACCCCGGAGGTGTGACCATCTTACCGGTGGACGAAAACGGCGACTGCTATATGGTCCGTCAGTTCCGTTACCCCTTCGGCCGCATGATGCTGGAGGCCCCGGCCGGGAAGCTGGACGGGAAAGAAGATCCGGATCTGGCCGCTGTGCGGGAGCTGTCCGAAGAAACGGGCTTCACCGCAGATGAGATGATCTACATGGGCAGCTGCTGTACCTCGCCCGGCTTTTCCACAGAGCTGCTGCATATCTATCTGGCTCTTGGCCTGCGTGCGGGAGAGAGCCATCCGGATGAAAACGAGTTTCTCAATGTGGAAAAGATCAGCCTGAAAGAATTGAGCCGTATGGTTATGGCCAATGAGATCGATGACGGCAAAACCATCGTGGCGATCCTGAAGGCGGAGAAGTATCTGCAAAACCGCTGAATCTGTTCCAAAGCAAGGGCAAACAGGAAAATGCTTGCTTAATTCCCCTATACATGTTAAAATCATAAATCGGCGTCACACAATGCGCGGCGCCGAGAGTATTGGAAGGTGCATACTTTGGATAAATATGTCATCAACGGCGGCACTGCGCTGCACGGAGAAGTGGAGATCAGCGGGGCGAAAAACGCTGCGGTCGCCATCATTCCTGCGGCCCTCCTGGTAGAAGGCGTCTGCCGGATTGAAAATATACCCCAGATCAGCGATACCGATATGCTGCTTACCATCCTGGCGGAGCTGGGGGCGAAGGTCAGCTTTATCAATCGCTCGACCATTGAGATCGACTGCACGGACGCCCGGTATCAGGACGCCCCCTATGATCTCATGCGCAAAATCCGCGCGTCCTATTATCTGATTGGCTCTATGCTGGGCCGCTTCGGCAGCGCCAAGACCACCATGCCCGGCGGCTGCAATTTCGGCGTGCGTCCCATTGATCAGCATATCAAGGGCATGACGGCTCTGGGCGCGGAAGTGAACATCAAGAACGGTTTCGTGTATGCCGACGCTCTGGACGGGCGGCTGCATGGCGCGCGTATTTATTTGGACAAGGTCTCCGTCGGCGCAACCATGAACATCATGATCGCATCGGTTCTGGCAACCGGCCGCACCATCATCGAAAATGCGGCGCGTGAACCCCATATCGTGGATCTGGCCAACTTCCTCAACTCCATGGGCGCCGATGTGCGCGGCGCCGGCACCGACACCATCAAGGTCAACGGCGTGGACAAGCTCCACGGCGGTACCTATACGATTATTCCCGATCAGATCGAAGCGGGCACCTATATGGTCGCCGCCGCCGCCACCGGCGGTGAGGTCCTGGTGAAGAATGTGATCCCCAAGCATCTGGAGTGCATCAGCGCCAAGCTGCGCGAGACCGGCACGATCGTGCAGGAGTATGAGGATTCCGTCCTGGTCAAGGGAGCCAGTACTCTGCGCAAGGCCAATGTAAAAACCATGCCTTATCCCGGCTTCCCCACGGATATGCAGCCGCAGATGGGCGTGCTCATGTGCCTGGCCAACGGCACCTCCGTGATCACCGAGGGTATCTATGATAACCGCTTTAAGTATGTCAACGAGCTGCGCAAGATGGGCGCGGAGATCCAGGTGGATGGCCGCATCGCCGTGATCGAGGGCGGCCGGCGTCTGACCGGCGCACTGGTACAGGCCTGCGATCTGCGTGCGGGCGCGGCGATGGTCATCGCCGGCATGTGCGCGGCCGGGCGGACCGAAGTGGAGGATATCCACTATATCGAGCGCGGGTATGAAAATTTTGTAGGCAAGCTCAAATCCTTGGGCGCGGACATTGAAGTGATCAGCGAAGCGGAAAATGCTGAGCGCGCTGAAAAAATCATTTCCATCGGTTGATGAAGATATACGTATTCGCAAGCGGTTCCAGCGGAAATTGTCTCTTGTTGTCCAGCGGGGACACCAATATTTTGATCGACGCCGGAATTTCCATGCGCCGGATAGAAGATTCTTTGGCGCAGACAGGACGTACAATGCGAGATATCGGCGGAGTGCTCATTACACATGAGCACTCCGATCATATTTCCGGGCTGAAGATGCTGATCAAATACTACAGAGTTCCGGTGTACGCGCCGCGTACAGTGGCGTCCAGACTCTGCGGCATGCTGCCGGAGATCGAGGGCTGCCTCCGGGTGATCCCGGTGGGGGAGAGCTTCCTTCTGGGCCGGCTGTTCGTCAAGGCCTTCCATACCCCCCACGACACGGATGAGAGCGTGGGTTATCGCGTGGAAGGGGACGGGGTGTTCGCTCTGGCTACGGATATGGGCTGCGTCACCGACGAGGTCATGGAAGGGCTCCGGGGCGCTGAGGCGGTCCTGATCGAGGCAAACCATGACGAAGAAATGCTCCGGTACGGCCCATATCCGGTGTACTTGAAGCGGCGCATCCTGTCCGAGCACGGCCATCTGTCCAACGATAACTGCGCTCGGCTGGCCAGAGAGCTCACTCTGAACGGCACGAGACAGATCATCCTGGGGCATCTGAGCCGGGAGAACAACACGCCCATGCGGGCGATGGATACGGTACGCGGGGCTTTGCCTGACTGCCCGGCGTCGCTGTACTGCGCACCGGTTTCCGGCTGCCTGGAGCTGCATGTGGGAGAAAAGCTATGCTTTCGGTAACTTTTATCTGTGTCGGCAAAATGCGGGAGCGTTTTTACACGGATGCTTTTGCCGAATATGCCAAACGTCTGGGCGCTTACTGCCGCTTTACGTGCGTGGAACCAGCCGAGGTCAAGTTGCCAGAGAAACCTTCTCAGGCGGAAATGCAAGCAGCACTTGCCAAAGAGGCGGTTGATATAGTAAAATATATCCCACAGGACGCTTATGTGGTCGCCATGTGTGTGGAAGGCAGGCAGATGCCCAGTGAGGGCATGGCGCGGCTGATCCAGGAACGGGAGAATTCCGGAAAGCCCAAGCTCTGTTTTCTGATTGGCGGATCCTACGGTCTCGCGGATTCCGTGAAGAACCGTGCGGACCTGAAACTGAGTATGTCGGAGATGACCTTTCCCCACCATCTGGCGCGCGTGATGCTGGCCGAGCAGCTGTATCGCGGCTTCAAGATCAGGGAAGGCTCCCGATACCACAAGTAGAAATGGGGATGAATATGGGAGAGCGATTTGAACTTTCCTGGGGAAAGGCCCGCGCAGGCGAACTGTTGGAAAACTGGCCCAGGAGCGAGGACGGAGGGCCGGAGGAGCCGGTGCTGCTGTGCCATTGTGAATGTCTGGACATGTCCGACCAACTGCGGATGAACATGCTCAAGGCTTACGGGATCCCCTGTCTCAGCGTTGATCACGGAGACGGGAATTTCGGAAGACTGATCCTGGGCATGAGCGGTGAGGGTGTGGACATTTTTGTACCCAAAAGCTTACTGGAAGACGCCCTGGCATTATGTGAGGAGGAAAACAATGAGGAACTATAAGGAAGAGTACCAGCGCTGGTTAGACAGCCCCGCCCTCAGTGAGCAGGAGTGGGAAGAGCTCAACGGGATCGCCGATGACGAGAAGGAGATCGAAAGCCGTTTCTTCGCTCCCCTTGAATTCGGCACGGCCGGTCTTCGCGGGACCATGAAGGTGGGTCTGCATCACATGAACGTCCATGTGATCCGCTGGGCCACCCAGGCCTTCGCCAACGTGATCGTTGCGGAGGGTCAGGAGGCTATGGACAAGGGCATCGTCATTGCCCATGACTGCCGCCTCAACGGCGTGGAGTTTTCCCAGGAAGCCGCCTGCGTCATGGCGGCAAACGGCATCAAGGTGCGGATCTTCGACGCGCTGCGTCCCACACCCGAGCTGAGCTTTGCGGTGCGTTATTACGGCACCACCGCCGGCCTCAACATCACCGCCAGCCATAACCCCAAGGAGTACAACGGCTATAAGGTGTACTGGTCCGACGGCGCCCAGCTGCCGCCCCAGCATGCGGAAGCCATCGCCGCCCAGATGGACGCCATCGACATCTTTACCGGCTTCAAGACCTGCGATTATGCGCAAGCCGTCAAGGACGGCAAGATCCAGGTGATCGGCGAAGAGACCGATGAGGCCTTCCTGAAGGAGGTCATGGCCCAGGCCATTGACCTGGACGCCGTCAAGGCGGCCGCGGACGATCTGAAGATCGTCTATACACCCTTCCACGGCTGCGGTTATAAACTTGTCCCCGAGGCCCTGCGCCGCCTGGGCATCAAGCATCTGTATCCCGTGCCGGAGCAGATGGTCATCGACGGCAATTTCCCCACGGTGGAAAGTCCCAACCCGGAGAATCCCGAGGGCTTCTACCTGGCGGTGGATCTGGCCAAGAAAGTTGGCAGCGACCTGATCATCGGCACCGACCCCGACTCTGACCGCATCGGCACCATGGTCCGCGACGGCGACAACTACGTGACCATCACAGGCAACCAGATGGGCGTGCTGCTGCTGGACTATATCATCAAAGCCAGAAAGAGCACCGGCACCATGCCCGAAAATCCCGGCGCCGTGTCCAGCATCGTCTCCACCTCTATGGCCCGTACCGTGGCAGAGGCCAACGGTGTACATTTTGAGGACACCTTCACCGGCTTTAAGTTCATGGCCGAGCGGATTGCCTCCTGGGAGGCTGCCGGCAGCTATTCCTATATCTTCGCATTTGAAGAGAGCTATGGCTATATGCTGGGCGACTATGTGCGCGACAAGGACGCGGTCACCGCTTCCATGCTGGTGGCCGAGATGGCCGCCCATTATCAGCAGAAGGGCATGACCCTTCTGGACGCCATCAACGCCCTGTATGAGCAGTACGGCTGGTTCCAGGAGAAGACCGTGAACCTGGTCATGCCGGGGCTGGACGGCCTGCAGAAGATGAAAGCGCTGATGGACAGCCTGCGCTCCGATCCTCCCGAGGAGATCGGCGGCGTGGAGGTCATCCGCCTGCGGGACTATCTGGACGGCAGCATCGCGGTCAAGGGCCTGGGCAAGGTGGACAAGACGCCCTTCGCCGGCTCCAACGTGCTCTATTTCGAGCTGGCCGACGGCAGCAGCTACATCGTGCGCCCCTCCGGCACCGAGCCGAAGATCAAGGTCTATCTGCTGGTCCGCGGCAAGAGCAGGGAAGACTGCCTGGCCAAGGCGGACAAGTACAGGGAATTTACCGAGGCGCTCGGTAAATGAAAAAGCTGCTGCAGCTTTTTGTCGCCTTCGCCAGGGTCGGCGTCATGACCTTTGGCGGAGGCTACGCCATGATCCCCATGCTGGAGCGGGAGATCGTGGATAAGCGCAAATGGGCCAGCAGCGAGGAGATCATGGACTATTACGCGGTGGGACAGTGTACGCCGGGGGTCATAGCCGTCAACACGGCAACCTTTATCGGGTACAGCCGGGCGGGTATCCCGGGCGGGATCTTTGCCACCCTGGGGGTCATCTTTCCCTCGCTGGTCATTATCTGTGTCATAGCCGGTATCCTGAGCAATTTTGCGGACATCCCCGCTGTGAAAAGCGCCTTTGCCGGAATTCGTGTCTGCGTATGCGTGCTGATCTTCAACGCGGTCACGAAGCTCTGGAAAGGGGCGATCAAAGACAAAGCCGCGCTGCTGCTGTGCCTTGCGGTATTCGTCCTTTCGGTTTTCTTTGACATTTCTCCCGTGGTTTTCGTCATTTGCTGCGCAGCCGCCGGCATCCTCTTTACACAATTGGGGGTGCGCGGGAAATGATGCTGTATCTTCGTCTGTTTTTTGAGTTTTTCAAAACCGGTATGTTCGCCATCGGCGGGGGTATGGCAACGCTGCCGTTTCTCTATGATATCTCCACCAAAACCGGCTGGTTCACCGAAGCGCAGCTTGCGGATATGATCGCGGTCTCCGAATCCACACCGGGGCCCATCGGCGTGAATATGGCCACCTACGTGGGCTTTACCACCGCGGGGATCCCAGGAGCGATCATCGCCACCTTGGGGCTTGTAACACCCTCTGTGATCGTGATATTGATCGTTGCCCGTGTGCTGCAGGCCTTCCGGCAGAACCGCTATGTGGACGCGGCGTTCTATGGCTTGCGTCCCTGTTCTGTGGGGCTGATCGCCGCTGCCGGTATTCTGGTGGTCAGGATTGCCATGTTCCGAACGGAGTTCTATGCCCAGACCGGAGTGATCGCAGATCTGTTCAATGGAAAGGCCCTGCTTCTGGCGGCGGCCCTGGTGCTGTTGACCCGCTACGTCAAGAAGACCAAGGGACTGCATCCCATCGTGTTCATCTTTGCGTCCGCCGCCGTGGGGGTCCTGTTCCGCTTTTAAAACCACATCGTAGCTGCCGCGAAGCCAAGTGCCGCGGCGATGCAAGCGCTGATCAGGCGCCCTGCGAAATGCAGGGCGCCTTTTATTTTGCTTTCCGAGAGGACGGAAAGGGTCTGACAATGGACGGAGAGCCCGCCCCAGCTGAGCAGACCGGAGGCCAGCGCCAGATTGCGGGCGCTGAGCGGCAGCCCGCGCATGGCCCCGGCGCCGCTGCCCAGCTCCAAAAGGCCGCAGAGCAGCGCCCGGCACCAGTGCAGTTCCGCGCCCGTGGTGGCGGCCAGGCGCCCGGTGAGCGCGGAGAAGAAGCCGTTGGTATCCAGCAGACCGGTAAACACGGTAAAGCAGACAACGAAACCGCACACGCTGAGAACAGAGATCACCGCCTGCTGTATCGCTTCCGGCAGAGCCTGGGAGAGCGGGAGGACGAGCGGGGCTTCGCACGGACCTTTGATTTCGGACGCGCCGATTCTGCGAAGAAGCAGCCCGGTGCCGACGGCTGCGCAGATGTGGATCAGATAGAGCGTCAGCCCCGCTTTGGCGGAGCCGAACACACCGAGGCCCACCGCGCCGATAATAAAGGCGGGACCGGAGTTGTTGCAGAAAGCCAGGAGACGTTCCGCCTCCTCCGTAGAAACAGCGCCCGATTTTTCCATATCTGCGATGTATGCGGCCCCCAGGGGATAGCCGCCGGTCAAGCCGATCAGAAAGGCGGAGGCGCCTTCACCGGAGATGCGGAACAGTTTGGCGGCGGCAGGGGCGAGCAGACGGCCAAGCATCGCCGGAAAGCCCAGCCGCGAGAGCAGGATGGACACGACGAAAAAGGGAAACAGGGAGGGCAGGATCAATTCCACACACAGCTGTAGCCCATAGCGGCAGCTGCTGATCACCTGAGACGATGCGCCGATCATGGCCGCCATGGCGCACAGGGCGGCCATGATCGCAAGTTTGTTATTCATAGGCACCTCCGGTTTTCCGCACCTTGTCCGTGTATCAAACTATGAGCGCTTTCATAGATTTATACGGACGGGAGGTGGCAGCACTGAAAAAAGGGAAAAGCCTGGCGGCGGATCTGAGTGAGCGGCTCCAGTTGCCGGAGGAAGCGCTGTTCGGGGCGGCAAAGCTGTCGGTGACTGCAGGCCGCCGGATCCTGATCGAAAACCACTGCGGTATCTTGGCCTACGGCAGGGAGTATATTGCCGTGCGAATAAAAGGCGGGCAGATCGGTATCCGCGGCGATGAGCTGCGGTTGTTGGCCATAAGCGGAAAGGAGCTGCTGATCGGCGGCAGTGTCCGGAACATAGAGTGGAGTTGAAGCATGCGGATCGTTGACAGAGTACGGGGAAATGTGCGGGTAGAGATCCGCGGTGTTTTTCCGGAGAAGATATTGAACGCCTGCGCCATGCAGGCGGTGGCACTGTGGGACCTGGAATCTCTGGACTCCTATACGTTTCGGGCCACGGCGGAGGAGCGGCAGCTTGCGGAGCTGACGGCGATTGCCGGGCAGGCAATGTGTGATCTTAAGGTGCTGAGAAGGCAGGGGGGCGGCAGTACCCTCCGGTTTTTCAGACGCAGACTCCTTTTGCTGGCAGCTGCGGCCTTGATACTTGGGCTGCTGCTCTTTTCCTCCCTGTTCATTTGGGAGATCCGTGTGCAGGGCTGTGAACGATTGAGCCAGGGGCAGGTACTCCGGGCGCTGGCCGACTGCGGGGTCGAACAGGGAACTTACTGGCCCGGCCTGTCCATGGATCTGCTGCGCAGCAGGATGCTTACGGAGATGCCGGAACTGGCCTGGATGACCGTGAACATCAGCGGCTCCCGGGCCACTGTTCTCATCATGGAGCGTCAGGAAAAGCCGGAGATCTATAAGGAAGACGCGGCAGCGGATCTGATCGCAGGAAAAACGGGGATCATCACCCGCTTGTCCGTATTGAACGGCAGGGCCCTGGTGCAGCCCGGACAGACGGTATTGGAAGGAGATACTCTGGTCAGCGGGACTCTGGAAAGTCTGAGCAATCCGCCCCGACAGATCCGCGCACAGGGACGTGTCATGGCGGATACCTGGTACGAACTGACGGCGGTCTGCCCGCTGGACGTGGGGCAAAAAGGGGAGATCAAAAGCAGGAGAAGCCGCTTCGCACTGAAAATCGGCAAAAGACGGATCAATTTTTACGGTCACAGCAAAATGACGCTTGACGGATATGATACAATTGTGCATGAATATAACATGGGGATCGAAGGGCTGTTCGCCCTGCCAATCAGCTTGCTCCGGGAAGAGAAGATCCGCTATCGGGGATCCTCCGAAACGTCGGAGCCGGAACAGGAGATGGGCGCTGCCCTGCGCAGCGCGCTCCAGGAGCGCATCGACGGGGAGATAGTCTCCTCTCAGATCAGCGTCGACCGGGGTGAGGGGCTTGTTTACGTGACGCTTTTTGCCCAATGCAATGAAAACATCGCCGTACCAATCGAAACCCAGGGGGCGTCTGCGCCTCCGTGAAAGGACTGCCAATGATAGAAAAAACCATCGAAGTGGAAAGAATGGAACACGTGATCAGCGTGTTCGGCTCCTTTGACCAGAACCTGAGGATCATCGAGAGCGAGCTGGGCGTCAAGGTCCTGGACCGGGACGATCAGATCCATATCTGCGGCGAGGCCGAGGCGGTCATGCTGGCGGAGAAGGCCATCAACGGCCTGCTGACCCTGGCGGCCAAGGGCGAAAGCATCGACGCGCAGAATGTGCGTTACATCCTCAAGCTGGTATCCGAGGGCAAGGAGACCAAGATCCAGGAACTGGCCGGGGACGTGATCTGCATCACGGCCAAGGGCAAGCCCATCAAGGCCAAGACCCTGGGCCAGAAGCAGTATTGCGACGCCATAGCGGAGAACACCATCACCTTGGGGATCGGCCCCGCCGGCACCGGCAAGACCTATCTTGCCGTGGCAGCGGCGGTGGCGGCCTTCCGGGCGGAGGAGGTCAACCGCATCATCCTCACGCGGCCCGCTGTGGAAGCGGGAGAGCGGCTGGGCTTTCTGCCCGGCGACCTGCAGAGCAAGGTGGATCCTTATCTGAGGCCCCTCTATGACGCACTGTTCGACATGCTGGGTGCGGATACCTATCAGAAGTATCTGGAGCGGGGCAACATCGAGGTGGCGCCCCTGGCCTACATGCGCGGCCGTACCCTGGACGACAGCTTCATCATCCTGGACGAGGCGCAGAACACCTCCCGGGAGCAGATGAAGATGTTCCTGACCCGATTGGGTTTCGGTTCCAAGGTGGTCATCACCGGCGACATCACCCAGATCGACCTGCCGGAGGACAAGACCAGCGGCCTGAAGGTGGCCATGAAGGTGCTGGACGGCATCGACGATATCGCCATCTGCACGCTGACCGGTGCGGACGTGGTGCGCCATCGGCTGGTACAGAAGATCATCGAGGCCTATGAGGATTTCGATCAGAAGCACCCGGCGGGGCCTGTAAAAAAACAGCCGCCGAAGCGCTATAAGAGAGGATAAAGCATGGAGCATGAGATCTATGTGAGCCGTGAGGTGAAAAACCTGGGTCACCGGAACGCAGCGGCCCTGATCAAAAAGGCCGTCCGAATGGCTCTGGACGCGGAAGGGATCCGGGTCCCCTGCATCCTCAGCGTGATGCTGACCGACGAGGAGGGGATCCGCGCGGTCAACCGGGAATTCCGAAACGTGGACAGCGCCACCGATGTGCTGTCTTTCCCCCTCAATGAGCTGACGCCCGGCGCCTTTGACCCGGAGGCCTGTGAGCGGGACCTGGATACCGGCGCGATCCTGCTGGGGGATATGATGATCTCTCTGCCCCGCTGTGAAAAGCAGGGGGAGGAATACGGCCACGGCTTTGAGCGGGAGATCATGTATCTGACGGTCCATTCCGTGCTGCATCTGCTGGGCTATGACCACGTGGATGAGGGGGAAAAGAAGCGGCAGATGCGCCTGAGAGAAAAAACGATCATGGGAGATACGATATGACAAAAGCAGCGATGATAACTGTATGCGGGCGGCCCAATGTGGGCAAGTCCACGCTGACCAACGCTCTCGTGGGGGAAAAGGTGGCCATTGTGTCCAATAAGCCCCAGACCACCCGCAACCGGATCACAGCCATCGTGAGCCGGGGCGACACCCAGTTTGTATTGATGGACACGCCGGGCTTCCACAAGCCCCGTACCCGGCTGGGGGATTATATGGTGAACGTGGTGAAGGAGAGCGTGGCAGATGTGGACTGTGTGCTGCTGCTGGTGGAGCCCATCGCTTCCATCGGCCCTCAGGAGGAGGCGCTGATCGAGCGGCTGAAGCAGACCGGCGCCCCAGCGATCCTGGTGATCAACAAGATCGACACGGTGGACAAGACCCGGCTGCTGGAGGTCATGGCGGTCTATGCCGCAGCCTATGCCTTTGACGCGATCCTGCCTGTTTCCGCCCTGACCGGCGACGGCCTGGACGAGCTGCTGGACGAGCTGGAAAAGTACGCCGAGGAGGGGCCGCATCTCTTTCCGGAGGATATGATCACCGACCAGCCGGAGCGGCAGATCTGCGCCGAACTGGTGCGGGAAAAGCTGCTCCAATGTCTGGATAAGGAGATCCCTCACGGCACGGCCGTGGAGGTGACCCGTTTCCATGAACGCGACGATGGGATCATCGACCTGGAGGTCACCATCTATTGCGAAAAGGACAGCCATAAGGGCATCATCATCGGCAAAAAAGGGGCGATGCTCAAGAAGATCGGGGAGCTTGCCCGGACGGATATCGAGGAATTCATGGGCGCCAAGGTCTATCTGCAGACCTGGGTCAAGGTCAAGGAGAACTGGCGGGATTCCGCGGCACAGCTGCGCAATTTCGGGTTTACGGAGCTATAAAATATACGCACAAAAACTGCCAACATTTTGCCCCAACAAACGGCAGATACTACTGCCGAGGTGAAATGGATGGAAAACAATCCTCTGTGGCAGGCCTTTGCCGAAACCGGAGATCCGATCTGTTACATGCTGTATAAGGCAGCTCAAAAGTATAAAGCGAATCAAGCGCGGGCGGGACGCAGGTCCTGACCGCCGGGTAAGGTTTACATACTATGTACAAGACCACAAAAGCCCTGGTGCTGCGCCATGTGCGTTATAAGGAAGCCGACCGCATCCTGACCCTGTTCAGCTCCACCGACGGGAAGATCACCGCCAAGGCCCGGGGGGCGCTGCGGAAAAGCAGCAAGATCGCAGCGGCCACGCAGCAGCTGTGTTACGCGGAAATGACGCTGTTCGGCAACCGGGGAAAATGGACCGTCAACGAGGCGATGATCATCGAACCCTTCACCGCGCTGCAGACGGACCTGGAGCGCTTCGCCCTGGGCTGTTATTTTGCCGAGTGTCTGGAAGCCCTCAGTGTGGAGGAACAGCCGGATGCGGAACTGCTGCAGTTGGGGCTCAACAGTCTGTTTGCCCTCGGCAGCGGAAAATATGATCCGCGTCTGGTGAAGGCCGCCTTTGAATTTCGGCTCATGTGCCTGTCGGGCTACGCCCCCAGCGTACAAGCCTGCGCGGTCTGCGGCAAAGAGACGATGGACGAGCCTTGCCTGAGCGTAGACAACGGCTGTGTATTCTGCCGCGGCTGCCGAAATGCGTCTCTGGGCTTTTCCCTGCCTCTCTGTGCGGATTCCCTGGCCGCCCTGCGTTATGTGGTGTCTGCCCCGGCCAAGCAGCTCTTCTCGTTCCAGATCGGCGAGGAGGCCCTGCGGCGGCTGGGAGATGCGGCGGAGCGATATCTGCTCTCCCACGCGGAGCGTCGGTTTCCCACATTGGAGTACTGGAAAAGCGTCCGTACCACGGCATGACGGGCATGGAGCAGCAAGAAAGAAAAGAACGATCATTGGGGGAAGAAAATGGATTATTTTGAAAAATCCCTCCATACTTTGGAACTGCCGTCTGTGCTGGGAATGCTGGCACAGCAGGCGGTGGGGGAGACGGCCAAGGAGCGCGCTCTGGCGCTGACGCCCTCCCCGGACGCCGCTGAGGTCCGCCGCCGTCTGCAGGAGACCACGGCGGCCAAGACCATGATGACGGTGCGCGGCAGTCCGTCCTTTGCCGGGGTGAAGGATGTGAGGCCCTCCCTGTCCCGCGCGGACCTGGGCGGCGCGCTGAACACCCGGGAGCTGCTGGACATTGCCAGAGTCCTGCAATGCGCCAGACTGGTGCGCTCTTATATCGCCGATGACAGCGTGGGCAAGACAAGCATCGACTATCTGTTCCACGGGCTGCATGCCAACAAGTTCCTGGAGGAGAAGATCAGCACCTCTATCGTGGGGGAGGACGAGATCGCCGACGGCGCATCGCCGGAGCTGGCAACGATCCGCCGCCAGATGAGGGCGGCGGCGGCCCGGGCCAGGGAAGCGCTGCAGAAGATCATCTCCTCGCCGTCCTATGCCAAGGCGCTGCAGGAGCCGATCATCACCATGCGCTCGGACCGCTATGTGGTGCCAGTCAAGGCGGATCACAAGGGCGCGGTGCCCGGCCTGGTGCATGATATCTCCGCTTCGGGCATGACGCTTTTCGTGGAGCCCATGGCGGCGGTCAAGGCCAACAACGAACTGCGGGAACTGGCCGCCAAGGAAAAACTGGAGATCGAACGTATTCTGGCGGAACTGTCCGCGGACTGCGCCGAGCATAAAGAGGACATTGCCACCAGCTTTGAGCTCCTGGTGCGGCTGGACCTGATCTTTGCCAAGGCCAAGCTCTCCTATAAGCTGGACTGCCAGGAAGCGTCCATGGAGGCCAAGGGCATCGTACTCCGGAGGGCCAGACATCCGCTGCTGGATCAGGCAACGGCAGTGCCCATCGACCTGGAGCTGGGGGAGAACTACGATACCCTGGTCATCACAGGGCCCAATACCGGCGGCAAGACGGTTTCGCTCAAGACCATAGGCCTGCTGTCGGTGATGCACCAGTGCGGCCTGCATATTCCGGCGGCGGACGGCAGCAATCTGCCTGTGTTCCGCAATATCCTGGCGGACATCGGCGACGAGCAGAGCATCGAGCAGAGCCTGTCCACCTTCTCCGCCCATATGACCAACATCGTGAGCATCCTGGCCGACTGCGACGAGCGGTCCCTGCTGCTGTTCGATGAGCTGGGCGCGGGCACCGATCCCACCGAGGGCGCGGCATTGGCCATCGCCGTTATCGAGCATGCACGCCGCCTGGGCGCCATGATCGCCGCCACCACCCACTATGCGGAGCTGAAGGTCTACGCCACCAACGAGGCGCGGGTACAGAACGCTTCCTGTGAGTTCGATGTGGAGACCCTGCGGCCCACATACCGGCTGCTGGTGGGCATCCCCGGCAAATCCAACGCTTTTGCCATTTCCAAGCGGCTCGGACTGAGCGACGAGATCATCGAGGACGCAAAGGGACGCGTCAGCTCCGACAGCGCCAGCTTTGAATCCACCATCGAGAAGCTGGAGCAGACCCGGCTTCTGCTGGAGAAGGACAGAAACGAAGTGGCCTTGAAGCTGCGCCAGGCGGAGGAGAACGCCAAAAAGTCCGCCTTCCTGAAAGCGGAGCTGGAGGTGCGCCTGGAGAAGGCGGATCTGAAATCCCGCCGGGAGGCGGAGCGGATCATCGCTGAGGCCAGAGAGACGGCCGAACAGGTGTTCCGGGAGCTGGACGAGATGAAAAAGCATCTCAACGAAGAGGAAAATACCCAGCGCATCAATGAGGCGCGCAGCGAACTGCGGCGGAGGCTGAACCAATCGGAGGAAAATTTGCGCCGGGACGTGCCGGAGCCGGAGATGCAGCAGACTTCTTCCAGACCGATCCGTCCCGGAGATGCGGTGCAGATCAAGTCCATGGGCATGAAGGCGGAGGTGATCTCCGTTTCGCCGGACCGGGTTTTGAACCTTCGGGCGGGAATCATGAACGTGACGGCCAAAGAGGACGAGGTACTGCTTCTGGAGGGCGTGTCCGCGCAGACCAGGAAGAACGTCGGCGCCAGCAGCGCCGCACAATTGCGCAGCATGAGCATCGAGCCGCAGGTCGATCTCAGGGGCATGGAGGCCCTGGAGGCTGTGCTGGCCGCGGAACGATATCTGGACAGCGCCGTTATGGCGAAGCTCAAAACGGTCACCATCATCCACGGAAAGGGGACCGGCGCCCTGCGCACGGCGATCCAGCAGATGCTCAGGAAAAACAAAGCTGTTAAATCCTTCCGCCTGGGGCGCTACGGCGAGGGAGAAAGCGGAGTGACCGTTGTCGAACTGAAATAAAATCCGCCCGGGGAAAACGCAATAAATGTTGAAAACAACGAAACATTTGAAAGCGGTTGACGATTGGACGGAAATTTGATAAAGTAAGTGCGTATCATATCTTATTCAATTCGTAATAATTAATTTGAAATAATTAAGGAGTGGCGAGTATGATAACCAAAGAAGTAGTCATCAACAATCAGGTAGGCCTCCATGCCAGACCCGCGACTTTTTTCATTCAGAAAGCCAACGAGTTCAAGAGCAGCATCTGGGTTGAGAAGGAAGAGCGGCGTGTAAATGCCAAGAGCCTTCTGGGCGTGCTTTCTCTGGGCATCGTTAAGGGAACTGCGATCACCATCATTGCGGATGGCGCCGACGAGGATGCGGCCATTGCTACCCTGTCCGAACTGATCGATTCTGACTTCTCCGAATAAGATTCTTATAGCGAATGGATAAACACGGGCTGTGCTTTTATGGCACAGCCCTGTTTTCAAATTCGCGTATTTTCGAGGTGCCTATGAAAAAGGAAAATCTCGCCGTGATCGAGATGCTCACCTGTGCGGCGCTGTGGAGCATCGCCGGCATCTTCATGAAGCTGATCCCATGGAACGGCTTTGCCGTGGCCGGGATGCGCAGCCTGATCGCCGGGATCACCATCGCGCTGTACATGATCCTCAAGCACTACCGTTTTGTGTTCAACCGGCAGACCTTTGTCTCCGGCGTATTTGCCGGGCTCACCTATACCTGCTTTACCGTCGCAAACAAGCTCACCACGGCGGCCAACGCCATCGTGCTGCAGTTCACATCTCCCGTATTCATCGTGGTCTTTTCGGCTCTGTTCCTGAAAAGCAGGATCCGGAAGGCCGACCTGACGGTGGTACTGCTGACCCTGGCGGGCATCGCTCTGTTTTTCTTCGACCAGCTCAAGCCCGGCTATGTGGCGGGCAACTTTGTTGCCATAGCGGCGGGCATGTTCATGGCGGGGATGTATATGACCATCGGTGAGATGCAGGGCCAGGAGAGGTTCAGCGCCATCGTCATCGCACAGTTCCTGACCTTCCTGATCGGGCTGCCGTTCATCTTGACCACGCACCCGGTCTTCAATGGGACGACCGTCAGCTGTATCCTCATCCTCGGCGTATTCCAACTGGGAATTTCGTATATCCTCTATGTAAAGGCGAGCCGCTACTGCCCGCCCCTGGCCTGCTGCCTGCTGGGCGCGGTGGAGCCCCTGCTCAATCCTGTCTGGGTGCTGATTTTTGACGGGGAGCGTCCCGGCATCTTTGCGCTGATCGGCGCGGTGATCGTGGTGGTCTCCATCACGGTCTGGTGTATTTACGGCCAGGATAAAGAAACGATGGAGAAAGCGGATGCTTGAGACTTTACGGGAAAAAGCGAATAATCTCCCGCTGCTGCCCGGGGTGTATATCATGCTGGACGAGCATGGGGAAGTCATCTATGTGGGCAAGGCGAAGAAGCTGAAAAACCGCGTCAGCAGCTATTTCCACGGGGAACACCTGCCCAAGGTGGCGGCCATGGTGGAAAAGGTGGCGGATTTCAACGTGATCGTGGCGGGCAGCGAGTTTGAAGCGCTGGTGCTGGAAAACTCGCTGATCAAGCGGCACAAGCCCCACTACAACATTCTTCTCAAGGACGATAAGGGCTATCCCTTCATCCGTGTTGACGTGAAGAGCGAATACCCCGGCATGAGCATTGCCAGCCGCGCGGGAAAGGACGGCGCCCGTTACTATGGCCCCTATGGCGGACGCAGCCAGACCAGGGACATCATCAATACCATCAGCAAGGCGCTGCTGCTGCCGGATTGCTCCCGGAAGTTTCCCCGGGATATCGGCAAAGAGCGGCCCTGCCTGAACTATCACATGGGCACCTGCGCGGGCTGGTGTCTCAAGGACAGCAGCGCGGAGGATTACCGCGGCCGCATGCAGCAGGCTCTGCTGATCCTGGAAGGGAAAAGTGCCGAGCTCATAGAGGACCTGCGCGGTCAGATGGAGCAGGCGGCGGAAGAGCTGCGCTTTGAACGGGCTGCGGAGATCCGGGACCGGCTGCGTGCCATCGAGGGACTGGCCCACAAGCAGCTGGTCATTTCCACCGCCTTTGCGGACACCGACGCGGTGGGCTTCTGCCGCGGCGCCAAGAGCTGTTTCGCGGTTCTCCACTTTGTGGACGGTGACCTGGCGGGCAAGGATGTGGAAATGATGGAGGAGCCGCTGGAAGAGGACAGCGAGGCCGTCTCCGATCTGGTGCGTCAGTATTATACAGGCCAGCGAAGTACCTGGCCCAAGACCATCCTGCTGCCCTGTGAGATCGAGGATCGGGAGGAATTGGAGCAGCTGCTGGGCCAACAGGCCGGGCGGAGGGTCCATATCGAAAACCCCAAGCGTGGGGAACGCCTGCGCCTGATCGAGAGCGCGGGGCTGAACGCCCGGGAGGAGATCCAGCGGCGCACCACGGCGGCACAACGCCGTTCCAAGACCCTGGAGTGGCTGCAGAAGGCCTTGGAGCTGGACCGTTTTCCCGGCCGCATCGAGGCTTTTGATATCTCCAATCTGGGCGACACGGGCATCGTTGCCGCCATGACGGTCCATGTGGACGGGAGACCCCTGAAACGGGACTATCGGAAATTCCGTATCCGGGATCTGGAGATCCGGGACGATTACGCTAGCATGTACCAGGCGGTGTATCGCCGCTTCAAGCACTATGTGGATGGGGACGAGAAATTCGCGCCCCTGCCGGACCTGCTGCTCATCGACGGCGGCGATACCCACGCGGCCACTGCGGAGCGGGCCGCCAGAGATCTGGGCGTCTCCGTACCGATCTTCGGTATGGTCAAGGACGACCGGCACCGCACCCGCGCGCTCATCACCTCGGATGGCCGGGAGATCGGGATCAACAACAACCAGGCGGTCTTCGCCCTGATCGGCAATATCCAGGAGGAGACCCACCGCAGCGCCATCGGCTACCAACGGCTTCTGCGCCGGGAGAGCTACGGCTCCACCCTGGACAAGATCAAGGGCGTGGGCCCCAAGCGCCGGGATGAGCTGCTGCGCGCCTTCAAATCGGTCAAGGCCATTCGGGAGGCCAGTGTGGAACAGCTGCGGCAGGCGGTGCCCATCAGCACAGCACGGGCCGTCTATGATTACTTCCATCGGGAGGATACAGAATGCGCGTCATCACAGGTTCAGCCAGAGGAAGAAAACTGAAAACACCGGCCAACTACGACATCCGTCCGACCACCGATAATGTGAAGGAAGCAGTTTTCAACATCATTCAGTTCGATATCGAGGGCCGGCGGGTGCTGGACCTGTTCGCCGGCACGGGGCAGCTGGGGATCGAATGCCTGAGCCGCGGTGCCGCGGAGGCGGTCTTTATTGACCAGAGCCGGGATGCCGTCAGGATCATCAAGGACAATCTGAAAAGCTGCGGCCTGCAGGGGGCGGTCCTGCAGACGGACGCGCTCCAATTCCTGCAGCGCGGGGGAAAATTTGATTTGATTTTTGTGGACCCGCCTTATGATGCAAATCTCTATGATAACGTGCTAAAAACCATCAATTTGGTTGACATATTGTCGGATGGTGGTATAATCATCTGTGAAGCACGCCGTGAAAAGACTCTTCCCGATATGGAACCGCCCTATCGGAAAGAGAAAGAGTATCGCTACGGCAAGGTCAAAATTTGTATCTATAAGAAGGAAAGCAATACAGATGAGAACCGCTATCTGTCCGGGCAGCTTTGACCCGATCACGCTGGGCCACCTGAATATCATCCGCCGCGCCTCCCAGATTTTTGACCAGGTCGTGGTCTGCATCATGCAGAATTCCACCAAAAAGACCCCCATGTTTACCGTGGAGGAGAAAATGGACATGGCCAGGCGTGCGGTGGCAAAGTATCCTAACGTCATTGTAGATGCTTCCGATATCCTGGTGGCGGAATACGCCAAAAAGTACGAAGGGGCTGTCCTGGTCAAGGGCCTGCGTGTGGCTTCGGATTTTGAGTACGAGTTCCAGATGGATCTGATCAACAAGAACATCAATCCCGCTCTGGAGACCATGTTCCTGACCTCGGGCGCCAGATATACGTTTTTGAGTTCCTCCGTAGTAAGGGAGCTTGCCATGTACGGGGCCGACCTCACCGGTCTGGTACCGGACGAGCTGATCGATGAAATAGAGAAAAAGGCTGCACAATGGAGGCTGAGCAATGGATAACCATGATGTGATCGCACTGCTGGACACCCTGTATAACATGGTGACCGAAGCCTGGGGCGTCCCGCTGGGAAACGATAAGTGCATTATCGAGCGGGAACGTGCCATTGACATCATCAACCAGATCAAGGCGAATCTGCCCTCTGCTATTGCCGAGGCCAAACGGCTGGTGGCCGCCAGAGATGAGTTTATCGGCAACGCCAAGCGGGAGGCTGAGGCCTTGCGCAAGAGCGCGGAGGACAAAGCAAGTACTATGGTCTCCGAGCAGGAGATCGTACGCGTGGCCAAGGCCAGAAGCGCGGAAATGATCGCCTCCGCTGAGGCCAAGTCCAAGGAACTGCGCCGCGTGGCCAGTGAATATGTGGACGATATCATGCGTCAGGCTGAGGAGAGCATGAGCAACGCCCTGCAGACAGTGCAGTCGGCGCATAATGCTTTCAGCACCGCGGAGTCTTCCTCCAAGCGAGTCAGCGTCCGCAAGGAAAAGGACGAGTAAAACCATATTGTTGTTTCAAAAATGCCCGGTCATCGCGGTGGATGACCGGGCGTTTTTTGCCTTCAGAGCGGGGAACGAGGACCCATGAATGATGCAAGAAAAAAGACGAAAAACGTCAAAAAGTTTCACTTGCTTTTTGCTGTTTGCTCCCCTATAATGGTAGTGAAAAGTGGTTTGAAGTGGTGGAAAATGGTGCGATTTTCCACATGGCGATATAGGGGGAGCGTTTCCGTGACAGGCGAATATCAACACTCTCTTGACAACAAGGGACGTCTTTTTATACCTGCTAAACTCCGCGATGAGTTGGGCGAGGTTTTTTTCATCACCATCTCGATGGATCGCTGCCTCTGCGCGTACAGCAGCGAGAACTGGAAGGTGTTTTCCGAGAAGGTCAATTCCATGCCGTATATCAAGCAGCGGAAGATGCGCCCGCTGTTTGCTCATGCCGCCCGCTGCGAGCTGGATAACCAAGGCCGTGCGCTGATCCCGCAAAATCTGAGGGAATATGCAGGCTTTAGCAAAAATGTCACTGTCGTGGGCTGCAACAATCATGCGGAATTCTGGGATAGCGAAGCCTGGAGCTCGGTGTTCGAGGCGGAGACCACACCGGAAAATATTGCGGCAGTGATGGAGGAACTGGAATTTTGACAGAGCAGCCGAAACATGTATCCGTACTCCTGCGGGAGTGCCTGGAATACCTGAATATCAAACCGAATGGGATCTATCTGGACGGCACTTTGGGTCTCGGCGGGCATTCCTACGAGATCGCTTCCCGCCTGACCACAGGGCGCCTGATCGGGATCGACCGGGATGAGACCGCGATCGACCGGGCAGGAAAACGTCTTGCCCCGTTTGCAGATAAAATTACACTGGTGCATGGCAATTTCTGTGATGCCGCCGCGATCCTGGATGAGCTTGGGATCGGGGGCGTAGACGGCATGCTGTTTGACCTCGGTGTGTCTTCGCCCCAATTGGACGAGGCACAGCGGGGTTTTTCTTATCAGCAGGACGCGCCGCTGGATATGCGGATGGACGGCACTGCGGCGCTGACGGCCTGGGATGTGGTGAACACCTGGGATGAAAACCGGCTCAACCGCATCTTGTGGGATTACGGCGAGGAACGCTATGCCCGGCGTATCACCGGGGCGATCCTGAAGCGGCGGGAGCAAAAACCCATTGAAAGCACCCTGGAGCTGGTGGATGTGATCAAGAGCGCCATGCCGGCCGCGGCGCTGCGGGAAAAGCAGCATCCCGCCAAGCGCAGCTTCCAGGCGATCCGCATCGCGGTCAATGACGAACTGGGCGCTGTCGCCGCCATGTTCGAGACTGCGCCGGACAAGCTGAATATTGGCGGCAGACTTTGCGTGATCAGCTTTCATTCTCTGGAGGACCGCATCGTTAAAAGCGGTATCCATGCCCGGGAAGACGGCTGTACCTGCCCGAGGGAAGCGCCGGTGTGTACCTGCGGCTTTCATCAGACGCTCAAAAGCGTCAGGCGCAAGCCTATCCTCCCCAGCGAGGAGGAGATCCGAGATAATCCCCGCGCCCGCAGTGCAAAGCTCCGTGTGGCGGAAAGGGTATAAAGACTTGAGGAGACTATCTGAGATCGTCTTCTGCACGGTCTGTTTTAGCTTTGCTGCGGTTTTGCTGGTGCTGTCGTTGCTGGGCGCCGTCCGTCTGGCGTCACTCAGTGATGAGGATGCGGGGCTGGAGCAGGAGCTCGAGACGCTGAAAGACGAGACCCAGGCTTTACGCGTGACATATGAATCGATGCTTCAGCTGGACGAGATCGAGAGATATGCCGTCGAGGAATTGGGGCTGCAGCATTGTTCGCCCGGGCAGATCGTTTATATAGATCCGGTCGGGGCTGGGAAATAGAAGGTATGGCTTAATTGGATAAGCTTCTGAATATAGATAGGATATATCTGTTTTCAGGAGTGGATCATGAAAGAGAACCAAACAAAGGCAGCTGCGGCCCAGTCGCCGCCCAACCGGCAAATGCTTCGCCGTGCTCTGTTTTTGATGGCCCTGTTCGGGATCGCGGCCTTCCTTGTGCTTTTCGCCCGCCTGTATCAGCTGCAGATCCTGGAGCATGACCGATATGAGAAGCTGGCCATCGAACAGCAGCTGCGCCAGGCGCCTTCTTCTACCGCAAGAGGGATCATATACGACACCAATATGAACGTGCTGGCGATCAGCGCTTCGGTGGATAACGTGTATCTAAGCCCTGCGGAGATCGAGTTCTATGGAGAGGACAAGGAACTGATCGCCCGGGAGCTGGCCAAGATCCTGGATCTGGACGAAGCGGAGATCTTGCGGAAGACTTCCCAGACGGGCTCATGGTATGTGACGGTGGCCAGGAAAGTCGAGCGGGAGCAGGCTGACCAGGTGCGGCAGTTGAAGAATCGCTACGGTCTGCGGGGCGTCCGTCTGGAGACGGATACCAAGCGTTATTACCCGAATTCCACTTTGGCCTGCCATCTGATCGGCTTTGTGGGTACGGATAATTACGGCCTGGAGGGGATTGAGGCACGCTATGACTCCTATCTCTCCGGTACTGCGGGCAGAACAGTCCGGGCGACCAACGCCTTCGGAACGGATCTGCTGTTCGCCCAGTTCGAGGAGTATCAGCCCGGGCAGGATGGTTACGATATCGTGACCACCGTGGATTCCACCATTCAATATTATGTGGAAAAGCACCTGAAGCAGGCGGTCCAGGACTACGACATCCAAAACGGCGCCGGCGCCATCGCCATGGACGTGAATACCGGCGCGGTGTTGGCGATGGCTTCTCTGGACAACTACGACCTGAATCATTTTCTGGACGTGAGCGACGAGGCCCGGGCGGCCATTGACGCCGCTGAAGACGCGGATCAGGCGCAGGCCCTGCTCAGCGAGGCGCAGACCCGCCAGTGGCGGAACAAAGCCCTTTCGGATACCTATGAGCCGGGCTCAACTTTTAAGATCATAACCCTGTCCATGGCGCTGGAAGAAGGCGCGGTGGACCTGAACAGCAGCTTCTACTGCGGCGGGCACGTGAACGTCAAGGGCAGGACCAGCCCGATCCGCTGTTGGAAAGACGGCGGACACGGTTCCCAGAATCTGACCCAGGCGGTGCAGCATTCCTGCAATGTGGCGTTTGTCAATATCGGCCAGCGCATCGGCGCAGAGGCCTTTTACCGTTATTGTGAGGCGTTCGGATTCCTGGAACTGAGCCAGGATCCGGATGTGAATCTGACCGCGACGACAGGGATCGACCTGTCGGGTGAGAGCGGAAGCATCTGGTGGAGCCAGAATACCTTCTGTTCGCAGAAAAACCTGTCACAGCTTGCGGCGGCTTCCTTTGGACAGACCTTTACCATCACGCCCCTGCAGTTGATCACGGCGGTCAGCGCCTGTGTCAATGGCGGCTATTTGATGCAGCCCTATGTGGTGCGGGAGATGCTGAACCCGGATGGGACACTTGCCTATGAGCGAAAGCCGACGCTGCGGCGGCAGGTGATCAGTGAGGAGACCAGCGCCGCGGTCCGCGGCATCCTGGAGCAGGTGGTTGGCGATCCCAACGACGGCACCGGTCGGAACGCGGCGGTAGCCGGTTACCGCATCGGCGGCAAGACGGGCACCAGTGAAAAGGTCAGTCTGGAGGCCCAGACGGGCGTCAAGGAATACATCGTCTCCTTCATCGGATTTGCCCCGGCGGATGACCCGAAGATCGCGGTGCTGATCTTCCTGGATACCCCGTCCAACGCTTCCGGCGTCTATGTGAGCGGCGGCCAGATGGCGGCGCCCGTAGTGGGCAGAATGATGGCGGATATCCTGCCGTATCTGGGTGTGGAACCGGATCTGAGTCAGGAAGAAGCGGCAAACATGGATGTAAACATGCCGTCCCTCAGCGGCCTCAGTCTCCACGAGGCTGTGGAACGACTGAACGATTCCGGCCTGAGATACCGCACCATCGGGACGGGGGACTTCGTCACCGGACAGCTGCCCCGGGCGGGTGTGAGCATCGCCGGAGGGACCCAGGTGATCCTGTATCTTGACTCACAGGTGTCAGCGGATCTGGAAACTGTGCCGGAATTGAGCGGAATGACTTACCGGGAGGCACGCGACACGCTGTCCTACTATGGGCTGTATATCCAGACGGCGAGCCCCGTGACCGATGCGGAGAATCAGCTGGTGAGCAGTCAAAGTATCCCGGCGGGAACGGCTCTGGAGCACGGCGCTGTAATCAGCGTATCTCTGATCAGCGGAGACGAGTCCATGTTGGGCAAATATTAGGATGGAAACAAGCATGAAACTGAGACAACTCCTTCAAGACATAAGGATATTGGACATGAAAGCGGACCTGGAAATGGAGATTTCCGGCGTCTGCTATGACTCCCGCGAGGCAAAGCCTGGCGACTTGTTCGTGGCTGTACGGGGCTTTGAAGCGGATGGTCATCGCTTCATCCCCGGTGCGGTCAAAAAAGGAGCGGTAGCTGTGCTGTGCGAGACAGCCCCGGAGACAGATGTCCCGTGGGTGCGGACGGATGACTGCCGCCTGGGGCTTGCGCTGGTGAGCAGAGCCTGGTTCGGCAATCCGGCCGGAAAGATGAAAATCATCGGCTTTACGGGCACAAGCGGGAAGACCAGTTCCACCTATATCCTCAAGCATTTGCTGGAGAGCGCCCTGGGAGCCAAGGTAGGTCTCATCGGTACGAACGGCAATATGATTGGTGAAAAGCAGTTTCACACGGAGCGTACTACTCCGGAAAGCTATGAACTCCAAAAGCTTTTCCGCCAGATGGCGGATGAAGGCTGCAGCCATGTGGTGATGGAGGTCTCCTCCCATTCGCTCGCACTTGAAAGAGTTGCAGGCATCACCTTTGATGTGGCTGTGTTTACCAATCTTTCGCAGGACCACCTGGATCTGCATGGCACGATGGCGGAATACGCCGCAGCCAAGAAAAAGATTTTTTCCCAGTGCCGGATCGGCTGCATCAATGCTGATGACGATCAGGCCGGCTTTATGGCACAGGGGGACCGCTGCCCGATTTTTACGTACTCCGCCAAATCCAATGACGCGGATCTGATCGCAAAAGACATTCGATTGAATGCTGCGGGAGTACGGTTTGCCGCGGTGAGGGGAGAAGAGATCGCGCTGACAAGGTTTGCCGTTCCCGGAGTGTTTTCCGTATATAACGCGCTGAGCGTGATGGCAGCGGGCTTGTGCCTTGGGATAAGTCTTTCTGCCTGTGCAGAAGGGATCAGCACGGCAAAAGGGGTCAAGGGCAGAATGGAATCTGTCCCGACCGACGGAGATTACAGTGTGATCATCGATTACTCCCATAAACCGGACGCATTGGAAAAGGCTTTGAAAACGCTGCGCCCGGTGACCCGCGGGCGCCTGATCGTGCTCTTTGGCTGCGGCGGGGACCGGGATAAGGGGAAGCGGCCCATTATGGGACGGATCGCAGAGCAGAACGCTGATTTCTGCATCGTGACCAGCGATAACCCCAGAACGGAAGATCCCATGACGATCATCGATGAGATCATGGCGGGCATGAAGAACAGCCGCTCCCAAGTGAAGATGATCTGCGACCGCGTGGAGGCGATCCACTGGGCTATTGACAATGCGGCGGCCGGTGATGTAATATTGCTTGCCGGAAAAGGGCACGAGGATTATCAGGAAGTGGGGCATGAAAAACACCACATGGATGAGAGGGAACTCGTGGCCGCATACCTGGAAAAGAGAAAAAATGCGCGCTGAGGCGTGCTGAGAATACTGGAGTACACCATGTTGATAAAGCTGATCTGCGCGTTTGTACTGGCCTTCCTGTTCGCGACGGCCTTCGGAAAGTTTTATATCCCCTGGCTGAGAAAGCAGAAAGCCGGACAGGAGATCCGCGAGGACGGTCCTACCTGGCATCTGTCCAAGAGCGGCACCCCCACCATGGGCGGTGTGATCTTCATCGGCGGCGTGACTCTGGTCTGTCTGACTTTAGGCTTTGAGGGAATGCTGCACGGGGAATTTGTCCACATCTTTGTTCTGCTTTTTGCCCTCGTATATGGTGTGATCGGTTTCCTGGACGACTGGGAGAAGATCAAAAAGAAGCAAAATCTGGGTCTGACCGCCAGAATGAAATTCCTGCTGCAGCTGGTGGCTGCGCTGGTCTTCGTGCTGCTGATGCGGCAGATCGGTTATCTGCGGCCCAACCTCTACGTACCGTTCTTCCATACCACCATCCACATGCCGGAGTGGCTGTATTTCGTATTTGCGGCCTTCGTCATCGTGGGCACGGTCAACGCCGTGAACATCACCGACGGCGTGGACGGCCTTGCCACCGGTACCTCCATTCCTGTGTTCCTGTTCTTTGTAGTCATCAGTATGGCCTGGGGCAGGGAATACCTGCAGTTGGGCATCTTCGCCTCCGCCATGGTGGGCGGCCTGCTGGGTTTCCTGGTCTATAATTTCAATCCGGCCAAGGTGTTCATGGGCGATACCGGTTCGCTTTTCCTGGGCGGCGCGGTGGCTGCACTGGCTTTTGCCTACGATATACCGCTGATCCTCATTACCCTGGGCATCATCTATATCATCGAGACATTGTCCGATATCATCCAGGTGGGCTACTTCAAGCTCACCCACGGCAAGCGCGTTTTCCGCATGGCGCCTTTCCATCATCATCTGGAAATGGGCGGATGGACAGGAAAAAAGTGGAGTGAGAAAGAACTTTTTGTTCTCTTTACAGGCATATCTCTGGTCTTTGCCATCATATCCTTTATAGGGGTGTATCAGCGCTACCTGTGAGGAATGCAAAGAAAGCCGGGGAGGTGGATGTATGCGCTATGAAAGCGCCCGCCTCACCGACTTTCAAGCTGGACCCGCAACGGAGCGGCGAGGCGGCTTTGACAGCAGCTTCTTTCTGCTGGTCATGCTGTTGTTGGTAATGGGCGTTGTGATGGTCCTGTCCTCCAGCTATGCCAGGGCCTATTACGATCCCGGAAACATTACCGGCGGCAATGCGGCGTATTATTTTGTCCGGCAGCTGGTCTATGCGGTGCTGGGCACAGCGGGCATGCTGCTTGCGTCCCGGCTGCCGATGCCCTTTTACCGGCGCTATGCGTTTCCGTTCCTGCTGCTCACGCTGCTGCTGCTTTTGCTGGTGCCCTTTGTCGGGGTGAAGGCCAACGGTTCCCGCCGCTGGCTGGGTATCGGCGGCCTGACGCTGCAGCCCTCCGAGCTGGCAAAGCTGGCCGTGATCCTGTCCTTCTCCGTTCTGATCTGCCGTTTTCGTGACCGAATGCGCAGCTTCCGCTTCGGGATTATGCCATTTGCGGCCATCCTGGCCGTGATCGTGGGCCTTCTGGTGCTGGAACCCCATTTCTCCGCGTCCATCATCATTATCGCCCTGGGCGGCATAATGATGTTTCTCGGCGGCGCCGGGCTTGGCTGGTTTCTGGCGGCCATCGGCGCTGCCGGCGGGGCTTTGGCGGTACTGCTGACTTTTTTCCCTTACGCTTCCTCCCGGATCAATACCTGGAGGGATCCGTTTTCCAGTTCTTCGGACGAGGGATATCAGATCGTGCAGTCTTTGTATTCCATCGGTTCCGGCGGCCTCAGCGGTCTGGGACTGGGCGGCGGCCGGCAGAAGTTTCTGTACCTGCCGGAGGAGCACAACGATTTTATTTTTTCTGTCATCTGTGAAGAGCTGGGCCTGATCGGCGGGGTACTGATCCTCAGCCTGTTCGCGCTGCTGATCCTGCGGGGATATTGGATCGCGCTGCACTGCCGCAGCCGCTTCGCGTTTCTGGTCTGCGCGGGGATCAGCACTCTGTTGGCGATCCAGGTGTTTCTGAATGTGGCGGTGGTCACGAACCTGGTGCCGTGTACGGGCATTTCTCTTCCGTTTTTCAGCTATGGCGGCACGGCGCTGCTGATCCAGTTGGGGGAGATGGGCATCCTGCTCAGTGCGTCCAGAGATATATTGGTACAGCGATAGGCTTGTCCTGTCGGAAAGGAACATATAGAAATGAAATTTATCCTGACCTGCGGCGGAACCGCCGGACATATCAATCCCGCCCTGGCTGTGGCCGGGCGTTTGAGAGAACTGCTGCCCGATTGTGAGATCCTGTTTTTAGGCGCGGAAGGCAAGATGGAGATGGAGCTTGTACCCCGGGAGGGCTATGAGATCAAACCCCTGCGCATCACAAACATCAGCCGCGGGAAAAACCTTGAAGCGATCAAGCACAATCTGGCCACGCTGAAAAACGTGGTCGCCGCCGAGAAGGAGGCCAAACATATCATCCGCGCCTTCCAGCCGGATGCCGTGATCGGCACGGGCGGCTATGTGTGCTATCCGGTGCTGATGGCGGCCTCCAAGCTGGGGATCCCCACAGCGGTGCATGAAAGCAACGCGGTGCCCGGTCTTACCACCAAAATGCTCGCCAAGCATGTGAAATGCGTGATGGTGGGCTTTGAGGACAGCCGCCAGTACTATCCCGACACAGAGAGCGTCACGGTGACCGGCACGCCCGTTCGGGGAGAATTTGCCTGCTATACCAAGGAATCGGCCAAGCAGGAGCTGGGGATCCCGGCAGATAAACCGCTGGTGGTCTCCGTGTGGGGATCCCTTGGCGCACGGCATATGAATGAGATCGTTACGGATATGCTGCCCTTCATGCTTGGACAACAGGAATTTCGCATGATCCACTCCGTCGGTACCCAATACCAACAGGAGGTGGCGGAGAAACTCAATCGGCTGCAGATCGATCCGGCCGCCTGCGGAGCGGAGCTGCGCTCTTACATCTACGACATGCCGAGAGTGATGGCTGCGGCAGATCTGATCCTCTGCCGGGCGGGGGCCTCGACCCTGGCGGAGCTGTCCTATATGGGAAAGCCTGTCATTATTGTGCCTTCTCCCAATGTGACCAACAACCACCAGGAGAAAAACGCCCGGGTCCTGGAAGCGGCCGGAGGCGCCAAGGTCCTGCTGGAAGGGGAATTCGACGCCTATACCCTCTTGAGCCTGGTCCGTGAGCTGCTGGCAGACCCGGAGGCCCTGGAAAACATGTCGGGGGCTATGGAGGCGCTTTCCGTGCCGGACGCCACCGATAAGATCTGCGATCGGATCCTTGAGATCTGCAGAAGCTGAAATACGACAACTGAACAAAAATCCCCCCTGTGGCATAGGATGGCTTGATTTGAATGCACAGGGGGTATTTTTATGGAATTATGGCATATCCGAGGCGAACAGCAGTTGGAGGGCAGCTGCTTCGTGCAGGGGTCCAAAAACGCGTCGCTTCCCATCCTGGCCGCCTCCATCCTGTGCCCTCTGCGCTGTGAACTGCTCCATGTGCCGCAGCTGCGGGATGTGGACGCGGCGTTGCGGATCCTGCGGCATCTGGGCTGCAAAGCGGAGCAGAGCGCCGGGCATGTGTACATAGATTCCACGCAGCTTTCCTGCAGCGCCATACCCCATGAACTCATGGTGGAGATGCGCTCCTCCGTGATCTTCATGGGGGCCTTGATCGCCCGCTGCGGAGAGGCCCGTCTTTCGCTGCCCGGCGGCTGTCAATTGGGCAAACGTCCCATCGACCTGCATCTGTCCGCTCTTCGACAGATGGGCGCAGACATTGAGGAAAACGGGGACGAGATCAGCTGCCGGGCATCCCATCTGCACGGGGCGGAGATCCTGTTTCCGTTTCCAAGCGTGGGTGCGACGGAAAACGCCATGCTGGCGGCCTGTACGGCCAGAGGAGAGACGGTGATCCACGGCGCGGCGCGGGAGCCGGAGATCGTAGCGCTGCAAATGTTCCTCCGTTCTATGGGGGCGGCGGTCGGCGGCGCAGGCACGGATACTATCCGGATCACAGGCTTTCAGCCCAAAAAGCATACGGCATGTCGGATCATTCCGGATCGAATCGTAGGCGCGACGATTGCCTGTGCCGCGGCAGCAAGCGGTGGAGATGTAGAATTAAAAGGCGTAGATCCCAAGCATTTTTCTACCGTTCTCTACTTCCTAAATCAGGCAGGCTGTGATATAATAAGCAGCACCCGCAGTGTGAGAGTCCGTTCCGCGGGGAAGCTGTATGGGATCGGGGCCTTGGAAACGGCGCCGTATCCGGGCTTCCCCACAGACGCGCAGCCGGTTTTGATGGCTGCGCTTTTGAAGGCCAAGGGGCAGACGGTGATCACCGAAAACATTTTTGAAAACCGCTACCGCCAGGTGCCGGAGCTTCTGCGTCTGGGTGCGGATATCAGCCTTGACGGCAGGGAAGCGACGATCCGGGGCGTGGAGCGTCTGAGGGGCTCCGCTTTGACGGCTACAGACCTGCGGGGCGGCGCAGCGATGATCGTGGCCGGACTTGCAGCCCAGGGGGAAACGGTCATCTGTGACGATGGCCACATCACCCGCGGGTACGAGCACTTTGACCGCTGCCTGCGTTCCCTGGGAGCGGACGTTTATTTGGAATACTGATGAGCTTTGAGGATTTCGATATGCCGGAGAATTTACACAGCAGAGAGTCCGAAACCAAACGGACCGGATATATGAAGCCCCGCCGCCGCAGCAGCTTCAGCGGACCGCTGATGTTTGTGATCGTGGTGGTGGCGGTGATTTTTGTGATGAGTGTTTTCTTCCGGGTCTCTGACATCCGGGTGGAGGGCAATACGCACTATACCGACGAGGAGATCATACGCGCGGTGGATATCGAAGAAGGGGATAACCTGTTCTTCTTCGACCGTTTTGCGGCGATCGGCCGCGCTTTCTCCAAGCTGCCCTATATCGAGCAGGTCTCCGTGGAACGCAGCCTGCCCAACCGCGTTGTCATCACCGTGGAAGAGAGTACCGCTATGGCCTATCTGGAGCTGGGCGATGAGCAGTGGACACTGGACCATACCTGCAAGGTGCTGGGCAAAGCGGCCGAGGGCGAGACGGAATTTCTGATCCCTGTGGTCGGTATCCGCCCGGGCACGCTGCTGATCGGGGAGCAGATGCATACCGAGGGCGAAGAGCAGGAGCCGGTGGATTATCTGGCGGAGATGCTGTATCAGATTCAGGAGCGCGGCCTGGCCTCTCTGGTGACCCGAATCGACTTTTCCAACTACAATAGCCCTGAGTTTTCATATGGCGGAAAATATACTGTGGTTCTGGGAAACAACCGGAACGTCGAGCACAAATTCGGTATGTTTGTGACCGTATTGGACATGCTGAAAGAGGGCGATGTAGGCATCATCGATGTCTCTGACGGACGCACCGCACGTTTCAGCCCGAATTAATTTGGGTGACAAAGTTCTTACAAAAGTTTTCGCAAAATTTAAAAAACCTATTGACCATTACCGAAAAATGTAATAATATATGTGATACTGAAACTTGTTGTTAAACACGTGCAGTGCTGCAATCATAGACAGGAGGCAATAGTATGGATTTCAAGGCCGAAACTGGTCCGGAAAATGTAGTAACGATCAAAGTCGTTGGTGTCGGCGGCGCCGGCAACAACGTTGTAAACAGAATGGTGAAAGCCGGCACCCAGGGTGTCGAGTTTATTGCCATCAATACGGACAAGCAGGCTCTGGCGGTCTCCAATGCGGATCAGAAGATCCAGATCGGGGAGAAGATGACCCACGGCCAGGGCGCCGGTTCCGATCCCGAGATCGGCAAGCGCTCCGCGGAAGAGAGCCGCAATAACATTGCCAAGGCCATTGAAGATGCGGATATGGTCTTTATTACCGCCGGTATGGGCGGCGGCACCGGTACAGGCGCTGCTCCCACTGTGGCTGAGATCGCCCGGGAAGCCGGGATCCTCACCGTCGGCGTTGTGACCAAGCCCTTCAAGTTCGAGGGCAAGCGCCGTATGGATCAGGCCAATGTGGGCGTAAAGGATCTGCTGGGCCGGGTGGACTCCCTGCTCATCATCCCCAATGACCGTCTGAAATTCGCCACCGACCAGAAGGTCACGCTGGCAAACGCCTTTGAGATCGCGGACGATGTGCTGCGCCAGGCTGTGACCAGCATTTCCGATCTGATCAAGAACACCGGCTTTATCAATCTGGACTTCGCCGATGTGACCTGCATCATGAAGAACGCTGGCTTTGCCCACATGGGCGTTGGCCATGCCGCCGGCAAGGGCAAGGCGGAAGACGCCGCCCGCATGGCTGTCGCCAGCCCTCTGATGGAGACCTCCATCAACGGCGCCCGCGGCGTACTCATCAACATCACCGGTTCCGAGGATATGGGCCTGGAGGATGTGGAGGCCGCTGCCAACCTGGTGCAGGAGGCTGCGCACCCCGAAGCCAACATCATCTTCGGTGCCACATTTGATGACTCCATGCAGGATGAGATCCGCGTTACCGTGATTGCCACCGGTTTTGAAGATAACGCAGGTATGGCCGAGAAGGCCGCCGGGCAGCAGCCTGTCCGCCCGGTGAACGCCAAGCCCCAGGGCCTGTTTACCGGCGCTGCCGAGAAGGCTGCCGCGGCTTCCGCGGTCCCGCCTCCCATCGCCGAGGAGCCTGAGACTCCCGCCCCTGCTCCCGAGGCGCCGCCGGAGGATCCCTTCGACAGCATCTTCAAGATCTTCAACACGAAGTAAAAGAAAACATTTTAAAAAGAGCTCCCCGGGTCCGGGGAGCTCTTTTTGTGCGGAAAAAGCCGTTTGCTTATGGCTTTCCTCATTTTGATGTGGTATAATATGGCGTCTTTTCAATACACTAATATGGGATCATTTTTGCAGAACGGAGTCAGGCATGGGGAACTTCGTACGCATTTTGCGTGCACTCGTAGATCAATATACGAAGAGGCGGATACCGAAGGCGTCAGCTGCTTTGTCATACTATCTGACCATGACGCTTTTCCCGGTGATCATTTGTCTCTATGTTTTGTTGGGCGACAACTATGACCGCTCCATGCAGATCCTGGATTTTGTGGAGCAGTTTCTCAGCGCGGATACCACCATGTTGATCCGGCGCTTTATCATCCACGTAGCGGCCAGCAGCAGCACGGCCCTGCTGATCGCCGCGTTGATGGTGCTTGTGACGTCCGCCTCGGCTGCGGTCCGCACGCTGCAGAGCACCATCGGAGAGATGCAGGGCGGTCAGCGGTTCCAGGGTCTGACGGATCTGCTGTTCAGCGTGATCTTTTCCCTGGCCTTTCTGGCGGCCATGTATTTTGCCATCCTGGTCATGTTTACAGGACGAGATTTCCTGGAATGGATCAACGGGTATCTGCCCTTTGTCGACGTGCGCAGCTCCTGGCGTTGGCTGCGCTTTCTCCTGCTGGGTGGGATCGAGCTGGTGATCTTCTGGAGCGTTTACGAAGTCTCCAAGCGCCGCTGCGACAATTATTCCACCCTGCCGGGGGCGATCCTTTCCACCCTGGCGATGGTCGCCATGAGCTCGTTGTTTTCCATTTTCATTGCGGTCTCCGCCCGCTATCCGCTGGTGTACGGCTCCCTGGCCTCCCTGGTTCTGCTTATGTTCTGGCTGTATCTGAGTTGTCAGATCATCTTTCTGGGCGCCGCGCTGAACGTGGTGCTGCGGGATGTCCTTCCGCCAAAATCGGAGAATATGGAAGAAACATGAGCCGCTGCCAAAAGCAGCGGCTCATATGTCTATAAGGATCACGGTGCATTCCCGGCGCTGAGCGTACAGGATGGTGCTCATGGTGCCGCCCGGGCGGCCGTCATAACAGGCCAGCAGCAGGGAAGAACGGTCCACCATATAACGGTTCCGCCGCAGCATACAGTCCGGCGTATAATTGATCTGCAAAACGTTCACCCGGTCACAGCTGTCCAGAAGCCGATTGTATCGCTGACGCTGCTGGATCTTCCACTTGTCCGGCTGAGTGCCGCAGGGGATCGCAGCTTCCAGGCTCACATCCGCATACCGCCGGCGGAGATCCAGGACCGCCTCGGCAAAATACATGTCGCAGCCCTCCGCCATACCGCAGAGAAAGCGCCGGTAGCCCGCCTCATAGATCCCCTCCAGGCGGGAGGCCAATTCCTCCTTCAGCGCAAGACAGCGAGGGTCGTTTTCATTTGTGCCCCAGGGCAGCTTCGCGGGTCTGTGCCCGGTAAAGCAGCAGGTATTTTCGCGCGTTTCCATGGCGGCCTCCGTACGCTTTTTTCAGGTTCAGTATACCTTGAAAAAGAGGACTTGTCAAAACAAGCCTGCGGTGCTATAATACGACTATCTTCAGGGCAGGGTGCAATTCCCGACCGGCGGTATAAGAGATGGTGATAGCGCATCTCCTGAGTCCGCGAGCCGCAAGGCATGATCCGGTGCGATCCCGGGACCGACAGTATAGTCTGGATGGAAGAAGATGAGGAAACCCATATTCGTGCATGCTGCGGTATGCACGCGCTTCCGATTTGATATTCCTGTTGTCCTGTACATTCTCACGCCTGAAGATGATGATCTTCAGGCAACTTTTTTTGGAGGTATGTTATGGAAAACCTAAAGTTTGTCGCAGTCTGCCTGCTCATTTTCGCCGGGCTCTTTCTGGTCGCCTGGCTGCTGGAAAAGAAATTGAGCAAGAATCGGAAAACCCTCTCTAACACCCATTATATCACGTATGTCGCTATTTTTTCGTGTATGGCCGGTGTGCTGATGCTGGTGGAGATCCCCCTGTTCTTCGCCCCGGGTTTCTATAAAATGGATCTGAGCGAGCTGCCGGTCTTGATCTGCACCTTTTATCTGGGCCCTGTGGCCGGCGTGATCTCGGAGCTTATCAAGGTCATGATCAAGCTTCTGCTGAAAGGGACGACGACCGCCTTTGTAGGCGACTTTGCCAACTTCGCCGTGGGCTGCTCTTTTGTGCTCCCGGCCAGCGTGGTCTACCACGCCAACCCCAGCAAGAAGTCGGCGCTGACCGGCCTGATCGTGGGGACGCTGGTGATGACGGTCTTCGGCAGCGCTTTTAACGCGATCTATCTGCTGCCCAAATTTGCGCAGCTGTTTGGGATGCCCCTGGATGTGATCGTCGGCATGGGCACGGCCGTGAACAGCGCGATCACCAGTGTCTCTACTCTGGTCCTCTTTGCCGTGGTGCCTTTCAACCTGCTCAAGGGGATCGTGGTATCGCTGCTTACCTTCCTGCTGTATAAGCGCATCTCACCCATCCTGCACAAGAACGACGAGCGACGCCAGGGCAAAACGGCTACCGCTTGATCGAACAAATCGCTATCCGACCATGGCGCTGCCTTTCAGGCAGCGCCATAACCGTTTCAGGCTCAGGGCAAAGTTGAAGATCTCGGTGCTGTAGATCACGAAGAGATAAGCAGGCAGCCCGTAACGGGGCAGCAGCCAGAGCACCAGCAGCAGGCCCAGCAGAGCATCCAGAATATTGATACCCATGCTCCACACCTGCTGGCCCAGTCCCTTCAGGCAGCCGTCGACCATCATGTCCGTGTACATGAAGGGGATCAACGGGGCAAGGATGCGGATATAGTGTCCTGCGTCGCCGCTGTGATAAATCAAAAGCCCAAGCTTGTCGGCAAAGAGCAGAAGAAAGACGGAGACCAACAGGGAAAACCCCATGCTCAGCCGCAGCAGTTCCCATGCAGTGCGGCGGATCGCCCGCCTGTTATCCTGCACCTGTGCCTCCGTAAGCTCGGGAACGATCAACTCTGCCGCGGCGGACAGGAGGCAGGAGGGAAAGAAGATTACAGGCAGCGCCATGCCCTGGATGGTGCCGTAACCGGAAAGGGCGCCGTCGGTGGAATACCCGGCGGTTCGAAGCCCGCGGGGGACCAACAGATGCTGCAGTGTACTCAGGGCGCTGCGCGCGTAGGCGGAGATGGCCAAAGGGACGGCGATCCGCAGCATCCGCGGTGTGATCCGTTCACCGCCGGATACACGGCCGTAATGGCTGATCCGGTCACGCCAGTAGAACAGCAGCATCAGCAGAAGGGACAGCACATCTGCGGCCAGGCGGCCCGATGTAACGGCGGCGCAGCTCTTTTCGATATCCCCGGCGGGGGTCTGCTGCAGAAAGAGCGCTACCAATGCGATACCGGCCAACTGCTCGATCAGATGGACCAATGTGGGCTTCCACACGCGGCCGCAGGCGGTAAAGTAGCCGGACATGGCGGAACACAAAGAGATACATGGCATCGACAGGGCAGAGATCTTCAATGACAACACTGTACGTGCGTCACGCACCCAGAGAAAGCCCAGGGGGCGGGCCAGGTTCCACAGGATCACGGCGGCAGCCGTACCGAAAAGCAGGGCGTAGGCCAGACAGCGCTTGATGGCCCCCTGGATCCCCGCTGGATTGTCCTGGCCCAGTTCTTCGGAGATCAGGCGGGTGGATGCAAAACGGATGCCGGAGATGGCAAAGGTGGCCCCCAGATTGGTCACGGAGACCGTCAACTGATACAGCCCGATCCCCACAGAACCGATCCGCCCCACCAGCCATACCTGAAAGGCCATGCCGATGCAGCTCATCAGCAGGGAGGAACAGGTAAGCAGCGCTGTATTGTATACAAGCTTTCGTCGAAGCATTCTCCGGCCTCCTCACAGGATATCCATATGGACAGTCTATGCGGGAATGACCGGAGCCTGACCAAGCGAAGGATGCTTATTTTCGCATTCCGCTTGCAATCCGCACGGGGATGGTGATATGATACCTTACATGAAGAGAAGTGAAAGGGGACTTAGAGATGATCGTAACCATCGGCAGAGAGCATGGCAGCAACGGGCGTGATATCGCATTGACCCTGGCAGAGCAGCTGCAGTACCGGTGCTATGATAAAGAGATCGTTGACAAGGCGGCGGAGACCTCCAACTTCAGTAAAGAGGTTTTGCACTCTTATGATGAGAAGCGGGTCGCCCCCTACATCGTCACCATGCCCCACTTTGTAGGGCTGAACGAGGGCTTTCGCCTGAATATGCAGCTGGCGTCCGCCCAATTCCAGGCCATTCGCGATTTGGCAGATGAGGGCAACTGCATCTTTGTCGGCCGCTGTGCCGACTATGTGCTGCGCAATCGTGAGGATCTGCTGCGTGTATTCATCATGGCGGATGAGGATTTTCGCGTCAAAACCATGATGAAGCGCAAGGATCTCACGGAAGAGCAGGCACATAAGCTGATCAAGCAGGTGGACAAGGACCGGGCCAGCTATTATAAGTATTATACCGACCAGGTGTGGGGCGAGAAGGAGAACTTCGACCTGTGCATCAACAGCGGAAAAACCGGCGTGCTGGGTGCGGTTCAAATCATAAAGGCGTATATCGGCGCCATTTCCGGAGGCGGCGAATCATGATAGAGACGACCATGTCCGAGCTCTGCGGTTTCAGCGAAGGCCAGAACTCCTTTAACGATTATATCGGCCTGCGGGATGTACGGATCGACGATGACGGGAATTATTATTTGATCATGACCGTTACGCAGAACATGCTCAACCCCTACGGTAAGATCCACGGTGCGGTGCTGTTTGCCCTGTGCGACAGCGCTGTGGGCAGTTATCTGGACAGCCGCAATCTCCCCAGTGTGACCATGAACAGCGAAATAAGCTTTTATCGTCCCGCTCAGGTGGGGGACGTGCTGACGGCGCATGTGCGGGAGAGAAAGATGGGCCGCACCGTCAAGGTGCTGTCGGTGGAGGTATTTAACCAGGATAAGAAACTGATCGCGGAGAGCAGTTTCCACATGTACCGAGTAGAAAGAAATGATCCCGGCAGCAAATAAGCTGCCGGGATCATTTCCGTTATGGGGCAGATTCAGAGATCTTCTTCGTCCTCCGCTTCCAGGGCATCCTGCCGCTTTTTCACGTAGCGCCCGGTGAGCATGAGGCCGATGAAGCATAACACGATCACGATAAGGCCGGAGATCGCGGCGCCGGCGAGGGAGCCGACAAGCTTCCCGTAACGGGAATAAGTGAAGCTGAATTGAAAGAGGAAGAAGACAAAGCCGGCGACCAGGGAGACCAGCAGGCTGCTTTTCCAGCCGATCTGGATATGCCGGTCGTAGATCCCGGCCCGCGCCGTGGCGATCCCAACGTACAGGCAGAGCGCCATAAATATGATCCATTCTCCGACCACGTTGTGAAAGTCCTGCCCAAACAGTAGGATCTGAGCGGCCATGACAGCAAGCAGCCCCCAGAAGGCCAGCCAGAAACCGTTATGCTCGATCTTCAGGAGCTTCAGTTCCTGCATCTCATCCAATTGATTCTCTTTCTTAAACATGGTTTTCATCCTCCCAGAATATATCATTCAAAGTAACATCCAGGGCCTTGCAGATAGCGATGCACAGCTTGATAGAGGGGTTAAAGTCCCCGGATTCGATAAGCCCGATCGTTTGCCGGGTGACCCCGGCTCTCTGCGCCAGCTCGGTTTGAGACATGTTCAATTCGATCCTTCGGAATTTCATTTTCAGATTGCGCATACGCATCACCTCTTGTCGATGTTAAGTATAGTTTACATCGCATGAAATGTCAAGTATATTTTGCAAATAAAATTTATATTTTTTATTTGCAACAAAAAAGCGCCCATATTACGACATGTAATATGGGCGTGAAGCACATAAGGAATGATATGAAGCTCAGTTGAAGCTGTCGGAACTGCTGCGGAAAAGCTGATCGATCCTTTCGTGAAGCTGCGCGTTCTCTGGCTGTGACAAGTCCGGGTCCTGGTCGAGCAGTGCCAGAGCCTCCTGCTGGGCCTGCTGCAGCACCTGGGTATCGGCGCCCAGATCCGCGATATGCATGGCGGGAAGACCGTGCTGGCGGGAACCGAAGAAATCGCCGGGGCCCCGCAGGCGCAGATCCTCCTCGGAGATTTTGAAGCCGTCGTTGGTCTGACACATGATCTTCAGTCGGGCGCGCACGTCGTCGCTGTCAGCGTCCGAGACCAGGATACAGTAGCTTTTATGCTTCCCGCGTCCCACGCGCCCCCGGAGCTGATGCAGCTGACTGAGACCGAAGCGCTCCGCGTTTTCCACGATCATCAAGGCGGCATTGGGTACGTCCACGCCCACTTCGATCACCGTAGTGGATACCAGAATATCCGTTTCACCGGTCACAAATGAGGCCATGACCGCATCCTTGTCTTTCGCTTTCATCTTGCCGTGCACACAGGCCACGCGCAGATCCGGAAATTCAGCGGCCAGTTCTTTGGCATGCTCCTGCGCGGATTTCAGTTCCGCAGGCAGTTCTTCATTTTCTTCTACCATGGGGCATACCACAAAGACCTGGCGGCCTTCGCCGCAGAGCTTGCGGATAAAGCCGTTGAGCCGGGCGCGATAGGTTTCATCCACGGTGAAGGTATCCACCTTCTGCCGCCCGGGGGGCAGCTCGTCGATGATGGAGACGTCCAGATCTCCATAGAGGATCAGCGCCAGAGTGCGGGGGATCGGGGTCGCGGACATGACCAGCACATGGGGCTTGCCGCCCTTGCCAATCAGGGCAGAGCGCTGGCCCACGCCGAAGCGGTGCTGCTCGTCCGTGACCACGAATCCCAGATTGGCGTATTCCACATCGTCACTGAACAGGGCGTGTGTGCCGATGATCAGATCCAGTTCTCCGGCTTTCAGCGATGCTTTGACTTCTCGTTTTTCTTTGGCCGTCATGGAGCCGGTCAGTTTTCCCACACGCAGCCCGAAGGGGGAGAGCATTTCACCCAAGGTCGC
The DNA here is from genome assembly GCA_902778275.1 of Oscillospiraceae bacterium. Taxonomy (GTDB): domain Bacteria; phylum Bacillota; class Clostridia; order Oscillospirales; family Oscillospiraceae; genus Limivicinus. Next base: position 77,256 of record CACYXE010000010.1, read on the forward strand.
GCAATGCTGCTCGGCCAGGATCTCCGTGGGCGCCATAAACGCACTGGCCAGCCCGTTTTTCCACACGGCCCAGATCAGAGCAGCGGCCACCAGGGTCTTGCCGCTGCCCACGTCGCCCTGTACCAGGCGGTTCATCACCGCACCGGACTGCATATCTTCAAGGGCCTGTTCCACCGCGCGGCGCTGTGCGCCCGTCGGAGAATAGGGGAGCGCGGCCCAGAAGGGCGCCAGATCCACGTTTCGCAGGATGATGCCGCTGTCGCGGACCCGCTCCCCGCGCATCTTGCCCAGCGCACATGCCAGGACGAAAAGCTCTTCAAAAATTAGCCGCCGCCGCGCCAGCTCCAACGTGCCGAAGTCGGCGGGGAAGTGGATGTTCTCATAGGCGTAGCGCGCCTGGACCAGATGGGACCGCTCCCGTACCGATTCCGGCAGCAGCTCCGGCAGCTGATCGCCGCAGGCGATCAAACCCTGCCGAATGCTTTGCAGCAGCAGCCGCTGATTGAGACCTGCACTGAGCCGATAAACGGGAATGATCCTGCCGGTGACGCCGTTTTCAACGCCTTCTTTTTCATAAACGGGATTGGTCATGGTTCTCCGGGAGCCCTTGACCTCCATCTTTCCGTAAAAGACATAGCTGTCGCCCCGGCGCAGATTGTCCTTCACATAGGGCTGGTTGAAGTAAGTGATGTCCACGATGCCGCTGTCGTCCACGGCCTTGAATTTCACCAGATCCAGTCCGCGCCGGATCCTTGTCAGCCGCGGCGTGTCGGCAACCAGCGCCTGGATGCATACGGTTTCGCCGTTTTGCACAAGGGCGATGGGCTTGTACTGGCTGCGGTCCTCATATCGGCGGGGAAAATAAGAAACAAGGTCATAGAGAGTAAAGACGCCGAGCTTATTGAGCGCCTGCGCCTTTTTCTCTCCTATGCCCTTGATATAACGTACGTCGGTATTCAGATCTGCCATGTTTTACTCGGAAAATTTCAAAGTGTAATTGTTGTTGGTCAGGGTAAATTCCTCAATGAGACCTTTGGTACAGACGACGCGCCCATCGTTTGTGACCATAATCATATCAAAGCCCCCATAGGTGCGCCAGTAGTTCAGGGCCTTGGTTTCTCCCAGTACGAACATGGCGGTGGACAGGCAGTCCGCCAGGGTGCCGTCCTCGCAGATGATGGTGACCGAGAGCAGGGAGTTGGTCACAGGGTAACCGGTCTTGGGGTTCAGGATATGGTGATAGGTCCTGCCGTTGGAGGCGGTGAAAAAGCGCTGGTAAGAGCCACTGGTGATAACGGCGGTCTCACCCACGCTGATCACGCCCAAATAGCTGGCCGTGTTGTTGGGATCCTGCACCGCCACGTTCCAACGGCTGCCGTCCGGCTTCAGCCCCAGAGTCTGGATGTTGCCGCCCAGAGAGATGATGCCGCTGGTGACGCCCGCCTGCCGCATGGCGTCAACGGCGTTTTCGGAGGCACAGCCTTTGGCCACGGCGCCCAGCCCGATTTCAGCCCCGGCGGGCAGCGATACCGCGTAGGCCCCGGAACTGGGAAAGCTGGTCAACACCATCTGGTTAAAGCACATCTTCAGCATCTCCGCCGAGATCTCCTCATCGGGGGGCAGATAGTACTTGCCGTCGATAAAGCCCCAGCGCTTTACGAGGGGGTAGATGGTGGGATCCAGTGCGCCGTCGCTCTGATTGTATACGGTCAGCGCGGTGCTGAGCATCTTTGCGATCTGCGCGGAGATGACCACGTTCTGACCGTTTGCGTGGTTGATGGCATAGATCGTGCTGGTCTTCAGCTCCGGGTCCAGAGCGGCGTCCATAGAGAGAATAACACCCTCGGCCGCTTTGAGTCCCGCTTCCCGCTGCTTGCCGTAAGCAGTCAGCGTCATGACGGTGTCCATGGCGAAGATCTGCTTCTGGGACATCTCCGCCTCGCCGCAGGCAGCCAAAGGCAGAACCATGGCAAGACACAGCAGAAGTGCCAGGCACTTGACCACACGGATTTTTCGGTTACAGGAGATGTTTGTGTGTTTCATAGAATTCAGTGTAATCCTTCAACATGTATTTGAGCAGCTTGGGAGTGTCCAGCTGATAGGGACACTTGCTGCTGCAGCTATGGCACTCCAGGCAGTCGTTGATCTTCGCCATCTTGGCCTGCCACTCCTCGGACATGTACTGCTGCCAGGGAGAACGGCGCAGCAGCATATTCATGCGTGCGCAGTTGCGGATCTCGATATCCATGGGGCAGGGCATGCAGTAGCCGCAGCCGCGGCAGAAGCTGCTGGACAGCTCCCGGCGCTCTTGCTTTACAAAGGCCCAGAGCTCCTCATCCATGACAGGATCCTCCTCCGCCACAGCCAGCCACTGCTCCAACTCCTCCACACGCTGGATGCCCCAGATGGGGACCACATTGTCATACTCGTTCATGAACGCATGGCAGGCGCGGCAGTTGGTCAGCAGGCCGCCGGCCAGACCCTTCATGGCAATGTAACCCATACCGGCTTCCCTGCATTTGTCGGCCAGAGCCAAATCACGATCAGCGGAGATGTAGCTGAATGGAAACTGCAGAGTCTCAAAATAGCCGGAGGCGATGCATTCCTCCGCCACTTTGACCCGGTGGGTGGTGACGCCGATGTGCCGGATCCAGCCGCGCTCCTTTGCTTCCAGCGCCCCGGCATACGGACCGTCGGGGTCCTTGGGGTCCGGCATCTCAGGGACCTGATGGAACTGGAACAGATCGATATAATCGGTCTTCATCATGCGCAGACTGTTCTCGATATGGGCCAGTATACCATCCTTGCTCCAGGCGGCGCTTTTGGTAGAGATAACGATCTTGTCCCGCACATCAGAAAGGGCCAAGCCGATCTTCATCTCACTGTCGGTATAGGCGTTTGCCGTGTCGAAATACGTGATGCCGCCTTCGTAGGCCGCGCGCAGAAGCTTTACCGCGTCGTCTACGCTGCAGCGCTGTACGGGGAGACAGCCCATAGCGGGCTTCGAGACCATCAGGCCGGTTTTCCCAAGAGGTATTTTTTTCATATGATCACTCCAAAATAAGATGATTTGTCTTATTCTATCATAATCTGCGCCAGATGAAAACCTTTTCTTTTGCGCAGGAGACGTGGGAACTTCCTGTTTACAAGATCGCGCCCCGCGTATTATAATAAATCATTAAGGATTACAGTGGAACAGGTAGAAAGGCCCGGTATCACAGGGGCTGTCTGCCTGCCTCGGGAGTGCTTTATGGTACATTTTGTCGGCGCGGGACCCGGCGCTCCGGACCTGATCACCCTCAGGGGGGCGCAGCTGCTGAAGAACGCGGATGTGGTGATCTACGCGGGCAGCCTTGTCAACCCGGAACTGCTGGAGCTTTGCCCCCCGCAGGTGAAAATCCATAACAGTGCCGCCATGGATCTGGAGGCTGTGCTTGCCGTGATGGAGCAGGCCGAGACGGCGGGCCTGACTACGGTTCGCCTGCACACCGGGGACGCCAGTCTCTACGGTGCGATCCGGGAGCAGATGGACGCGCTGTCGGCCAAAGGCATTGATTTTGATGTGACGCCCGGGGTATCCAGCTTCTGTGCGGCTGCTGCCGCTTTGGGTGCGGAATTTACGCTCCCGGGCGTGAGCCAGAGTCTGATCGTCAGCAGAATGGCCGGCCGCACCCCGGTGCCGGAGCGGGAACAGCTCGCAGCTCTGGCGGAGCACGGCACGTCCATGGTGCTGTTTTTGTCTGCCGGGCTGCTTCCCCAACTGCAGGAGGAACTGCTCAGGGGCGCGTATACGCCGGATACCCCGGCGGCATTGGTATACAAGGCCAGCTGGCCGGATGAAAAGCTGGTGCGCTGCACGGTGGGAACGCTTGCGCAGGCCGGCAGGGAGAATCAGATCACAAAAACGGCACTTGTGCTGGTGGGAGATTTCCTGGGAAAAGAGTATGAGCGCAGCAAACTGTATGATCCTGCTTTTTCCACAGGATTCAGGCAGGGCGCGGATACGAACAGCAGAGGAGATTGAGTTGAAGATCTATTTGATCGGTATGGGCTGCGGTGCGGACAGCGTGACGCAGGCGGCCGGGCAGGCACTGGCCGGGGCCGGCTTGGTCCTGGGGCCGCAGCGTCTGTTGGACTTGGTTGCGCAGAGGAGCCAGGATTGTGAATACCGGGAAGCTGTGCGGCCGGAAGCGATCCTGGCCGCGGTCTCGGCGTATCCCGGGGACAGGGTCTGTATCCTTCTCAGCGGGGACAGCGGCTTTTATTCCGGCGCCAGGCGGCTTGGATCCTTGCTGGAGGATCATGACGTAGAGGTACTGCCCGGGATCTCCAGTCTGCAGCTGCTTGCGGCACGGTTGGGGCGCCCCTGGCAGGATTGGAAGCTCTGCTCCGCCCATGGGGTGGACTGTGACCCGGCAGCCGCTGTCTGCAGCGGACAGGCCTGCTTTTTCCTTACCGGCGGACGCGCCACGCCTGCGACGCTCTGTGAGCAGCTGCGGGCTGCGGGACTGGGAAAGCTCGCCGTTGTTGCCGGTGAGGATCTCGGCGGGACGGAAGAACGAATCTTGAGCGGGACGGCGGCGGATTTTGCCGCAATGGACTTCGCGCCGCTTTCTGTGCTTTTGGCTGAGCCTGCGCCCCGATATCCCCGGAGGACGCCGGGCTTGCCGGATGAGCTGTTTTTCCGGCAGGATAAGACCCCCATGACCAAGCAGGAGGTCCGGGCCGCGGTCTTGTCCAAGCTGGCTGTGGGACCGGAGGATGTCTGCTGGGATATCGGCGCCGGGACCGGCAGCGTCAGCGTGGAGCTTGCCCTGCAGGGTAAGACAGTCTGGGCTGTGGAGCGGGATGAGGCCGCACTGGAGCTGGCGGAGAAAAACAGGGAAAAGTTCGGCGCCTGGAATCTGCATCTGCTTCCCGGCGAAGCACCGGATGCTTTGACGAAGCTGCCCAGACCGGACGCGGTCTTCGTGGGCGGCAGCGGCGGAAAGCTGCGGGAGATCCTCTCCGCGGCTGTCGCGGCCAATCTGTCGGCGCGGATCTGCGTGGCGGCCATCGCGCTGGAGACCCTGCAGGAGGCCTGCGTGGGATTTCAGGAGCTGGGACTTGGCGCGGAGGTCACGCAGATCGCCGTCAGCCGCAGCAGAACGGCCGGTTCCCTGCACCTGATGCTGGCGCAAAACCCGGTCTATCTGATCACAGGGAAACAGCCATGAGACAGATCATGCTCTCCGCCATGCACAGCGGGGCCGGAAAGACTGTGACCACCTGTGCATTGTTGGCGGCGCTGAAGAAAAGAGGAGAATCGGTCTTCGCGTTCAAATGCGGGCCGGACTACATAGACCCCATGTTCCACACAAGGGTCCTCGGCGTACCCAGCCGGAACCTGGACTTGTTCCTGCAGGGACAGGAAGGGCTAAGGCAAAGCCTTCTGACGGCACGGGATGGGATCGCCGTACTGGAGGGCGCCATGGGCTATTACGACGGCATGGCGGGTACGGAGAAATCCAGCGCCTGGGAGATCGCCTGCGTGACGGATACCCCGGTGCTGCTGGTACTTCGCCCCGGAGGGGCGGGCGTCAGCCTGGCCGCCCAGGTCAAGGGCCTGCTGGAGTTTCGTCCGGATAGCCGCATTGTGGGCCTTCTGCTGGCTGACTGCAGGGAGGCCTTGTCCGCTTATTTGAAGCCGATCCTCGAACGGGAGACCGGTTTGCCTGTCCTGGGCTTTTTGCCGCCCATGGAGGAGGCCGGCTTTGGCAGCCGCCATTTGGGCCTGCTGACGCCGGATGAGATCCGGGACCTGACCGAACGGCTGGACCGCCTGGCTGAGCAGGCGGAAAAGAGCATCGATCTGGACGCTCTGCTGGCTCTGGCACGTGAGCGGGAGACGCCGCCCGTCGTTTATAAAAATCCCCTTCGCCGGTGCCGGATCGCGGTCGCCAGAGATGAGGCCTTTTGTTTTTATTACGAGGACAGCTTTGACCGGCTGCGTGCCGCCGGTGGGGAACTGACGTTTTTCAGCCCCCTGCATGACGAGACCCTGCCGCCGGAGGTGGATGGTCTGTATCTGGGCGGGGGATATCCGGAGCTGTATGCGCGGCAATTGAGTGAGAATGAAAGCATGCTTCGCAGCGTGAGGGATGCTGTAGAGAACCGGCTGCCCACGGTGGCGGAATGCGGCGGTTTCCTGTATCTGCAGCGGACGCTGGAAGACGGCGAAGGTAAGGTCTGGCCCATGTGCGGATGCTTGCCGGGAAGCGGCTATGGTACCGGACGGCTGCAGCGCTTCGGCTACCTGACCATGGATGCCGAAACGGATTCTCTTCTGCTGCGAAAGGGAGAATCGCTGCCTGCCCATGAGTTTCATCATTGGGATTGTACGGAAAACGGAGAGCAGCTGCTCTGTAAGAAGGCGGACGGCAGGCAATGGCGCTGCGGCTTTGTAAGTGACAGCCTGTATGCAGCCTTTCCCCATCTGCATTTGGGGGGAGAACTGCCCTTGGCGGAACGATTTGTGGACGCCTGTGTGAAAGGGAAAAACCATGGAACTGTATGAACTGAAGAATCGGATCCTCCCGCCGGACCTGACCGCGGCCGGGGAAGCGTGCAGGCGCTGGGATTCGCTGGCAAAACCCCTGGGGAGTCTGGGCGCTATGGAAGAAGCAGTCGTTCGGATGGCTGCCGCGACCGGTAATGTGGACCCGGAGATCAACCGGCGTGTATTGCTGGTTTTCTGCGCGGACAACGGCGTGGTCGCCCAGGGGGTCAGCCAGTGCGGCAGTGAGGTCACGGCCGCGGTGGCGAGAGCATTGGCGAAAGGGGAGAGCACCGTCTGCCATATGGCCCGCGCCGCCCGCTGTGCCGTGCAGCCTGTGGACATGGGCATCCTGGACTTTCCGGGCTGCAAGGGCCTCGTGAGCTGCCGCATCCGAAACGGCGCCGGGGATATCAGCTGCGGACCGGCCATGACCCGGGACGAGTGCCTTTCAGCCATCCGCGCGGGCGCCGGTCTCGCCATGGTTCAGGAAGCGGATATCCTGGCCGTGGGTGAGATGGGGATCGGCAACAGTACGACGGCGGCGGCGGTGACTTCTGTCCTGCTGGGTCTTGCGCCTGAAAAGCTTGCCGGCCGGGGCGCCGGGCTTTCCGATGCGGGCCTTGCCCGAAAGATCGAAGCGATCCGCAGTGCCATCGAAGTGAACAAGCCCGACCCCGAGGACCCGATCGATATTCTGGCAAAAGTGGGCGGTCTGGATCTGGCCGCCATGTGCGGCGCTTTCCTGGGCGCGGCCTTATGTCGGGTCCCTGTATTGATCGACGGCGCCATCAGCGCGGCGGCTGCTCTGTGCGCCGTGCGGCTGTTCCCGGAAGCCAAAACCGCTATGCTGGCAAGCCACGTTTCCGCGGAGCCGGCCGGCCGGCCCCTCCTGAAGGCCTTGGGCCTTCATCCTCTGCTGGATGCCGGACTGCGCCTGGGAGAGGGCAGCGGCGCGGTTGCCGCTCTGCCCCTGCTGGACCTGGCCCTGGCAGTCTACCGCAGCGGCCATGATTTCAAGGCGCTTGGGATCAAGGCCTATACGCCGCAGAGCTGAGAGGATGTTTACTCTGGTTATCGGCGGCTCGGCCTCCGGCAAAAGCGTCTGGGCAGAAGAATTTGTGAGCAAGCAGCCGGGGAAGCGGATCTATCTGGCCACCATGCAGCCCTACGGAGAAGAGGGCTTTACGCGGGTAAAAAAGCATCGGGAACAGCGGTCGGGAAAGGGCTTTGACACGCTGGAGCGGTATACGGATCTGGCCCATGCGCCGGTTCCCGCGGGCAGCAGTGTACTGCTGGAGGATCTGGGAAACCTCGCAGCCAATGAGCTGTTCAGCTCCGAGGGCGGCGGAACAGAGGCAGTGCTGGAGGGGATCGAGTTCCTGCTCCGGCGCTGTGACAACCTGACCGTGGTCGCCAATGAGCTGTTTTCCGGCGGCCGGGCCTATGCAGACGACACTCTGCGGTATCTCCGTGAGCTTGCCCGGATCCACCGGATCCTGGCGGGGAAAGCGGATCTGGTCGTGGAGTTGGTCTGCGGGCAGCCCAATCTTCTGAAGGGAGTGGATTGACCATGCTTCAGGCGATCCTTGTGGCATTTTCCATGTTTTCGGCACTGCCGGCGCCGCAGATCCGCTGGACAAAACGGAATATGCGTTACGCGCTGTTGGCCTTCCCGCTGGTGGGCGCGGTGATCGGTGGACTGTGCTGCCTTTGGGCTTTTATTTGCAATGCCTGGAGTTTCCCGCTGTTCCTCCGCGGCGCCGGGCTTTGCCTGATCCCGGTATTGGTGACAGGCGGCATCCATCTGGACGGCTACGCGGATACCTGTGACGCTCTGGCCAGTCATGGGACCCTGGCGCAGAAGCGTCAGATCCTGCACGATCCGCACATGGGCGCATTTGCGGCGATCCGGCTTTGCGTCTATTTCATCGCCTCGCTGGCGTTCTGGACGGCACTGCCCACCTACCGGGGCTGGACGGTGTTCTGCATCTTCTGCCTGAGCCGTACGCTCTCTGCCCTGGCCTTGACGCTGTTTCCCCTGGCGGACGGCAGTGGACTGGCCCGAAATTTCGCGGAGGCTGCCGATCGGGAGACGGTGCGAAACGTGCTGTTCGGCTATACGGCGCTGCTCTGTGCAGGGCTGATTCTGACAGGCGCTTGGATCGTGATCCCCGTGGCAGCCGCTGTATTTTTCTGGTATCGGCGAACGGCGGAAGCGTATTTCGGCGGCGTCTCCGGTGATCTCGCCGGATGGTTTCTGCAGAAGGTGGAATTGTGGATGTTGGGGGCTCTTTGCCTCTGGCAATGTATCGACGCAGTCATATGATTTTTATAACAGGTCCCCTGTTTTCAGGGAAAAAGGAATACATTCGAAACGCCCTCGGTCTCAGCGAGGAAGCGTTTTTCAACAGAGCGGTCTGGGATGTCCAGGATCTGGCGGACGCCGCCGATCTGGAAGCTCTGGCGGATGCGCTTGCACAAAAGGAGATCGTGATCGCCACAGAGATCGGCGGCGGCGTGGTCCCCGTGGACCCTGTTGAACGCTCTCACAGGGAGGCGGCGGGCCGTCTGGCCTGCCTGCTGGCAGAGCGGGCCGATACCGTGGTGCGGGTCTGCTGCGGCCTGCCGCAGCTTTTGAAGGGAGAATGGCCATGCTGATCTGGCTGATTCGCCACGGATGCACGGAGCTGACGGAGGCAAGAAAGTATCAGGGCGTACTGGATACGCCCTTGTCGGAAGAGGGCCGCAGGGCTCTGAAACAGGCGGCGTTTTCACCCGCGCTTGTTTACACCTCGAGCTTGAAGCGGACCCAGGAGACGGCGGCTGTCCTTTTCCCGTCGGCAAAACAGATCCCCATACCGGAGTTGGGAGAAATGGATTTCGGCCTGTTCGAAGGCAGAAGTGCCGATGAGATGGCGGAGGACCCGGCCTATCGCGCCTGGATCGACGGCTTTTGTCTGGGCCGCTGCCCGGACGGCGAGGACAGAGCTTCCTTCTCCGAGCGGATCTGCGCTGCCTTTTCCGCATTGGTGGATACGGCCCTTGCCGCCGGAGAGGAACAGCTGGTCGTCGTGGCCCACGCCGGCACGCAGATGGCTGTGATGGAACGCTGGGGGCGGCCCAGGCGGGATTACTACGCCGGCGCGGCAAAGCCGGGAGCGGGCTATGTGCTCAGCAGCGAGCTCTGGCCGCAGGCCCTGAAGATCACAGAGGAGATCGGGTTTACCAAATGAAGATACTGCTTGCCGCGGTATGCGGCTTTTTTCTGGATCTGCTCCTGGGTGATCCGGCGGCATTGACAAGGCTTCATCCGGTCGTGGTGATGGGGCGCTGTATTGACGCTTTGGAAAGACGGCTGCGCTCGCGCTTTTCCAAAACGCCAAAGGGCGAATACCGTGCCGGGCTGCTCCTGGCCTGTCTTCTGCCGCTGGGCAGCCTGTTTGTCAGCTGGGGCTTGATCGTTTTATTGGACCGGCTGTGGGCTCCGCTGGGATTCCTGCTGCGGGTGCTGTGGTGCTGGCAGGCTCTGGCTGTCAAGGATCTGAAGGATGAGAGCATGAACGTTTACCGGGCGCTGCAGGACGGCAGCCTGGCAGACGCCCGTACCGCGGTCTCCCGGATCGTTGGGCGGGATACTGCAGCACTGGATGAAGCCGGTGTCGTACGGGCCGCGGTGGAGACCGTGGCGGAAAACTTCTCCGACGGCGTGGTGGCGCCGATGCTGTATATGTTCATCGGCGGTGCGCCGCTGGCTCTGTGCTATAAGGCCGTCAATACCATGGACAGCATGATCGGTTATAAGAACGAGCGCTATCTCTGGTTTGGAAGAGCGGCCGCCCGTCTTGACGACGCGGCCAATTTCCTGCCCTCGCGTCTGGCGGCGCTGCTGCTGATCGCGGCAAGCGGAATGTGCGGATATGACCGGCGTGGGGCCCGGCAGATCTGGCGGCGGGACCGCCGCAGGCACGCCAGCCCCAACTCCGCCCAGTGCGAGGCGGCCATGGCCGGGGCTCTGGGGGTCCGCCTGGCGGGACCGGCGTATTATTTTGGGAAACTGCTGGATAAGCCGACGATCGGCGATCCGAGCAGAGAGATCGAAGCGGAGGATATTCGCAGAGCGGATCGGCTGATGGTCGCGGGAAGCATCCTCAGCCTGCTGTTTATGAGCTTTTTGAGGATATTGAGTATTCTGCTGTTAAAGGGATAAGCGATGGGAACGATGCACGGCGGCGACTGGGCCGGATTTCAAAGAGAATACGGATCCCTGCCCTTGGATTTCTCCGCAAATCTCAGCCCGCTGGGGATGCCGGAAGGGGTCCGCCGCGCTGCGGCCACGGCTGCGGAAAATGCCGATCGCTATCCGGACCCGGAGTGCTTTCGGCTGCGGCAGGCGCTTTCGACCTGTCACCATATCCCGGCAGAGCAGATCGTCTGCGGCAACGGCGCCGCGGATCTGATCTTTCGGCTGCCTCTGGCCCTGAAACCGAAAACGGCTTTGCTGCCGGTTCCGGTGTTTACGGAATATGAGACAGTCCTGCGAGGCGCCGGCTGTGAGGTCCGCCGCTTCCCTTTGTCAGAGGAAAATGACTTTGCGCTTACCGAGGCGATCCTGCCACATATCGTTCCGGGCCTGGACCTGCTGATCCTGTGCAACCCCAACAATCCCACCGGGCGTACAGCGGAAGCATCTCTGCTGCGTCAGATCCTGGAGCGCTGCAGGGAGACAGGGACCCGCTTGGTTGTGGACGAATGCTTCATCGAAATGCTGGATCGGCCGGAAAAACACAGCTTGGTGAGCCGGTTGTCCGAGGAAACCGATCTTATTTTGCTCCGCGCCTTTACCAAATCTTTTTCCATGGCCGGGCTTCGCCTTGGCTACGCGCTTTGCGGCGATTCGGTCACAGCGGCGAGGCTGCAAGACTGCGGCCAGGCCTGGGCTGTATCCGGACCCGCCCAGGCGGCCGGTCTGGCTGCGCTGAGAGAGACGGCATATCTGGATATGGTCCGGGCGCTGCTGGAGATCGAGCGGCCCTTTTTGACGGAGGGCTTAAAGGAACTGGGCTGCCGCTGCCTACAAGGCGAGGCGAATTTTATACTGTTTCATTCTGAGGATATGGCGCTGTGTGAAAAGCTCCGTCAGCGTGGGATCCTGCTGCGGGACTGCAGAAATTTTGAAGGTCTGCAGCCCGGCTGGTACCGGTGTGCGATACGGACGTACGAAGAGAATGTTCTCTTCTTACAGGCTATGGAAGGAGTGCTGATACATGGCTAAGTGCATCATGGTGCAGGGGACCATGTCCGGCGCCGGAAAGAGTCTGCTGGTCACGGCTCTGTGCCGGATCTTCCAACAGGACGGCTGGCGGGTCGCCCCTTTCAAAAGTCAGAATATGGCGCTCAACAGCTACATCACGCCGGACGGTTTGGAGATGGGCAGGGCGCAGGCGGCCCAGGCGGAAGCCGCCGGGCTGGACTGCGATGTGCGGATGAATCCCATCCTGCTCAAGCCATCCAGCGACACCGGCAGCCAGGTCATCGTCAATGGAGAGGTGCGCGGTCATTACGACGCGGCAGACTATTTTGCCATGAAGCGGGAGCTGATCCCGGATATCTTAAAAGCCTATAAGGGTCTGGCTGAGGAGAACGATATCATCGTCATCGAGGGCGCCGGCTCCCCGGCGGAGATCAACCTGCGGGAGAACGATATCGTCAATATGGGCCTGGCGGAACTGGTGAATGCGCCGGTGCTTCTGGCCGGAGATATCGACCGGGGCGGCGTGTTCGCCCAACTGTACGGAACGATCGCCCTGCTGCGGGATACGGAGCGCCGCCGGGTGATCGGTACGGTCATCAATAAATTCCGCGGCGATGTTGAGCTTCTGCGTCCCGGGCTACTCCGATTGGAGGAGCTGACAGGAGTCCCTGTGCTGGGGGTCGTGCCCTGGCTGCAGGCAGATATCGACGATGAAGACAGTCTGGCTCCATCCCTTAGCAGAACGGGAGCGGAGCGGGCGTTGGACGTGGCGGTGATCCGACTGCCTCACATATCCAATTTTACGGATTTCCCGCCTCTGGAAGAGCATCCGGCTGTCGGCGTGCGCTATGTATACGATCCGAAACAGCTTGGGGCACCGGACCTGCTGATCCTGCCGGGGACCAAAAGCACCATGGACGATCTGTTGTGGCTACGGGATAATGGTCTTGAGAGCGCAATCCTGGAATTGGCGGGCAGAGGAACGCCGGTCCTGGGAATCTGCGGCGGATATCAGATGCTCGGCCGGGAGATCGCCGATCCGGAGGCCGTGGAGCACGGCGGGACTTTGCAGGGCATGGGCTTGCTGCCCTGCCGTACGGTATTCAGCGCCTGCAAGACCCGTACAAGGAAACAGGCGGCGATCCAGAACGGCCCCTTTGCCGGCGCAAAGCTGGAGGGCTATGAGATCCACATGGGGGAGACTGTTTCCGAGGCGGCGCCCTTCTGCCGCTTTGAGGATGGAAAAACGGACGGCGCGGTCAACGGAAATGTGTTCGGGACTTATCTCCATGGGCTGTTCGATACCGGTGAGCTGACCGCCCGACTGGCGGACTGGCTTGCAGTACGCAAGGGGATCACAGTGGAACCGTACAAACCGGTTCCCCGTGTCCTGTACCGTCAGCGGCAGTATGATATGCTGGCGGAGGCAGTGCGAAAAAGCCTGGATATGGAGCGTATTTACCGCGCGATGGAGGAATATGAAGATGCCTGAACATGTGTTGCCGGCGGATATCGAGCGCAGCAGCATGCGGATCATCGGAGAGGAACTGCGCTCTCGGGACATTGTGCTCCCGGAGGAAAACGCCGCTGTCATCACCCGGGTGATCCACGCCACTGCCGATTTTGATTTTGCCAGGACTCTGTTTTTCACCCCCGGCGCAGTACAGGCGGGCGCTGCGGCTCTGAGCCGCGGTGTGGATATCGTAACGGATACCAACATGGCCAGAGCCGGGGTCAGTAAGCCCGGCCTGCAGAAGCTGGGCGGACAGGTATTTTGCTTCATGGCGGAGCCGGAGATCGCCCGATCCGCCAAAGAGAAGGGGACGACAAGGGCTTCGGCGGCCATGGAATATGCGGCAGAGAAGCATCCGGGTGCTGTCCTGGCCATCGGAAACGCACCGACTGCCCTTTACACCATTGCCGATCAGATCGAGGCGGGACTCCGGCCCGCGTTGGTGATCGCCGTGCCGGTGGGCTTTGTGAATGTAGTGGAGAGCAAGGAACGCCTGACAGCCGTGTGCGAGACATACGGCGTACCCGCTATCGCCGCTATGGGCCGCAAGGGCGGCAGTACCGTGGCGGCTGCCATCTGCAACGCGCTGCTCTATACGGCGGCGGACATGCTGGACCCCGCCAAGCGTGGCTGGCAGTAAGGAGCGGCTATGAAAGGATCCAACAGGAACTACGCGTTTTTCCAACATAAGAATTGCGAATTCTTTCCCTGCCACAAGGGCGTCCCGGAAGAAGATTTCAATTGCCTTTTCTGTTATTGTCCCTTGTACGCTTTGGGAGAGAATTGCGGCGGCGGATTCATCTATCGGGAAAACGGCGTAAAAAGCTGTGAGAACTGCAGCTTCCCACACCGCAGAGAGAACTACGATAAGCTGATCGCCCGCTTTTCGGAATTGGCGGAGCTGGCGGCCAGAGAACGGAAAAAGGACTGAAGCATGGCCTTTGAACATTACATCCGCAGCGGGAGCAGGCTGCTGCGCTGCGGTTATACCACAGGGACCTGCGCCGCTCTGGCTGCGGCAGGAGCCACAGAGCTGCTGCTGACCGGCGAGGCGCCGGAGACTGTCCGACTGGTAACGCCCAAAGGTCTTCCCGTAGAGGTCGCGCTGGAGGAATGCCGCTTGATGGTGGGTGGCGCCGGCTGCGCGGTCCGAAAGGACGCGGGAGACGACCCGGACGTGACGGACGGCATGCTGATCCGCGCGACTGTCAGGAGGACAGACCGGGGAATCGTGATCGAAGGCGGTGAAGGTGTGGGCCGGGTCACAAAGCCCGGTCTGGATCAGCCTGTGGGAGCTGCGGCCATCAACAGCGTGCCACGGCAGATGATCGCCTCCGCTGTGGAGGACCGCTGTGCGGCGCTGGGGTATTCCGGCGGGCTGCAGATCTGTATATCAGCACCCGGCGGGGATGAAGTCGCAAAGAAAACCTTCAATCCCATGCTGGGGATCGAGGGGGGCATCTCTATCCTGGGGACCTCCGGCATCGTAGAGCCTATGAGCGAGCAGGCCATCGTGGACACGATCGCGGTGGAGGCCAGACAGGCAAGGCTCCTCAGCGACAAGGTGATCCTGGTACCGGGCAACTACGGTATGGACTTTCTGCTGAGGCAATATCCGGAGCTTGCAAAACTTCCCACAGTCAAGGTCTCCAACTTTATCGGAGACAGTCTGGATATCGCGGCGCTGGAGGGCTTTCAGGCCGCGCTGCTGGTGGGGCATATCGGTAAACTGGTCAAGCTGGCGGGCGGCATCATGAACACCCATTCCAAGCTGGCTGACGGGAGGATGGAGCTCTATTGCGCCCATGCCGCGGTCTGCGGCGCGGACCGTGCCCTATGTGAAGCCTTGATGGAACAAGTTACCACCGACGGCTGTATTGCCGTGTTGGATCAGGCAGGACTGCGGGAAGCGGTCCTGGATAGCCTGCTGCGGGCCATCCAAAAGCATCTGGCCCATCGCTGCGGCGATAAGCTGCAGGTGGGCGCTGTCGTTTTTTCCAATGAATACGGATTGCTGGGCATGACAGAGGGCGCGGCGGAGCTGCTGAAGCAGTGGAAAGCAGAGTAGAGCATGGAAGAAAAGGTCGCGTTGATTTCCTTTACGGACCGCGGAGCGGAAATAGCAAGATCCATACAGACGGTTTTGGGCGGAGACCACACAGACGCTAAACGAGAAGTTTCTTTTTCGCTGTCAAATTGGGCGGAGCAGGCGTTTACGAAGTACACGGCCCTTGTTTTCGTGGGTGCGGCGGGGATCGCCGTCCGGGCGATCTCTCCTTGGGTCCGGAGCAAGACTGCAGATCCGGCGGTGCTCTGTGTCGATGAGGCGGGCCGCTTTGTGATCCCCTTGCTGTCCGGCCATTTGGGCGGCGCCAACGCCCTGGCGGAGAAGCTGGCGGAGCGCCTGGGCGCTACTGCGGTGATCACCACGGCCACGGACCTGCGCCATGCTTTCGCCGTGGATCTGTGGGCTAAAAAGCAGGAGCTGACTGTCTTGCAGCCGGAGCGGATCAAAACCGTATCCGCCAAGGTGCTGCAGGGGGAACAGATCCAAATCACCTGTCCCTGGCCGGTCAAGGGAGATCTGCCATCGGGAGTGCGGCTCGCGGACAGCGGAGACGTGGTCGTGGATTACCGGCCGCAGCCTGGAAGGGCGTTGCAGCTGGCGCCGCGGGTCCTGTATTTGGGGATCGGCTGCAGGCGGGGGACGGATGCCGAGCATCTGGAAACGGTTTTCCAGCGCTTTTGCGGCGAGAGAAAGCTCCTGCCGGAGGCAATCCGCGGCTCAGCTTCCATCGATCTGAAAGCCGATGAGCCGGGCCTCTTGGCCTTCTGTCAAAGCCATGCGTGGCCGCTGACTTGTTTTGACGCGGAGACGCTGGCCTCCCTGGAAGGGGATTATTCCCCATCGGAGTTTGTCAAAAGCACTGTGGGTGTGGACAATGTATGTGAGCGAAGCGCCGTGCTGGCAAGCGGCGGGAAACTGATCGAGAAAAAATATGCGTTTGACGGTGTGACCTTCGCGCTGGCGCTGCGTACACCGGAATTGGAATGGAGCTGGTAAGGTGGCAAAACTGTATGTGGTGGGTATCGGGCCCGGCGACGCGGCGCATATGACCGCCCAGGCACGGCAGGCCATCGATGCGGCGGATATCCTCTGCGGTTATACGGTGTATGTGGAACTGCTGCGCCCGCTTTATCCGAACAAAGAAGTATACAGTACCGGGATGAGAGGCGAGCTGGAGCGCTGCCGCTGGGCACTGGAAGCCGCGGCTTCAGGCCGCAGTGTGGCCCTTGTCTGCAGCGGAGACGCCGGGATCTATGGGATGGCGAGTCCTGTCCTGCAGATGGCGGGGGAGTATCCGGACGCTGAGATCGAAATCATCCCCGGGCTCACGGCGGCGTCCTCCGGCGCGGCCTTGCTGGGAGCCCCTCTGGGGCATGACTTTTGCGTCATCTCCCTGTCCGACCTGTTGACCCCGTGGGAAATCATTGAAAAGCGGCTTCTCTGCGCCGCTCGCGGGGATTTCGCCATTTGCTTGTACAATCCGGCGTCCCGGCACAGACCGGAATTCCTGCGGCGCGCCTGTGAGATCCTGCTGTCTGAGAGATCGCCGGAAACGGTCTGCGGCCTGGCACAGAACATAGGCCGGGAAGGGGAGCGTTGGCAGATCCTCAGCCTGCGGGAACTGGCCGGTGCGGAGGCGGATATGTTCACGACCGTTTTCATCGGCTCTTCACAGACCCGGCAGGAGGGAGGAAAAATGGTCACGCCCAGAGGATACACGATATGAGGATCGTAATATTCAGCGGAACGACTGAGGGCAGAGCGCTTTCAGAGCGTCTTGCGGCTATGGGCGCGGATGTTCTGGTTTCCGTTGCCACAGAGTACGGCAGTGAAGAACAGGGCACCATTCCCGGAGTTCGGACCCACGTCGGCCCCTTGACCCGGGAGGAAAAGATCGAGCTTCTTCGGAAGGCCGACCTGTGTATAGACGCCACGCATCCCTACGCGACCCATGTGACCGCCTCGGTCCGGGAGGCCTGCGCTTTGGCGGGCTGCGAATACCGGCGCCTGCTCCGGGAAAAGAGCCCGATAGATGCGGCTGCAGTGGTAACGGTGGAGAGCGCGGCCCAGGCGGCGCTGTGGCTGCGGGATACGGAGGGCAACATCCTTCTGACCACCGGGGCCAAGGAGCTGCGGAGCTATGCGGGGCTGGACGCGGACCGGCTGTATCCGAGGGTGCTGCCCAGCCATGAGGCGCTGCGGGCCTGCGAGGCGCTGGGAATCCCCCACCGCAACATCATCGCCATGCAGGGGCCCTTTACCCGGGAAATGAACGAGGCGACGATCCGGCAGTATCGGATCCGATATCTGGTCAGCAAGGACGGCGGCTCTCCGGGCGGCTTTCCGGAAAAAGCCGAAGCGGCCAAAGCCACGGGAGCACAGCTTGTGCTGATCCGGCGGCCGGAGGAGACAGGGGAGAGCTTTCAGCAGATCCTGGATGTTTGCAAAGACCGGTTGTCCGCAGCGGAATAAACTAAATCTGAAAAGAATCAAGTCCCAGCCCGTGCGTTCCTAACGGGCTGGGACTTTTCGTGGGGACCGATTCTTTGTTTTCGAATAGAATGCTTCAGGGGCCTCGCCCCGGGAAAGGAAGGATCTGCTTTGGAAATATATGTTGTCAAGAATGGGGATACTCTGTACGATATCGCCCGTCGATTTTCGGTCCCCGCAGAAGATATCATCTATGCGAATCAATTGCAAAACCCCGCGCTGCTGATGGTAGGCCAAGCGTTAGTGATCCCCCACGGGGAGACGCGCTATACCGTGCGCTCCGGGGATACTCTCTACGCCATCGCCCGCCGGTACGGGATCTCGCTGCAGCGTTTGATCGCGGCCAATCCCCAGCTTGAAAACCCCAACAGGCTCAGGATCGGGCAGATCATCAACATCCCCCTGGGGATACAGTACCTGGGAGAAATGCTGGTCAACGGATATATCACAGACGCATCGGATGCGACGCTGACGGAGTCGCTGCCCTATCTGAGCTTCCTGTCGCCGTTCAGCTATCGGGCCGATCTGCAGGGGAATCTCACACCGACGTTCCGGGTGAACACGAATCTCTCCGCCGCCCGGCGTACCGCCAATTTGCTGACGCTGACGAATCTGCGCGCACAGGGGGGCTTTTCCAGCGATATCGCCCACGCGATCTTTACCGATCAGCAGGTACAGGATACCTTCCTTGAGCAGGCGGAGAATATCCTGTCGCAGGGCGGATACTATGGAGTGAATCTGGATTTCGAGTATGTGTATCCTTTTGACCGGGGAAGCTATAACCAGTTTCTCGGCCGAATAACAGAGCGGATGCACCGTCTGGGCTATATCGTCGTGACAGCCCTGGCGCCAAAGACTTCCGACGCCCAGCAGGGCTTGCTCTATACCGCCCATGACTATGCGTTTCACGGTCAGACAGCGGATCATGTGATACTGATGACCTATGAATGGGGGTATACATACGGCCCCGCCATGGCCGTATCACCCCTGAATATGGTACGAAAAGTGCTGGATTACGCAGTGAGCGTGATGCCGGCGGGCAAGATCCTGCTGGGGATTCCGAACTATGGCTACGATTGGACGCTGCCCTTCACACAAGGGAGCGCCGCGAGACCGCTCAGCAATGTCGCCGCGGTCACCCTTGCCGGGCAGCGGCGCGTACAGATCCAGTTCGACGAGACCGCGCAGGCGCCGTTTTTCCGTTACGCGGATGACAATGGCCGCCAGCATGAGGTGTGGTTTGAAGATGCGCGAAGCCTCAAAGCGAAGTATGCGCTGGTGGCCGAATACGGCCTTGCGGGCATCAGCTATTGGAATCTCAATACTCTGTTTCGCACCAGCTTCCTGGTGCTGGAATCCATGTACAGTGTAGAGAAGCCGCTTTGAACCCGTGAACGCAAAAAGCCGCCGATCGGCGGCTTTTTGTATATGCTTCAGTCGACAGCGGACATCGCCAGAGCGATCCAGCCGGTGTCAGCCAGCTGAAAGGCCATCTCATAGGCACTCTGCAGACCGTAGTTGTAGGCTTCATCCTTTGCGGAGAAGCTGATATCCGCGTCATAACGCACGGTGCAGATAAAGCAGCGGTTGTTGAGATAGCGGAAATTGTCGTAATGCAGATCCGCGAATTCCGTCTGGCTGTAGGGCGCCCAGATCATGGCGTCCCGGGATTGGGCCACATAGTCATACAGTGCGGTGCCCGGACGGATCCGGTCCAGCAGATCATAATACCGGCTCTCGTTGAAAGCGGAAGAGGTATAGGTGACAAACAACTGGAAGAAGCGCTCCGCATAGGGCTGCAGAACAGCGGCGGCCTCCGGGTCGTTCTCGTAGAAGAATCGGTACTGCCCGTCGGCGGAGATGACGGGGCTCAGCGCATGGCCCAGTTCATCCACAGCGGAGACCTCAGGAGCCCCGTAAAGATCGGGGAGCGTGTAGGTATAGCACAGGTAATCGGTCGCGACCATGGCGGAAAGACCTTCCATGATCCCGGCATTTGCCTGAGCGTCTGCGGGATCGAGCTCAATACCGCCTGCAGAAACGCGGATCCCGGCGGGCGCGGTGATGCGCAGAGCATGCTTTTCCCGGGCGGCCGCATTGGCGCTCAGCTGGTCGCCCCCCGCCTGGCGCAGAGGGATTTCCGCGCCGTCCCGGTCGGTCAAAACCAGATCCCCATACAGAGGCCCGATCCTGTAGCGGCTGAAGGAGGTGGCCGGAGAGAAACGACTTTCCGCTTCTGTCAGATCCGGCGGCGTTTCATGATCTGCCAGATCATCTGCGGCCAGCGGGATGCCGTTCAGATAGAGCTCCTGCTGATCCAGCGCGCAGATGGACAGGTACATGGACCGCAGGGAACTGGTAAAGTTTCCGGTGTGGACACGATCCAGTTTCCATCCATGGCGGCCGAAGCCGTGTCTTGTGCCGTCGTCGGTCAAGGTCACGGTACAGAGTCTGGCTCGATCCAGACTGACCGTAAAATCGGCCCGGTCATTCACGCCGGGGTGCTTTTCCTGCGTATATCGCAGCTGGCCATCCAGCGTGAGACCGGAGAGATACTGCTGATAGAGCGCAGCGGGATCTTCATATTGGCTGACAGGCAGGTCGCTGTCCATCTCCATCTGATCCAGGAGCTTCTGCACAGTCATGGAGGACATATATTCCTCCATGTAGAGCTCCGGCCTGGTGGCCTCGTAGACACCAAGATACCGGTACAGCACAAGGCAGCCGATCAATCCCAGCAGCAGAAGAGCAACGGCCCATATGATGAGAAAGCGGCGCCAGGTCAGAGAAAGACCTCCCTTTTCCTTATTCATTCCCGGCACCTCCCATCTTGACAAGGAAGGCCGTAGGCAGCTTGCGCGGCCCCACGATGGAGGAGGAGTTGTTGACCGTCTCACCCTCGAAGACCATCGTGGAGGAGGAGCCGCCGTCCAGGTTCCCGGCATTGACGGCGCCGTATTCCAGCATGATGCTGCACACATCCCCCATGGTGGCGCCCAGGGTGCCGATGCTGCGTCCGTCCAGGACCAGCAGCAGAAGCGCGCCGTCCGCCCGCTGACCGATGGCCGTGCGGGGATTGATGCCCCCGCCCAGATTCTGCTGCTGGATCTCGCCGTTGATGATCAGGGCGGAAGCCAGGCCGTCGTGGGTCACAAAGCTGACCGCCCAGCGGAGCCCGGCATCCAGCGCCTCCCACCCGGTCATGGGCCCCACGTGAAGGATCCCGTCACGGTCCAGCCCGATCACATGGTAGCGCTGAGAGCTGTCGCCCCAGAGAATAGCGCCGTCGCTGATCACAAGCCCGGTGGGCTTGCTGCCGTTGCCGCGGCCGCCCTCGTCCTCAAAGCCGCCTGCATTGATGCCTGCGACAGCCTGGTATTTCTCGACCATCTCTGTAAGAGGCAGACCCGGCGCGGAACCGAGATTGTCGGAGGTTCCCAGGATCACTTGCCGGGGATCGTGCACGATCAGCAGCTTGCCCTTGCAGGTGCCTTCGGCGATGTCGATCAGTTCCAGGCTTTGGCTTTCCTGGATCCGGGAGTCGAAGAAATGGATCAGATCGGTATTGACCGCGGTCTCCTCCGAGGGGGCGGCGGCGATAGTGATATAAGGCTCCAGTTCCTCTTTGCTGAGGAAAATGTTCGACACCCAGCGAATGGCGCTGGTCTCCCGCACAGAGCGGCAGAACATGCCGGTGACCGTGGGGGAGGGGCCCCGCTCCAGAACCCAGACTACGCCCAACAGGATCAGCAGCAGACAGAGCAGTGTTACCGCCAGAAAGGACAGGACACGGCGGAGCATGCCGGGAGAGGATGCTCTCTCCCGGGAAGAAGATGTTTGCATAGGAAAGCTCCTTGGCGATTAATGATCAAAACTCGGCGCGCCGTATAGCGGATCGTTCCAATAAGAGGAACAGGAAGTGGGGTAGTGGTCATAGTCGAAGGTCTTGCGGATTTCCGCGTAGCGGGGATCATAGCCGCCTTGGGGGCTGTGCTTCCAGTAGCCGCCGCAGCCTGTGCCTTCGGTAGTGTTGATGTTGGTGTCGGGAAGGACCTCCCGCAGGTGCTCGATGTAATCCTCGGGGATGTAGGTGTGCGTGCCGATCCAGAGGCGTTTGAGCTTGGTCAGATGTTCCAGCGCCTCGTAGCCGGTGACCTTGCCGTCATAGCAGATGTTCAGATGCTCCAGATTGGTCAGGGATGCCAGCGGGGACAAATCGATGCCGGGCTTCAGGGTGTTGATCTCCAAAAACTCCAGTTTGGTGCACTTGCTCACATAATTGAGGTCGTGCAGACCGCCCAGGCAGATGATGGCGACCTCCAGATCCGGCATATATTCCATGAAGCTGAAATCATGGAGATACTCATTGTGCCCGATATCCAGGTACTTGAGCTCCGTCAGATATTTCATTTCCTCGGTGTTGTAGTCGGTCAGCACATGGTTCAGATTGGAGGCGAGCACGGTGTCGACGTCCGTGCGCACGCTGCAGTCATTGCCGAACCAGACGCGCCACACCACGTGCATATCCGGGTAGGCGTCACGGATCTCAGCCATGGCCGGGCAGGACACGCCGCAAAAATCCATATCCAGGGATTTGCAGTTTTGCATATAGGGCAGCACCGCTTTGACGGCCGCGCCCTCGTCGCTCATCTTGATGTGGTTGAAGTCGAGCGCTTCGTCCAGCGTGGACAGATCCTTGCCAAACAGACGGAAATGATAATCGACCTGCGCCTGTGGGCAGGCGTCCATGACCTGCCGGATCGTGTCCCAGCTGAGGCGCGGCATTTCTTCGGTATAAGCCAGGTCTTCCGCCACCAGGACAGTGCTGGTGAGGATCTTGCCGCGGGTATCCTGGGTCTGCACTTCCTGCTCGCTTACGGGAAAAGCGTAGCCCAGATCCACATATTGCAGCTCCGGCATCTGCTCGAGACTGGGGATGGTCGTCAACACGTCCTGCTCCGTGAAGCCGGAAAGATCCAGGGTCGTCTCGTCAGGCGTATGGCTGCTCCCGTCTGGGAAAGTAAAGATCACGGGGCTAGGCTCCGGCGTTTCCTCGGCTGTCTGCGCTTCAGCCGCCGCAGTCTGCGCAGCGGCGGGGGAAGCGGTCCCGCCCGGCGCCGGAGCGGAAGCCGTGTCAGAAGATCCGCAGCCGCAAAGCAGCAAGACCAGAAGGGTAAGCGAAAAGATCAAAAGCAGAGTTCGTTTCATAATATATCACCTTGATTGATGCAGATATTGAAGCAAGTATAGCACATCTCGTTCGTCCGCTCAACTGTCTTGCGGCAGAAATCAAGGCAAATTATTGAAAAGACCGGGGATGATTGCCGCCTGTCAAAGCACAGTTTTTGGGCTTGACAAAGGGCGATGATGTCTTTATAATAAACACGCTCTTTCGGGGTGTAGCGCAGATGGTAGCGCGCTTGGTTCGGGACCAAGAGGCCGGGAGTTCAAGTCTCCCCACTCCGACCAAAATGAACAGGGGGCCAAAGGGCCTCCACCCGTAAGATAGTTTTATCATCATTTGCAGGGACGGCATGGCATATGTCATGCCGTTTCCTGCTTCATCAGTTCATCAAGCGGTATAAAACCGATCAGATCATACTGGATATAGATGCTCTGGCGGCGCTTGCCGCTGCCCTTGTCCGGCGCTCCCACATAGATCGCCTTGATGAGCTCGTGTGCCACATAGGGCGTCAGCTCATCCAAAGCCGTGTATTTCTGAATACGCTCAATGAACAGATCTAAATTCTGGTTCTGCTGTTCCTGTACTTCAATCTCCTTCCGGAGAACATCTGCCGCTTCCTTCAAGCCCTGTTGTTCTTCCTCATAGCCGTGGCTCATCGCTGCAAAGCGCTCGTCACTCAGTTTCCCGGCCACGTTGTCCTCATAGGTTCGCACGAACAACCGGTCAAGCTCCTGGATGCGCTTCTCCACTTTTTCAAGCTGCTTCCGCTTGGCCTTGAGAATCGCTTTGCTCTCGGTCTGCATTTTCTCCTCCATGATTGCCCGGAAATGGGCTTCGTAGCGGAGCACGAGATCAATGACCCTTTGCGTGTAATTCCAGACCAAACGTTCCAACACGATCGCCCGGATAAAGTGCGAGGTACAGGCATTGGTGCTTTTTCGTGCGTTTGAGCAAGAGAAAAAGGACTGGCCTTCATCATAATTGTTTTTGCTGTTGAAGTACATCTTTCCCTTGCAGTCCGCACAGAATACCAAGCCGGAGAACATGTGCGTTTTACCGGATTTCGTCCTGCGGTGGCGCTGCTCCCGGATCTCCTGCACCTTGTCGAAGGTGTCTGCGTCGATAATAGCCGGGTGCGTGTTGTAGAAGATCGCCTGGTTCTCCACTGGATTCTTGCGGGTCGTCTTGTCCCAGATGGAATTGGAGTACGTCTTGAAGTTGACTGTGCAGCCGGTATATTCTCGGCGGGCAAGGATATCCGAGATGCTTCTGGATTCCCAATGGTACGGATCAACTGGCTCCGGATGATTTGCGTTGCGGCCTTCCTGCAAATAGTAGGAAGTAATGTTCAGCACTTTTTCCTCCGTGAGCAGATTTGCGATCTGCGTCGGGCCTCGTCCCTCCATGCAAAGAGCAAAGATGCGCTTGACCACCTTCGCGGCTTCCTCGTCCACGATCCATTTCTTCGGGTCGTTCGGATCTTTGATGTAGCCATAAGGCAGAAATCCGGTCAGTGGCTCGCCGCGCTCACCCTTGGCCTTGACGACAGCCCGCACCTTCCGGCTGGTATCACGAGCATAGAACTCGTTGAACCACATGCGGATTCCGGCAAAGTCATTGTCCACGCTGTTCTGGTTGAGCGTATCAAAGTTGTCGTTGATGGCAATGTAGCGTACATTGTGTTTGGCAAAAGTGATGTTGATGAACATACCCGTCATCGTGGAGTTTCGCCCAAGGCGCGAGAGGTCTTTTGTCAGTACGACAGCCACATGATCCGCTTCGATTTCATCCAGCATTTCCTGAAAGCCGGGACGATCAAAATCCGTTCCGCTGTATCCGTCGTCGATGAAAAAGACGGGGTTC
>CACYXE010000011.1 GCA_902778275.1 Oscillospiraceae bacterium
TGCAATGAATATATGGCAAAACAGCAGGGCTGTTTTGCTGCGCCGCAAAGCGGCGCGGCGAAAAGCGTTTTGGCTTTTCGCCATCATATAGTCATTATGTGTAGTGTTTGGATGCTTGCTCAGGCTTTTTCTGCCCAGTGGGCGTCCAGCAGCAGAGCGCGGCCCACGCCGATCAGGTCGGCCTTGCCCTCTGCCAGCAGGCGCTCCGCGTCGGCGAGCTTCGCCACGCCGCCGGTGAGGATCACGGGGATGCTTACGGCCCTGCGGACTTTTTCGGTCATAGAGCCGAAGTAGCCGGGCTCTTTGCAGTCCGGGCGGATGTAGCCGCACATGCCGCCGGAGATATCCAACAGATCGGCCCCGGCCCGTTCGATGAGCCGGGCCGCCTCCACGGCGTCCTCTTCGGTGGAGCCGCCGGGCATATAGTCCGCGCCGCCCAGCCGGACCGCCATGGGGCAGTCGGCGCCGATCACGGCCCGCACCTTCTCCATGGTCTCCAGCAGAAAGCGGACCCGGTTTTCCATACAGGCCGCGCCATACTCGTCGTCGCGCAGGTTGCTCAGGGGCGAATAGAACTGATTGAGCAGGTAGGCGTGGGCACAGTGGATCTCCACACCGTCGTAACCGGCCTCCAAAGCGCGGAGGGCTGCCCGGGCGTAGGCGTCTTCCAGCTCATGGATCTCGGGAACGGTCAGGGGCCGGGGCATGCGGGGGGAGGGCTTGCGCAGGTTGACCACGGCACTGGCAGAGACGATCTCCCCATCGTCAAAGGGCACGGCGGAGCTGCCGCCGTGGTTGAGCTGAACAAAGACCCGGCTCCCCGCGGCGTGGATCGCGTCGGTGAGCCGTCTGTGCTCCGGGATCATCCCATCGTCTGCGATGGAAAGCTGCTCCTTGGCTGCGCGGCCCGCCTCGGTGATGCAGCTGTGCTCGGTGAAGATCAGTCCGGGTTTGGAATACAGCGCGCGTTCATGGTAGTAGTTGACCAGATCGTCGGTGACGTGGCCCAGGTCGGTGCGGCCTGTCTGCATGGGCGGCATGACCAGGCGGCTCTTCAGCGTCAGCCGGTTGATGGTGATGGGATCGTAGAGCATGACGGGGCCTCCTTACTTCGGTGAGTTCAGTATATCAGTATAAATGATCGCAAAGGAAATGCCAAGTCTTTCCAAAGGGGGTGGCAGATCCGACATCTGCACTGGAGCTTTGATTTATGGCCGATCACCCCGCTTCAGGAATTCGATGAAATGGTAGAGCAGATCCGCGGTCATTCCCCAGATGACGGCCTCCTCCCGGCGGTAGAAGTAGAAACGGCGCTGGGGCCGGAAGAAGGGATAGTCCCTGCCGCCGGGGATCAACTCGTAGGGGAAATCCGCCTCCAGCTGGAATTCCATCTCCGCCCGGTAGATCTCCGGCGGGTTTGCCAGCAGCCAGTCCAGCGGCACAGTGAAGACCCGCTCCACCTCCGAGAGGGAAAAGCTGTCCTCATAGTCCCGCAGCAGCCCTACAAAAGAGTCGATGATCAGGCGTCCCCGGTCTGTCATCCGGTGCATGGGGGCCAGGATCTCCACCTGTCCGGGGCGCAGCAGCAATTCCTCGCAGGTCTCCCTGCGGGCGGTTTCCCCGGCGTCTTCGCCCGGCTCCACATGTCCGCCTGGGAAGCTGACCTCACCGCCCTGGGCGATGTCGGCGCTGCGCACCTCAAACAGCACGTGCAGCTGTCCTGCCTTTTCCACCAGCGGGATCATGACGGCGGTGAATATGGGCCGCTCCGGCAAGATCAGTTCCGGCTTATGATCGTTTACTTTGGCGCGCAAGGTGTTCAGATCCATTTCAATTCCCTCTGACTGTATAGATTCAGCATGTATCCGCAATGCTGCCCGCTGCCATTATAGCATAAAGATCATCCGGCAGGAAAGTACCTTTGTTCTTTCTGCGATTGATGTGGAGAATGACTTGCCAGATGAACGCTTTGCACATATAATAAAACCATACACAAAAAGGGGGCGTTGAGATGATCTACAACGATTTTCAAGATATGAAACTCTCGGCTCTGGGCTTCGGCGCCATGCGCCTGCCTGTGCTGCCGGACGGCTCCGGGGCCATTGATCAGGAAGAGCTGGACCGGATGGTGGACGCGGCCATGGATGCGGGGGTGAATTACTTCGACACGGCCTATCCGTACCACGGCGGTCTGTCTGAGATCGCCTTGGGCAAGTCCCTGTCCCGCTATCCGCGGGAGAGCTGGAACCTGGCGGACAAGTTCCCCGGGCACCAGAACGTCCACGGCGTCAAGCCATTGATCCCGGAGGAGGTCTTCGAGGAGCAGCTGCGCCGCTGCGGCGTGGATTATTTCGATTTTTACCTGATGCACAACGTCAACGAAAACTCCATGCGCTACTACTGTGACCCGGACAACCATTTCCTGGAGTATTTCCTGGAGCAGAAGGCGAAGGGACGCATCCGGCACCTGGGTTTTTCCTGCCACGCGGGCCCGGACGGGCTGGAGCGTTTTCTGGAGATGCATGGAGAGCACATGGAATTCTGTCAGATCCAGCTGAACTTTGTGGACTGGACCCTGCAGGACGCCAAGCGCAAGTGTGAGATCCTGAAGGCGGCGGGTCTTCCCGTGTGGGTGATGGAGCCGGTGCGCGGCGGCCGCCTGGCAAAGTTCGGCGAGGAGATCGAGGGGAAGATGCGCGCCTTCCGCCCGGAGGAGAGCACGCCCGCATGGGCCTTCCGCTGGCTCCGGACTGTGCCGAAACCCACGATGATCCTCAGCGGCATGTCCAACCTGAGCCAGATGCAGGACAACCTGAAGACCTTCGCCGAGGAAAAGCCGCTCAACGAAGACGAACTGCAGCTGCTCAGCGATGTGGCCGCCGGGATCGCCAAGCTGATCCCCTGTACCGGCTGCCGCTACTGCTGCGCCGGTTGTCCTATGGAACTGAACATCCCGAACCTGCTGAGCATGGCCAATGATATGGCGGTGGACAAGAGCTTCAACACCGTGGCGCGGTATTCGGCATTGGAGGATGGAAAGCGCGCCGATTCCTGCATCGGCTGCGGCCAGTGCATGGAGGCATGTCCCCAGAAGATCAACGTGCCGGAGGAGATGCAGAAGCTGGCGGAGCTGATGAGTGCGCAGAAGTCCTGGGAAGAGATCTGCAAGGAGCGCGAGGCCGCCGCGGAAGCGCTGAAAAAGGGTAAGTGAGGAATTTCCTTATATTACAGGAAAAGGACGGTAGCGATCTGCCGTCTTTTTCCATCAGCTTTTTCATTGACGTTTTGTGGTAAAACCTTTATTAGAGATGAAGAATCTTCCGGGATAGAAAGAAAAATTATTGCTAAAAAAAGTGGCTGAATTGCCTGGCAATACCCAAAAAGCCAAGCTCAATGGAATATCGTGTCAGTGATATGGTACGAAACCATCACAAGCAAAGCAGATCAAAGGAGACGAGAAGATGAAGATTACAAAGATTGCAGGTATCGAATGTTCCCGCATCATTCTCGGTACTGGGAAATTTGGCGGGGCCGTCGATGGAAAAACCGCATTTGAATTGATGGACGCGTACATCAGCGCTGGGGGGAATGTGATCGATACTGCGGAGGTATATGGAGATTGGTTTCCCGGTGCGGAGAAAAGCCCATCGGAAAAATGTGTCGGCAGATATCTCAAGCAGAGGGGTAAATCCGGCCTGGTGATCTTCACCAAAGGAGCCCACTACAGGGCCAAGGATCCTGCAAGAGTATCGCGTGTGCGGCCGGAATGTATCCGTGAGGATATCGGAAAAAGCCTGGATAATCTTTTCATCGACTGCATCGAT
This sequence comes from Oscillospiraceae bacterium, assembly GCA_902778275.1. Lineage (GTDB taxonomy): Bacteria > Bacillota > Clostridia > Oscillospirales > Oscillospiraceae > Limivicinus. Next base: position 3,825 of record CACYXE010000011.1, read on the forward strand.
TTCTACTGGCTGCATCGGGACGACCCCGCCTATCCGGTTGAACCGATCATGGACGCATTGTTCGATGCCCAGGATCAAGGCGTGATTTCACGCATCGGCGCATCGAACTGGAGTCTTGAACGCATCGAGGAGGCGAACCGGTATGCGGCTGCATGCGGCAGAACGGGCTTTGAAGCGACGCAGACAGGCTATGCTTATATGAAAAACTATGTACAGATGGGCATGAACAAAGATCCTGATACAACCATGCTGTATTTTGATGAGAGAAGGGATACCGCTTACTGCACCGAGCATCAGTTCCCCGTGGTCGCATACAGCAGTCAGGCAAACGGCTACATCACCAAATACCTTTCCGGAAAGGGACTTCCGGAGAAGGTGGCCCGTTCCTATGATTACCCCATGAACCGCATGAGGGCGAAGCGCGCCGGTAAGGTCGCCTTGGAACTGGAGTGCTCACCCGAGGCAGTTGGACTTGCCTATCTGTTTACAAGACCGTTCCCGGTTTGCGCAATTATCGGTCCGCGCAACCTGGAACAACTCCGCTCCACGCTTGAAGCGGCGGATCTTGAACTGTCAGATGAGCAGAAGACTTTCCTGGAGCGGGATGAGTGAAGTGAACACGCTGCAAGTGATGCGCCAGCAAAAAACCCTGTATCCATTGAGAATACAGGGTTTTTCTGGCGCAGAAGGAGGGATTTGACCTGCGCTGCGGCGCAGGCCGGGTCGCGGGGAAAACGTGCCGCCGGCACGTTTTCTCATACCGCTCCCGTTCAAATCCCCCTCGGGAATCAAAAAAAGCAGCCCACCCTCACGGGTGAGCTGCTCTTTCTGGCGCAGAAGGAGGGATTTGAACCCTCGCGCGCTTTATACACGCCTACTCCCTTAGCAGGGGAGCCCCTTCGGCCTCTTGGGTACTTCTGCAAGCCGCTAAAGTATATTAGCACAGCGGCTTGTACTTGTCAAGGAAAAATGCCTATTTCCCTACACAAAAGCGCTGAAAGATCCGGTTTGTCACATCTTCGCGTACCGTGCGGCCGCTCAACTCACCCAAAGCAGACATGGCGCCCTCCGTCTCCGTCAGCACAATGTCCGGGGTCATCCCCTGACGCATGGCGTCCAGTGCAGCCTCCATGGAGACGACGGCCCGGTGAATGGCGTCCGCCTGCCGGGTGTTGGTCAGGATCTCCCCGGCAGGGACCGGCGGCAGTGGGAAGAGGACGGAGATGGCCTGCTCCAGATCTGCAAGTCCTTCTCCGGTTACGGAGCTTACACGCACGAGGGGGAGTCTGGTCTCCGGCAGCGGACCGGCTTCATTCAGGTCCCGCTTGGTGAGGACCACCACACCGTGCTCGGCGGCCTCGGCCGCGGCGATGACCTCCCTGTCCTCGGCAGTAAAGGGGGCGTTGCCGTCCACCACGGCGATCACCAGCGCCGCTTGAGAGAGAGCGGCCCGGCTTCGTTGGACGCCCAACTGCTCCACACGGTCCTCCGTCTCCCGGATGCCGGCTGTGTCCGTCAGGCGCAGCAGCAGGCTGCCCAGACGCAGCCGCTCCTCGATGGTGTCCCGGGTGGTGCCGGGAACTTCGGTGACGATGGCCCGGTCATAGCCCAGCAGAGCGTTGAGGAGGGAACTCTTGCCCGCGTTGGGCCGCCCGGCCAGCACGGCGGGGATACCGCTGTTCATGAACTTGCCGCGATCAAAGGTGGCCAGGAGCGCATGCAATTGTGCCAGCGCACCGGTCAGCGTGTCTTCATAGTTGCGCAGTTCAAAGTCCTCGATATCCTCATCGGGGTAATCCAGCACCGCGTGATAGTGTGAACTGATATCCGCCAGATCGGAATAGATCCCCTCGACCTTGCTGCCGATGGCGCCGGACAGCTGTCCCGCGGCGTTGCGGGCAGACTCCACGGTCTCGGCGTCGATCAGATCCACCACGGCCTCTGCGGAGCTCAGCTCCATGCGGCCGTTGAGGAAGGCCCGTTTGGTGAACTCACCGGGGCCCGCCTGCCGGGCGCCCAGCTGAAACAGCTCCTCCAACGCGGCCCGGAGCATGACGGGGGAGCCGTGGCACTGCAGCTCCGCCGTATCCTCGCCGGTATAGCTGCGTGGGCCGCGGCTGATGGTGCACAGGCACAGATCCAGCAGATCCCCACTGGCGGTGTAAAGCCCGCCATAGACCAGCTTGCGGTCCGGATAATCGGACATGTGGCCGCCGGCGCTGGGACGAAACAGAGCGTCCATCAGCGGCAGGGACCGGGGACCGGACAGACGAATGATCCCGATAGCGGCCACCTGTGCGCCGGTGGCAATAGCGGCAATGGTATCAGACATGGTCATTCTCCTTCCGTACAGACAGCGAAAAAAGCTTCCCGAGGGGAAGCTTTTTCTCATGAAAAATCAGCGCGAACGCTCAGCTTTGCTTTTCCGCCTTGGCGGCTTTGGCAGCCCGCTCGTCATGACGCTCGGAAACGAAGTAGCTCAGGGACAGCAGACTGTCGGAGAAATGCACGTTCTCCACAATGGTGCTGCTGTTGGGCTCGGTCAGTTCCACATTGGTGAAATTCCAGATGGCTTCGATACCGTTCTCGGTCAGGGTATTGGTGACGGAAACAGCCACCTCCTTGGGAACGGTCAGAACGGCCACGTCCACAGGGTTGTTCCGAATATAGTCCACAAGCTCATCCATGGAGAAGATGGGGACGCCGCCGAAGGTGGTGCCGATCAGAGTGGGGTTAATGTCAAAAGCGGCGGCCAGCTGGAAGCCCCAGTCAGAGAAGCAGAAATTGTCCATCAAAGCGTGGCCGATGTTGCCGACGCCGATCAAAATGGCGTGATAACCCCGGTCCATCCCCAGTATGGTCGCGATCTGAGACCGGAGGACCGGCACATTGTAACCATAGCCCTGCTGGCCGAATTCACCAAAGCAACTGAAATCCTGGCGGATTTGGGAGGGGGTGAGCCCCAGCTGCTGGCCCAACTCAAAGGAGGAGATCCGGCTGACGCCGTTTTCGCTCAACTCATCCAGCTTGCGGAGATAGCGGGGAAGGCGGCGAATTACATTATTGGAAACTTTGACACGCTTCACGTTCTTACGCTCCTTCATCTATGTCATAGAGATAGAATCCAAAAACCATGATATAATTATAACACAATTCGATATCCGGTTCAAGACAAAAATCAAACGATTTCTTTATGCGCAGCTCCTCGCCAAAGTCCACTTTCAGTTGATAGGCGGGTTTGCGGGCCTTTTCAAATATTTTGGCGTCCACAATGGTGCCTGCGCGGATGTCCAGTTTCATGAAATCGTCAGATACAGCCATGCGGCACGCTCCTTTATGATGGCTTGGCTTTCTCTTTTTCAGGCAGCTCACAGATCAGCGCAGCCCCAAGGATCAGCACGGCGCCCAATGCGCCCAAGAGGCCCAGCGGCTCATGCAGGATCAGCGCCGACAGCAGCACCGCCACCACCGGATCGATGTAACTGAGGATGGCCAGGGTCTGGGATTTCAGGTGTTCCACCGCGCCGAAATACAGGTAATAGGCTACGCCTGTGTGGACGACGCCCACAGTTACCAGCAGCAGCAGCGTGCGCGGTGAGAGGACCAGGCCGGTGAAAGCGCCGGTCAAAGCATCGTAGGGCAGCAGCACGATGGCGGAAATGATCAGCTGCATAATGGTGCGCTCATAGGCGGAAAGGCCATTGAGCTTCTTGTTGCTGATGACGATCAGCGCGTAGAGCACCGCGGCGCAAAGAGCCAGAAACACGCCGCGCAGCTCTCCTGCGGCCGGGAGACCGCCCTTGGCCACGCCGGAGACAAAGACCATGCCCAGCAGTGCGGCCAGCACGCAAAGCAGCTTCCGCAGGGACATGCGCTCCTTGAACACAAAGGGGGACAGCGCCACCAGAATGATGGGGGCCATGTAATAGCACAGCGTCGCCGTGGCGACAGTGGTGTAGCGGTAGGACTCAAACAGCAGGATCCAGTTGAAACCCAGCATGGCGCCGGTGGCGCACAGGCGCGGGAGCACCGCACGGATCGCCGCCCAGGAAAGCCACGTCCGCCTGAGCAGCAGCACCAGCACCAGAAAGAGGGAACCGATCACACCGCGGGCCAGGGCAATGACGGAGGAGGGCAGGGGAATGTAGCGCACAAACAGGCCGATCGTGCCGTAAATGAACATGGAAAGGACCACGTTCAGCCGTGCAGTTTTTTCCCTATCCATCGCGCCGCCTCCTGTTTAAAAAATCCAGCCTTGACTATAGCACAAAAGAAGAATCTTGAAAAGCCCTTTTGCTTTATGAGCGGCTGTGGTACAATGACATAAAGGAGTTGAGCGCATGAAAGCAGACCGTCCCTATCCCCGCTTTATCATCAGCAAGAAGGGCACCCAGTGGGTGGAGCAGGGGCATCCCTGGATCTATGAGGCAGAGGTTCTGGCCGAGGAGGGCGCCTGCGACAACGGCGGACTGGCCGACGCGGTCAGTGAGAAGGGCAAGTATCTGGGCACCGGCTTTGTCAGCCGCCAGAGCAAGATCCGCCTGCGCCTGATCTCCCGCAACGCCAACGACCGCTTTGATGAAGCCTTTTGGCGGCGGCGGCTCCAGTACGCCTGGGACTATCGGAAGACCGTTATGGGGGATGACGTGAGCTGCTGCCGCATCATTTTCGGCGAGGCCGATGGATTCCCGGGACTGACAGTGGATCGTTTTTCCGATATTTTGGTCACACAGACCCTTTCGGTGGGGATCGAAAGCATTAAAAACTATATTTTTACTGCATTGGTGGAGATTCTGCGGAAAGACGGACAAGCGATCGCCGGGCTCTATGAGCGCAACGACGCGGCCATCCGGAACCTGGAAGGCCTGGAGCAGAACAAGGGCTGGTTCCCGCTGCCGGGAGAGCCGCTTCCGGAGTGTACTGTAACAGAGATCGTGGAGAACGGCATCCGCTATGCGGTGGATGTGGAGAACGGACAGAAAACGGGCTTCTTCCTGGATCAGAAATACAACCGCCTGGCGGTTGCGCGGCTCGCCAAGGGACGCCGGGTGCTGGACTGCTTCACCCACACCGGGTCCTTTGCTCTGAACGCAGCGCGCGGCGGCGCGGAGCATGTGACCGCCGTGGACGTATCCGCTTCCGCCATCGAGATGGCCCGGGAGAACGCCCGACGCAACGGCCTGGAGGACAGGATGGATTTTCTGGTGGCGGATGTGTTCGATCTGCTGCCGGCCTTGAAGGAGAAGGGCGGCGCACCTTATGATTTTATCATCCTGGATCCGCCCGCTTTTACCAAATCCCGCAAGACCGTGGGCAGCGCGGAACGGGGGTATAAGGAGATCAACCTCCGGGCGCTGCAGCTGCTGCCCAGGGGCGCTTATCTTGCCACCGCCTCCTGCAGCCATTTCATGCGCAGCGATCTGTTCGTGAAGATGCTCCGCAGCGCCGCGGCGGACGCAGGTGTGGAACTGCGTCAGATCGAGGCACGGCAGCAGGCCCCGGATCACCCGATCCTGTGGAACGTCCCGGAGACGGACTACCTGAAGTTTTATCTCTTCCAGGTGGTTTGATTAGTTTACATAATTTTATTTACATAATCACAAGAGCCCGGAGCAAACGCTCCGGGCTCTTGTGATGTCGCCTGACAGGTCCTTACTTGTTGTCTGCGCCATCCTTCTCGGTGGCGGAGACGATATCCTCGAAATCGCCGATCTCCACGTCGATGTCAGGGTCCGTGCCGCTGTCCGCGGCGGTGAATTCCGCCTTCATGGCGCTGATCTCCGCCTCCTTGGCGGCGATGCTCTCGGCCAGTTCTCTGGCCTGGGAGAACAGGCCCGTGTAAAAGCCGGCGGGTGCGTCCTTGGCCTGCTCATAGTATAGCTTGCCGATCTCGGTGTAGACCCGGTTCAGTTCCTGGCTTTCTCCGTTGATCTCCAGGGTGAGCTTGGCGATGCGGCCGTAGGATTTGGCCCGTTCGGTGCCCTGGGCGTAAATGTCACGCACGCTGTTGTTCTCGGCGGTGTCCTTGACCTTGCCTACAAACTGGGTGACGGTATCGCTCTGAGCAAACTCCTTGGCCTTGCCTACCAGATTGCTGATGGTTCCGGTGATGATGTCCTTGTAATCAGCCATGATGCATACCTCCTTATGTGGTTTCAATGTTGTTTGTGGATTCCTCCGCCGCTGTGCGAACCCGATTGACGTACAGGGCTTCCGGGGGATGGGGGCGACGGCTTTGAATGATGAGGATCACGAGTGTGATCGCAACAAGCACGATGGAAAGTGCCTGGGATACCCGTATGCTGCTGCCAAAGAGATAAAGACTGTCGGTACGAAGGCCCTCGATCCAACTTCGGCCCAGGCCGTACCAGAAGAAGTACAGCAGAATGCACTGCCCGTCGTATTTCCGGCGGCCCCGCTTGAGCAGGATCAAAAGCGCGATAAAGCCGATCAGGTTCCACAGACTTTCATACAGAAAGGTGGGGTGGACAAAGATCGTACTGCCGTCCGGGGCGGTGAGGCCCATGCGGCAGAAGATCTCCGTTTCGGCGCCGAAGGCCTCCCGGTTGAGAAAGTTGCCCCAGCGGCCGATGATCTGCCCGGGCAGGACTCCATAGACCGCCAGGTCCAGCATGGCCGGAATGGGGATCTTTTTCCGACGGCAGATGATGCAGATGGAGATCACGCCGAAGATGATGCCGCCGTAGATGGCGAGTCCGCCCTCCCACACGGCGAAGATCTTGCCCGGCTGCTGCAGGTACTCCTCCAGCCGGAAGAGCACGTAATAGAGCCGCGCACCCAGGATGGCCATGGGGATCAGCAGGATCATCATGTCATAAAAGTCATCCGCCTTGATCCCAAAGTGCTTGCTGATGTGGGAGCAGAACAGCAGGGCGAAGATGAAGCCGAAGGCGATCAGTACGCCGTAGAAATAGATGGGCCTTCCAAAGATCGTAAAATAAGACGGCGGATCCAGCGAAAAGTTCCCAAGGCCCGGAAAACTGATGCTGGAATCCCGCTGGATGGTTTGGATCAGAATGGGGAACATGGTCATACCTTCTTCGGTTCGATGATACTCAGAGCCAGGCGCTCGGGCGCAAGGGCCTGCCGCACGAAATCTTCGCATTCGCCCTTGCGGATGCTCTGCAGCAGAAGCGGTGCGTCCAGGGAGCAGAAGCCGTCAAACAGACCCTCCGCCATGGAGACGCACACATTGTCAAAGTCCTCCAGGCCCCGAAGCCGGGCGCCGTAGGAGGCGCGTTTGGCCCGCTCGAAGCGCTCGGCGTCAAAGCCCTCCGTACCGACGCGGGCGATCTCAGCGCTCAATTCCTTCAGCACGGTCTCCGGCTGGGCGCTCTCGCCGCCGACGATCACCGTTCCGGTACCGGCGATGAAGTCCACCTCGTAGTCGTAATCCCGGTTCAGGATGTCCTCGGCGTAAAGCCGGGTGTAGAGGGGGGAGGAGGAACCGGTGAGCAGGCGCAGGGCCAGCTGCGCCGTCAGCCGCTGACGCAGGGCGGCCTCCCCCGCGGTCGCGGGGCGGAGCTTTGCCCCGATGAGAAACTGGGGGGCGGACACGGGCATGGCCGCTTTTTCGTAAGTGCTGACCGGCAGGAGATCTTCCTCCTCGCCGAAGTCGGCGCTCGGGATCCCGGCGCGCTCCCGGGGCAGCTCCTCCTGGGCGATGGCCAGGATCCGCTCCGGATCCACGTCGCCTTCCACGCAAAGGCACATGTTGCTGGGGGCGTAAAAAACCTTGTGACAGGCGTACAGCGTCTCGTGGGTGATCTGGGCGATGCTCTCCACCGTGCCGGCCACCCGGTCCCGGATGGGGTGGTGGGCATAAAGCTGCCGCAGAAGATTGTAGTAGAGGGCGGTGCCCGGATTATCCTCGCCCATGCGGATCTCCTGCGCGATGATGCCCTGCTCCTTCTGCACGGTCTCCGCCGTGAAATAGGGTGTGGAGACAAAGTGCAGCAGCATCCGCAGATTCTCTTCAAAGCTGTGGGTGCTCTGGAAATAGTAGCAGGTCATGCCGCTGGAGGTGAAGGCGTTGGGGTCCGCCCCGTTGGCCGTCAGCAGGTTCAGGGCGTTGTCCCCGTTGGGGAGGTCGAACATCTTGTGCTCCAGATAATGGGCCACCCCCGCCGGGGTGTCCAGAGTCTGCCCGTCAATGGTGAAGCGGCGGTGAGCGCCGCCGTAATTGGTGGCAAAGGCGGCGTAACTGGTGCGAAAGCCGGGCTTGGGGAGCACCCGCAGGCGCAGCCCGTTGGGGAGGGTCTGGGCATACAGGGTCTCACCCAGCTGGGGGTATTCATGCTTCTCCATCGGTATCCTCCTCGTCTTCCGCATCGGCCTCTTCGCCCCGCAGGAAGTAAATCAAGTCGCATTCCACACTGTTGGCGATGCGCACCACGTCCTCTTTCGTGACGTTCTCTGCCAGCTCCGCCAGCTCCAGGGGGCTGCAGTCGCTGCCGTCCAGGATCTGGGACAGATAAAAGCCCTCCAGATCCCCCTGACTGTCCAGCACCGAGCGCAGATCCGAGGCTACGCCGGAGCGGGCTGCGTGCAGTTCCTCATCACTGATTTCCCCTCGCCGGATCGCTTCCAGCTGGGCAAAGATCTCCTCCTGGGCGGCTTCCCGTTTGTCAAACTCAATGCCGGAGGCCACCAGCAGCAGGCCCTTGTGGGTGTCCATTACAGAGCTGGCGTAGTAGCACAGCTGCAGCTTTTCCCGCACGTTCATAAAGAGCTTGGAGTTGGTGCCGCTGCCGAACACGCAGTTGAACACGTACAGCGACGGCAGATCAGGATCCTCCATGCACTCACCCAGGCGGAAACCGATCACCAGCTTGCCCTGGGTCACGTCCAGGGCCTCTTCCACAAAGCGGGGCTGCTCCTCCAGGGCGTTCATACGCACGTCGGTGCCGATCTCATAGTCGATCTCGGCCCGAGGCATGGTCATCAGCGCGTCCCGCATGGCGGAGACCACTTCCTTTTCCCCGGCCCGACCGCAGTAGAAGATCTCTACCGGGCAGGTCTGCAGCAGATTCCGGTATTGCTTGGTCAGCTTCTGATAGCGGATGGCCTCGCATTCCGCCTCACTGCCGAAGCGGCCCGCGGCGTAGTCCTCGCAGCAGCACATCTCCTCCATGCAGCGCAGCACGGAATAGCCGCGCTTCTCGTTGATGCGGCTGCGGATCACTTCCAGCATTTTTTCCCGCTCGCTGTCCACATACTGGGGCAGCAGCAGTCCGCCGCGGGTGGCGGGGGAGAGCAGGAACTGCCCCATCAGGGCGGCGGCGTCGGTCAGTACATTCTGGCCGCCGGGGAGGAAATCCCCCTCTGGGAGACTGGCGTAAAAGCCCAGGCACTGGATCTCGCCGATGCGGCGGACCACCGGTTCGATGGCCGTGCCGTACAGCTCGTCCAGGCGGGCGGAGATGGCCTCCATGTCGGGCAGACGGGTCGTGCCGCGGCGCAGCACGTAGGGGATCAGCGCGTTCATAGCGGCTGTTTCCCGTTTCAGCTGGGTCAGCAGGGTGAGACTCAGGCAGGCGGTTTTGAATTTGTCCGAGCGCAGATGATTCAGCCATACACCCGGCATGATCTCTGTCCGTGTCAGTTCCATGGAGCACCTCCGTTATCTTTTTCATATCAATATACCACAAATCTCTGAAAAATGATAGACGGGAGATACCGGGCAGCGCATTTTTTTACAAAGATTTCATATTGTGTTCCGGCGGTATCGGGCCGCCGTCATAGGGAGACCCGTCTACCGTGATGGCTGTCCCATCCACTGCGATCGCATGCTCCGTACCTTGCGGATCGGTCCAACGGGCATTGTAGTGCTCCAGCCTTGGATGGATATACAGACGCCCGTTCCGCAGCTCCAGGCCCAACAACTCCCGGGTGACGGCCCGGAAATACCAGCCGGCGGAGCCGGTATACCAGGTCCAGCCCGCCATGCCCTCGCAGCCCGGTGCGGTATAGACGTCTGCCGCCAACACGAAGGGCTCCGCCTCATAGCGGGCAGGATCGTGGTTCTCCGGCAGCAGCATTCGCAGCAGCCGCAGCCCCTCCGCCCTTCGGCCCCGGCGCAGACAGGCCATGGCCAGCCAAATGGCGCCGTGGGTGTACTGTCCGCCGTTTTCCCGAAAGCCCTCGCCGTAACCGGCGATATACCCGGGGTAGGGCTCATCCTGCCCGAAGGGCGGACCAAAGAGGCGGATGAGGCCATGCTCTCCATCCACCAGACGTTCCAGCGCGGCATCCAGCGCGGCATCGGCATGGGCGGCCTCTTCGCCGCAGAAGACGGCCCAGGCCTGGGGCAGGAGATCGATCCGTTCTTCCCCGCCCAGAGGGCTGCCGTCCGACCGGTAAGCCCTTCGGTACCAACGGCCGTTCCACGCACGCTCAGCCGCCTGAGCGGCCCGGTCGGCGCAGTCGCGGTAGCGCTGCGTATTCGGTTTACATAATTTTTCAAGCAGAGAGGCGAAGCGCCCGGCGCAGTAGGTCAGGAACCAGGCCAGCCACACGCTCTCGCCGCCTGCCGCGTCCAGCCCGTCGTTCCAGTCCCCGCTGCCCATATAAGGCAGATCATGGGGACCGAAACCCCGATCCATGCAGCGGTCCAGCGCCGCCTTTGCGTGGTAGAGGACGGAGGCGCTGGCCTCAGAGATCTCCGGACGCTCATAGCGGTCCCACTCGTCGTCTGCCAGCGGCATGGAGTTTACATAACTTATTTCTTCTTCACAGAGCGCCAGGTCTCCTGTGGCGTCCACATATTCACACAGCGCCCAGGGCAGCCACAGCAGATCGTCGCTGCAGCGGCTGCGAATACCCCGGTCTCCCTCCGGGTGGGGATGCCACCAGTGCATCACATCGCCCTCCACGTACTGGTGGCGGCAGCAGTCCAGGATCTGCCGCCGGGCAAAACCTGGATCCAGGAGGAGCAGATTCACCGCGTCCTGCAGCTGGTCGCGAAAGCCTATGGCGCCGCCGCTCTGGTAGAGGCTGCTGCGGCCCCACAGGCGGCAGGCGACGGCCTGATAGGCGGCCCAGCCGTTGAGATAGTGGTCCATGGCCCCATCGCCGCTGCTGATCTGCAGCCGGCATAGCAGGCTTGCCCAGTACCGCCTGGTTTCCGCAAAGGCCTCCATGGCCCGGTCAAGTTTACATAATTCTTTCAGCTCGCTCTCTGAGCAGCTGCCGCATACCAGAATGGAGGTTTCCCGGGCCGTCAACTGCAGGTCCATGGCCGGGGGCGTGAAGGCCGTCCGGCAGGTAGAAGGGCAGTTGGCGGCGGCAAGCAGTGTGGTCCCCGGCAGATAGGCCTCCGGATTCTCCGCCCGGAACAGGCCGCCGGAGAAGGAGACGCGCAGGGAGGCCGCGTCGGCAGCGCCCAGCAGGGGCCGCAGGCACCAGTGGAGAGGCAGCCCCGCGGCACCCTCCACCACCAGGATGCGAACATTGGTATTCATGGGGATGAAAACACGGGTACGGATCTGGCGGCCGGCGATCTCCTTTTCCCAGCAGGCATAGCCGGGTCCATAATGGACACGGCAGGGAAAGCCGTCGTTGGCGGCAAAAAGACTGACGTTTTGGCCGTCCGCCTCCAGCCACAGCAGCTCCGCGCCCTGAGTGCTGCGGGCGTCTGTGTCCGGTGGGATCAAGCGCATTTCCCGGGCGTTTTCCAGCCACAGGCCGCTCATGCCGCAGTCGCTTACGATGGCGCCCAGAGAACCGTTGCTCAGCATCTGCTGCCAGGCGCGGGAGGGTAGCGATAAGTTTACATAATATTCAAACTCCGATCCGTGCCAGCGGTATTCCGGCGCTGTGCCTTTGCCCCGCGGCTGGCCGAGAATTGGGAGCCGAAGCGGTCTGCTGACCCGGGGGAGTTCCCCGATACAAAGCGCGGCAAGACCCTTTACGGTTTCACCGGCCGAGGGGGGTACAAAGTGTACGCCTGCGCTGCTGCCCAGCAGAGCGTCCAGTCCCAACACGGCCAGGGCGTCGCCGATCTGCCGGTGGAAGGGCTGGCGGTATTCACCCAGCTCGTCGGTCAGATAGACCAGATCCGCCTCCAGCCCGCAGCTTTTCAGCAGGCAGAAACGGCGCAGCAGGGGCAGAGCCTCCGCGGCCTTGGCCTCGCAGCAGATCAGCGGATGGTCACCCGAGATCCCATAGGGCCAGAGCTCACGGCGGGGCGGAGCGCCATACAGAGGGCGCAGCAGAGATGGCAGCATGGCCATAGCCTCACCGATCTCCGAAGGCGGCAGATCCAGATGGGTCGCCACAGCGCTGACAAGGCTGCCTCGCTGGGGAGATGCCAGAATGCGCCGGGCGTCGTCCAGTGCGGTTTTGGCATCCCAGCCCACACAGAGGGAAAAGCGGGCGGTTTCCGTCTGTCCTGCGGCCAGGCTGAGTTTTACCCGCGCGGATATCCGGGGATCGGGCAGTCCGGTCTCACCGCCGGGCGCGGTCTCAAAAACCACATCCCGGTCGCAGGCCAGGCACAGCCACAGCTCCTTGTGCTCGCCCCTTCGCAGCCGACGGAGTAGCAGGGCATTCTTCTCCCGCTTGGCGGCGATACCCAGGCGCCAATAGGCCGGATGGTTTACATAATCATTATAATCCGACAAGATGGGGGACAGGTCCAGACGGAGGGAAAAGGTCCCGGCCTTTGCCGGAATGAGGCGAATCGAGCGCAGCTCACCCAGTGCGCCGGCCGCGGCACAGACAGACAGAGAGCATTTGGTCCCGTCCGCATCTGCTTCCCAGGTGCAGGCGTCTTCTGACAGTTCCCAGCCCTGCGGCTGCGGGACCGGAGCCAGGGGAAAGGATTTTTCACCGGTCTCCAGGCTCAGCCGCAGGCCCTCATCCTGTTCCAAATCACGGGGGGAGCCATAGACGCTCAGCTGTCCGCAGCGGGCAAAGCAGTCGCCGCGATTAGTTGACATAATATTGTATGCGCCATTGGACAGCAGACAGGCGCGTTCCGTCTGATCCTGGGGGCCGCCGCGCAGCTGCCAGCGGTCCCCAAATCGCCGCTCCGGCTTTTCCGGAACGGGCCGCAGATCCCGGCGGATCACCGCGCCGGAGTCCGGCAGCCGTTCCTGCAGCAGCAGCGCGTAGGCGGCCATGTCGCTGCGGGAGAAAAAGCGCCGCTGTATGCTCCCGCCGCAGACGGCGTTGGCCGCCGCCAGGATGCTCATGCCCACATGGTGCGCCATGTAGCATTGGACTTTTTCTCCCTCGTCCCGGCGGCAGCGGGAGGGGCTGAAATCCAGAGCTTCCATGTAGCCGAAGCGGCCCACGGCGCCGAAACGCTCCAGACGGCGCAGGTTGCGCACCGCGCCGTGGGCATCCACGGCCAGCGCCAGAAAGCTGCTGTAGGGGGAGACCACCATGTCTGCGTCCTGCCCCCGCTTCAGACTCAGGGCGCTGCAGCCGTTGGCCTTGTAGCGGTAGCTGAGCATGGGGTCCAGCGCGAAGAAGGCGCTCTCGGAGATGCCCCAGGGCTTGCCGGCAAAGACCCTGCGTTTTTGCACATACAGGCAAAAGCGGCTGCTCTCATAGAGCAGGCTGCCCCGGCACAGGGGGAGAAACAAGGCCGGCATCAAATACTCGAACATGGTGCCGGTCCAGCTGGCGAGCCCCCGGTAGCCGTCCTTCTGCAGCTGGGCACGGCTGAGCCGACGCCAATGCTTTTCCGGAACGTCGCCTTTGGCGATGGCCAGATAACTGGTGAGCATGGCCTCGCTGGCCATCAGGTCGTACCAGCCGCCGGCGCCGTGTTCCGCCTCGGTGTCGTAACAGATATAGAACAAAGCCCGGTCCGGATCATACAGAGGACTGAAATCCATGGGCGCCATCAGCGCCTCTGTCCGCCGGGCAAGCTCAGTCTCATTCAGTTCCTCCAGCGCCTGCTGGACAGTGAGCAGCGAAGCATAGAGGTTTCCGCTGTCTACGGTGGATATGAAGGCCGGGGAGAGGGGCAGGAGGCTCCGGGTATCATACCAATTGTAAAAATGGCCCCGGTGCCGGGGCATGCGCTCCAGACTGTCCAGCATACGGGCGACCGCCGTCAGCGCGTCCCGGGCGGGCAGCAGCTCCAGATCCACTGCGGCCATAAAGGAACAGAGGGCCATGCCGATATTGGTGGGCGAGGTCCGGTGGGCCAGCCCCACCGGCGGCTGCTCCTGAAAATTGTCCGGGGGCAGGTAGTTGTCCTCCGAGGTGCAGAAACTCAGATAATAGCGCAGGCTCTCTCCTGCGGCGGCGCACAGAAAGCTGCGTTCCGCGGCGCTCAGCGGCGTATCCCTGTGGGCAGGCAGCGCCAGAGCCGCGGCGGTCAGGGGCGCGAGCAGCCACAGCAGTCCCGCCGAGCGGCCGATGATGACCGGGGAGAAGAGCAAAAGCAACAGTCCCAGCAGCATGCTCTGCCACATGGCCTTCAGGTGGGCCGACAGGCCGCTGCCGCTCTGTTCGCTCTGTGCGGCGGTCTGCCATTGGAGCAGATGCCTGTGGGAGACCAGCATCCTCCACAGCGCCAGTACGATGGCAGAGAGGCAGATCCAGGCTTCGTAGGGCAGCAGCCACAGGCGGATGAAGGTCTGCACGATGGCACCGCCCACACCGGTGAGCAGCCGGGTATAGCGGCGCAGCCGGATACTCTGCCGCTGCCGCAGACCGCCCTCGGCCAGACTGATCAGCAGCCTGCTCAGCAGGGCCAGCAGCGCCGCCCCGGCGGACACCGCCAGACCGCTGCCCGGCAGGAAAAAACCAGCCATAATGGCAAGCAGGGTCATGGGCGAAAGCAGACTGCGGCGGAGATTGTCGAACAGCCGCCAGCGGTCAATGGGAGAGAAATCCCGGCAGAACACCCAGGGCAGGTTCTGCCAATCTCCCCGGACCCAGCGGTGCATGCGCCGGTAATAGGCCAGGGGCTTTGCGGGAAAAGTGTCGGAAAAGGACACGTCACCAAGAAATCCGCCGTGCAGGCAGGCCCCCTCCAGCGCGTCGTGGGACAGGACCCTGCCTGCGGGGATGTGGGCCTCAGAGCACTGGAGCAGGGCGCGGACGTCCAGGATACCCTTTCCCGCGAAGCCGGAGGAACCGAAGGCGTCCATGTACAGCTCGCTGCACAGTCCCCCGTAGGGGTCGCTGCCTCCGGCCCCTGCGAAGATCAGGGCGAAATCCGTAGAGTTGGCGCTGGCAAGCTCCGTGTCCATACGGGGCTGCAGCACGGCGCAGCCCCTGGTGACCACCCGCTTTTTCGGGTCGATGTGAGGCTTGGCCAGCGGGTGGAGCATGGCTCCGATCAGTTCCCCGGCTGCGCCGGGATAGAGCCGGGTGTCGCTGTCCAGGGTGAGGATATAGCGCGTTCCCGCAAGCTGTGTGCGGTTTCCGGTGAAATGCAGCGCCGAGGATCGGCCGCAGAGCAGCCGGGCCAGCTCCAGAAGGGCGCCCCGCTTGCGGTCCTGCCCGGACCAGAGCTCCCCGTCAAAGCTGCGCTCCCGGGTAAACAGATAAAAGCCGCCGCCGTATTTTCGGTTCAGGTCCTCGACAGCCCGGCAGGCGGCGGACAGGATCGGCGCATCCTCCTCCGTGTGGGCGCTGCCCGCCGCGGGCAGGTCTGCCAGCAGGCCGAAGGACAGGTTTTTCCCCTCCCGGCGGCTGGCAAGGCGCAGCTGCTCCAGGCGAGAGGCCTGCGCGGAGGCGGTCTCGGGATCGGTCAGCAGGGCGGAGACCACGCAGAGGGTCCGCCCCTCGGCGGGCACACCCTTTTCCATATCCATCCGCGGCAGCCGCCTGGGCGGCACCAGATGCAGCAGCAGAAAGTCCAGCAGAGCCTTCACTAGCTCCGACACCGGCAGCAAAAGCAGAAAAGCCGCCGCGGCGCTGTGATAGACGAAAGCGGGCAGCAGCGAGAAAAACAGACTGAGCAGCAGATTGGCCGCAATATAGAGCGCGGCACCGCGATGCTTCTTTTCTTCAAACAGGTAAAAGCCCACATGCCGGGCTTCGACCTTGGCGGTCTTGATCAGACGCCGGGCATAGCTGTGCTCCTCCATGCCCAGCCGTGCGGCCAGGCGCTCCACCTGCCGCAGATAGGCCTGCTGAGTCTCCCGGTCCATGCGGGGATAGTCTCCGCTGGGATCGGCGGAAAGAATGGCTCCGGTCACATCCACGCCGCGCAGAAGCTTCTCCGTATCCAGCACGGAGAACAGCCGCAGGGTACCGAACAGGGCCTCCAGGGCGGCGGCGTGGGTCTCGGTCTCGGCGGCAAAGGGCAGCTTGCGGCAGACAGACGCGATCTCGGCGATGACGGCGGCCCGAAGGGCGGCGGGAAACAGATCCAGTTCGGAGCGGCGCAGCACGGTCACAGACTGAAAGCCGTCCAGAAAACGCTTGCAGCGCTCCTCCGTGACCCGGCCCTGGCCGGACTCCACCAGGGACCTGCAGAGACAGAGGATCAGCAGCCCCTCGTCGCAAAGCCGCAGCCGCTTCGCCTGAGACAGAGCCGAGCAGGTGGCGGCGTACTCCCGCTGCACCATATAGTAGTTGTCCAGCAGCCACTCACAGGCGGCGGGGGGCTTGGGCAGAGATCCGTAGCGCCGCCGCACCGCCTCATGGGTCCGGCGGATGTCCCCCAGATGGCGGCGCAGGAGCTTTGCGCCGCTGTGCCCGCTGGCGATTTGCGTGGGGCGCAGCAGCCTGGCGGTGGAGGCGGCATAGTCATAAAGCCCTTCGTCGGAAATAAAAAGACCGGTATTGATCATGTCCATTGGTATTCTCCCGATTCTTTGTATAGTCACCAGAGATTTTTCCCAGCGCAAGAAATTCTATGCAAATGAGGTCTGACAAGAAAAAATGCTTGACAGCGGGCTGGGAATCGTGTATAGTGCGTTAAGGCAAAAAGCTTGACAGGAGGCAATTCACGTGAAAGACAGCAGATTGATGCAGAGTATGATGCTGGATTTCTACGGGGAACTGCTCACCGAGAAGCAGCGCCAGTGCTTCGATCTGCATTACAATGAGGATCTGAGCCTTTCGGAGATCGCCGAGCAGAGCGGGATCTCCCGCCAGGGCGTGTGGGACAACATCCGCCGCGCCGAGGCGGCCATGAAGGACATGGAGGAGAAGACCGGGCTGATCCGGCGCTCTGTGGAGACCAGGGAGGCGCTGGAAAAGCTGCAAAAGCCCATCCGGGCACTGCGGGAGCTCAGCGCGGGACAGGTAAGGGAACTGGCCGACGAGGCCGCCCGGCAGCTGAGCGAGCTGCTGGAACGGCTGTGAGGGACGAAAGATGGCATTTGAAAGCTTATCCGATAAACTGAATGCCGCCTTTAAGCGGCTCAGCGGCAAGGGACGCCTGAAAGAGGGCGACGTGAAGGAAGCGATGCGCGAGGTGCGCATGGCGCTTCTGGAGGCGGACGTCAGCTACAAGGTGGTCAAGGACTTCACCAAGCGGGTCACCGAGCGGGCCGTGGGCACGGATGTGCTGGAGGCTCTGAATCCGGCCCAGATGGTCATCAAGATCGTCAATGAGGAACTGTGCTCCCTCATGGGCGGGGAGAACCAGAAGCTGAACATCAGCTCCAAGGCGCCCAGCGTGGTGATGCTGGTTGGCCTGCAGGGCGCGGGCAAGACCACCAACGGCGCAAAGCTGGCGGGCTATATGCGCAAGCAGGGCAAGCGGCCGCTGCTGGCGGCCTGCGACATCTACCGCCCCGCCGCCATCAAACAGCTGGAGACTGTTGGCAAACAGCTGGACATCCCGGTGTTTCAGATGGGACAGACGGACCCGGTGGACATTGCCAGGGCGGCTGTCGAGCACGCCAAAAAGCACGGCAACGACCTGGTGTTCCTGGACACCGCCGGCCGCCTGCATATCGACGAGGCGCTGATGCAGGAGCTGCAGAACATCCGCGACGCGGTGGAGCCTGCGGAGATCCTGCTGGTGGTGGACGCCATGACCGGCCAGGACGCGGTGAACGCCGCCACCGCCTTTGACGAGGCGCTGGGCGTCACCGGCGTGATGCTCACCAAGCTGGACGGCGACGCCCGCGGCGGCGCGGCCCTGTCCATCCGTGCGGCCACCGGCAAGCCCATCAAATTCATCGGTGTGGGCGAGAAGCTGGACATGATCGAGCCCTTCCATCCGGACCGTATGGCTTCCCGTATCCTGGGCATGGGCGACGTACTCACGCTGATCGAAAAGGCCCAGCAGAGCTTCGACGAGAAGAAGGCCCAGGAGACGGCGGAAAAGCTGCTGGCCAACCGCTTCACCCTCAGCGATTACATGGATCAGATGAACCAGCTCAAGGGCATGGGCGACCTGAGCGACCTGGCGGGGATGATCCCCGGCATGGACGCCAAGGCTCTGAAAGGCGCCAAGGTGGACGAGAAGTCCATGGCCCACCAGGAGGCTATCATCCTGTCCATGACCCAGGCGGAGCGGGACAATCCGTCCCTGCTCAATTCCAGCCGCAAAAAGCGCATCGCCGCGGGCTCCGGCACCTCGGTGGTGGAAGTGAACCGGCTGCTCAAGCAGTTTGAGGCCATGCAGCAGATGGTCAAGCAGTTCAGCGGCAAGAACATGAAGAAGCTGCAGAAGAAGATGGGCCGCATGGGCGGCGGCGGGGGCTTCCCCGGCCTGGGCGGCTTCGGCTTCTGATCGATTTGTTTACATCACGCAGGGCGTGTTTGTAATAAAAGAGAGATTTCATTTGGAGGTGAATATACAATGGTCAAAATCAGACTTCGCAGAATGGGTGCCAAGAAGGCTCCTTACTACCGCATCGTCGTTGCGGATTCCCGTAGCCCCCGTGACGGTCGTTTCATCGAGGAAGTAGGCATCTATGATCCCATGGCTGACAGCGAGAAGCTGAAGGTCAACATGGAGCGTGTGCAGTACTGGATCGCCAACGGCGCACAGCCCACCGATACCGTCCGCGGCCTTCTGAAAAAGGTCGAGGCCTGATAAGGAGTTTCTACCGGCATGAAAGAACTATTGACCTACATCGTACAGAGTCTTGTGGACAATCCCGATCAAGTCTCTGTGACCGAGCGCAAAGCCGACGGCGAGATCATTTTTGAGGTCCGAGTCGCCGACGGCGATATGGGCAAGGTCATCGGCCGGCAGGGCAGGATCGTAAAGCAGATCCGTATACTCATGCGGGCCGTTGCCCAGAGAAAGGGCAAGAAGGTTTCGGTTGAGATTCTTGACTGATCCTGAACGCAAAAGGCAGGGGAGAGATCCTCTGCCTTTTGCGCTGCTTGCGGGAATGAAACAGAAATCCTAATGGTGAATTGAAATACAAGCATATCCGTGTTATAATACATAAACCGGTCTGCGAGAGGGGGCACGCCATGAAACAATGGAAAAAGCTGCTGGCGCTGCTGCTGGCGGCCGCCATGCTGACGGGGCTGAGCGGCTGCGGCGTGTTCGACACCAAGATGGCCAAGGCCCTCCAAAAGATGAGCAAGCTCCGGAATCTCCACTATGAGATCAGCGCGGATCTGAGCCTGGATATCCGACAGGCGGAACCGGACGAGAGCGGGCAGGAAGCGGGCGCGGAGCCTGCGCCCGGCATCACGGTGGACGGCAGCTTCCGGGGAAGCGGAGAGCTGTTCGTGGATCCGCTGCTGGTGAAGATGGACACGCAAGTCCGCGTGCCGGGCTTTGAGAGCAGCAAGCGCTTGTATCTGGAGAAAAAGGACAGCGTGTTCTTCGTATACAGCCTGGCAAACGGCGGCAGCATCTGGGAAAAGCAGGGCTTCGCCCTGGAGGAGAAGACCCGTGTCAACGCCCTGCGTTTTCTGATCACCGGCCTTGACAGCTTTGAGATCACAGACGATCCCGCCCTCCGACAGGAGGGGGCCACCTGTTTTCGCGGTATGCTCCCGGGGGAATTCCTGCAGGAGCTGCTGGAGATGTTTGAGGTGGAGAGCACATTGAGGGATGGCTTGGGCCTGCGCCTGGCGGAGGGCCTGTTCGTGGAGATCCGCGACGTGCCTGCCTATCTCTGGGTGGATGACAGCTCCGGCATGATCAGCCGGGTCGACGTGGATCTGACCGAGACGGGCGCCAACATGGCGCGCCGGCAGTTGGAGGAGCTGCGCGAGGCGTCTGCCTTCGACAGCCTGGGGCTGAAAACGGAGCTTACGGAGCTTCGCCTGAGCGTGCAGCTGTCCCGCTTTGACGAGGCGGAGAGCTTCACGATCCCGGATGAGGCGCAATCCCCCTGGGGTGAGACTGTGATGCCCTGGGAAAAATAAGCCCAAAGCCGCCGACGGGAACTTTTCAAAATTAGTTGTCGTCACATGAAACGAAGCGAACAACAGGCGAAATGTGTTTTGGCAGTCTGAAAAAAGAAAGGAGATTTCGATGAAGCAGTTGAAGAAGATTCTGGTCATTGTTTTGGCCTTGGCTATGGTTCTGAGCCTCAGCGCCTGCGGCGCCTTTGAGACCAAAATGGTCAAGGCTGCGCAGAAGATGAGCAAGGCAGAGAGCTTCCGCATGGATATGGACATGGATATGGACATGAGCCTCTCTCTCATGGGCGAATCCCTTGGGATCGACGCTAATGTGGAGGCCAAAATGGACATACTCACAGAGCCGGTGAAGATGGGCGGCAATATGACCATTGACATGATGGACGAGGAGATTGAATTCCTCTTCTATTTAGAGCAGACTGACGACGGCTACACCCTGTACCTGTCCCCGGACGACGGAGAGAGCTGGGTTCGCCGGGATGTGGAAGGCGTAGAGGCTCCCGAGGTCAGCAAGACGGAGCAGTTGGGTATGCTTGCCAAGCTGGCCGAGACCTTTGAGGAGCAGGGGACTGAGGAGATCCGCGGTTCCGCCGCGACGGTATACAAAGGCATAATCCCCGGCGCGGACATCAGCGCGGTGATCGCAGAATCCGGCGCACTGGAGCAGTTGGCAGAGCTGCAGGACAGTGCCGAGATCGATCTGTCCGGCCTGGACTTTTCCAATCTGAGTGACATCCCTGCCACGATCGCCATAGACAACAAGTCCGGCATGATCTCTCGTTACACCATGGACATGACCGACATCATGCAGGATTTCATGGGATCCATCATGGACGTGGTCCTGGCACAGGTGGCCAAGGAGTCCGGCATGGAGGGCGTGGATCTGGCGGCCCTGGGCCTGACCGTGGAGATCAACAAGGTGGAAGCTACAGTGGATCTGTTCGACTATGACGCGGTCAAGACCGTGGAGATCCCCCAGGCGGCCCTGGAAGCGAAAGCGGCCTGAGAAAACAACATAACGGTCCCCGGCGGTTGCAATGAAAACCGCCGGGGATTCTTTTGTTGGCAAACGGCGTCCTTTGTGTTAAAATCTATCCGTTATGGCCAATAATCACAGGGAGAAGATCGCCTATGGAAAAGCAAGCATTTATTGAAGCCGGACGGATCACCAATACCCACGGCGTGGCCGGTGAGGTAAAGATCGAGGTCTGGCTGGACAGTCCGGAGTTCATGAAGCGCTTTAAACGCATCTATATCGACGGCAGGCCCTGTGTGCTGCGCTCGGCCCGGGTACACAAGCAGTTTCTGCTATGCTCCCTGGAGGGTGTGGGCGATGTGAACGCTGCCATGGCGCTGAAGGGGAAGACTGTGTTCATCGCTAGGGAGGATGCAAAGCTCCCCGCCGGGACCTATTTCCTCCAGGATCTGATCGGCGCCCGGGTGGTGGACGAGCAGGAGAGAGAGATCGGGATCCTCACCGAGGTGATGGAGCGCCCCGCCTCCAACATCTATGTGGTCAAGGGGGAGACGGAGCATCTGATCCCGGCAGTGCCGGAATTTATTATGTCAACCGATATAGAGGCGGGGCGCATCACCGTCCGGCTGATCGAGGGGATGTGAGATCATGCGGATCGATATCATGACGCTGTTCCCCGATACGGTAAACGCGGTCCTCCATGAGAGTATCATCGGAAGAGCCGCAAAAAAAGGCATTGTGGAGATCAATTGCGTACAGATCCGGGACTTCACCGAGAACCGCCAGAATCAGGTGGACGATTACCCCTACGGCGGCGGCTGGGGCTGCGTGATGATGGCGCAGCCTCTGAAATCCTGTCTTGTAAATATTATGTCAACCGCAAGCGGCTTGCGCAGCCGGGTGATCTACCTCTCCCCGCAGGGGCAGCCCTACACCCAGGAGACGGCCAAGCGCCTGCAGCGGGACTACGACCATCTGGTGCTGGTCTGCGGCCATTATGAGGGCGTGGACGAGCGCTTTATCGAGGAATGCGTGGACGAGGAGATCTCGCTGGGAGACTTCGTGCTCACCGGCGGGGAGATCGCCGCCATGGCGGTGGCGGACTCGGTGTGCCGCCTGGTGCCCGGGGTGCTGTCCGACGAGCAGTGCTACATCGGGGAGAGCCATTGGGACGGCCTGCTGGAGTATCCCCAATATACCCGGCCGGAGGTCTGGGAAGGGCGGCAGGTGCCGGAAGTTCTGCTCCAGGGGGACCACGCCAAGGTCAGCCGCTGGCGGCGCAAACAGCAGCTGCAGCGGACCCGGGACAAGCGCCCCGACCTGTTTGAAAAGCTGGCGCTTACGGATCCGGAGGATCAAAAGCTGTTGGCGGAACTGCAGAGGGAGGCCGGCCGGAGAAAGCTGGACGGCGAGCTGACTTATCGGGCAGCCACGGAAGAGGATCTGGCTGAGATCCTGCGCATGGTGGACGAGTCCAGGGTCTGGCTCAAACGGCACCGCATCGACCAGTGGCAGGGGGAATATCCCTCGGCGGAGACCTTCCGGGCAGATATAGCCCTGGGAGAGTGTTTCCTGGTCTGCCATGGCGAGGAGGCCGCGGGCTTCTTCACCCTGTCCACCGCGGAGGAGGAGAGCTACGCGGGCATCACCGACGGCAAGTGGACCGAGGGGATCGCCTGCTGCGTGCTGCACCGGGCGGCGGTGGCCGAGGCCTATCGGGGCAGCGGCCTGTCCACCCAGCTGCTGCGCTTCGTGGAGCAGCAGTGCCGCGCCTTTGGCCTGCGCTGCATCCGCACCGATACCCATAAGAACAACAAGGTAATGCAGAATCTCCTGCGGGACAACGGCTACCGCTACCGTGGAAATCTGGTGATTGCGGCGGCTGCCGACCACGCCACGGCCCGGCGGGCCTACGAGAAGATATTGAAGGACAAAAAATGAAGCTGACGGACATCAATCAGATCAAGGCCCTGCTGGCCCGGCACGGCTTTCGTTTCTCCAAATCCATGGGACAGAACTTCCTGGTCGCCGACTGGGTGCCGGAAGAGATCGCGGCGGCTGCCAGGATCGACCGGGACACCGGCGTGCTGGAGATCGGCCCCGGAATCGGCTGCCTGACGGCGAAGCTGTCGGACCGGGCGGGGAAGGTCCTCTCCATCGAGCTGGACAAGGCCCTCAAGCCCATTTTGGCGGAGACCCTGGAGGGGCGGGAGAATGTGGAGATCCTGTTCGGCGACGTGCTCAGACAGGACCTGCCGGCCCTGGTGCGGGAGCAGCTTTCGCCCCTGCGCCCGGTGGTCTGCGCCAATCTCCCCTATAACGTGACGAGCCCGGTGCTGACCGCGCTGATCCGGGCGGATTGCTTTGAGCAGATCACCGTCATGATCCAGAGGGAGGTGGCCCGGCGGATCTGCGCCGGGGCTGGCAGCGCCGACTATGGGGCCTTCGGCCTCTTCGTGCAGTGGTATACGGAACCGGCGATCCTCTTTGACGTGCCGCCCTCCTGCTTTATTCCCCAGCCCAAGGTCACCTCTACGGTGATCCGGCTGAAGCGGCGGGAGGCGCCGCCCGTGCAGGTACGGGATGAAGAGCTTCTGTTTCGCGTGATCCGCGCCGCCTTCAACCAGCGGCGCAAGACTCTGGTCAACGCGCTCTCTTCCGGGATCGGCGGCCTGTCCAAGGAGCGGGCGGAGCGGGCGTTGACAAATTGCGGTTTTGATACCAAAATCAGGGGAGAAGTGCTGGATATTGTTGGTTTTGCAAAAATCTCTGACGAAATCGGTAATTATCTATCTGTGGATTTGTAAGGAAAGTGCATTGATTAATCGACGGGATTTGTGGTAATCTAATCATTGGCTGAAATAGTATTTTATTTAACTATAGAAAGGATCGAAAACATGAGCAAAAAGTACGTTTACCTGTTTTCCGAAGGCAACGCTTCCATGCGTGAACTGCTGGGCGGCAAAGGCGCCAACCTGGCTGAGATGAGCAATATCGGCCTGCCGGTCCCCCAGGGCTTCACCATCACCACCGAAGCCTGCACCCAGTATTATGCCGACGGCCGTCAGATCAATGACGAGATCATGGCCGAGATCATGAAGAACGTTGAGATCATGGAGAAGATCAACGGCAAGAAGTTCGGCGACCTGGAGAATCCTCTGCTGGTCTCCGTCCGTTCCGGCGCCCGCGCTTCCATGCCCGGTATGATGGACACCATTCTGAACCTGGGTCTGAACGACGACGTTGTCGCCGCCATGATCAAGGGCAACCCCACCCCCGAGTTTGAGCGCTTCGTGTATGACTCCTATCGCCGCTTCATCCAGATGTTCTCCGACGTGGTCATGGAAGTGGGCAAGAAGTATTTCGAGCAGCTGATCGACGCCATGAAGGAGCGCAAGGGCGTGACCTTCGACGTGGAGCTGACCGCCGCCGACCTGAAGGAGCTGGCCGAGCAGTTCAAGGCTGAGTACAAGAACCAGATCGGTGAGGACTTCCCCTCCGATCCCGTTGTCCAGCTGAAGGAAGCCATCCGCGCCGTGTTCCGTTCCTGGGACAACCCCCGCGCCAACTACTACAGACAGCAGAACGACATCCCCTATTCCTGGGGCACCGCCGTCAACGTCATGCCCATGGTGTTCGGCAACCTGAACGACAACTCCGGCACGGGCGTCGCCTTCACCCGCGACCCCGCCACCGGCGAGAAGAAGCTGATGGGCGAGTTCCTGACCAACGCCCAGGGCGAAGACGTGGTCGCCGGCGTGCGTACCCCGATGCCCATCTCCCAGATGGAAGAGAAGTTCCCCGAGGCCTTTGAGCAGTTCGTGGACGTGTGCAACACCCTGGAAGATCATTACCGCGACATGCAGGACATGGAGTTCACCGTGGAGAACGGCAAGCTCTACATGCTCCAGTGCCGCAACGGCAAGCGCACCGCGCAGGCCGCTCTGAAGATCGCCTGCGACCTGGTGGACGAGGGCATGATCGACGAGAAGCAGGCCGTTCTGATGATCGAGCCGCGCAACCTGGACACCCTGCTGCATCCCCAGTTCGACGCGGACAAGCTGAAGGCCGCCATGCCCATCGGCCACGGCCTGGGCGCTTCCCCCGGCGCCGCCTGCGGCAAGATCGTCTTCTCCGCTGAGGACGCCAAGGCCTGGGCCGCCCGCAAGGAAAAGGTCGTCCTGGTCCGTCTGGAGACCAGCCCCGAGGATATCGAGGGCATGGCCGCCGCCCAGGGCATCCTGACCGTTCGCGGCGGCATGACCAGCCACGCGGCCGTCGTGGCCCGCGGCATGGGCAAGTGCTGCGTCTCCGGCTGCGGCGACATCAAGATGGACGAGGTGAACAAGAAGTTCGAGCTGGCGGGCAAGACCTTCCAGGAGGGCGACTTTATCTCCATCGATGGCTCCACCGGCAACATCTATGACGGCATCATCCCCACGGTCGACGCCACCATCGCCGGCGAGTTCGGCCGCATCATGGGCTGGGCCGACAAGTACCGCCGTCTGAAGGTCCGCACCAATGCCGACACCCCGCGTGACGCCGCCAAGGCTGTTGAGCTGGGCGCCCAGGGCATCGGCCTGACCCGCACCGAGCATATGTTCTTTGACGCTGACCGTATCGCCCCCTTCCGTGAGATGATCTGCGCGGACACTGTGGAAGAGCGTGTTGCCGCTCTGGCCAAGCTGGAGCCCATGCAGCAGGGCGACTTCGAGGGCATCTACGAGGCCATGCAGGGCATGCCCGTAACCATCCGCTTCCTGGATCCTCCCCTCCATGAGTTCGTTCCCACCGAAGAGGAAGACATCAAGCTGCTGGCCGACGCCCAGGGCAAGACCGTTGAGGATATCAAGGCCATCATCGCCTCCCTCCACGAGTTCAACCCCATGATGGGTCACCGCGGCTGCCGCCTGTCCGTCACCTATCCCGAGATCGCCGAGATGCAGACCCGCGCCGTCATCAAGGCCGCGCTGGCCGTGCAGGAGCGTCACCCCGATTGGAACATGGTTCCCGAGATCATGATCCCGCTGGTGGGCGAGGTCAAGGAGCTGAAGTTCGTCAAGGACGTGGTCGTCAAGGCCGCCGATGAGCTCATCGCCGCCGCCGGTTCCGACATGAAGTATCTGGTCGGCACCATGATCGAGATCCCCAGAGCCGCTCTGACCGCCGACGAGATCGCCAAGGAAGCCGAGTTCTTCTCCTTCGGCACCAACGACCTGACCCAGATGACCTTCGGCTTCAGCCGTGACGACGCCGGCAAGTTCCTGGGCTCCTACTATGACAACAAGATCTACGAGAGCGATCCCTTTGCCCGCGTGGACCAGATCGGCGTCGGCAAGCTGGTCGACATGGCCTGCAAGCTGGGCCGTGCCACCCGTCCCGACCTGCACCTGGGCGTCTGCGGCGAGCATGGCGGCGATCCCAGCTCTGTGGAGTTCTTCCACAAGGTGGGTCTGGACTATGTGTCCTGCAGCCCGTTCCGTGTTCCCATCGCCCGTCTGGCCGCCGCGCAGGCCGCCATCAAGGAAGAGAAGAGCGAGGAAGAGGCCGCCAAGGCTGCCCAGGTCGAACTGGAAGCCAAGGTCGCTGCCGCCAAGGCCGCGCTGAAGGACGCCACCGACAAGCTCACCTCCGCCGCGGCGGATGCCAGCGCCGAGCTGAAGGACATCGCCCAGGCCGGTATCAAGTCTCTGCTGGCCGGCTGGGAAGAGGCCAAGAAGACCTTCGGTGAGAACAGAAAGTAAGCCTTCGGCCGAACCGATCCCATAAGACAGATTAAGGCACGTCCCGTTTTCGGGACGTGCCGTGTTCATCATCGACCCCGCCGGTATGATCCGCGCCATCCTGTATTATCCCATGTCCACAGGCCGGAACATGGATGAGCTGCTGCGCATCGTCCAGTCCCTGCAGGTGCACGAAGAGCAGAACGTGTCCACCGGCGCCAACTGGCAGCCCGGTGACCCGGCTGTGATGGGGGCGCCCCTGACCCTGGCCGACGCCGAGGCGCGCATGAGCTCCGGCGATCCGAAGCTGCACCCGCTGGCCTGGTACCTGACGGTCAAGGACCTGGATTGATTCGCAAATTGAACACTGCTTCAGCCCGCCGCACTCTTTCAAGTGCGGCGGGTTGCTTTTCGAATAAGGCTTTTTTCGGTACAATCGGCCGCGTTTGCCCAGTTTTTCGAAAAAACACAGAGGATGGACTTTCAAATTTACAAATCACATGATATACTATATCATGTCTTATTTTGGGTATTTTTCACGGCTTGACCGCTACATTTTGCGTCCAAATCAAAACGAAACAGAAACGGCCGGGGAACAAATGATTACGTTTCAAACACACAATTCTCGGAAGAAATCTGGAACCATATATGAAGAATATTTTTAAAATCTTCATATCGGATATCAAGGCAATCGTGACGCACTTTTTCGCCATGGTCATTATTGGCGCGGTGCTGATCCTGCCTGCCCTGTATGCTTGGGTCAACATCTATGCCAACTGGGACCCCTATGGCAATACGGGCAATGTGCCCATCGCCCTGGCCAGCGCGGATTTGGGCTATGTTTTGAACGGGGAGCGCGTGAACAAGGGCAGAGAGATCATAGAAGAGCTGGCGGAATCCACCAGCATCAAGTGGATCATTACCGATACACCGGAGGAGGCCATCGAAGGTGTCAGACGGGGTGACTATTACGGCGCGCTGGTGATGGGGGAGAACCTGAGCCGGAACATGTATGACCTGACCACGGCTCTCCAGGATCAGGAGCCCTCCATCGTGTTCTATCAGAACGCCAAGACCAACGCCATCGCCAACAAGATCACCACAACGGCCGCTACCACGGCGGAGCACAAGATCCAGGTGAAGTACCTGAGCGTGCTGATCCAGGGAATGCTGGAGAACGTGGAGGATCTGCTGGGCGATCTGGATTCCGAGGAGGCGCTGGACGATCTGATCCGGGTCTTGACCCGGCTGCGTGGCAACCTGTACGAGTATGCCGGCATGATCCAGAATCTGCGGGACCGGGAGCGCGATATCCTGGCCGGGCTGGACAGCTCCGGGGAAGCCGTCAGCGGTGTGGACGTGAGCGATACCAAGGCCACGCTGGTCAGTGCCAAGAGCATCGTCAGCAACATCGAAAAAGAAGTCGTTGACCGGATCAGTGTGGTCGAGAAGCGGATGAAGGCTCTGGAGGATCGGGTCAAGGCGCAGGATCCGTCTGCGCTCAGCGACACGATCCTGGAAAGCATGATCGAAGATGTGCAGGCCATAGAAGCGGACCTGGAGGCCCTGCGAAGCACCATCCCCTCCGACAGTGTCCTGGGGGCGGCGGTATACAACAGTGCCACTACGCTGCTGCAGCGGATGGAGAGCCTGGAGCAGGCCATGAAGGCGCAGCAGGGGAATACCTTGTCGGACCAGGCCAACAAGGCCTTCCTGGCGTCCGCGGCTGCGATGCTCGGGGACGCGAAGAAGATCCTGACGGACAACTTTACGCCCGCCTTCAAGCAGTTTTTCGATAATATGATCCGGGATCTGGAAATCCTGATCAAGATCCTGGACGGGGTCAACACCACGGTCAAGGATGTGCAGCCGGTACTGTCTGCGGCCAAGGGGACCCTGGTCGCGGTCAACAGCACCCTGGCCCAACTGCAGACGGTGCTCACCGGCGCTGCCGGTGCGCTGGATCAGCTGCTGGATAAATTGATCCAGGCACGGGACAGCGATCTGCTGGGAGATTTGATCGAACTGCTCCACGGGGATCCCCAGCAGTTTGCGGAGTTCTTCTCCCAGCCGGTGGAGGTGACCACGGAGACCATCTATCCCGTGGCCAACTACGGTACTGCCATGACGCCCTTCTACACCACCCTGGCGATTTGGGTGGGCGCCGTCGTCTCCGGCGCGATCATCAAGCCGGAGCCGGATGTGTCCCGTCTGAAAAAGGTGAAAAAGGGACAGATCTTCTGGGGCCGCTTCCTGATCTTCTTCCTGCTGGGCCAGATCCAGGCGGCCATCATCGTGGCGGGCGACATCTATCTGCTGGGCTGCCAGTGCCTGCACCCGGGGCTGTTCTTCCTGTGCGGTGCGGTGGCGTCCCTGGTGTTCAATCTGCTGATGTATGCCCTGACGGCTACCTTCGGCGATATCGGCAAGGCCATCGGCGTGGTGATTATGATCGTGCAGATCGCCGGCTCCAGCGGCTCCTATCCCATCGAGATCCTGCCGGAGATCTTCAGCAAGATCTACACCTTCTTCCCCTTCCCCTATGCCATCAACGCCATGCGCGAGACCCTGTGCGGGCTCTATCGCTGGGATCTGTATAAATATCTGGGCGAGCTGCTGCTCTTCGGCGTGCTGGCAGCTCTGATCGGCCTGAAGCTTCGCGGCCACTTCGCCGGGGTCAATGAGTTTGTTGAGGAAGAGATGCGTGAGACGGGAGTACTGTGATGGCTGAAAAAAACAAGAAGTACACGCCCCGTCATCTGCCGCCGGAGCCGCCGCGCGCTGCGCGCGCCACGGCCAGACCGGGGAAGAAGCCTGCGGCCCGCGGCGGGGCCGGATATGAGTCGGCGCGGCCCGCAAAGGCACACACCGCTGCCGCCGGAAATCCGAAGCCGACGGAAAAGGCCGCCGCGGAAAAATCGGCGCGGCAGGGCCGTGGGCAGGCCGAAGCCCGAAAGAATGGGTCGGAGAACACGCTGTTCCATCAGTCCCTGCTGCCCGCGGTGGAGCATGTACACCGTATGGATCAGAGAGGGCTGCGTGTGGGCGTGGTCTGGCTGCTGGTGCTGCCGATACTGCTGCTTGTGATCCGGCGGCTAACGGACAGCAACAAGGTGGCCTTTCTGATCATCTGGATCATCGGCATGTTCATCATCGCAGCCGCGCTGATCTTTGTGGCCTACGCGGACCATGAACTCAAACGCTTTTTGGAGGCCGCCAAGCAATACGTGCCGGAGGCATCAGAAACGGAACTGGACAAATTGCTGCCCGGCCGTGCCGAGGCGGTCCGCGGCCTGGAGGCGGATTCGCGGCCGGTGGCGCCGGAGGTGCTGCACGGGATGCTGGCCCGATACCGGGACCGATGGGAAGCGGGCACGGCTGCGGATACGGTCACGCCTGAGGACGCTGCCCGTCTGCGGCGGCTTGAGCAGAGACGGGGGAAGGAGACGGAGAATGCAGAACATAAAGCGGATCATAAAGGGTGACGCCCGCCGCATTTTCAGCAGCGTGGTCGCCATCGTGATCCTGATGGGCCTGTGTCTGGTGCCCTGTCTTTACGCCTGGTTCAATATCTTCTCCAACTGGGATCCTTACGGCAAAGACGCCACCTCCCGGATCCGGGTCTCTGTGGTCTCCTTGGATAAGGGCGCGGACGTGCTGGGCATCGAAGTGAACCTGGGCGATACGATCATCGGGGCGCTGGAGTCCAACGATCAGATCGGCTGGGTCTTTGCCAACAGCAAGGAGGAGGCGCTCTGGCGGGTCTACAGCAGCGATTGCTACGCGGCGCTGGTCGTTCCGGAAGATTTCAGCCGGGATTTTATCAGCTTTCTGACCTTGCGCTTTGAGCACCCCCAGCTGATCTATTACGAAAACGGCAAGAAAAACGCGATCGCGCCCAAGATCACCGGCCAGGCCAAAACTGCCGTGACGAACCAGGTAAACACCACCGTGCTGCAGACCCTGGTGTCCGGGGCGTCCAATGTGGTGCTGGCCCTGGAGGCCAACGGCCTGGACGCTGAACAGCTGCTGACAGATCTCAGCGACAAGATGCAGGAGTTGAGCCTCCGCCTGGATGAGGCCAACGCGGCCCTGAACAATGTGGTCAATGTGGCCAACGGCGCGGAGTCGCTGCTGCTGGCCTCCAGCACCCTGGTGGCGGACCTGAGCACCACGGTGGGCTATACGGGCGAGCTGGCGGACATCCTCGCCGGGGACACCATGAAAGTGGATCTGAGCGTACGGGATACCCTTTCACAGATCAATACGGCACTCCAGAGCACCAGCGCCAACATCAGCGGCTTCAACAGTGAGCTGAGCCAGATGCTGACCGATCCGTCCAGCTACAACGATTTTATCAACGGCCAGCGGGACGCGAGGGTGGAGGCGCTCAACAATATGCGCGGCCGCATCATGGACCTGCAGGGCGCGGTCAACGGCGCGGGCTTGAGCGGCATGGGCAAGCTCATGGGCGATCTGGCGGACAGCTTGGGAGACCTGAGCGCGCAGCTCAGCGCCATGGAGCCTGTAGACGTGTCCGATTCCCAGCAGTGGGAGGCCGTGCAGGCCAAGCTGCCGGGGATCCTGGAGCGGATCGCCCGGGTCAGCCAGCTGCTCTCCGGCGTGATCGTTGAGGTGGCCGACACGCTGAGCATCCGCGTGGAAAACGCGGTGGACCGGGTCAACAACGCTGCCGGCGGTGTGGCCGATATCCTGGCTTTGATCGAAGAAAAAACGGCCAACGCCTCTGTATCCCTGGCCGGGATGGCGGGGAGTGTCGCACAACTGGAGTCCAAGGTCCTGCAGGCGGAGAGCGGTATCAGCCATATCCGGGCAAAGCTCCTGGAACTGTCGGAGTTTGTGGACGCTCTGGCCAGCAGCGAATTCCTCAAGGAAGTGCTGGAGCTGCTGCGCAGCGGCCCAGACGTGCTGAGCAGCCGTATTGCCTCACCCATCAAGGTGGCGGACGAGATCCTGTATCCGGTGGACAGCTACGGCTCCCAGATGGCGCCCTTCTATACCGTGCTGGCCCAGTGGGTGGGCGCACTGTTCTGCGCGGTGCTGCTGAAGACCCGCATCCGGGAGGAGGACAAGCCGCCCCGGCTCACCATGCCCCAGCATTTCTTCGGCCGCTATGTATTGTTTTTCTGCGTGTGCGTAGCCCAGGCCCTGATCACCTCTCTGGGCGATCTGCTGTACGTGAACATCCTGTGTACGCACCCGGTGTTTTTCGTGCTGGCGGCGGTTGTGACCGGGATCTGCTTCTCCATGATCAACTATATGCTGTCCTTTACCCTGGGGGCGGCGGGTCTCGCGGTTTCCGTGGTGGTCATGGTGCTGCAGGTGGCGGGCTCCGGCGGTACCTACCCGGTGGAGGTGCTGCCCCAGCCCTTCCGGATCCTTTATCCCTTCATGCCCTATAAGTTTGCCATGAACGCCATGCGCGAGGCACTGTCCGGCTTCTATGGCCTTTACTACTGGCAGAACATCGGCATGCTTCTGCTGATCACCCTGGGCTGCGTCGCCGCGGCATTTCTCCTGTATTTCCCGGGGAAATGGCTCAACGGCATCCTGGAGGGCGCGAAAGAGAAGACCGGTATCATGATATAAATGCCAATATAAAAGCTGGCCCTGTGCGGTTTGAACCGCACAGGGCCTTGCTGTCGTTAATTATTTCTTTGCGGTGTCGATGCTTTTGCCGAATACGAAGAAGCGCTGATAGAGAAACTCCGTTACGAAGTTCAGAATCATGTTCAGAGCCGTGACCAGATATCCGTTCCAAAGAAGGGTGTCCGCCAGGTAACGCTCCAGCAGAGTGGTAAGCGGCGTGAAGACAGCGTAATAGCAGGCCACCTTGAACATGGCGATGGGCACATTGGCGGCGGACTTGAAGGTGAACTTCCGGTTCAGCGTAAAGTTCCACAGTACAGAAAGCACCAAGGCCAGCAGATAACTCAGCCAGTTGGGCATGTGGAGCAGTTCTTTGAAAAAGGCAAAGCTGATGATCTGAATCAGACCTGCGCTGATGGAAAACAGCGTGAATTTCACCGCGCGAACAAACTCTTTTTTCTTGTTGGATTCCATGGGCCGTCCCCCCTGACGACAGGAGTATACGCCTAAAAACGGAAAAGGACAATAGACAGATTCAAATATTTGAACTAATCCTCCACCAGATCCATATATTCGTCGTAGGTGCACAGCCGGTCGATGATGCCGTTGTCGGTGATCTCAATGATGCGGTTGGCTACGGTCTGGGTCAGCTGGTGGTCGTGGCAGGAGAAAATGATGTTGTACTTGAAGGCTTCCAGACCGTTGTTCAGCGCGGCGATGCTCTCCAGATCCAGGTGATTGGTGGGCTGGTCCAGCACCAGGAAGTTGGCGCCGGAGAGCATCATCCGGCTGAGCATGCAGCGGACCTTTTCGCCGCCGGAGAGGACCTTGGCGGGCTTGTACACATCGTCCCCGGAGAAGAGCATCCGCCCCAGGAAGGTGCGCAGGTAGCTCTCCCTCTTGTCCTCGGAGAACTGACGCATCCATTCGATCAGATCCTCGTCAAAGCTGTCGAAATAGGCGTTGTGGTCCTTGGGGAAATAGGCGGGCTGGATGGAGGCGCCCCACTTGACGCTGCCGCTGTCCGGCTCCTCCTCGCCCATGAGGATCTTGAAGAGCATGGTCACGGCCAGCTCGTTCTTGCCCACCACAGCGATCTTGTCTTCTTTCCCGACGATGAAGCTGACCTTGTCCAGCAGCTTGACGCCGTCCACGGTTTTACTGACTTCCGTCACGAAAAGCCGATCCTTGCCCGGCTCCCGGTCTGCCTTGAAGCCCACCCAGGGGTAGCGGCGGCCGGAGGCGGGCAGTTCTTCCACGGTGATCTTGTCCAGCAGCTTCCGGCGGGAGGTGGCTTGCCGGGATTTGGATTTATTGGCGGAAAAACGGGCGATAAAGGTCTGCAGCTCCTGGATCTTCTGCTCGGCCTTTTTGTTCTGGTCC
This sequence comes from Oscillospiraceae bacterium, assembly GCA_902778275.1. GTDB lineage: Bacteria > Bacillota > Clostridia > Oscillospirales > Oscillospiraceae > Limivicinus. The sequence goes on from CACYXE010000011.1 coordinate 37,803, forward strand.
CGCATCAGCTTCTGGATCAGCTGGCTGCTCTCATACCAGAAATCATAGTTGCCCACGTACATTTTGATCTTGCCGTAGTCGATGTCCACGATGTGGGTGCAGACGTTGTTGAGAAAATAGCGGTCATGGCTGACCACCAGCACCGTACCCTCATAGTCCATGAGGAAATCCTCCAGCCAGACCACACTGGCCAGATCCAGGTTGTTGGTGGGCTCGTCCAGCAGCAGCACGTCCGGGTGACCGAACAGGGCCTGAGCCAGCAGGACCTTGACCTTCAGCCGGGGGTCGATGTCCCGCATCAATTCCCCGTGCAGGGACACGTCCACACCCAGGCCCTGGAGGATACGCCCGGCGTCGCTTTCAGCCTCCCAGCCGCCCAACTCCGAGAATTCCTCCTCCAACTCAGCGGCGCGGATTCCGTCCTCGTCGGTGAAGTCCTCTTTGTCGTAGATGGCGTCCTTCTCCTTGCCGCAGTCATAGAGCCGCTGGTGGCCCATGATCACCGTGTCCAGCACAGTGTAGTCGTCGTACAGGCTCTGGTTTTGCTTGAGCACCGACATGCGGCGCTTGGGGTCCAGCACCACCGAACCGGAGGTAGGCTCCAGTTCCCCGGAGAGGATCTTGATGAAGGTGGATTTTCCGGCACCGTTGGCGCCGATGATGCCATAGCAGTTGCCGGCGGTAAACTGCAGATCCACCCGGCTGAACAGCACCGAGGGGCCAAACTGCATGGAGAGATCATTAACGGTTAACATAATTCTTCCTCCCGGAGAGATTTGAGACATGGATACACAATCATTCTATCATAAGCGGATAAAAGATGGTATAACATTTTCGGAAAATCTTCTCCCCTTTGTGCAACGCCGGGGAGGCACTTGGCGTCTTTTAGGGTGAGCGCTCATAGAACAAAGGAGGTGCCGCATGGAGGATTCGGCCATCGTGGATCTGTATTGGCAGCGGTCTGACCGGGCCATCAGCGAGACGGAAAAGAAATACGGAGCCTATTGCCATCGCCTGGCCTACAGCATCTGCGGCAGCGAGCAGGACGCGGAGGAATGTGTCAACGACACCTGGCTGCGCGCCTGGAACGCCATGCCCACGGAACGGCCCCGGATCCTGTCCGCCTTTCTGGGCTGCCTGACCCGCAACGCTGCCATCGGCCGCTACCGGGAAAAGCACAGGCGCAAACGGGGCGGCGGAGAAACGGCTCTGGCTTTGGACGAACTGTCCGAATGCCTGTCAGACGGAACAGACCTGGAGGATGAGATCCAGAAGAAGGAGCTGGCCCGGCTGATCGGCACATTTGCAGCCGAGCTGAAGGAGACGGAGCGGCTGGTGTTTACCGCCCGGTACTACTATCTGACGCCGGTCAAGCAGATCGCGGCGTGTCTGGGGCTCAGTGAGAGCAAGGTCAAGAGCATGCTGTTTCGTCTGCGGGGCAGACTGCGCGGGCAGCTGGAAAAGGAGGGCTGGCTTTGACAAATCTGGATCTGCTGGAAGCCATGAACGGGATCGGCGAGGATACCGTCCTCCATACGCGGCGTCTCCTGGAACATGAGGAGAAGCAAAGCATGAACAAAAGCAAAAGGATCTGGCGGACGGTGCTGATCGCGGCAGTGATCGCAAGTCTGCTGAGCGTGACCGCCTACGCGGCGGCGCACTTCACCATGAGAGGACGCAAGCCCGCGGAGAAGAGCTTCACCGTCCAGTACGGCACCATCAGTCATGAGGTGCCCATGGAGTATGTGTTCGAGTTTGAGGGACCGGCGGAATGCCGGGAGGTACAGTTCAAAACCGATTGGGTACCTGCGGAGGACTACTGGGGCTTTGTGGGACCCCAGGAGGACGGCTGGGCCAGTCTGCTGGAGGCCAACGAGATCTACAACGAGACCTATCAGGTCTATCAGCCCGGCTGTGTGATCGACGTGATGTACGCGCCCCAGTTTGCGGACGGCGGCGCCATGATCCTCTCCGGCTGGGCGCCGGGCCCCATCACAGAGGAGACCTGGGGCCAGGTACAGGCCTATAAGTTCACGGCCACCGCCACCCACCCCATGAATCTGGAGGGCACGGCCTTTGCCGAGGGCAACTTCGTGATCCTCTTCCACCCGGAGGAGGGCTGGATCATCGGCGTGCGGGGATACGACAGCATGGAGAACATCGAACAGATCGCCAGGAACCTTGAGGTGCGCCCCACCGGCGGCACTGTCCGCAGCTCGGATTTTGAAACGTCCTTTGCCGACTGCGACATCTACATCGGATAAGAATAAAACAGCCGAGCCAATTTGAGGAAAAGAAGAAGGAGCCGAAATCGGCTCCTTCTTTGCACATTGATTTGTTCGCAGTGGGGGATCGTTTCACCCGTCGGATCAGAACATGAAGCCCACGGCGACGCTGGCGGCCAGGATGGAGGTGATGGCGGCCACGAAATAACCCAGCACCATGCGGGGTACGATCATCTGTGTGCAGGTCTTGTTCTCCTCCTCGGTCAGATCGGTGGTGCCGCGGATGACTTCCTCGGCCACGATCTGGCTGCCGGGATAGCCGATGTAGCAGCACATGGAGATACCCATGGCCAGCCAGGGGCTGATCTTCAGTACCTTGGCCAGCAGAGCGGAAAAGACCAGCATGCCCACGGCAGCCATCAGGATGATGGCGACGGCGGGGAGGATCTGGCTCATCATGACATCCAGAGTCACGCTGGCGAAAGTGGACAGCAGCAGGGAGAACAGAGCAAAGTAGATGATGCCCTGAGAGCGGGCCTTGGCCAGGGGACTGCGCTCCAGCAGACCCAGCTCGGCGGCGACCACGCCGAAGATCAGATAGCAGAGGGTGGCGTTGATGATGTTCTTGGTGACAGGGGCCAGCCAGGTGCCCACAAAGTAGGCGATAGAGGCAACCACGGCCACCTTGAAGAAGACCCAGTAATCGCTTTCCACATAGCGGGAGAAAGCGGAACGCTTGACTTCGGTCTGGGCGGCGGCCGCGGCGGCGGGAGCCTTGGCGGCCAGCTGCTCACAGTGGGCGGCCAGCTCACCGTTGGCGCGGATGGCCTTGATGTACTGCTTAAGACAGATGGAGGCGATGGGCAGGCCGATGAGCATCTGCAGCACCAGCACGATCATGACGAACACCGCCACGTCCGGGGCGTTCATGGCCGCGGCCATCTGCTGGGAAATGGTGGTGGCCAGCAGGGCGCCGCCAAGGGGGCCGATGGCGCCGACAGCGCGTGCCCGGCCGATGGCGGCCACGCCCACGGTGGCGCAGATCACGGCGATGCCCAGGGTCGCCACGACGATGACGAGAGCGGTCTTCCACTCACTTTTCAGCTCCTTGAGTTTCAGGGTGGAGGCCACGTCCACGATGCAGAAGGGGATAACAAAGGTACCCACCATGCCGGTGAGACCCGCGGTGGCGGTGATATCCGGCGGGACGATGCCGCTGTACATCAGCGCCAGGAATACGATAACGGCTACCAGGACGGAATTGATGTAGCCCTTGGTCTTGACAGAGACAGCGTTGCCGATGACGAAGAACAGTGCGATCACGGCCATAGCCGTGCTGACTACCCAGAATGACATATGAATTCTCCTCTCTTTTCTCCGACTTTACCCTTTGGTATAGTCGATGCAGCCGGCAGCGATGTTGTCCTCGGCCAACTGACGGTACAGGCCGGTGAAGCGGACATATCCCTCCTCGCCGATGACGAAGGGGTTGGCCACCTGATCCAGGCGGTTGCGCATGACAGCCATGCGCTCCACACCGTTGTTGAGGATGGGGTGGTTCATAAAGTCCGCGTCCACATGGTACTTGCGGCACATTTCAACGAAGTGGCCCAGACTGTCCAGATACTGGTAGTTGGCTTCCAGAGCGGGAGGAGGCGCGGAGCCGCCCCAGAGCGCCGCCATATGCGGGCGGCCCTGGTCATAGACGGGGACGATGAACGACAGACCGCCGGGGGTGTGGCCCGGAGTGGAGAAGCAGTAGACCTTCGCGTTGCCCAGCTCCAGCACGTCGCCCTCATCCAGGAAGTGATCCACCTCAAAATCAAAGTACCACTCCGGGTTGTTGGCCTTTTCACAGAACTCCTTCTCGAACAGGTAGTCCACCTTGGACATGTAGGGCACGGCGCCATACTTTTCCACGAAGTGACGCCCGCAGCCGGAATGATCCGGGTGCCCGTGACTGATCAGCAGGATCTTGATATCCGCCGGGTCATAGCCCAGCTGGCGCATGCCGTCCTCGATCAGGTTTTCAAAGAACTCACCGGGCCACATAGCGTCCAGGAGAATGAGCCCTTCGTCGCTTTCAATGATGATGCAGTTGGTACCTTCCGTGCCGATGATGGCCATGTTGTCAAAGATCTTGACAGGGGGGACAGCGACTCTGCTGCGGGTAAGGTGTGCGGTGCCCATGAGATCAAATTTCATGCTGATTCACGACCTTTCTGTTTTATGGGGATTCTTGCACTTATTTATTTCATATGCTACAATAATAAAAACAAAAATCCCGGTTATGGTCATTAAAGCCTAAGGCGGGAAGCCTGTCAACGGCCGTAAAGAAATCGCAAAGAATATTGCGCTGAACGAAAAAGCCTTTGCGGGCAGCGCAAAGACTGAGGGGGCGACAGCTTATGTCCGGCACGGAAAATATCGATGCTGTCAGCAAGACTCTGCGCCTTGTGGAACTGATGGCGGCTCACAACGGGGAACTGACCGTGACTCAGATCGCCCGGCAGCTGGACTGCTCCATTTCCAGCGCCAATCGCTTTCTGCAGACGCTGGAGCGGGAGGGCTTGGTGGAGAAAAACCCCCATACCCGGCGCTATGAGCTCACTTGGCTGCTGTATGTGCTGGGGGCCCGACTGGTGGTCAATGATCCCAGCGTGGAGAAGCTGATTCCGGTGGCCCATGCGGTCTCCCAACGTTTCGATGTGTCGGTGAACATCAACACCATGCTGGGGAAGGAAGCGCTGCTTCTGTTCCGGGTGCCCCGCTTTTATAACAAGGACCTGGATTTCCTCAGCGCGGAGACAGCCCCGGCCTACTGCACCAGCAGCGGAAAGGTGATCCTTTCCCAGCTGGACGCCGAACAGCTGGACGCCTATTTTGATGGGCTGCAGATCCGGTCGTTCCAAAAGCGGCAGCTGACGGAGGAGGATCTGCGCGCCGAGCTGCAGCTTACCCGGCGGCGGGGCTACGCGGTATGCCAGGAGGAATATGTGTCCGGCGTGTTCAGCATCAGTTTTCCCTACCGGGACCTGTCCGGACATCTGTATGCCCTGACGCTGATCGCGCCCATGCGGGAGAAAAAGCGGATCACCCAGCCGGAACTGCTGAAAGAAGTCCGGCAGATGCTTTCGCAGGTATAAAAAGCAAGGGGAGCGTACCGTTTGCACAGTACGCTCCCCTTGCCGATGTCCGGCTTCAAACCGATTCCATATGAAAATATTTCTCCGCGAAGTCCACCTTGTCCACCTTGAACTCCCGGCCCCGCAGATAGTTGAGGATCCCTGCGTCGGTGGGGAAGGTGAAGACCAGCCGGTAGGAATACAGGGCCTGGCCCTTTTCCCGATAATCCTTGTTAAAACGTTCGCTGCCGTATTTGCCGTCCCCCAGCAGGGGCCAGCCGGCGTTGGCCATCTGGGCACGGATCTGGTGGGTGCGGCCGGTGAGCAGATGACACTCCACCAGAGACAGCGCCCCCCTGGAGCAGAGCAGCCTGTACTCCGTCACGGCGGTCTTGGCGCCGGGCTCCGGTTTGCTTTTCACAAAAACCTGGTTTTTCTGCGCATCCTTAAAAAGGTAGTTTTCCAGCCGCCCCTCGGGCGGCCTGGGCCTGCCCTGAACGGCGCAGAGATAGTATTTTTCGATCTCCCGGTCCTTGATCTTTTCATTGAGGATGCGCAGGGCCTCCGCGTTTTTGGCGGCGATGACGATGCCGCCGGTGTTCCGGTCGATGCGGTTGCACAGCGCCGGGGTGAAGGAATTTTCTGCTCTGGGCCGCCATTCGCCTTTTTGCGCCAGGTAGGCTTGAATATTGGCGATGAGCGTATTATAATCCCATACGCCCGCGCTGTGGCACAGCACGCCGGGCTTCTTATCCGCCAGCAGGATGTTCTCGTCCTCGTACACGATGTGGAGCTTTGGCGTGCCCACTTTCAGCCAGGCGTTGTCCTCCCGGGGCTTTTCAAAGAATTCATCGTTAATGTATAATTGCAGGACGTCCCCCGGCTGCAGGCGGGTGTCCCGCTTGGCACCCTTGCCGTTGAGCTTGATGCGCTTGAGGCGGATGTACTTCTGAAGCAGCGACTCCGGCAGCAGGGGAACGGCCTTGCCCACAAAGCGATCCAGCCGCTGCCCGGCGTCGTTGGATTTTACGGTGAATTCCTTCATAAAAAACGGCCCTCTCCGGGAATGAAATTTGTATGATTTTTTTCATTATACATCGGAAATTTCCTGTTGACAAGCGGTAGCCGTTCAACTATAATATCTAAGCGACTGTGGCGGGGCAGCCCTGCCTGCGAGGTGCTTTTATGCGGCTTGACCTGAGAGAAATCATTGAGATCCCCGGCGGCTCCGTGCCCTTTTCCTGTGAGCTGGAGACGGAGGGGCTGGACTTCCCCTCGGTGCTGGCCTACCGGAAAAAGCCCTATGCGGAAGGCCGGGTCTACAACGAGGCGGGCATCCTCCATCTGACCGGGACGCTCACCGCGGAGATGACCTGCATCTGCGACCGCTGCGGCACTGATTTCGACAGCGTGAAGGTGACAGATCTGAACGCCACCATCGTCGAGGAGGAGAGCGAGGATTTTCCCGAGTTCTTCGTGCTCGACGGCAACGAGATCGACCTGGATGAGGTTTTATCCACCTGCTTCATTCTGGATATGGAGACCAAGTTCCTCTGCAAAGAGGACTGCAAGGGCCTCTGCTCCACATGCGGCAAGAACCTGAACGAGGGCCCCTGCGGGTGCAGGAAACAAAAGGATCCAAGATTTGCTGTACTTGAGCAGCTTTTGGATAAAGAATAATAAGCTGCTCAAAACAGCTGTGATCAGGAGGTGTCAACATGGCAGTCCCGAAAGGAAAAGTATCTAGACAGAGACGTGATAAGAGACGTTCTTCCCACTGGAAGCTCGAAGCGCCCGGCATCATCAAGTGCCCCAACTGCGGCGCGTTTTGCATGCCTCACCGTGCTTGCCCGGCCTGCGGACAGTACAAGGGCCGCGTGGTCATCAATGTCGAAGAGAGCAAGTAAAAAAGCTTGAGGAGGAGAGGGAGAAAACCTTTCCTCCTTTTGCTTTTGACGGAGCAACAGCTTCTCCGCTCGCAGGATAGGTGTCTATAATGAAGAATGTGATCAAATCCATCGACCGCGACAGCCCCCTGGCAAGGCGGGCGAGGGTGGGCGACAGTCTCATTTCCATAAACGGTAAGCGGATCGTGGACGTGCTGGACTATAAGTTCTACGCCTACGACGCCAGGCTGCATGTAGTGCTGCGCCGTCCTGACGGCAGCGAGTACACGGTGGAGGTGCGCAAGGGCGAGGGCGGTGACCTGGGCCTGGATTTTGAGACCTATCTGATGGACAATCCCCGTTCCTGCGCCAACAACTGCGTGTTCTGCTTCATCGACCAGCTGCCCAAGGGCATGCGCAAGACTATGTATTTCAAGGATGACGACGCCCGGCTGAGCTTTCTGCTGGGCAACTACATCACCCTGACCAACCTGTCCCGGCGGGAGATCGACCGGATCATTGCCCTGCATGTGAGTCCGGTGAACGTTTCGGTCCACACCACCAACCCGGAGCTGCGCTGCCGGATGCTGCGAAATCCCAGGGCGGGAGAGACCATTGAGGTCATGCGGCGCTTTGCCGGGGCGGGCATCGTCATGAACTGTCAGATCGTCTGCTGCCCGGGTCTCAACGACGGGGCGGAGCTGGACCGCAGCATGCGGGACCTGGCGGAGCTTTACCCCCAGGTGCACAGCGTGTCCATCGTCCCGGTGGGCCTGACCCGCTTCCGGGAGGGGCTTTATCCGCTGACAGCCTTCACACCCGAGCACGCCGGGGAGACCATCGACCAGGTGACCGCCTACGGCGACGAATGTGTGGAAAAATACGGCAGCCGCATCTTCTTCTGCGGCGATGAGATGTATCTCAAGGCCGGGCGGGAGATCCCGCCGGATGACTTTTACGAGGAATACACCCAGCTGGAAAACGGCGTGGGCATGCTGCGCCTGATGGAGACCGAGTACCGCTCGGCGCTGAAGCTGTCCGATCCGCCGGACGGCGTCCCCTTTTCCATCGCCACCGGCACCTCGGCGGCGCCCTTTTTCCGGAAGCTCCTGAACCTGGGGGGAGAGACCTATCCCGAGCTTGACGGCAGGGTCTACGCCATCCAGAACGATTTCTTCGGCCGCAGCATCAATGTGACCGGGCTCATCACCGGCCAGGACCTGATCGCCCAGCTGAAGGGGCGGGATCTGGGGCAGCGCTTGTTCATCTCCCAGAACATGCTGCGGCGCCGGGAAATGGATTTTCTCGACGACGTGACCCTGGAGCAGGCGAGTGAGGCCCTGGGCGTGCCGATCTATCCCATCGAGCAGGACGGCTTCGCCCTGTGGGACGCCATGAGCGGCCTGCTGCCGGAGCTGAAGCTGCCCAGGCGGGACGGCGCGGAGACAGAATATTACCAATACAATCAGAATTGAAGCAAAGGGAGGTACACATGGCAAGACCTCTTGTAGCCATAGTAGGCAGACCCAACGTGGGCAAGTCCATGCTCTTTAACCGGCTGGTGGGGCAGCGGCTTTCCATCGTGGAAGATACCCCAGGCGTCACCCGGGACCGGCTGTACGCCGAGTGCGAGTGGTGCGGGCGGACCTTTGATATCGTAGATACCGGCGGCATCGAGCCCAGCACCGACAGCGAGATCCTGCTCTTCATGCGGGAGCAGGCCCAGATCGCTATCGACGCGGCTACGGTGATCATTCTGGTGACGGACATCCGCACCGGCGTTACCGCGGCGGACAAGGATGTGGCCAACATGCTGCTGCGCTCCCGCAAGCCGGTGGTCCTGGCGGTGAACAAGGCCGATTCCACCGGCATCACCGACCCGGCTGTCTATGAGTTTTATTCTCTGGGGCTGGGCGATCCCATCCCGGTCTCCGCCATCCACGGTCACGGCACCGGCGATCTGCTGGACGAGTGTATGAAGTATTTTCCCGAGGAAGCGGAGGACGAAGAGGAAGAGGATCTGATCCGGGTGGCCATCATCGGCAAGCCCAATGTGGGCAAGTCCTCCCTGGTCAACCACATCCTGGGGGAGAAGCGGGTCATCGTCAGCGACGTGGCGGGCACCACCCGGGACGCGGTGGACAGCGTCTATGAAAACCAGTTCGGCCGCTACATGTTCATTGACACGGCGGGCATCCGCCGCAAGTCCAGGGTGGACGAGCGGGTGGAGAAGTTCTCCGTCATGCGCGCGCAGCTTGCCATCGAGCGGGCGGACGTGTGCCTCATCATGATCGACGCCCGGGACGGCGTCACCGAGCAGGACACCAAGATCGCGGGCATGGCCCATGAGGCGGGCAAGGCCAGCATCGTCATCGTCAACAAGTGGGATCTGGTGGAAAAAGAGACCGGCACCATGGAGAAGATGCGCAAGGACGTGATGCGGGATCTGAGCTTTATGAGCTACGCGCCCATCCTGTTCATCTCCGCCCTCACCGGCCAGCGCACCAACCGGATCTTCGAACTCATCAATTTCGTCAACGACCAGAGCAATATGCGCATCACCACCGGCATGCTCAACAATGTCCTGGCGGACGCCCAGGCCAGGGTCCAGCCGCCTACGGACAAGGGCCGCCGGCTGAAGATCTATTACATGACCCAGACGGGCATCAAGCCGCCCACCTTCGTGATCTTCTGCAACTCCCGGGAACTGTTCCACTTCTCCTACCAGCGGTATCTGGAGAACCAGATCCGGGCTGTGTTCGGCCTGGAGGGCACGCCGATCCGCATCATCATCCGGCAGAAAGGGGATAAAGAATGATCGCATATTGGATCCTTTTGCTGATCACGGCCTTTTTTGCCTATACCATCGGCAGCATCAGTACCCAGCGCCTGGCTTCCCAACTCGTTTTCCGCCGGAACCTGCGCCGCTTGGGGAGAGGAAACGTTTGGCTTTCCAACTTCCGGCGGATCTACGGCATCCCGGGCTTTTTGAAATTGCTGGCGGTGGAAGTGGTCAAGGACCTGCTGCCCATCCTGCTGGGCGGCCTGCTGCTGAGCCTGAAGGGCCATGCCGACGCAGGCCGGGCCTTCGCGGGCTTCTGTCTGATGATGGGCCGGATGTATCCGGTGTTCAACCGCTTCCGGGGCGGCCATGGCAGTGTGGCCCTGGTGGCGGCGGCCCTGTGTGTGGACCTGTCCGTGGGCATCGCCGCGGCGGTCATCATCGCGGCGGCCAGCTGGTTCAGCCGCTATCTGACCCTGGGCGCCGTGGCCGGGGCCCTGGTGGTCGTCATCACCGCCATCCTGGTGGTGGAGGAGAGGCTCATCATGGAACTGACAGTTATGATCGCTCTCCTGGTGATCTTCAAGCATATCCCCTCTGTCGTGCGCATCTTCAACCAGAAGGAGGAGCGACTCAGCTTCAAAGAGGATATCACTTACAAGCTGGACGACAAGTTCTGATCATACGGATCAAGCAGCGCGGACCGCAGCCATTCGGGCGGTCCGCGCTGCTTTTGTTGACGGCGCCCTTGCACTTTACCTATCAACATAGTATACTGATGAAAAGAGCGAAACCAAATACTGGAATACTATACAGACAGGAGGAAATAACCATGGAGAAAACCAGAAGCCCTTATGAGATCGCGAAGGATTTCCAGGCATTGATCGATCAGTATGATTCCGTCACCTGTGCGGCCACGGACTGCATGGACAGGCTCAACGGCATGTACGCGGATCTGCGGCCCATCGGCAAGGATCCCCGGTTGGCGGGCGTGGCTCGGACGGTGAAGACCATCGCGGGCGACCTGTCGGCTGTGGTCATGGCCCTGGAGTTGGCCAAGCCCGGCGACGTCGTGGTCATTGACGCCCACGATTCCCGCAACACCGCCTTCTGGGGCGAGAACATCACCCTCTCCGCCATGAACCAGGGCGTGATCGCCGCTGTGATCGACGGCGCCTGCCGGGATGTGGAGGAGATCCGCAAGATCGGCTTCCCGGTGATGGCCAGGGGCATCTGCCCCAACGTGGGCTGCATGGCGGGTTACGGCCGGGTGGATCTGCCCATCCAGTGCGCCGGCGCGCCGGTGAATCCCGGGGACATCATCCTCATCGACGGCAACGGGGCCTGTGTCGTCCCCTATGACCGGGCGGAGGAGATCCTGGCCAAGACCACCAAAATGATGCAGACGGAGACGGACGTCAGCGACAAGCTCCGGGCCGGGGCCACCATCGGCAAGCTCATCAACGTGGAGGCGATCATGAATTCCACCTTTGCCTATCAGGAGCGGGCTCTGGAGGAGTAAGCAGCGAGCGGAACGATCATAAAGAAAGGCGCCCGGGTTCAAAATCGAGAACCCGGGCGCTTTTCACAGCTGCTGATCAAAATTTTACAGTCTTCGGCGGCTCGGTGAAGGAGGAAAAGGTGGCGGTGGCGTTGCGCAGATACCAGACCTCCGTGTTGCCGTCGTCGGGAGAATACATGGCCTGCAGGGAGGGGTAGGCCTCCAGCATGCTGACGCGGGCCTCCCGGCTGTCGTCCTCCACGGCGGTGGCCTCCAGCCGCAGCCAGCGGCCGCCCAGCATGGCGCAGATCTCCAGCTTGGGGTTGGCGTGCAGCTGGCGGGATACGGCCTTGACCTTGCCGGTCTGGATGTACAGTCGGTCCCGGTACAGGTGGATCGTGCCGAAGGGCCGGACCCGGGGCTGCCCGTTTTCACATGTAGCCAGGTAATAAGTCCCAGCCTGCTTCAAAAAATCATAGGTTTCCTGCATGAGGGACGCTCCTTTCACGTTTCTGTCCTGATTCTACCGCGGCAGCCAGGATCTTACAAGGCGCTTTTCTTGACTTTTCTGTAAACATGTTGTACTCTCGTGAGAGATTGGAGTGGGACGGAATGGGTTTTGTCGAGCTTTTCCTGATTGCCGTGGGCCTGAGCATGGACGCCTTCGCCGTGTCCGTGTGCAAGGGCCTGAGCGTGGACAAATTGAATGGCAGGCACGTGCTGCTGGTGGGCCTTTACTTCGGCGGCTTTCAGTTTCTGATGCCGCTGCTGGGCTACCTGCTGGGCTACCGCTTTGAGCATTTCATCACCAGCATCGACCATTGGATCGCCTTCGGGCTGCTGTGCATCATCGGCATCAGTATGATCCAGGAGGCCTTCAGCGAGGGCGAGAAGCTGGACGACGATTTCAGCGTGAAGAAGATGCTGATGCTGGCGGTGGCCACCAGTATCGACGCGCTGGCGGTGGGGATCACCTTCGCCTTTCTGTCGGTACGGATCCTGCCTGCGGCGGCGCTGATTGGCGTGACGACCTTCGTGCTGTCGGGGATCGGCATCTATGTGGGACATGTCTTCGGCATGAAATACCGCAGCGGAGCCGAATTTGTCGGCGGCGTGATCTTGATTTTGATGGGCCTGAAGATCCTCCTGGAGCATCTGGGGATCCTGGCATTCTAAAGGTTTATTCTATGCAGCTGAAAGAAAAAAATACAACATGGATGATCGTGCTGGCGCTGTTCGCGCTGCTGCTGGGCGTGGGGATCCAGATCGGTCTCGGCCTGGAGCGGGACGTGCGCACCACGGCCCAGGGGCGCGCCATCGCGGCGGAGCTGGCGGCGGAGGTGCGGCAGGCCGCGGAGGACCGGGAGCAGGCGCTGTACCTGGATAAGGCGGCCCTGGCTGCGCTGCCTGCGGAGAAGGCGGCGGCCTATGAGGATCTGCATCTGGAGCTGCTGCTGCTGGTCAATCCCTGGAACCCGGTGCCCGCGGACTACTCCGTAGAGGTAGTCCCGGTGGGCGAGTGGCAGATCGGTGAGGATCAGTCTATCGCCACGCTCTGCGACGATGCGCTGCTGCGGATGATCGCCGACTGTCAGGAGGCCGGATACCGGCCTTACATATGCTCCTCTTACCGGACCCAGGCCATGCAGGAGGCTCTGTTTTACAACAAGCTGGTCCGGGTCCTGAGCATGGGCTACAGCTGGGACGACGCGCCGGATATCGCGGCCCAGTCGGTGGCACTCCCCGGTACCAGCGAGCATCAGCTGGGACTGGCGGCGGATATCATCGACAGCGAGTACACCTATCTGGACGAGGGACAGGAGAGGACCGGGACCCAGCGCTGGCTGATGGAGAATTCCTGGCGCTACGGCTTCATCCTGCGTTATCCCAACGGGACCACAGACATCACCGGCATCATCTACGAGCCCTGGCATTACCGCTATGTGGGAGAGCGCTTTGCCAAGGACATCTATGAAAAAGGCGTGACCCTGGAGGAGTACGTCGCGCTCCGGCGCGGCAGATAAACGAGACAGGCCCGGCGGCGCACAGGTGCCGCCGGGTCTGCGCGTTTCACGGCGCATTTCTTAAGATTTATGAATTCTGCGCCCCGCGCCTGTTTTTTCAGGGGAAAGTATGCTAAGATAAAACCATGGATGACAGTCTTGCCAGAACAGGAGAAACGATATGGCACAGACCATGCAAACAGAAAACCGACCCGCGCCGCGGAGAAAAGGCTATGGCAGCGCGCTCAAATACCTGGGGGCGCTGCTGGCCGTGGCGCTGCTGGTGTTCGTGGGGGCCCGGCTGAAGGGCTGGCAGGAGCAGCGGCTGGAGAGCCGCACCGTCGTGCTGGTCAACCCCTGGAACTACATGGACGATACCGGCTATAAGCCCCACTTGACCAATGTGGGCGGCGGCATGAAGCTGGACAGAAGCTGTGCCGCCAAGCTGAAAAGCATGCTGGCGGACTGCAGGGCGGCGGGCTATGAGCCCCTTCTGCTGTCGGCCTACAGAGACCGGGAGGAGCAGGAGCAGTTGTTTGCTCAGCAGGTGCAGCGGCTGATCGATGGCGGCGCGGATGCGGAGCAGGCGGAGGACCTGGCTGCCGAGACCGTGGCCCGGCCGGGAAGCAGCGAGCATGAGCTGGGTCTGGCGGTGGACATTGTGGACGGGACCCATCCCGCCACGGATGACACGCAGGAGCGGACCGGGACCCAGCAGTGGCTGCGGGAAAACGCCTGGCGCTACGGCTTTATCCTCCGGTATCCTGAGGACGCCTCGGACCTGACCGGCGCGCCCTATGAGCCCTGGCATTACCGCTATGTGGGCGAAGACACCGCCTGGCAGATCTACAGCCTGGGCATCACCCTGGAGGAATATTCCTCCCTGTTTTACAACGAAGAAGCCGAGATCGTCTTCGACGAGGCGGAATAAAGTCTCACAGAGGGTTCCACACTGTGGAGCCCTCTATGGTTTGAGGAAGCGGCATTGAAAAGAATCATTCAACAGATCAGGCTTTTCCTGTACCTGCTGCTGTTGCCCGGCCTGCTTTGCGGCTGTGCCGCACGGCAGGGAAGGGAAGAAGCTGCAACAGACAAATTCCAACAACAGGCGCTGGCAGTTGCCGAAAGCTGCAGGGACTTGTGCGCGGAGGATAGCTGTGATATCCCGGCCATCCTGGCGCGGCTTGATGAAAAGGGGATCCCGGCCGTAGATGTGGCGGGACGGTTCCCCTTTGTAAACGCGGAACAAGTCAAAGCGTTTTTTACGTCGAATTCATCAGATGAGGAAACAGCAATCGATTTTGTGCGTATTTGCCAGGATGGCGGCCTGATCGATACCGTTATGATTCGGGTTGATGGGGAAGAGCGGTGCCGGATGATCCGTGTCGCCTGGCTGGATGAAAAACCGGCGGTGACCTATGACCTGGAATATCCCTTGACCCGGCTGGAACTGACAGATAAAGGATATCTGATCTTCACCTGCGACATCCCCGACAACACTGCGGAGAGCGACCACGACGGCTATATCGAGCCTACCACGATGATCCGCATGGAACCGCTGGACGAACCGTGCCGAGCCTGGACAGAAACGCTTGCGGCGCTTGGATACCGGGGGCACGAGCTGTTTTCCGAGGACTGGACTGCCGGTGATCTCTCCGCAGTCAAGCTGAACGATCTGTTCCCGGTATTGTATCGGGCTGAGACGGGAAAAACGCTGTCTTATTACGATAACCCCTGGCCGATGGAAGGGCAGCGGGATATCACATTGGTACCGGCAGACATTTTTGAGGATCTGCTGCTTCGCTATCTGGATGTGACACGAGATGTTGTCCGCTCTGCCGCAGACTATGATGCGGAGCCTGACGTCTATCCCGTTCCCATCCAGGGCCTGCACGGCCCGGGAGAAAACCCGGTCCCTGAGGTGACGGCGGTCCGGTACAAGGAAGACGGGACGGTAACGCTGACCGTAGATGCGGTGACAGTGGAGCAGGCCACAGACCGCGCTTTTACACATCTGCTGACCCTGCGCCTTTGCGGGGACGGGCGATACCGCTTTGTCTCCAATGAAATGCTTCAGCAGACTGGAGACACCTGACCGATACACCCCTAAAAACTAAAATCTGAAAACTGAAAACTACAGTACGGCAAAGGTCAAAACGACCTTTGCCGTACCGCTTTCATATCACCCCCAACAGCTTCAGTGTACCCAGGACGGCGGCCAGGGTGAACAGCAGCAGCGCCCAGGGGACGCGCACCCGCGTGGACGGGAGCGCCTCATAGGTATAGTCCCGGGCGGCCTCTCTGGCCTGGCGCAGCAGTTCCGCCTCGCCCACGCCCTCGTTGAGAAAATAATCGTCCCGCAGGATGAACACCGCTTCCCGGAAGCGGCTGTCCGGGGGCTTGACCACGATCACATTGTGCACACAGCCCTTGAGCGTCCCCCGGCGGGGCGGGCGCTGCCGGGCTTGGACCGCCTTGCCGTTCCGGTACCGGCGGCGGATCAGGGGGCTCATAGCCGCTCCTCCACGCGCACCGTGACCACGGTCATGTCGTCGGTGACACCGTAGAGCTGTTCCGCCTCCTTGAGTACCGCCCGGGCCAGGGCCTTCATGTCCTCATATTCCGTCTCCAGCATGGCCTTCAGCCAGCTGTCATCCGTATCCGCGATGACGCCGTCGGTCGCGATCACCGCCAGGGAGCCGGGGCGCAGCCGCATGCGCACGATATCCGGCGCGATCCCCTCTCCGGCGGACAAGCCTGCCGCCAGGGTCTCGCCCTTGATGCGGCGGATGCTCTTGCCGTTTTTTACATAGGAGGGGGCGGCGCCGTATTTGTAAAAGCAGGTCTCCCCACTGAACAGGTCTACACACATCAGGTCTACCGTGGCAAAGCCCCAGCCGCCCCCGCCCCGCAGCAGCATCACGGAGTTGAGGATTTTCATGGCCACGGCCGGGTCCACCCCGGAGCGAAGGAACTTTTCCAGGATGGAGATCACCTGGGCGCTGTCCCTGGCGGCCTCGTCGCCGCAGCCCATCCCGTCGGAGAGCAGGACGCAGAGCACGCCCGCGTCGGTTTTGAAATAGCTGCCCTTGTCGCCGCTGACCGTCTCGCCCCGCTTCTTCAGGGAGGCGATGCCCACGGAGACCGCCAGGGGCTCCGCTTCCAGCAGAGTCAGACGGGAGCTGCCCTCCCGCAGCTCCTCCGGCTGGCACAGCCGTACTCCCGCCACGGCGGAGAGCTTTTCCAAATAGTCCGGCTCCTTGGTCAAGGGGGTAAGGCGGCCGCTCTCGATGACGGCGTGGAGCCTCCCGCCGCCGTCTCGGTAGACAGCCGCCTCCGCGTCGATATCCAGAGAGCGCAGATAGCGGATCAGGCGGCGCTCCACCATGGGGTCGGCGCCGTTGATGCTGCCCAGCTCGTCGGCAACCGTACCCAGGACCTGGGAGATGTCCGTGTACTGGGCCCAGGCCACGCTCCGGTTTTCCGACAGGCGGCTGCGCAGCTGCCGCCGGTAGTTGAGACCCCGCAGCTCACCGTTGACCGCCGTCACGAAGGCGGGCAGGCCGATGCACTTTTCCCGGAAGTAGCCGGGCAGGTCCTCGGCGCTCAGAGTGCCGTTTGCGATCATGGCGTGGGTGGCGTCGTTCATGGCGGAGAGCGTGTCCATGTATTCGGCGTTCCAGCAGAGGTTCTTGTTCCGGCAGCGAACACAGACCTCGTCCGCCGCCCGGTCAAAGATCCGGGCCACGTTCTCGTCGTTGTAGGGCTCCTCCACATTGCGCCGGACGATCTCGAACAACTCGCCGTAGGCCTCGCTGAGATTTTTGACCCGGCGGGCCACGAAGCGCCGAAGGCCGGATTCCCCGCCGCCCCGATCCATGCCCTGGAGGATCACGCCGATCCGGTTGAGCCAGGAGGAGGGGAGGACCATGAACAGCACCGAGGCGCAGAAGGTCTCGAACAGGGCGCTGATGTAGATCTCTGCATTCCAGGCGCAGACCACGGCCAGCGCCCCCGCCAGGATGAAGGATAACACGAACAGCAGCCTGCCGTGCTTGCCGAACACCCCGGAGAGCAGTCCGGAGAAAGAATAGGCCATGGCGTAGAAGGGCGCGCCCACATGGCTGATGTCCATGGCCAGGCCCAGTACCGTCCCCACGGCGGCGCCGGTGAGCATACCGCCCTTCATGGCGGAGGTCATCACCAGCAGCAGCGCCAGAAAGCGCCCGATGGACACGGTGTCGAAGATCACGATCCGGGAAAAGGCCATCAGCGCGCAGGCGGCCAGGATCATCACCGAGACGCTGTGCCGCAGCTCGGCGGTCTCGGTACTCAGCAGCTCGTCCGTCAGCGCCGCGCGGAAGAAGTAAGTGCCGCCGAAGGCCAGCACGGTCTCCAGAAACAGGCCGGCCGCCAGGGGCGCGCCGTCCGCAGGCAGGTAGAAGCTGCCCAGAAGCCCGGTCATCAGCATAATGAGTCCGGCGGCGGTGGGCATGAAATACTCCACCCGGGAAAAGCGCAGCTCATGGAACACAAAGGAGACCGTATAGGCCAGCACCGCCGCGGCGATGTAGCGGATGCCCCACTCCAACCCGCCGCCAAGCAGGTAGCCCAGGGAGGCGCCCAGCAGAGCTGCGACCCCGGTAAGGCCGGACCCGGCGCTCGCTACCATCGCCACGCCGAAGGGCGCCTTGTCCGCGAGGACACGGGCGCTGGACATGATGAACCCCAGCGCAAGAAAAATGCCATAGCGCGCAGCCGTCAGAAATCGTCTGTCAAATTGCCCGCTCTCCGCCGCGGAACGGATCGCGGCCAGTCTTTTTTGCCCTCCAATTGCCATGTGTGCAGCCTCCGAAGATAGTTTACATAAGATAAGATTATTATAATTATGTAATTCATAGAAAACTGTCGCTTGGCGCTGTAAATTCCATGGTTTTTGCAGGGAGAAAACAGGAAAAAACGGGGGCGTTCCCTGGCGGCCGCTTTGCCGCACTGCTGTGCAAAACAGGGGGCGGTAGACATAATCTGGTTTTTTGGACGGCCGGGAATCCACTGTCTAAACAAGGGTTTTCCGCAGGACAAAGAAATTTTAGCATTTTGCACCAAAAAAGACTGGATGTACAATTTTTAAGTGTTTATCTTGCATATTTTATCCGCTTATGTTAAAATGACAACGATAGTTTATCCTGAAATTATTGCGCATTTCTTTAGGGGGGAAGCTCATGGAAAATAAGGCCAAGATCATCACCGTCGCCGGCAAGGGCGGTGTGGGCAAGACGTCGATCTGCGCATCCATCGTCAGACTTCTTGTGGAACAGTTTCCGGACAAGAAGATCCTGGCAATCGACGCCGACCCCGCCGTGGGGTTGTCTGTGGCTCTTGGCGTGGATGTGAAACTGACGCTGGACGATATTCGTACAAGCATCGTCGACAGTGTGGAAAATGGCGAGACCCGGGAGGCCCTGGAGCTTCTCAGCGAGGCGCGTTTCAAGATTTTTGACGCGCTGGTGGAGATGCCCGGCTTTGCGTTTCTTGCCATTGGCAGACCGGAGGCCTCCGGATGCTACTGCAAGGTCAATTCCTATCTGAAAGAAGTGATCGGCATTTTGGCCAACAGCTTCGATTACGTGGTGATCGACGGCGAGGCCGGGATCGAGCAGATCCAGCGGCGCGTGATGGAAAAGGTCACGCACCTGCTGCTCATCACCGATCAGAGCAAGAAGGGCGGACAGGTGATCGGCACCATCAAGAATGTGGCCGATGAGCTGATCGCCTACGATCGGATCGGCGCCATCATCAACCGGGTGACCAATCCGGAGCTTGTGGACCTGATGCAGGTCCCCGGTGTGGAGATCCTCACCGCCATCCCCGCAGACAGTACCTTTGCCGCCAACGAGATCCGCGGCAAGAGCGTCCTGGAGCTGCCTGCGGATTCCGCAATGCTCAAAGGAGTGCGCCAGGCACTCCAGAAAATAGAAATACTTTGAAAAGAAGAGGTGTAACATTTGAAAGATCTTAAGCATCTGATCTACTTTGAAAACCTGCTTGAGAACGCCGACAACGAGCTGATCGAAAAGGAGAAGAAGGCAGGCGGTATTTGCCTCGGCTATACCTGCTTCCACATCCCCGAGGTCCTGCTCAATGTGGACAACTGCTTCTCGACCAGGCTTCGCGCACCCAACACCGGCTCCATCGACATCGCCACCTATTACATGTCCAACTACACCTGCGAGTACGCCCGTGCCCTGCTGGAGCGCGCCATTGAAGGCGGCTATCAGTATCTGGATGCCCTCATCGGTGTGGACGCATGTTCCATGATGAACCGGTCCATGGAGCACTTCGAGATCCTGGAAGTCAACAAGAACCCCCACTTCTTCGTGACCCACTGCGACATGCCCTTCAAGATCACCGATTACACCATTGACGGCTATGTCAGACAGATGCGGGTCCACGTGCTGGATCGGCTGACCAAAGAATTCGGCGCAGATACTTCCGATGCTGCCATCCGCAAGGCTGTGGAAGAGCACAACGAGGTCTGCAAGATCATTTCCGAGATCAGCAAGATGCGCAAGCGCAAGAATCCCATCGTGACCGGTTATGAATTCCATGTTCTGAACCTGGTGACCTATGTATGTCCCAAGTCTCAGATCCTGCCCTATCTGCGCGAGACCCTGGAGGAGCTGAAGGCCCGCCGGCCCGACCGCAAGAATCCCTACCGCGCCCGTGTTGCCGTCGTCGGCTCCGAGATCGACGATCCCAGCCTGACCAAGCTCATCGAGGGCGCCGGCGCTCTGGTGGTGTCCGACCGTTACTGCTTCGGCTCCACGCCCGGCCGCGAGGTCATCGAGCTCAATGACGAGGAAGACGTGCTGACCCAGATCTGCCGCCACTACATGGAGGTTTCCGAGTGCGCCCGTTACATCTCCGATGAGAAGGTGCTGCAGCGCCGTGAGACTTCCGACCGCCTGGCCAAGGAGTTCGGCGCCGAGGGCATCATCTATGAGCAGATGAAGTACTGCGACTACTGGGGCTTTGAGCGCGCCCTGGTCAGCCACATCATGCATGATGAGTACGGCTGGCCCGTCCTCTCCGTCGACCGTCTGTACAACAACGGCAATTCCGGCCAGCTGCGTACCCGTGTGCAGGCCTTCGTGGAATCGCTGGAGATCAAGCGCATCCATAAAGAGGAGGGTAATAAGTAATGGCAAAGATTCAATATCCCAATTCTAAATTCTGGAAAACCAAAGACAACATCGACTGGAAAAAGCAGGGCGAGAACCTGAAAGAAGTCGTTGGCATCTTTGGCGAAATGCTGAAGGAGACCGATTGGCAGGCCTTCGGACAGGGCGTCGTGGACGGCTGCAAGGCCGACGTGGAGCGCGTGAAGGGCGAGTACAAGGACTTCATGGCGCTGAACAACGCCGAGAAGCTGGACCGCGTGATCAACGGTGAGCGCAGCCTGGGCCGTCTGTACCGCAAGGGCGCCATGGCCACGGTCCGCCGCGAATGGCGCGGCATCAAGGACACCGCCTATGACTTCTGGGAGTGGGCACGCATGTGGGGCATGCTGCTGGGCACCTTCTCCAAGGACCTGATCCCCGCCATGAACAGTGCGCTGTGGTATCGCTGGATGATCTCCTATTTCTGCTGCCACGGCTTCATGGACAAGAACATCCTGGGTCTGCGCGGCTCCAACCTGCGCATGAGCCATGAGGTCACCTATCAGATCTTCCGCTACGTGGCGGAGAACCTGGTGTTCCTCTCCAAGGCCGACCGCAAGAACGGCAACAGCGACGAGCTCAACAAGATGCTCTTCACCTTCGACGAGATGACCATGGGCCAGATCGCCTGCGGCTTCCCCGACCTGTTGAGCATCCCGCACCAGCTGCTGCCCATGTTCCTGGTCTCTGAGATCGACCAGCTGGTCTGCATCCCCTACATCGATGCGGTAGAGTCCTACGGCCTGCCCTCCGATACCTGCCCGGTGCCGTCTTCCGAGTGCGGCGCGCTGGTCATTGACGCCCTGCCCGACATGGGCTCGCTGTTTATCTCCAGCTCCATGCCCTGCGACGGCTCCACCATGGCCTCTTCCTACTTCTCCCGCCGCTTCCCCAACATCCCCGTGTTCCATCTCTGCTTCCCCGTCCGTTATCTGGACGACGAGAATACCGTGCAGATGGCCGCCGAAGACATTAAGGCCTGCATCAAGGCCATTGAGGACGCCACCGGCGCCAAGTGGAACTGGGAGCACTACTTTGAGTGCATGAAGCGCTTCAATCAGGAAACGGATCTGGAGCTGCAGAAGTGGGAGATCAACAAGTCTGCCCGCCCGCAGTTCATCGGACCCAGCTATGAGCTGTTCCGCAAGTGGAACTACGAGATGGACGGCGGCAGCGATCCGCGTGTCCTTCCTTCCATGCAGAAGGTCAACAAGCTCCTCATGAAGGCTTATGAGAAGGGCGAGACCGCATGGCCCGAGCGCAAGATGAAGTACCGCGGCATCGTGTGGTCCTGCCCGGCCCACTACTATGCCAACTTCTCCAACTGGCTGGCTAACTGCTGGGGCATCGACATCCTGGTGGAGATGGAGTCTCTGAACTTCACCAAGCACCTGGAGACCGAGGACAAGGAAGAAGCCCTGCGCGACCTGGCCCGTCTGTACGAGCGCATGGTCATGCGCCGTCACACCAACGGCGGCTACCAGAACGTGGTCGACGAGTGCTGGCGCCAGGTGGAAGCCTGGAACGCTCCTCTGGTCATCATGTACCAGAACGTGGCCTGCAAGAACATGGCTACGGTCCAAGGCCTGCTGGACGAGCAGGGCCGTCAGCGCGGCTACGACCTGATCTGGGTCGAGCACGACCTGATGGATCCGCGTACCGTTTCCCGCCGCACCATGCGCGACAAGGTCAACGAGTACATGCGTACCGTCAAGCATGCCGAGCCTGTTGATCCGACCCTGGTCGAGTTCGAAGACGAGGTCTGCATGTAAGGTCAGAAGAAGCCTGCTCCATTCCGCTTCCGCGGTACCCGTAAGGGCCGCGAAAGCTCCATATCTGCAGGCTCCTTCTTCCTCAGCAAAATCAAACCCGTTTCACTGGGCTTTGATTTTGTGATCAAAGAGGATGCCGCTTCACGGTAATTGAAAAAATAGAATTATTATAAAAAATACGAGGAGAGAATATCATAATGAAGTATTTCGGCGGATGCGACGTAGGTTCCACCTACACGAAAGCAGTCATTCTGGATGAAACCGGCAAGATCGTGGCTGACACCACCATCATGAGCAAGATCAATTCCGAGCAGAGCGCCATCGCGGCCATGGCCGAGGTGTGCGCGAAAGCGGGGCTGAAGGACTCCAAGGAACTGAGCTACCTGATCGGCACGGGCTACGGCCGCAACAAGGTCCCCTTTGCCGACGAGAACATTTCCGAGATCAGCTGCCACGCCATGGGCGTGCACGTGACCAATCCCGAGGTCAAGGCCATCATCGACATCGGCGGCCAGGACGTAAAAGGCATCAGCGTTGACACGGACGGCACGGTGAAGAACTTTGCCATGAACGACAAGTGCTCTGCTGGTACCGGGCGTTTCTTCGAGGCGATGGCGCGCAGCTTTGAGCTGAGCCTGCCCGAATTCTCCAAGCTGAGCCTGACGGCGAAGAACGTGATCCCCATCACGGCGCAGTGCACGGTGTTTGCGGAGTCCGAGGTCATCACCCTGGTGGGTGAGGGCAAGCCGATGGACGAGATC